>CANDNA010000014.1 GCA_947385955.1 uncultured Clostridia bacterium
AATGCTCATGTACAATCTTATCCCGGCCGACATAATCCCCGCCTATATTTGTAAAGAACAATTTATTTATGATTTTAGTTCCTTGTTTTTTTATCCACTTCCACAT
This sequence comes from uncultured Clostridia bacterium, assembly GCA_947385955.1. Taxonomy (GTDB): domain Bacteria; phylum Bacillota; class Clostridia; order Lachnospirales; family Lachnospiraceae; genus VSOB01. Next base: position 107 of record CANDNA010000014.1, read on the forward strand.
AGCCGCCTCCCGCTATCTGACTCCATACTGGCATTGTAAAATATACCTCTACTTTCCAGTCTTTTTGTTCCCTCCCGTATAATCGCCTCCGATCTGAACCTCTTTTAAATTGTTGGTAATACGCTTGTTCACATGTTTCACTTTTTTTATCACTTTGGAAGCACCAAAAACCGATACTGCCAAACCCAGCACAGAACATACGCCGCAGATGATATTAAACAATTCCATTTCCATCCTCCCATCTCTCCTTATTCATTATCTAAGCATATTATAGGGGAAAAAATATCCGGGGACAAGAACGATTGTTTTTGTAACAGGTGAAACTTGCTCTAAAAAGCGCTGTGCGCAGATGAAGTATATTACCAGGATGGCAATTGATAAAACCAATATAGGAGAGGAAATATGCTCCCCTCCGTTTTTGATCTGAAACGTTCACAATTCCTGTGTTTTCTTACATTTCATACATGCATGGTTTTGGAATGCTGTCCTTTGTTTTCTGTCCTGTTTTTAGAATTATTTTGCTGACTTTGCTGTAAATCTGGAATGCTTTCTTTTTCTGTGTTGCAAAACTGGAATCTGCCTCTTCTCTTTTATGTTGTAAAATTAGAACAAAGCTCATTTTTATCCACAGTGAAACCGGCTCCTGCAATTTTATGGCAATAAAAAAACAGAGCTGCCTGGCTCTGTGTTCTTCTGATCTGAAAATATCAAATTTGTTGTACAACAAAAAGCCTGTCAATACAGGCGTTATCCTTCCCTATGAAAGTGCTTCTTTCGGAAGGTGCTCCAGAAAGATTTTGTGCAGGAATTTTTTGTTGATCTCCCTCCTTTTCCATCTGCGCGGGTTTGCAGAGCCGTTCCTCCTGCTCAGCAGGTCTTTGATGCTTTCCATAAAGACCGGTTCCAAATCTGCACTGATATTATAAGTATATTGCTCTACCAGTTCCCGGATGGCCGAAAGGGCCTGTACGGGATTTTCCAGGCGGAATCTTCTGCAGAGGCTTCCCGCGATCTGCTTTGCCCGTTCTGATCTGTCTGTATGGCCGCTCTCTCTGCCCTGGCTTTTCTGCAGGGGCCTGATCCAGTATTGTCTGTCCTTCACGCCAATGGAAAAGAATTTCCGGATCCGGTTCAGATAGTTCTGCAGGGCACGCTTTTTTACCCGGAAAAGGTCCGTGTACTTTTCAAAAAAGAGCCGGGTCCCAATATGGTAACGGCCGCTGCCAGCGTTGCCATAGATCATATAGAGCATCGTCATCAGCTTTTCGTTTGCCTTCAGGGCAAAGAAATCCGGATCATAGAATACATCCTTCCCCATATCCAGGTAATTTTCTGCCGCCTTCCCCGGGCGCAGGGATGCCTTTGAAAAATCATTCCCCATGATCTCGATATCCCAGTCGCCAAAGTAAGTATTGTCTTTGCTTACCTTTATGATTTCTTTTTCCTCCAGGCTTCTGATCACGTTATAGAAGCTCTGGGACGCTATCTGCAGGTCTTTACAGACGGATTTATAATAAACCCCTCTGACCATCCCGGCGTCATTCTGGTATCTGGAAAGCCATATGATAAAATCCACCTCCGCGCTGGTTGGATGGGCCGCTATCAAATTTTCAATCACTTTTGACTTTAGTTTTCTCATATACCCTTTTTCATACAGATTTCATGGCATAAAAAAATGCCCTTCATGGCATCGTCAAAAGATTTTGAATATAGCTTGTTTCCAATTTTTTGTTCCCTTATAAGAACCATCGCATCCGCCATCGACGGCGCCGTCAGCGTAATCTCCGGGTCGGAACGCAGAAAATGGGTATCATCCTGCAGAAAATCCTCAATGGGAAGCCAGATATTAAAGTTTCCTCCGGCAATGGCCACATCCGCTTCGATGGTAAACGTCCATACGCCCTGTGTGGGTTCTACAAACCGAAAGATCAAAAGGCTTCTGCCGGTGGCCTCTTCCAGCAGGAAACTGTCAATGGTCACCAGCGTCCGGTCAAAGACAAAGCTGTATACTTCTGTCCTCCGGTCACTTCCTGTGATCCGGTTGATGGTCTCTCCGCCGGGGGTACGCAGTGTCATCCGGTATCGGTTCGGTCCCTCTGCCCACACCTCCATCAAAAACCCGTTTTCGCCTTCTCCCACCCGCATTTCCACACTCTGAGGCTCCATACTGGTAAGTCCCTGTACATGATGTCCGGCAGCACCTTCATTGCCTCCGCAGACAACGATTGCCCTGCTCCTTCTCTGGGATATGATATTCAGATACCGGTCCAGAACCGAAGAACCGGTATGGCTGCCATAGTTGGTCCCGATTCCCAGGCAGATAATCACCGGACGTTCCAGCGCCACTGCAAAGCCTTCCAGATATTTCACTGCCATCAGAATATCCGCTTCCGAATAGGCTGACACGCCTTCCGGCAGGATATAATATTCCCTTAAATACTGCTTTGCTTCCCGCAGCTTTACCACTACGATATCCGCATCTGGCGCCGCTCCCACAAAACTTCGTCCGCCATCCAGAATACTGCCTGCCGCCACACTGGCCATAGCCGTTCCATGCCCGTCATTGTCCCAGCTTGGAACGATTTCCCTAGGTGATTCCGACTGCAGCGCTTCATTGATCTGCTCGCTTCCATATTCGGTCCCATACAGAAATCCTTCCGGCGCAGGGCCGTCATTGATCGTCTGATCCCAGATCGTCAGCACTCTGCTGGCGCCGCTGCCGTCCCGGAATACATCCTGGGTATACCGGATCCCGGTATCAATAAATCCCAGTATTACACCCCGGCCGGTCAGTTCCAGCGGCTGGCGCTGAGTCTGCAGGATACCGGATGCGGACAGCGCCAGAGAATCAAAAATCTGATTTTCCCCCAGTTCCTCCTGCTGCATCAGCCCATAGCATTTGGGTATCTCATAATAGGGAAACAGACTGATGTCATTTGGCATCCCCACCACAGGTCTGTAATAAACAATATACAGATTGGAATCCACCTCCACCCTGCAATAGTCATACAGCCCTTCCGATATCTCTGCTTCTGTCAGTGTATAATCCCGCAAAATCTCCCTGTACTCTTTCGATTGCACCTTTTCTTCACATGTCATGGAAATCACCCATTCTGTTTTCCTTATTTCCATCCTATGAAGAAAGTACAGTTTTGACTATTCTGCCTCTGCAAACATTATGCCAAACTTCCCGAATACCTCCTGACAGGCCTCCATATTACAGGGACCTGTGGCTGCCAGAGCATTGATCTCTTCTTCTGTCAGAACTGCCTGTCCCGACGGTGACTGTATCCGCTCCCGGTAAATGCGTTCCGCAATTTCCATCCTGCGCTCATCCATAGAACAGTGCACCTGATATCTTTCCATAGCTTCTGTAAACGGCAGCATCTGAGTCTCCAGGATATGCCCGCCATGCAGAAGCCAGTCCTCCTGTGTATCCCTGCAAAAAATCTTCCCGTTCTCTCCCCAGATCCCGGCTGTCACAAACGGCAGCCGCTTTTCGCCGCCCTGAGCCTCAAACAGGAAAGTCAGTGCCTGTGCCATCCTCCTGATCTCTTCCGGCGCATCCTGATAATGGGACATGGCATACTCCCCGGAAAGGACCAGTTCCGTGCGCTCGCTTCTGAAATCCTGAAACATACCCAGTATCACTTCCCTGTTTTCGGAAAAATAAAGCGCTGCCTTTCCGCCCTCCTCATTTCTGGTTACATAGATGCCGCCCGACCATACGTGCTCCGGCAGTATAAACGGATACTCCGGCAGCATCACCCCATGCACACAGGAGGCCAGTATACAGCCCTCCCACAATGCAGCCCCGTTTATCGCCAGTTCCTTTTTCTCTCTGCCGTCAAAACCGTCCACGCTTTTCCTCCCTGCCAGTTATCATGATTTGCATATTTTCTCTACTTCCCGTTTCAAAACCGCCTTTTTCCTGGGATAACGGGGATCATCCGCACAGCAGACATCTTTATACTGCTGGATAGAGCCCGGCGTATCAGTCGGCATATTCTCTGCCTTGTTCTTTTTGTTAACACAATATGTGGTACATTCATAAAGCGAATATTTTTTTCCTTCTTTGGTTACTTTATATTTAAAATCATCCTGTCCGTCATCTTTGGCCGCTCCCTTTTTTCTGACATCCACGCAGGGACATCCGGGCCCCCTGTCATTTTTGCCGCTGCAGTTATCCTGAACCTGGAGAAGCGCCCCGTTGCAGAACCGGTTACAGCCTCCCTTTGCTCTGACCTGCACATGATCCAGCGACCATTGCTCCGGTGTATAGCCGCCGGAATAGGGAATCATGTCTTTAGACTCTGTCTTTTTCTTTCCCCGGTATCCCGTCACATAGATATCCGACCGCATAACAAGTCCGTTTCTCACCAGATTGGCTCTTATGGCCATAGATTTCTGGAAAAATGTAAATTCCGCTGCATTATGGGTTCCCGACTGCAGCTTTGCAATCTGTGCATTGATTTCTCCTTCCGTTATTTCAGGCAGAATCAGCACGCGCCCTTTTTCTTTGTCAATCAGCCCTTCCAGATTTCTGTAAAAAGGATTCCTTGGTTCTTTTTTGGCCTTCTCCCGGATTTTCCGAAACAGCTCCAGCGCCGCATCCTTATCCACCGGCTCATGGCCGCCATAGGCAATCCCCTGCATAGCCTGCGCTCTTCTCTCCGGATTGCCCCATACCTCATTTCCATAAGGACGCCGTCCGCTGCAACGCAGAAATGGATTGCAGGGGCAGGCTCCCTTTTTTTTACAGTCTGTCGGTTTGATCCGCGGTCCCTTGACAGCCTTCGCACCAACCATTGCTTTGCTCATGCCATTCCTCCTCTCAGGGAAGTGTTCCGATCCGTTCCAGCCCCAGATTCACATATCCCCGCCGCAGCAGGCTTTCCGCCAGCGCCAGATTTACCACATAAGATACTTTTTTATAGCCAGGTACCAGAAAAATCGGCAAAAGCCCCATTGGCCGGACTGCCTCCACCGATCCGTCCGGCCTGAACCTGGCCTGTTCCACCGCCTGCATGGCAGGATGAAATCCCCAGAAATCCGGTTGCCCACATCCTTCCAGCACACAGGGCGTAAACTCCATTTCCGGCAGATACTGTTCCAGCAGCTCTTTGAACCGGTTACTGATCAGCGGACAGGGATACAGGGTAAAGTCCGGCGCCTCTCCCTTTCTGGTTATGCCGCAGAGCAGGATATCCGGATCCTGATTCAAAATCCGAAACCGGCTCCCGCCTTCCAATGGTTTTAGTAAAAAATAATCCATAAATCCACTCCCGTTCCCTGCGCTCTTTGTCAGAACTGTAAAAACCGCACCTGCTCTCTCTGCTTTGGTTCCATCTTATAATATTCTCTGTGATCTTCCTGAAATACGGCGCCTGTCAGATCGGCTCCCGTAAAATCGGCACATTCAATATCGCTGTATGTAAAGTCTGCGCCTCTCAGACAGCAGCCTGTAAAGCTGGCCCACTCATTGTCCGGACGCAGCCACAGATCATAGCTGATCCGGCAGTCACTGTAAGCCCCTTCCAGAACAGCCCCTTCCAGATCCGCACCGTCAAAGCCGGCTCCCGGTATCCAGGCATCCCGCAGACAGGCCCCCTTCATACTACAGCCATGAAACCAGGCGCCTGTCAGATCCGCCCCTTCAAAATTGCATCCATCCATAGGACAGCCGCTGAAATCACAGCCCGTCAGATCCAGCCCGCCGAAATCACAGCCTGTAAAGTCATAGCCCCGGTAATCCCGGAACCGATAAACCTCTTCTTCCTTTTCGGCAAACCACTTCTTCATCTGTTCCGGTTCCAATACAGGAGTATACCGCCGGCACACCATTCCGTATCCCATATATTCACAGGCCCGTATCCGGAACTGGTCGGTGATACCGATGCCTTCCGGCCGGTATCCCATAACAGCCCTCTGACATGCCATCTCCACGTAATTCCAGTACAGCTCTGCCGCCTGGCACATACAGCTCTCCAGCATATGTTCCGGCAGCTGCATCCGGTATTTTTTGAACAGTCCGGCTGCTTTCTGTATCATGGATTCATAAAACGAGAAAATTCCGCTGCCGTCCGCTTCCCCTGCCTGTATCTGCCCCGGATCCGCATACCACTCTGTTCCCGATACCAGAATCGGAATCCGGTAATCATGCTGCAGCAGTCTGGTACGCAGCATCGTCACTTCCATATATTCCACATCCGGATACCCGTTTGCCTGCATCTGTCTGACCTGCCGGCAGGTTTCCTCCAGACCATTTCTGAAAGAGGCGGCCAGTTCTTCTCTGTGGGAAAAATAATATGCATTGACTGCCAGCAGGGATTCATTTTTGATTTCCTGATATTCCTTCCTGAATGCTTCGCTCATATATACTCGTTCTCCTGTGGGCTGTGCAGGGCCGGTCAGTTTTCTTTGATTTTAGACGCTTTCAGATTCATGGCCCCGTCCAGTTTGATGGAACTGGATTTACAGGAAATTCCCACTTCCGACTTGGCGCTGACTTTCAGTTTCTGACCGGACTCCTGAGACAGTTCCCCTTTGGCCGAAAGTGATATATTCTTCTGGCCCGTAATGGTCATATCCTTCTCCGCACTGACCACAAATTCTTTCTGTGTTTCCATACCCAGCTTATCCATTGCCGTAAAGGTCATTTCCTTACCGCTCTTTACCGATACTTCCGCTCCGGCTACCAGATCGATCTCCTTGCCGGCCCGGCCGTCAATTCCCTTACCGGCATTGATACTGCATCCATTGCCTGCACTGAGGATTACACTGTCCCCGGCTGCCAGAGAGATATGTCCTGCCGCAATCACGTCGATGCTGGACAGCGTATTGACCATAATACCATGCTGAGAAAAAATCTCGATCCCGCTCTCCTCATTGAGTCTGACAAAAAGTCCTCCTGTTTTGGCCGTAATCAGTATTTCCTTGTCACTGATTTTGATTTCCTTATCGTGAGGCGTGCGCAGATATTTGATATCAGGATCTACAGACCGGTCACTGCCGCCCTGCCGGTAAGAAGCCTGGGCCACAGCCATACTTTCGTCCTCCGTAGGAAACTGGATATGCACCACATCCCCCAGTTCCGGCATCAGATACAGCCCGGTATGATTTTCCGCACTGTATGGTGTGATATAAGGGAAAGCATACGCCGTTGCCGTATCCTGGCTTTCATCCACGCAGAGCAGCACCTTGACTGTATCGTCGTTTACTTCCAGCACCTGCCCTGCCAGTGTCAGACCGGTGATATGCTGATTGTAAGCTATGGGAACTTTCAGACCGTTTTCGGGACACAACACATAGCGGCAGGTCAGCACCGCATCCGCCAGATGAATCTGCGCTTCTCTGACAAATAAGGGATTGCCGTCATAATCCACGGTATCCCCGATGGAAAGGACAGAGTCATCCGCCGTCACAATATATTCAAGGGCATCTTCTGCAGAAATCTCCACCCCGGCCCCGGAAAATTTTCGATAACGCCTTATATTTTTACCTATGGAAAACCGATAGGAAAGAAGGCTTCCCATCTGGTTCCCCTTCGGTATCCCGAAGTAAAATGCAGGCTCTTTTACCGACGGCAGCAGCACCGAGCCATTATGAGACGCGATCCTCTTTAAAAACTCCCAGTTGGTTTCCTGGTACTGCAGCAGCAGATGGTTCACCGGCAAAGGAGAAGTTTCCACATTTACAGACAGTCCGTTTTCCCCTGCCATCTGCTCTGCAATCTGCTGATAATTCATGCCGGCATCCTGAAAGGAACGGGACAGTACATCCGTGTCCGCCTGGATGCTGAACGAGACTGCCCACACTTCCAGATAGTAGACCTGTCCTTCAAACGAAGCCCTGATATCCTGTACCAGCCCCTGGAAAATCACTTCATCGGAGCCGGATACCGTAACTACCGTGGAATCATCTGTGTCCTTTACGCCGGAATCCCCCATCTCTTTGGGTATGATCCCTTTTAAATACAGTTCTGCATGCCGATTCAGGGATTGCTCCACTTTCATCTCCACGATGCCTTCCACAGCAAAGGGACTGACACTCAGCCCGGTCACGTCAATGATCATCTTCCTCCTCCTTTTCTTCCTGCCGATGTTCCTCTTCCTGCTGACAGATCAGATCAGCCATCCAGGCAATAAATTCTTCATCTCCGTATTCCATCTCTGATGTTCCCTCCTGCCTGCGTCGCTTCCTGTCCTCTACTGTCCGTCCTTCTGTATTTTGATCACACCGCCCCCACAGGAACAGATCGCCATAGAATCACTCATCAGCGCCGGCAGCCCTCCCACCGTCACATTGGTCTTTCCTTTCAGCCAGGTACCTGCAATTACCGGTGTACAGGGAACCGGCGGCGCCATTTTGGCGCAGGTGCCGAAGGGTTTGATGTTTACCATCGGCTTACAGTCCCCGATATTGGCTTTTGCTTTGCCGTTTACTTCCACCCGGTTCACCGGCAGCACAGTCAGCGTGGAAGGCGCTGCTCCCAATACACATTTCAACGTAGCTCCGTTTACAACAAATGTTTTTCCCATATCAAACCCCTCCCGATTTTACAGCTCCTTATTCAATCAATGTCTTACCGCTGACTACGCCGGATCTGCGCCGCACCTCTCCTCCCGACACCAGTCTGGTATACATCCGGCTAAGCCCCTGGTACATCTGCAGATTGCTCTGCCCCTCATTGCTTTCCGGCTCCCGTACCGACAGATACTGCCGGATCAGCTCTGACGACACCAGAGGGCTGTTCAGGCAGGCAGCTCCAAATGCCAGATCCAAAGGCTGTGCTTTGGTAGAATGCAGCACTCCCTTCCCGTACAGCCGCAGGATAAAAGGCGCCAGTGTACTGCCTTTTTCACAGGCAAAACGGATGTGAACCGGGTTCAGCGTATTAAAGCCCGTTACCAGATCATGAAAATCCCGATACTCCTCATAAGTTCTGAGCCTGGCCCCCTGTTCCAGCAAAAATCTACCCAGCTCATACTCCTCTGCCTCCGGCTTCCTGACAGGCTCCAGCGACAGTTCATAGTACTCTGTCCTGAAATCCGCTGTAGACATACTGCGCCGCTTTTTTAAGACCACCATAACCGTCTGTCCGGGCAGATTGTACTTCAATGTGACCGCTTCTTTCATACAGAAAAATTCCGGGCCGTGTTTCAGGATACCGGGGCTCACTGTAATCTCTGTTCCCACTCCCCTGATCCGGAATCCGGCCACCACCCCGCTTCCGTAGTCCTGAAACAAAAGAGAACAGAAATCCGGCGCATAATCCCGGATACAGTCCAGTGCATCCCGCTTCAGGATACGTCCTTCTTCAAACAGAGGGAAAACCTGTCTTACCTCCATCACATCCTCCTGTTTCCTTTAAAGCCTTCCGCCGAAATAGTCCACATAATCTTCATCAAACAGAAAACGGTTCACCTGGCCCACATGCAAAGCTCCCTGTTTCCTGGCTGCCGGCAGGACACAGAAATCCCAGTTTTCCTCCCGATATACAAACAGGCGGATCTCATCCTCTCCGATGGCATCAAAGTCTCCCTGTATCTGCCGGAAAACAGGCCGCTCTGTAAACAGTGCATCATAGGTTGTCCCGGTAAATGTGCCGATATCCAGCATCACCATACGTCTGCCGGCTTCCTTTCCCAGGCTGTCCCAGATGATAAATTCCACCTGACGGGTTGCCGTATGACGCCTGATATAACCAAATACCTCCCGGTCCGCCCATTCCCGTGATACAATCGTCTGCACGGTACCGTCATAGCCTTTGGCTGTCACCACATGGGAAATCTCCGCCTCCTCCTCCGTGATTTCCGGGATAATCCGGCCATTTTTCTCCATCTGGCCCCGCAGGATTACGCCTTCCAGCGCCTTGAGCTTAAGTCCCTCCGCCTCTCCTTTTTTCAGTCTGGCCCTGCGTCCCACCGTAAACTCCCGCAGCGCATCACGAAACACGGGGATCTGGCAGCTCATCCCGGTAAATTTGATCCGGTACCCCATTAAAATCCCATATTCATTACACAGAGGTTCTACAAAACGTTTGACAATCCGGTAAATCTCCGGCGCCATCACCAGTTCCAGTTCTTCTTTCTGGATGGTGAGCTTTATCCTGTACTCCTCAATCCCCTGTGCATCCATGACAGAAACCGCACACAGCTCCGGAAACCGTTCGGCCAAATTGATACAGCTCACCGGTTCTCCGGAAAAAAAAGCCGGTTTCAGTGTTTCCGCCAGAAACCAGAGCCGGTAAAAATTCTGCCGCCTGTAAATCCCATGCTCCTCTTCACAGGCAAACCGGGTGGGAACAGTCTTTTCCGCCCGCTCATACAGTTTCAGAAACTCCTGATACACCTCTTTGGTCCCGCCGTACTGATCCACACTGGAATAGGCGTCCTGAAATGTTTCATCCAGAACCTTTTCCCCACTTCCGGTAACGGCCAGCATAATCCGTATTTTCAGATACATAAAGATCAGGCAGGTCAGCCGGTTTCCGCCAAACCCCTGTTCTCCGTTCAGATAACGTTCTTTCAGCCACACCTGATAAGCCACACCGGTATTTTCGGCCTCATGCTCACAGGCCACCAGGGAAGCCGAACCTGCCCCGCAGTGAAATACCAGATCCGTTACCGCATCCTCGCCCTGATATGCCTCCTGCCGGATGATTTCCCGGTACACACAGTTCACCGATTCCGAACAGACTCCTTCCACCTGGCAGTCCCACAGCAGACCCTGCAGCCGGGAAAGTGCCAGGCTGCTCCTCTTCTCCGGCAGCAGAAAACACAGCTTTGTATAATTCCTCCCATGCTCTCCTCTGGCCAGCGAAATCAGGTATGCAAAAAACTCCCGTAAAATCTGATCGGAAGAAACCACAGCGGCATTCCCGTCACCGTCACATACATCCAGCCTGCGTTCCTCAAACAAAAACAGCTTCAGATTATGAAAAAAGGTCATGGCGCATCCATATCCGTCCCGCCGCAGCAGGCGCATTGCCTCATAACCAAAACAAAATTCCGCCTTCCCTTCCGCACAGCGTCTGACTGCCGCAACACTGGGACACAGCCGTTTTCCTTCCTGAAACCGCACTTCCAGAATCGTATCTTTTTCCGTATCGGCTGCAGAAACGGCTGTATACCCTGCACCAAAATCAATTACCAGCGCATCTTCTGCATCCTGTGCTTCCGAGACGGAAAGAATCGGCAGTCTGGCCATTGCCGCCACCAATCCCCGCTCCTTTACCGGATCACATTTCTGGCTGTTATATGCCCGGATCACCTTCCGGCTGGATGCCTCATCAAACAATAAAAGCGTAAGGTCCCGGCTGATCCCCACAGGCAGCCTCCCGGATACGCGCTCCGGCGAAAGAGACATCCGCTCTCCCCGGACTTCCAAAACCGCCAGCAGATTTCCCTGCGCATCGGAAAGGGTTCCCACAAAATACGACCCGTCAAACCCATGCCGGATGATTACCTCCTCCGCTTCGGAAAGCGGGATTCCCTTTTTGATTTCAATCTTATGAGGCACTTCCAGCTTTTCCGCTGCCATCAGAGCCATTGCCGACAGACTTTTCAGAATTTCTGCTGCTTCTTCCGAAAATTCATCTGCCAGGAGTTCTTCTTCTCTCCCCCTGTAACGGAACAGCAGTTCCAGCAGTTCTTCCCGGTTCAGCCGCCTGGGATCCATCCCAGCGGATTTTGTCATAATCTTTTCTTCACAGCAGATATCACGGAGCATAAAAGTCCCCATCTCTCTCAGTTCATTCCATGTATAGCGGCGCTTTTCCTGCTCTCTGCCGCGTTTCAGCAGTCTGTACCTGTACGACACCCTGCTCCTCCTTTAAAACAATACGAAATGACCGATCGGTGTTTCCTCACACTCCACAATTCCCGGCGGGATATCCCAGAACACCCGGCAGACTCTTCCCACCTGCAAAAAGATATTCTGCAGGGCTGCAACCCGCCTTTCATCTGCCGGACTGGCCTCTTGGTTTACAATCAATACCACACTGCCTTCTTCTCTTACATTGACCCAGGCATTCCGGTACAAACTGCGTATACTGTCACAAAAACACCGTTCCTGATTTCCGGTCCGGCACAGCCGCAGATAATAATATGCGATGATCCGAAGTTCCCCGGCAGTAAAATCCTCCACCGGCACTTCCGGCCCAAATGCCCCCTGATAAATATCCGCTTCCAGAAATCTCACATAAAACGCTTCCAGATCCATACCGGAAAAAGCATCTGTTTTCCACAGATGGTGCAGAACCATATCGCACAAAAACCTGGTCAGTTCAGGAACTTTTCCTGTTTTGATTATGGGGTCAAAAATGGGCTCATAGCTGTAATAAGGATTCACAGCCACCCTGCCCTCATCCGGGCCATAAGGATTGTATGCATTTTTAACGGTAGCTTCTCCATACGGAGAACTGGTGTCTGTCACATCAAAAAACAGATCATTCTCCCGGATACCGTTTTCCAAAGCCTCCAATGCAGCCTGCCAGAGCCGTTTCATGCCCATCCTTCCTTTCCGTTTCCAAAAACAGGTCTGCTGTCAGAAAGACAGCTCTCCCATCACCCGAAACTGAGGATAGTAGTTCTGTACCTCCTCCACAAGAAACAATACCTGATCTTCTGACAGAAACGTTTCTTTTTCCCCATGAAAACGAAGCAGCAGGCTCTCCCGTCCTTCCGGAATATACCGGTATGCATTTCCGCTTCGGCCGATGGGCCCCTGTCCTCCTTCCCTGATTTCCAAAAGCTCCAGGCCTGCGGCAGCTTCATAGCCGGTTACGATACGTCCGATCTCTGCCTTTGTCCTGCTCCGGAAAACGGCATTGTCCGCCTGACGGTCAATATGCCGCATCCGCCGGTGATTGGTAGTCAGTGGAAAATGAGGAATATTAATATTTCTGTGTACTGCAATCCGGTACAGATCAAATTCTTTCTGTACCTTTTCATCGGAAATAATCTCCAGCCCGTCCTGACTCATATAGACATTTTTCACTGCTTTTTCCATCCTGACCAGATAACCGTCCTGCCGGAATGGCAGCCTGAGCGTATGCTGGTAATTTCTCTCATCAATAGCCGGAATGGGAAATACCGTACATTTCAGACGGATCGGTTCCACATTCCAAAGCGGTATCAGATCAGCCCTGGCAGTCAGGTCAAAATCCGGAAAGCGGATGGAATGTATCTCGAAATCCGGCCAGGCCCCTTCGCAGTATACATCTGCAAATCGCTTTACATAAGGCAGATACGGCGTCCTCCAATAGATGCCGTTGTCATAGTACAGATTTTGCAGTTCTTCTATCTTTTTTTCGTATCGTCTGCATGGTCTGAGGCGGACCGTGATCTCCTGTATTCCCTCTTCCGTCTTTATCTCCGCCCTGTGGCTGCCTTCCAGAAGATCCTGCATCCTGTCCGGAGAGCACTGACAGAACACGGTGGCAATACTGCCTTCCTCCCTGTTCTCGTCCATAGGAAACAGAAAGTCATTGATCATCGAAGCATCCCCTGCCGGCGCCACAGCCCCATATAAATAAAACCGCTCCGACACATCCCGCAGCTCTCTGCGCAGCCTCTCTTCCAATTCCTCCAGCGCTTTTTGATTATAGCGGATTACCTCTGCAAACGCTTTGCTGATATCCCGGTATTCGGCCCGTTCCAGGCCGCCGCTGAGGGCTTTCAGACGTTCATAGATAAAGCTCTCATCCATTCCCATTCCCTCCGGATGACGCATCTTTCTGTAATTTTTCCAGTCCCCTGGCCATCATTTCCATCCGGTCCGCTGTAACCGGATCTCCGATCTGCGTATAAAGTTCTGCAATCCTGCGGTAAGCCTCTATGGCCGCTTCAAACTCCTGATTCGCCGTTTCCCGCAGCGCCTGTTCCAGTATGGGAGTCACCATCTGCTCCAAGGCAAGCCGCTCCTCCGGGCTGACCGCCTCTTCTTCACCGGCTTCCTCTTCCGGCGGCGCCTCTTCCGCTGCTCCTTCCGGCAATACTTCCGGCACTGCCTGAGGTATCGTCTGCACCTCTTCCGGTCCGGCCGCGTCTCCTTCCGCCGCAGGCACTGTCTGGGCTTCCAGCGATGCGATCAGACTGGCAGCCTCCTCAGCCCCTGCCGTATCCTCTATCTGGAGACAGGCTTCCTCTACCTTCGCATACAACGAAAGGGCCGTTTCCAGATCTCCCGCCAGCACCGCTTCAAATGCAGCGCTTTTATCCACCTCAATACTTTCCCTGGAAACTTCCCGGGCCGCTCTGGACTGTTTTTGAAGAGACAGCATGATCTGTGTGATCTCTTCCGCCTTTTCATTTTCTTCCATCCCGATATAAGCGTCCCTTATTTTGGTATATTGCTCCAGAGCCGCTTCCATGTCACCGGCCAGGATCGCATCCACAGCCGCCTCTTCATCGGCTTCTGCAATCAATACATCCCGGTCCCTGGCTCTCTCTTCCTTCTCTTCCTGCTCTGCCAGTCCGTTCACCCGAAGCAGCGCCAACTGTGCTTCTTTGAGCCGCTCCGGATCATCCACAATCCGCAGCATCGCCTCTGCCTGCCTGTACAGAGAAGCCGCTGTCCTGATATCGCCTTCCGCTTCTTTCAGCGCCCCATTCTGCATGCAGGTGTCTATTTCCATTCCCGTACCTGCCAGCTTCAGCTGCTGGTCAATGCGGCTGACCAGAGGAAGCAGTTCACTGTACTGTTTTGCCAGCTCCTGTGCTTTTTTATAAGCATCCCTGGCCTGTTCATATGCCCGCCCGTCATAGGCCTGATCCGCCTCTTCCAATATGACGCTGACTGTAATTTTGGTCGAAAGAAGCTGCTCTTTTTCCAGCCGTTCTCCGCTTTTATCCAGCTTTTGATTCTCTTCCGCCGCTTTTTCATATTCCTGCTTTGCCAACAAAGCGTTGAAATCCGTCAGATATTGATCGCCGGTATCCTCATACACGGCTGTGGTGTTCCGTATTTCCTGCTGTCTGCGTCGCCGGTGCCTGATATACAGCACGGCGACAGTTCCCACCACTGCCAGAATCAGAACAATGATCAGGCACCAGATCATAATTTTCTTTTTCAGCGCCCGGTTTTCCTGATACGTCTTTTTGATTTCCACTGCTGCCAGACAGCAGCAGGGAATCCCTTCTGTACTGCCTCTTACATAAAGCTCCTGCAGATCCCCCAGGAACTCTCCCACAGACTGTATGGATTCATACGCATCCAGGATTTCCACTCTGCCAACCCGGCTCCAAACCCCTTCTGTCACAGCCAGAAGCAGGTCTCCGTCCTCCATCTTTATCTTTCCGGAAACGGTGACTCTTGCGTTTCCTCCCAGATAATGATACAGATTGCCTGTTTCCTTTTTCGCTGCATTCTCAGTTTCCGGGATCTGTTTCTGATCCATCATAGCCTGATATCTGGTATGGGTAATGCTCTGATGATAAATGCCTGCATTACGCATTGCGAATAACATCACATTACCGCATACGCCATATCGGAATCTGGTATAATCAGAAACTAACAGCAAGATCCCTGCTTTCAGCCGTATTCTCACACTCTGCTGCATCAGGCGTTTGTGCGCCTTTCTGATACATGCCCGGATCCGGCCGGCTTTTATGCCCGGTTTTTGCACAAATGCTTCAATGGCAGTGTCCACAGCCAGCTTTGCGCTTTCCTGACCGCCGTCGCCGTCAAACCCTTCTGCCACCGCCATACAATAATACCGATCCATTTCCACGAATCCGTAATACGTCCCGTTCTGCCCACTCAGTCCTGCTTCCGACACAAATGTGGTAATGAACTGGCTGTTTAATTTTCTCATATGGCTACCTCATATATCCCTGCAGTAAAACAACACGAATTATGCCACGATTACTGCCAGCGCACTTTTCTGCTCTCTGATATTCCTGCCGTTGACTGCTTCTATCATACGCTGGGCTTTCCGGTAGGGATGTCCTCTCCCTGACAAAATCTTTTCCACTTCGATCTCTGACAATGCCTGCCATACTCCCTGGCTGCTCAGCAGCATCAGGCCGCCTTTCCGCTCCAGTTCTCCCTGGCTGTCTTTGATTTCTGTCAGCTCTCTGCCATAAAAATTCATTACGGACATCTCTCCCACTCTGCGGTAAATCATCAGATTCCCCACAAAACAGGCCGCCAGCACAGACACTCTGGGCTGCCGTCCCCGATAAATCCGTTCATGCAGAAGAGCTGCTGCACGGTGAAACTCATCCTCCAGCCTGGCGCCCATATTCTCCGGGGAAACAATCCCCTTTGCAATACTTTCACAGGCCAGAATTGCTCCGTAAGCCCCTGTCACACTGTCAATCGTACCATCCGCAAGCACCGCCAGAAAACCATCTCCGATTTGCTTTGTCATAAAGTACGTGTTCTGATTGACATTCTTCCCTATGGTCTGTGCATTGCCAAATCTTCTATTCATCTTCCTCTTCCCATTCAAAATTGGCGCCGCACAGGGGAATAAATAACAGCTTGCTTTTGCCCAGTTCTATCTGATCAAACGGTTCCAGTTCCGTGGGCGCATACACAGCCTCTCCATTCAGATAAACCAGCCCCTGCGCATCACCGGGCAGCAGAAAAGTGCTTCTCTTTTTGGCATCGTAAGAAACAATGGCATGGTTTTTATAAGAAATCGCATTGTCTCCCAGAATACGGATGTCCATCTCCGGGCTTCTGCCAATAAAATTTTTTTCCGCAATCATCCGGTAATCCCTGCCTTTGGATGCTCCTTCGATGCAGACCAGCCACCCCACAACAGGATGCATCACCTCCAGCTCTTCCAGATATGTGGTATCCTTCAGGATACCGTCCACGTCCTCACCCTTTTTCCTGGCTATATTAACAGCCGTACTGCAGTAAGGACAGATCGTTCCGTACCGCTTTTCACTGAATAAATGCCCGTTTTCGCATCTGATTAAACCCATCTAAGCCCACATCCTCCTGCGCTGCAAATGCAGATTGTCTATTGAATGACAATTTTTTCATATGATATAAACACGATATCGCCGCTTTGAATCCGATATGGAATATTTCTCCGCAATTTATATACCACCTCTCCGCCGCTCTGACGCAGCCCCACCATGCCTTTTTCCGCTTTGGCACATATGTACCAGCAGGACCCGTACCGGAGAAAAGACGCATGCTCTTCCTGAATGGAACCGGCATATGCCGAATCGGAAAAATCAATATGCACCATTCTTGCAGGTGTGGATTTCCCAATCAGTATTTCTTTTTGTTTTCCCAGAAAATACTCATCCCGCATCCTTCCCTGGTCATTCAGAACCACCGCTTTGAGCCGCGTCCTGTTCTTCCAAAATGCCCTGATATGGATACCGGTCAGGCAAATGACAATTCCCCACAAAGCGATTGTGGAACTCACCAGAAAAAGGTTCACCGCATTCTGATCCGTCATAGAGTCCTCCCACCTTAATGATACTTCAGGAGAGAATTGAGCAAACCAAATTCTCTCCTGTGCTGACTAACATCTATGAAACTTATAATTTGCCCCGATGTGTGAAATCTGAGAATTTTGATTTATTCTACTACGATATCTGCCAGCCGGTCTTTCTTCTGCCTTACCACCAGAGTAAACTTCTTCTCCTGGTCTGCGTTTTCCTCTTTGTAGGAAACCGGGAAAGCATGGCTGAATTTATATTTGGTGGTCACATCGTTATGTGTATAGGAAACTTCCACTGCTTTGTAGCAGTCTGCATGATTGGACGCTACCAGAGACCACTCCAGCATCTTCTTGGACTCATCGCCCAGAATCTTCTTTTCGGAGTCCATGTTAATTGCGCCCTGGATCACCAGTGTACAATAAATATCCGAAGAACGTGCATATGCATGTTCGTCAATGGTGGAGGTAAACTGTACAAAGGAGATTCCTTCTGTGATTTCTGCAATATCTGCAATCTTCAGGCTGTTTGCCTGTACGGTCAATGCCATATGAATCCCTTCTTTCTTTTTATTTTAGTGTTCAGTTTTCACACATGGGGCCAGTAAACTCTGCTGTTTTCTATTCGTTCTCAGAAATATTAATCGTAAAGCTCTCGGAAACGCCTTTTGACTCGATACGGATATCGCACAGGCCCTCCGCAATGCTCTCCAGCTCTACTTTCTCGCCCTCCCGGATAATGGAATTGTCCCAGGCGCCGAACTTCATCCACTCGCTGATCTGTCCGCTGGGTTCAAAGTAAGCCCGGATATTGCGCTCATCTTTATTGCGTAACTGGGCTGCCATCATCCGCTCTATGTAGGTACGCCGGGTGGTCTGGAACACGCTCCGGTAAGTCCGGCGGTCCATATGCATGCTTCTGGCACTCATTACGGTGATTCCGCTGATTGCTTTCCCATCCAGGGTATAATTATCGGAAGAGAATACAAACCCAAATTTGTTCTGATCAATCTCCTCTTTCACATCGTTGGTAAAACCCGAAATTTCCTTTGCAAACACAATCGGCAGCCGCAGGGAATTTTCATCTTCTTCCAGATCAAACCGCACACCCGGGAAATCCGGATATACCTTTTTCAGATATGTTTTCAGGAAGTTGGGACACTGGCATGCCGCCACAATGCCTGCCGCCACAAATTCCGCACCCACATACACACCTTTCATCCAGAACTTCACATCATTCTCAAGTCCCTTGGGAAATTCCACACCGCCCGTTTCATTGAGCCGGGCGCCTCTGGAAGTCACCACTCTTGACTTGTCCTCCGGCACCACTGTCATATTGGGGAAGCAGGCAATCGCATATTCATCATATACATTTCCTGCAATCTCTTCCGCCTTTTCCATATAGACAGATGCGCCGTCGGTGGCCATCCTGGAAAATGTGCTCTCTTCTCCGGTTTCAAACCCAAAGAACGTCTGTATCTTATATTTCTTAATGCCATTCAGGAGATTTTGCAGCGTATCCATAGAAGAGAAAAATACCGGGTCGTCGTCATCATATTCACCCAGATACCCCCATTTTTCTGCAAAGTCCACTGTCATCTCCGTGGTATAATCATCCAGCGAAGTCTCCCGCTGCAGTTCGATTCTTGGTACGATACCAAACCATATCGTATCCGTATAGTCTGTCTTATTGTTCACAGTCTCCAGATACAGCCGCAGCTTATCCATATTCTGTGATTCCACCAGTTCTTCAATAGGAAGATTGGTTACCAGCAGTGACGGCGCCATCCCCTTTATCTTGGGGGAATAGGCATCAAAGAACGCCTTAACGCCCAGAATCCGTTCAAACACAGGCTTGGCCACCTTGATAAAATCTTTCTGCCAGGTGTTGTAAAGCGCACTGTAATTGTTGAACAGCTCCACCTTTTTCCCGGTTTCCATCACAGCCAGTTTGGCAGACATCTTGTTGGTAAATGCAGAAACCACCAGCTCCTGCATCAGGGAAGAAACCTTTTCCATTCCCGTTTCTTCCTCCTCCTGCACTGCCACAGCGCCCCTGCGCCTCTGTTCGATCAGGTTGTAACGCTCCTCGATCTCTGACACCAGAAGCTGGGTGGCTTCATCATCCACTTCCAGAAGCGGTACATCATCTCCCGGCTTAAAGGCAATGGCTTTCATTTCCCCTTCCCTGTCAAAATAGGGAAGGGCCGGTGCAGGCGCACTGCCGCCCTTTTTGCCGGCCGCTTCAATCGCCACCAGGTTTTCACGGATCGTCCCAATCATCAATGCAATCTGTGTGGGAAATTCATTATAGAAGTTCTCTGTTTCATTGATCTTTTTGGAAAGCAGTTTCAGACGTTTTAGCTTGGCCGGAGAATCACTTTCCAGCTTCAGGCTCTCCTGAGCCAGATAGTTGACATCCTTGTTCAGACGCTTCATATCATTCAGCGTTTTCTGAGGAGACAGCATTTCCAGCATGGAATCATAGTTAAAAGTCACATTGGGCTTATTGGAGCTTCGTTTCTCATCAATCAGCCGTATAAAGGTTTTCAGGAAACTGTTATTCCTGTCAATCACAATCTTTTTCACGAATTGGGCCGGAATCCCCATCGGCCGTTCCAGCGTATACACCATTCGTTTACTCTCAGCGTCAAAATAGCTGTAAATGGTAGGCGCAAATTTTTTCAGAAACTCATCAAAGCTATGTACCAGCAGATGACTGTGGATTTCCTTGATTTTTTCATCTGTCAGACTCTTGCCTGTCGTTTCAATTCCCGCCATGAGATTAATGATATCCAGGCATTCCGGATTGATGACGTCAAAAAGTACGGTACGATTGGTTTGTTTAATAATTTTCATACGTTTGTCCCTCATGCTTTCAGATTCTGTTAACCTGTCATATTGGAAAAACAGAGATTGCGAATTGCCTCTGACTTTACCATTTATTTTATCATCATTTTCCGACAAAAACCGACATGGCCTCAAACTGTACAGATACTGACCTTAACTTTTGATGATGGGGCAAAAATGCCCCAAACGACCTCCGCTCACCATGAAAAATCATGATGCGGAAGGCATTCAGGGCATTTTTTGTACGATGCACAAGCCAGGGTATCGATTACTGTTCCTGCTTTAATTCTTCCGGAACTTCTGGTTCATACGAAGCCCCGTAGGAAAAAAATCCGGCACCATAAACTGCCGCTTTTTCAATCAGCGCCGCTAACATTGCCCACATAATTCCATTCCTCCTTTTCTGCAATTACTATCATACAGGCGACGGTTATCGTCGCCATAACAGCCGTATTAAAAATTTCCTGTTTTCCCGTCAGGCAGAGAACCGCTCCTGCCAGCACTTCCACTGCCTGAATCCGATGCATATATTGCCGGTTCCGTATGACCACCTCCTCTTTCAGAGGATGCTTATGGGAGCGAAACGGTCCCCGCAGCCAGATCGTCAGCTGGGCTGCCCCAAAGCCGCACCACACTGCCCACGCCGGAACATATGCCCCGCACAGCGCTCCTGCGGATACACATCCAAGCGCCAGCAATGCTGTAAGGACAAAGCATTTCCGGTAGGAAGGCGCATGATAACCGCTGGATACCGTCCTGACCGGCATAAAAAACAAAACAAAGGACAGCGCCTGCAGGAATCTGCCTGTTATGCCTCCTGCCAGCAAAATCCAGAGCACTGACAACCCGGTAGATAAAATCAGTTCACACCCATACTGATAAACCGCTTTCCGCTGCTCTGTAATCTCTCCCCGGATAATCAACTGCTTCACAACCCACTTTGATACTGTTTGCAGCATAGTCCCTTCTCCCTGCATTTTTATGAGCCTTACCTTCGATTGACAAGAGCAAACGCACTGCATAAACTTTCTATTGTCATGAATAAAAGACCAGCGTCACACAGAACACGTTGTCTCTGCAGTCATACTGTACCGATCCATTGTACATTTTTACAATCCTCTCCACACTTTCCAGTCCCCGCCCATGCAATCGTGTATCCTGTTTTGAAGTGACAAAGCGCCCGTCTTTTTTCTCCGGAAAAGCAGCACATGTATTTTTCACCCGAACCAGCAGCATATCCTGAATCTTTCTGACAGAAACCCGGATATTTTGTTCTTTTTCGCATCTCTTACAGCCTTCTATGGCATTGTCCAGAACATTCCCCATCACTGCACACAAATCTGCTTCTGAAACGGATAACGGAACAATAGAATCTGAATCCACCGAAAAGCAAATTCCCTGTTTTTCTGCTTCCGCTTTTTTGGTGCTGAGCAGAAAATCCAGAATTTCGATACCCGTCCACACGGATACACAGACATTCTGATAACTGTTATGTACAGATGCCACGTACTCTGCCGCCTTTTCATATTCATGATTCAGAAGATACCGCTCCATTGCAATCACATGGTTTTTCAGATCATGATAGTATAGCTGGCTGCTTTGAAAGCTCTGATGCATATTCTGACAACTGGCTGCTATCACCCGGCTCCGCTCCTCCATCAGTTCTGCCTGCTGCCTCTGTTCTTTCAGCTTTGCATACTGCACCATAAGATACAGCCCCATAAGCACCGTAAGAAAAAACAATACCCCTGTTCCGATCACATTTCCGTCAATCTGTATACAGACTTTTTTTACAAAGCTACAGGCCAGTTCCACCGCCAACAGAATACCGGCCATCATTTTTCTGGACAACAGATTGATCTTTTCCGCGCCTCTGTGAATCAGATAAACAGAAACCAGCAATGCGGTCTTGGCAATCACTATGTATCCCACTCTGCGCCATGACTGCCTGCCGGTAATATCTGCGCCATATCCCGGATTTTCCGTCAGAAGCCCGATCAGGGAAATCAGCAGAAAATCCAGTAAATGCAGCAGGACAAAATAGCTTCCCACAGCAACCAGCGTATCCCCCGGCTTCTTCTTATAAAGAATACAGACACACAATGTAATCCCTGCCAGACCATACAATGTGGCAAACGCCAGAAATAACTGTACCTGATTGAGCAGCAAAAGTCCAGCAGTCAGC
Source organism: uncultured Clostridia bacterium (assembly GCA_947385955.1). Classification (GTDB taxonomy): domain Bacteria; phylum Bacillota; class Clostridia; order Lachnospirales; family Lachnospiraceae; genus VSOB01. The sequence goes on from CANDNA010000014.1 coordinate 22,555, forward strand.
AATATGGAACAAAACCCGGCCTGTCCATACTTCTTCTCCCGGACATCCAATATATCCCTGACCAGTAAAAATCCGGCAAAATTTTCTGTCAGCCCGGCCAACGCCTCAATCAGCCAGAACCATGTCATAACAACTCTCCCCAATATTGTGCAAAAGCATCTTTCAGCCTCTGCACATGATTCCGGTTCGTTTGCAGCACATCCCCATTGTCCATCTGCACCTCATCCAGACAAATCTTCCTGATATGCGGAATATTTACAATGTAACTTCTGTCCAGAATGACCATATCAGGATTCTGTAATTTCTGATAGACCTCTGACAGACTACATCGCTCCTTTTCTTTCCGCTCCCCTTCCATCACAAATACGGCATATTTTCTGTCCCGGCAGATATAAACCACATCTTCCTGATAAAATTTCACACACTTGATTTTATTTTTTATGATATAGGGTTTTTGTTTCTTTTGCTTTTTTGTTTCTTCAAAAAAAACATCCAGAGCATGCCACAGCCTGGGAAAAATCTCTTCTTTTAAAATATAACGAAATACCTTTTTATAGGAACAGGCCTCTACCGCATACCCGGAATAGGAAGTCAGAAGAATCACTTCCGCCATAATCTCATTTCTTTCCAGCAAGGACAACAGATCCATTCCCGTATGCTCCGGCATCATAATATCCAGAATATACAGATCATGCAGTTTTCTTTTTTCCACCGCCTCCGCCAGCTCATCACTGTCTGTATATACTTTCAAAGAAACTTCCCATCCGATTTCTCTGCAATATTTGCTTATATATTCCTGCAGTTGTTCCGCGAAGAAAATATCATCATCGCAAATGGCAATCCTACACATCTTTGTCCTCCGGTCATTCTGCCCTGCAGGAGCTTTTGCCTGCCTGTACTCCGTACAACATTTTTTGTCCCGGACAAAAAAAGCGTGCAAACCTTTCAGCTTACACGGCAACAGTCTTTTTTCCCTATAAAATAAGCAATCCCTATCCGCCCAGCCTCTTATTTTTCACCACACCCGCACACAGCATTCCGCTTAACGCCAAATGTCCCAGTGCAATGACCAGACCGGCACGCTTTGCCCCCACCGCATAGCAAACGATCCATACTGCTGTTTCAAGTCCCCATATGACTCTGCTGCATGTTCCGTAACGCCTTCTTTCTTCTTCATCCAATGGCTTGTTATGATCCGCCACCGGCGCCAGTATAAAAATTAAAATTCCGCTCAGTACACAGGCTCCCAGATTCACCAACAGTACCGCGCCGTCAGGAATACATTTTTCCGCCACACATACCATTCCAAGTATCCATGAGGACAATACCGTACAGACTGCATAGGTATCGGCATGATGCCCTCCTGCATAAGAACGTAGTGGAATAAAAGAAATCAGAAAGATCAGAACTGTCCCATAAGCCTGCAAAACCGCCGCCAGCAAACAGGCTATCAATAAATTGACAGCCTGACTGATCAGCAGCTCAAACGCATACCTGTACAGGTTCTGTTCCTGCTCAGACAGATAATTCCGTTCCACCTGCCACGCCACCAGTTTTCTTGCCAGCTTCTCGATCATTGTCTCTTAAAACTTTCTGAACCTGCGTGCTTCCTCCGGAACTTCCGGCTGATGCTCTAACCATGCACATCCTGCATTTACATTCTGAATTACCGTAAACAATGCCAGTGCATTCAATGTAAGTACCGCCCAGTTCCTGTTTTTCAGCTTCTTAAAAGCATTTACTATTTTCCGCATAGAAAATCCCTCCTCTTTTTAATCAACTTATCGAATTACGGAGGGAAAATCAATCTGCTTTCCGAATTTTGTCAGTTTTTTTCCTTTTTTTGCATATTGGATAACATCAGGATGACAGTAAACCGATCATTTTCGTCCTCAATATTCAAAATGCCATTGTATTTATGGGACAATTCCTCCACATTTTTCAAACCAAATCCATGTCTGCTCTGGTCGGCTTTCGTTGTCAGATACCGGTTTTCCCTTTTCCTGCTCTGATTCCTGAAGTTGTTTACCACCCGAAAGATCACGATGGCATCATTCCCTCTGTACAGACTGACAGAAACATAACCATTCTCACATCCGGCTGCCGCTTCCAGGGCATTGTCAAGCAGATTCCCAAACATTCTGATCTTATCGGTTTCGTCCACAAAATTCACATCCGTCCCCGGCTGCACATCTACCTCGTATCTCACTCCCAGCTCCTGTGCCGCTTTCTCACGTTCCATAAATACCGCATTGGACACCGGATCGTTGATATACAGTTTTTTATCCAGCGGACTCTTTTTCAGCAAAAGGCGGGAAGCCTCCGTTGCCAGCTCCTGAAACCGGCCTGCATTTTCCTCATCTGCAAAATGTTCAATCGTCCGGACAATATGCTTCATTTCATGAACATATTCCGCATATTCCTGATTGATCTCCTCCATACGACGATAATGATTATGCTCCAATGCAGTTTTCAATTTTAACATTTCATTGTCTTTGGCAGCATTTTCTACCATCAAAAGTTTTTCCACAACAGAAAAATTTACTATATTACTGAAAATAAGCAAGATACCACCTAAACAAATCAAAAAATAACCATAAGGATATCTGTCCCTGGCAATAAACCCATTTAAAAGAATCAATGCAGAAACCGGCAGAATAAACAGGCTTCTTAACTTGGAATAGCTATCTGTTCTGGGAGAATTCTGACTGTATTTCCGAACCGCCTGAATGATTGCAAACTCAAACAGTTTTTCCACAACCAATATAAAAATCCTGTTAATATCTGCGGAAGTAATATCAATCCCCAATACACGATAAATAAAATGGAAAATAAACTCTGTAACCGCCAGAATCATATAATAAAACATACCATATAGTATATTCAATTTTAATTCAATCCGAAAAATCAGCCAGGAAAATGTCATTTGCAAAATCGGTACAAACAACAGATTCACCACCGGAATTTCCAGCCAGTTAACCATATAAATCGCAGTGATGCAGATCCATGCCTTTAAAACCCGAATATTCCTGCGATCTTCATACACCGGAAACAGCGCTTCCAGAAAAATATACAATAAAAATATCTCAAACATACAGTTGAAATACATGACCATTCTATATGTAATTTCCCCTATATCCATTCCTTCTCATCCTTTCGATACCGTGCACTCCAATATCTGCCCAATGCATCATCAAACTGTTTCTTTCTGCTTCTGGAAACAGTAAGTTCTGTTTTATCCTTCAGCAAAACAGAATCCCTGGAACGTGCGACAATATATTGTGCATTGATAATATAACTTTTCTTTGCATAGATAAATCCAAAATCCTTTAACTGTTCATAATAAGAATCCAGTTTTACACCGCTTTTCACAAACATTTCCTTTGGAGCCTGCCTTCTTTCTGAAATCCGGAAAACTTCCTCCGCTTTCTCTTCTGTCAGATAGATGGCACTGCCTTTGTCCTGAATACAGATATACAGAATATCTGAAGGTTTCAACGTAAATATTGTACCGGCATATTTTACAAGCAGATGACATGGCCTGTCTCTGCGTGCTGCTTCCTGTAAAATTCTCTGCAAAGCAGATTTCAGTTCTCCCGCCGGAGCATCTTTCAGCAGATAACTGTATGGCTGTACCTGAAAGATACGACTGGCAGGATAATCATAGGCTGTGTAAAAGACCAGCAGGGTATCCTCATCCGAAAGACGTATGCTTTCTGCAATCTCCGTTCCTTCCCGTTCGGTTTTCATTTTGATATCCAGAAATATAACGGCAAATGTCTCATGGCTGTCAAGAAGCGCTTCACCATTCAAAAATTCACAAAAGGTTATATCTTCAGGATGTTCCGTACTTTCCAGAATGAGTTTCTCCAAATTTCGGATATCTGCCAGACAATCATCACATATGGCAATCTTCATTCTTTTATCCTCCCGTATATAATACAGAAAAATTATACCATAGAATTTGCCAGTTTTTTCTTTTTTCCTGATTTGAAATTGCAAAAGCAGGAATATTTATTGTTACTAAATTTCCTGATGGTCAACATTCCTATTTTATAATGAAGATACAGCACGGAGGTTCCTATGCACGATTTTGGAGAATTACTGAAGCGTCTTCGTAAAGAAAGAGATTATACACAGGCGCAGCTTGCGGAAAAACTGGGAAAAAGCAAATCTGCAATTTGCAGATATGAGAATAACCAAAAACTGCCGTCTTTGGAAACACTGATTGATATTTCCAACCTGTTTAATACCAGTCTTGATTATCTGGTTGGAATAGAGAAAAAAGAATCCATCTCCACCAATGACCTGTCAGCAAGACAGTTCGATATTATAAAAACCCTGCTGACAGAATTTCATGACAAGAAAAAATACCGTCGAAACGGTTTGACAAAATGCCAACTGGAAATTATGAATGAAATCATTATTGAGTTTATGAATTAAAAGCCACCAGACGATCCATTCAGTTCCGCCAGGCGCCTCTGCCATACAGCCTGCTCTGCCATGCGTTTTCAAGCAGCGCATGGTCTGTTTATATGTGCGCATCATACCAGACAAAACCAAAAAGTAAAAGTACCGTCAGCCCAAATGACCAACGGTACAGTCTCTTTACACTTCCGGTTCAATCAACCCGTAAGTATTCCCTTTTCTTTTATATACCACATTTACCTGCTCTGTCTCTGCATTGTTAAACACAAAGAAATTATGTCCCAAAAGCTCCATCTGTACGCAGGCATCTTCCGGGTACATGGGCTTAATATCAAATTTCTTGGTACGCAGGATCTTAACTTCCTCATCATCCATAAAGTCCTTTTCAATATATTCCTTCTTGAAATAGTTGGACGCCTGCTTCTGATCCACCAGCTTGTTTTTATATTTTTTTAACTGCCGTTCAATCACTTCTTCTACCAGATCAATGGATACATACATGTCGCTGCTGACCTGTTCAGAACGGATAATGTTTCCTTTTACCGGAATGGTTACTTCGATTTTCTGCCTGTCCTTTTCCACACTCAGCGTAACCTGCACTTCCGTTTCCGGTGTAAAATATCTTTCCAGTTTTCCGATTTTATCCTGTACGGCCCCTCTCAGGCCTTCTGTTACATCAATGTTTTTTCCGCTGATTACGATCTTCATGATGTCATCCCCTTTTCAATTTATTTGCAGTTCCCACATTTGCTGTTTCTGCTTCTGCCTGCCACGCCTGCATGCAGCCTGTCCGGCAGCCGTTATTTTTGCACGGCTCATCTGCACGTGTATATTTTACCAAAATTAGGGGGATTTGGCAATAGTCGTTGGAATTGTCTGTCTATTTCTGAAATCCGGTTTCGTCAAATTCACGGGAACAGGTTTCTCATTTTTATGACAATTTCACAAAATATAAAATTCTGTTTTTTTACAAATTCCGACAGGTTCTGTTTCAGCCGGCTGTGGACAATGTGGATAATTTCGTGCATAAGTCGTTTTTCCGCATTTTTTGCGATTTTTATTGTGGATAACTTTCAAAAAAATGAGGCTTTGTTTTTTCATTCTGAAAAGGGCTGTCAGCTTTTTTGTGCATCCTGTATAGTCTCCTGCGTCTTACAATAACAGATATAGTCTGAAAATTTTGTATGAAACAGGAAAAGAGGATATCCGCTGCCTGTTATGATTCATTTACCACCGCAATCTTAAATCCGTCCATCCGGATGTTGGTCTCCATTGCCTCATTGATTTCATCCAGTGAGAATTTATGGGATACCAGTTCTCCTACCGGATATCCCTGTTTCACAGCTTCTTTCAGCATTTCCATAGCCTGCAGCCAGTCTTTGGCCTGATATGTCCAGGAGCCGGTTACTTTGATCTCCTTATTGCAGATGTCCAAATGGGGGTTGTATACCGCATCTCCGTTATTGACAAAGAATCCCAGCTCACACATGGAACCGCCCCTGCGTACATAATGCCAGATCGTAGAGGCTGCTTTGGGAGAACCGGTACACTGAAATGCCATTTCTGCCCCTTTCCCTTCTGTTTCTTCTTTTACCCTTGCTTCCGCATCTCCTGTCAGGAAATTGACGGTAACTTTTGCTCCCAGTTTTGCCGCCATACCCAGACGCTTCTCATCACCGTCCACCGCAATGATATTTCTGCATCCCATAGTCCGTACAGTTGTCAAAAGCAACAGTCCAATCGGGCCGCAGCCCTGAATGAGTACATGGGAATCATGTTTGAAGTTAAAAATCTCCTTCGCCTTCTCCACAGCATGTACCACCACTGCGGCAGGCTCAATGAGAAGTCTGGAATCCAGGTCCTCCATATCCGAAACATTAAAAATCACGCCGCCTGCATTGATTTTCATATATTCCCCAAACCAGCCATTGAAAAAATGTTCCTCGCCCGGCAAAAGTCCAAAGATTTCTCCACCATCGCACAGGTGAATATGTTCCGGATCTTTTTTACAGGTATCGCAGACGCCGCAGGGTTTCAGTCCTGTTACAATCTTATCTCCCACATGTAACGGCTTTCCGGAATAATCCTCTGTCACATTCTTTCCCAGCTTTACAATGGTTCCGGTACCTTCATGTCCCAGTTGAATCGGAATATATCCAAACGGGTCTCCTTTGTATTCATGTACATCTGTTCCGCAGATGCCACAGCCCTCTACTTTTACCAGCACTTCATCATCATGGATCTCCGGTACAGGAAGCTCCCGCACTTCGATTTTTTTCTCTCCCGTCAGTACTGCCACTTTTGCCGTTGTTTTGATTTCGCTCATATCCTGTCCTCCTTTTACTGTTTTCCGCCGGTTCATTCAATTCCCATCAGCAGATTCATAACATACATTTCCAGTCCTTCAAAATCCCGTGCTTCTACCAGACGTTTCTGCAGCTCATAATCAAATCTGTCCACTTTTTCTTCCAGTGCCCTGAAAATTTTCAGACTGTTTTCCAGATGTTTATAACCATCCCCGTCCTTTGTCGTCCGCATTGCCTTCACATCCAGCCCTACAAACTCGCCGTGGTCTCCATATCCGTTTTCTTTGAGTACCTTTACCTGATTAAACGCAGCACGGAGATTTTCCACTCCAAAGGCTTTATCCTGATCGTATTTGATCCCATTCTGATCATTCAGGTGAACTGTCATCAGTTTGCCCATAGCCATTGCAAATCCGATTTCATGCGCCGGATCCAGCCCTGCCAGAATGGCATGTGCACTTTCCAGATTTCCGCCCACTCTGGAAGGATCCACAGTGGCCGCAGAAATTGCCATAACGTGTCCCATTGTTCCGCAAATGCTCCTGTCAATCGGCTCATTCGGCTTTGGCTCGATACAGATGCGGATTTTGCTGTCATATTCCAGCATCTTATTGATTGCTTCTATCAACATCCTTGTCGCCCATACCGGAGATTTGGATTCCGCACAGAGCGTTCCTTCCCTGGCAAGCCACAGAACTACCATATTACAGTCCAGTTCATTGGCAATGTCAATGGAACGGTAAGCCCTCCACATTGCATATTCCCTGTCCTTTTCAGAAGTACTCATAAACCCGCCGTCAGCAGTATGTTCGTCCATCCAGAGCCTGGGCGCCACAAACTCTGCCGCCAGCCCGTACCGATCCAGTGTCTGTTTTAATTCTCTTGCCTTTTTTTTGATTTCCTCCTCCGTATAATCATTGATATTCGGCACGGCATCATCATCATGGAACTGGATTGCAGAAAATCCCATCTCCGCAAACTTTTTAAATTTTTCCTCTGTCGGAATATCCGCCCTTGTTGCCGGTCCGTAAGAATCCGCCCCTGTATGTACGTTCCACGGCCCCACTGAAAATCTAAATTTTGCCATCTTTTTTCCCTTCCTTTCTCCGCTACACATTGCCTGGTTTCATTTACCCGCATTCTTCTTTATTTCTTTACCATTCAGTTATACCATCCTGTGACAATATAAAATGACAATCTTGCGATTTTCTCATTGCCTTGTTGTCATTCCGCCCCTATACTGAAGGTAAGACAATACCTCCGGTTGCTCTTGTCAATCGAAGATACTGTCAGTGGAAGGAGCTTTCTATGGGAACACAAAAAGAACTGGAAATTGTAAGACATACCACAATGAATTATCTGGAAGTTTTTCTTGTGGAGATGACAGAGCGGGGCCCTCATGGTCATGATGATCTGGAGATCGGACTGCTCCTGGAAGGGAATCTGACTCTGTTTCTGGAGCAGGAACCATATGAATTAAAAAAAGGAAATATTTATCTGATTAACCGGCATCAGGTACACTCTTTTCTGAATAACGGCGAAAAAAATCTGATTCTTGCGTTCCAGATTCCCACGGACTTTTACCGCAGACTCAATGATCAGTTGACCTATCTGCGATTCGACAGCAATGTGATCCGCAGCGGTCATCTGCACGCCCGTTTATCCGGGCTGTTGCAATCCTGTGCCAGACTTTATTTTGGAACAGAAAAATTCCGGGAACTGGAATGCTCCTCCCTGCTTCTGCATGCCCTGTATCTGCTGCTGGAAAGCTGCCCTTATACAGTGACCAGCGAACGGGAATATCATATCGCCCAGAACTGTTCTCTTCGTATTAACCGTATTACAGAGTATATCATGCAGCATCATCAGGAACATATTTCACTGGAAACCATTGCCCGGCAGGAACATATTACCGTCTGCCATGCCTCACATTTCATTCGCAGAATGTTGGGAATTTCATTTCAGGAATATTTAAACAACATCCGTTTTGACCATGCCCTGCGTCTTTTGACTCAGACAGATTTAAGCCTCCTGGATATCTGTATGGAATCCGGATTTTCCGGCAGCCGCTATCTGAACCGCATGTTTGAAAAGAATTTTGGATGTGGCGCAAAAGAATATCGGAAAACAGAGAAAAAGCAGAAAAGAAAAAACATAAAAGAACAGGCGCTTCCGGTTTCCAATGTCCAGAAGCGCCATTCCTTCAAAGAATCTGCGTTTTTATTTCAGGCTTTGACAGCATCCACTGCCGATTAGAAAATTCTCCTTACGGCAAGCACATTACGATAGTTTGCATTGGATACGATAATACCTGTTTTACTTGTACTTGCATGCACAATCTGTCCGTTTCCTGCATAGATACCCACATGGCCGGAGTAGCATACGATATCACCAGGCTGTGCATTGGCAAGTCCGCCCACATCATAACCCTGACTTCTGTCAGCCGATGAGGAATGGGGAAGGGAAACCCCAAAATTTTTGTATACACTCATAACAAATCCGGAGCAGTCGGTTCCGTTGGTCAGGCTGGAACCGCCGTATACATAAGGATTGCCCACAAACTGCATTGCATAATCCACAACTGCATTTCCCAGATCGCTGCCGCCGCCTGCAGGAGCCGGTGCAGGCGCTGCCGGAGCTGCCTCTGCTGCCTGCTGCTGGCCTTCCTGCCCATTTTTCTCTGCATTCTTCTGTGCCTGTGCAGCAGCCTTCTCTGCTTTGTCTTTGGCTACCTTCTCTTCTGCCTTCTTAGCAGCTTCCTTTGCCGCCTTCTTGGCCTCTTCTTCCTTCTGCAGTCTGGCTTCTTCTTCCTCTCTGGACTCTGCCTTCACAAAGTCGGTACGAAGAGACACAAATTCGGCAGATACATAGCCATATCCTTCTTCAATATCTACTTTTACCCATCCGTCCAGCTCTTCAATGACTGACAGCTCTTCATCTATCGGAACCAGCCCCAATACGGGTGCATCGGTTCCTTCCGATTCTCTTACCTTCAGGGTGGTGGTAGTGACTGTTGCCACCCGTGTACCTACCTCTTTGGCAAGTGCAATTGCTTCTTCACCGGTAACACAGTATTCTGCTTTTACATAGCCGGTTACTGTACCGGATTTGATTTTATACCATCCGTTCTCTTCTTCAATAAAGTCACCTACCGACTTGTCATACAGCTTGCCCAGGATTTCTCCTTCTTCGCTGGGAATGCTTCTGATGTTTACATAATCATTTACTTTGGCAATTACCAGTTTGGAAAACGCTTTTTCCTCTTCAGCCGCCCTGGCTTTTTCTTCTGCTTCTTTGATGCTTGCCTCCTGAGCCTCGGCTTCCTCGGCCTGCTGCTGCTTTGTTTTTTCCTGGATGTCTCTTGCAGTCTTACCGGTTTCTTCTTTTCCGGAACCGCTCTTGCCTGCGGCAGACGCTCCCGTTTTAGAAGCAGAACTGTTCTTTCTTTCCTTTGCCTGGGCAGGTGTCACATCCTTTGCAGATGCAACCTGTTCCTGTGCACTTCCTTCTTCCATTGTCAGCGCAAATCCGGCAGCGGGAAGGAGAGAAGATACGCCGGTGGCATCCGCCCTTACGGAAACGCCGCCTACAGCTATCACACCTGCCAACGCATATGCAGCCAATTTTGCATTCTTATGTCTCATAATGTCCTCCAAACACGGTTTGTTTTGTAAATCACTATTTCTAATATATTAAAAGTTGTTACGAAATTGTTAAATTCTTTAAATAGAATATAGCATCGTTACCCGTATTTGTCAACACCCGAACATATTTTCCAGCATTTGGAAACCCCTGGCATCCTCCTGGAAAATCCCGGTTTTTCCTGATATCATCGGTCTTTTACGCCCTTTGTCAGTCCTCCGGCAGAGATAAAAAATATTCTTCCACGCCCGTTATGGCATTGGCGCCGTCTGCTGCGGCTGTGATCACCTGCCGCAGTTTTTTGGTCCGGATATCCCCGGCTGCAAAAATTCCCGGCGTGCTGGTGATGCAGTCCTCTCCTGCTATGATATAACCATTTTCATCGGTATCCACCACCGAAGTAAACGCTTCTGAAAGGGGCCTGATGCCTACCGCAATAAAAACACCGTCCACAGCCAGTTCTTCCCTCCCGCCTGTCTTACGATTGACCACACGTATCTTTTCCACCCGGTTTTCACCCAGTATCTCTTCTGCCTCACTGTCCCAGATCATTTCCACATTGTTCAGGGAAAACAGCTTGTGCTGCTGCATTTTGGCAGCCCGCAGCCTATCTCTTCTGTGGATCACATACACCTTACTGCAGAAGCGGGACAGATAAATGGCATCTTCCACTGCCACATCTCCTCCCCCGATCACCGCTGTCACCTTCCCCTTAAAAAAAGCGCCGTCACAGGTAGCACAATAGGACACGCCGTGTCCACGCAGCGCTTCCTCTCCGGGTACTCCCAGTCTGGCATAAGCGGCGCCTGCCGCAATCACAACCGCTCTGGTCTGATAACGCTCTTTTTGTGTCGCCACCTCCCAGTTTCGGCCTTCCTGCCGGATCTGCTCTACCACCCCTTCTGCAAACCGGGCCTGCATGGCTTCCGCATGTTCTCTGAACTTCATTCCCATTTCAAACCCGCCGATCCCGGGAAGGCCGGGATAATTGTCCACCTCAGAGGTGTTCATAATCTGACCGCCGCTCACAGGCGCCTTCTCAATCACAAGTACGGAAAAGCCTGCGCGCCTGGCATAAATCGCTGCTGTCAGTCCTGCCGGACCGGAACCAATGATAATCACATCTGTCATAGTCATTTCCTCCTGCATACTCTGCCTTATCAGTGTATCAAATACCGTTCAAAAATACTACACCCATTCTGGAGAATCCATTGATTGACATGTCCATACGCTGCTATTAGAATAAAAAATACAGAAGGAGGATTTTTATGGAACACAAAAAACAGACTGCTTGCATCACAGGCGCCTCCCGCGGCATCGGCCGGGCCTGTGCCGAATGCTTTGCCCGGGCCGGTTATGACCTGTATCTTACCTGCCTGCACAACGAGGACAGACTGCTTGCATTAAAGGACATGCTGCAGCAGCGCTATTCCATTACCTGCCGCACCGCTGTATGCAATGCAGCCAGTTACGACGAAGTTGCCTCTCTTTTCTCTCAGATTGATACTTTGGATGTTCTGGTAAACAATGCAGGGATTTCCCATGTCGGCCTGATTCAGGATATGTCGGTTTCCCAGTGGGATCATATCATGACAACCAATGTCAGTTCCTGTTTCTATACGATCAAATGTGCCATTCCTCTGATGCTGGCAAAAGGCAGCGGACGTATCCTCAATGTTTCCTCCGTCTGGGGCAATACAGGCGCCTCTATGGAAACTGCCTATTCTGCCTCCAAAGGCGCCGTCAACGCACTGACAAAGGCGCTGGCCAAAGAACTGGCCCCAAGTCATATCCAGGTCAATGCAGCCGCCTTCGGCATCATTGATACCGATATGAACAAATGCTTTACTACGGAAGAACTGGAACAGGTAATGGAAGAAATTCCTGCCGGGCGGATGGGTACCTGTCAGGAAGCGGCAGAACTGCTTTTGCAGCTTGCAGAAGCGCCTGCCTATCTGACCGGACAGATTCTGACTATGGACGGCGGATGGACTTAATCCTTATCCGCCCGGATTTTTGTCCACAGGCCCGCTTTTCTTTTCATATACACAATCCCTGTCACATCCGCCAGTGCCCAGCCTATGGGAATGGCCCACCAGACTCCCATGACACCGATTCCCGGCACGGCAGCCAGACAATATGCCAGGGCCACTCTTGTCCCCAGGGAAATGACCGTCAGAACCAGAGACATCTGGGGCCGGTTGATTCCCCGGTAATAGCCATACAGCAAAAACAAAATGCCAATTCCACAGTAAAACGCCCCTTCCACCCGCAGATACCGGGCGCCTGTCTGAAGGATTCCCGCCGAAGGATTTTTCACAAACAGCCGGATCATGGATTCCGCCGCTGCAAATACCACCACAGAAATCACAATACAGTACAGCATGGAAATCTTCACAGCAGCCTTCATTCCCTGCCGTACCCGCTCTTTCCTGCCTGCACCGTAATTCTGGGAAATAAACAGGGAAAAGGCATTGCCAAATTCCTGGGCCGGCATATAAGCCAGTGTATCAATTTTCACCCCTGCCGCAAAGGCTGCCATCACCACTGCGCCAAAGCTGTTCACCAGTCCCTGCACCATCAGAATACCGAAATTCATCACAGACTGCTGTACGGAAGCCGTCAGGGAAAAATGGGTCATCTCCAGCGCTGCCTTTTTGGAAAAGCGCATATCTGCCCGGCCCGGCCGGAGGGCAGGCTCCCGAATCCACGTATAAAGGGCGATTCCCACACCCGAAACGATCTGCGCTATTACCGTTGCCAGGGCTGCGCCCCGTATGCCCCATCCATACTCCAGGACAAACAGCAGATCCAGTCCCACATTCAGCAGAGCCGTACTGCCCAGAAAACACAGGGGTACTACGGAATTGCCCAGGGCCCTCAGCAAAAAGGAAAAATAATTGTACAGAAATACAAAAAACAGCCCCATAAATACCATCTCCGTATATTCCCGCATCATTCCCATCAGTTCAGGCGGCGTCTGCAAAAGGCGCAGAATCCCCTGAGAAAAACATACCGCCAGCACATTCAGCACTACTGCAATCACCCCGATCAGGACAAAGGCAATGTATATACTGTTTTTCAGCTTCTGCATCTCCTGTTTGCCAAAATAATAGGAAAATGCCGCGCCGCTTCCCATGCACAGTCCGATCAGGACAGAGGTAAGAAAAGTCATCAGCGTATAGGCTGACCCCACCGCCGCCAGCGCATCCTCCCCCAGCGCTCTGCCCACAATCAAAGTATCCGCTATATTGTAAAACTGCTGCAGCATATTGCCCAGGATCATAGGGCCTGCAAACAGCAGCAGTGCTTTTGTCACATTTCCTTCTGTCAGATTCCGTTTCATCCAGATTTCCTTTCCATATCAAAACAGAGCCGTGATCCCGCCCGGAGGGCTTTTTGTGATACAGGAAATCCGGAGGAATTTCCTATATCATGAAAAAAGAATCCTGCTTTGCAGGATTCTCTGTCTGCGGCGAATCGCCCGGACGGCCTGTTTTCCCGTTTGCCGCCGGGCAATCCTGTCCGCTTTCTGTACTTTCTGTTCTGCCCGTGCAGATCAAGTCTCTGTCTTACTGAATCGTAATATTGCCTTTGGGAGCCGCATACTCTGCCCCGATCACGCCGCCCAGAGAATCCACATAGGAAATCAGTCCTTCTGCATCGATAACGCCGGTGTCAATCACTTCCTGTGCCTGCGTAAAGACGTAATAGGTATCCCCGCCGTCTGCCATGAAATTGTTCACAGCAATATAATAGCTGTCTGACAGATCAAACGCTCTTCCGCCTACGGATTCAATGGTTACACGGCTGCCCGGCACCGCCGGTGCAAAGTATGTGGAATCCGGATACTGCATGCCGTTCACATAAGGCACCTGGGTATTAATCGTAAAGACAATGCCAGATACCTGGGGGAATCCGCCCAGAGCAGAAGGCGCTGCACTGCAGGATGCCTCCAGAGCTTCCAGAAGCTGTGCCCCCGTTACTTTTACCACACTGACGGAATTGCCAAAAGGAAATACGGTATACAATGTATTCATACTGATGGGACCTGCCGGAATGCTGGCACGCACACCGCCGCCGTTCTGGATGGCGCCGTCCACTTTAACAGACTCTCCCATATACTGCTGTGCTGCATACAGATAAGCGTCTGCCGCAAAGTCGCCCAGATTCGTTTCTTCTGTACGGACACCCGGCTCTCTTTCACCGTTCAGATCCACTGCTGCGTTTGCAAACAATCCTGAATAAGCTGCATCCACAATATCCTGATGCGCTTTTACAAATCCTTCCACGCCTGCATCATAGCTGCCCTTATAGTCTGCCGCCCTGACAAGAGAAGCCTCTAATGTCTTTGTCTCTCCGTCACAGATTACCACGCCGATGTTGGCCAGATAGCTTCCGGTACTGGTAATGGTGGTACCGTTCACTTCCACGCCGCCGTCCATTTCCGTGTGGCTGTGTCCGTCGATAAACAGGTCAATCCCTGTCGTATTGGCTGCTACATCCAGGGAACGTCTGCCGATACTTTCATCATCTACGCCCAGATGGCCCAGGCAGATAATAAAATCGCAGCCCTTTGCCTTCAGTGCATCCACCTGCGCCTGTGCACAGTCATACAATTCCTGTCCGTCCAGAATCGTAATGTCTCTTACATTTTTAGGGCTTGCCTTTGTCTGCGCCTCCGCCGTATCCAGTCCGAAAACGCCCACTTTCCTGTTGTCAAAGGTAAACACTGCATTGTCGCCAAAATACGGTTTCCCGGTTTCCTTATTCAGAATATTGGCATCCAGAATCGGGAAGTCAGCCAGTGCCGCCATAATCTGCAGCTCTTCAAATCCGAAATCAAATTCATGGTTGCCCAGAGAAACTGCATTGTAGCCGGCTGCATTCATAAACAATACGGAAGAACCGCCGTCAAAATAGCTTACCAATGTGGTGCCCTGAGAAAAATCCCCGGCATCCAGCAAAAGCACATCTGCCCCTTTTTCCTCATAATACTGCTTCAGGTCTGCCACTGCAGCCATGCCAAGCTGCTCTCCTTCCACCGTATCAAAATGGCCATGAATGTCATTGGTGTGAATCACCACCAAATCTCCCTCATAGGAATTTCCCGCTGCCTGTACTGTACATGCAGGCGTGGCAGCAAATCCCACAGCCAGAAGCATGGCCATTGCCGTTGTAACCGCCATCAGCCGTTTCCACAACTTACCCATAAAACCCTCCTTCTCTTTTGTCGTGATACATTGTTGTCTGTTTCTGTTTTTATCTTACGTTGCCCCGCCTGAAGTGTCAAGGAAAAGGTTACTCACTGATTACATACCGGTTCCCCTGGCGCTTCACAGCCTTATCCCGGCCGTTGATCACTGCCTTTTCCAGCACAGCTTCCGTATACACCGTCAGAAGAACCGCCGGCAGATCCGTTTCCACCTTCAGCATATTTTGCTCCACCACAGCCTCCAGCTTCCGCTCTCCATTATCGTCATAACAGGTATCGGAAATCCGCTCCCCGAGAGAAAGGATAATATGCAGCCTCTCCCAAAGAGTGTCAATATCCTCCGGGATTTCACACAGACAGGGGATCATGGCATTTTCCCTGATAAACACCGGAAGCACGTTTATCTGTTTCTCCCGTTTGATCCATCTGCCCCCTGCCAGTCTCTCCCCGGTAAACCAGTCCGTCCAGATCCCCTCAGGCAGATACACTTCCAGCTCCTCCTGATCAAATACAGGAGCCACCAGAAGGTGCTCTCCCAAAAAGTACTCCAGCTCTACACTGCGGGCCGTCCGGTCCTTTGGATATTCCATCACAACCGGCCGTATCACCGGAATCCCTGTCCGGTGCGTCCTGTAAGCCATGCTGTACAGATAAGGAAGCAGACGATGCCGCTGTTCCAGAAATTCCCGGAAGATCTGTTCCGCCCTGTCGCCAAAATGCCAGGGTTCTCTTGATGTCTTGCCGTGGCACCGGCTCAGGGTATTGAAAAATCCGAACTGACAGCTCCGTATGTATTCTTCCTCAGTGGGCCTGCATTCATAGCCTTCATGATCTGTATTATAAAATCCTCCCATGTCGAATCCCCAGAAAGGGATACCGCTCATAGCCCCGCTCAGCCCTCCTCTGAGAACACAGGCATGATTGTTCAGATGGGTAGACGAATCCCCAGCCCAGGCAGCCGGTATGGTATGGGAACCTGCAAATCCGCTCCTTCCCCAAAGCATGGCACGCTCTCCCAGAGGTTCTTTCACTTCTTTCATGCTTTCATACACAGTCCTGGCATAAAGGAAGGTCAGCTTATTGTGGCCCTGCAGCCCGCCGGACCCGTCAAAATAAACAGCATCCTCCGGTACGGCCTCCGAAAAGTCCGTTTTGATTGCGCCAATCCCCAGCGCTGCCACCGCCCTGACCCGTTCACTGTACCATTTCACAAGTTCCGGGTTGGTAAAGTCAAAACAGCCCACTTTGGTTTTGCTCATTGCCGTGGCATAAAACAGACTCACCTCACCGGCCCTGTTTTTTACCAGGAATCCCTTTTCTTCTGCCTCTTTGAAATATTCCGACCCTTCCTCAATATACGGAAAATTCCAGAGACTCAGCCGGATTCCGTTTTCTTTCAGATATCTGACCATACCTGCCGGATCCGGGAATCTTTCATAGTCCCATACCCAGGCCCCTGCATCTTTTTCCACCTGCCATCCGTCAATGTGGATCACATCGATCTTAATTCCCCGTTCCTTCGCCTTTTCCACCACACTTTGCACTTCTTCCTGGGACATATAAGAGCACTTTGACATCCAAAGGCCGAATGCCCATTTGGGTATCATCGGAACCTGTCCCGTCTGACCGATATAAGCTCCCAGCAGGGCCTTGTAGTCCTGTCCCATCCAGATATAATAATCCAGCACTCTGTCATCCACCTGCATATTATAGGCAACATTCGAAAAACTGCCCATTGCAAAGCAGGAACGGGTATACGTATTCAAAAGAATGGCATATCCCCTGCTGCTCATAAAAAACGGGTGGTTTTTATAAGACTGTTCCGTATTGGTACTCAGCGCATCGCTCTGCCAGCAGTGAATGGTCTGTCCCCGTTTCCCAAAATCCGTAAACTTTTCCCCAAACCCATAAAACTCCTCATCCGAATACAGATACATGGTTTCATGAACAGAGGCAACTTCCTTCTGTCCATTGTAAGTAAAGCCTATGGGAAGATTTTTACACATATTGTCCACATTGGAATCATAAATCTGTTCTCTGGTTTTCAGCTTTCCATCCAGATAATAGCTGACCTCCCAGGGATATTTCCTGACCCGCACCTCTATCCGGCCTCCGGACAATACAACAGACTCATCGTTTTCGGAAATCTCCGTCCATTCTTTCTCATCAAGATGGCAGATACTGTTATCAAACGCTTCCTCGCATCCCGGCGGATACATCCGGAATCTGGCAGAAGTATCTCCCACACGCGAAATCATCACCCTGGCTGTATTTCCCTGATATGTTCCCACCATAAACAGCATCCCGTTTCCGTCTGCCTCGTAACTCTTTACCCCGGTCAGAAAATCAAAATCGCCTTCAAATACCGTTTTCAGATATCCAAGCTGCGGATTATAGCTGACCTCTTCTCTTTTCCCCATACGTTTCCTCCTGTTCTTTCTCCGTCTGCACTGGTTTTGAATACATTATAACCTAAACATACTGAAATGTTAAGAAGTAAAAAGTATACATCCTGATGTACACCTACGCTGAAGCGCGGCTGAGGCAGCAGCAGGGACTTTCCTGTGAAAGTTGACGACCTTGCCCGCATAGCAGGTGGATTTTTGTTTCGCGCGTACTTCGTTCCTCTTTTGAGGAACTCGTTACGACGCACTCAACAGGCTAAAGCCCATATACAAAATCCCCAAAACATATATGTCTTGGGGATTGAAATCCATATTTGATATTCTGTTTGCTTATCTCTTGGAGAACTGCGGTGCACGCCTTGCTGCTTTGAGACCGTATTTCTTTCTCTCTTTCATACGAGGGTCTCTGGTCAGGAAGCCTGCCTTTTTCAGGGTGGGTCTGTATTCTGCATCTGCCTGCAGAAGCGCTCTGGAAATACCATGACGGATTGCTCCTGCCTGTCCTGTATAACCACCACCGTATACATTTACCAGTACATCAAATTTATCCACATTGTCTGTGGCTACCAGAGGCTGACGAACGATCACTTTCAATGTCTCCAGTCCGAAATACTCATCAATGTTTCTTTTATTAATTGTAATATTGCCTTTTCCGGGTACTAAATATACTCTGGCAATTGATTTTTTTCTTCTACCTGTTCCGTAGTATCTAGCTGCTTTCGCCATTTCCGATTCCTCCTTTTTCGTCCCTTTCGCTTAAAATGTCAATACTTCAGGCTTCTGAGCTGCGTGTGCATGCTCCGGTCCTGCATATACATGAAGTTTTCTGAACATTTGTCGTCCCAAAGGTCCTTTCGGAAGCATTCCCTTTACTGCAAGTTCGATTACCTGCTCCGGTTTCTTCGCCAATTTTTCTCTGAGTGTGGTCTGTTTCATACCACCCACATAATCTGAGTGATGATAATATATCTTCTGATCCAGTTTCCGGCCTGTTACCTTGATCTTAGAAGCATTGATCACGATTACATTATCCCCTGTATCCATATGCGGAGTAAAAACAGGCTTGTTTTTTCCTCTTAATATCTTTGCCACTTCTGATGCCAAACGTCCCAATGTCATATCTGCAGCGTCTACTACATACCATTTTCTATCGATTGTAGATGGACTCGCCATAAAAGTTTTCATTATGTTACCTCCATAATAAATCTTGTCGTATCAGTCTGTTATATGTTTTCTTTCACTTCTCCGGCAGATGTCCGGGCCGCCGCATCCATTGCTGAAAACCAATCCGAAAGGCTGTTCCGAAGTTTCCGGTCCGGGAATTGACCCGTCTCTTCAGAGACCGCCACATTGGATAATTATAGTATACCGCTCCACGTGTGTCAATAGTTTCCTACAGAAAATCATATTCCACCAAAGTCAGCCCCCTGGCCGGCATTGTAGGGCCTGCTGCCTGTCTGTTGCATGCCGCCAGAATATCCTGTATCTGCTCTGCCTGATATCTCCCCTTCCCGCACTCCACCAGCGTACCTGCAATGATTCTTACCATATTGTAAAGAAATCCATTGCCGGAAATTCGGATGCGCAGCATATTTCCCTCTTCCAGCAGCTCAATTCCATAGATGGTACGGACCGTGCTCTCCGCCTGGGAATTTTCACTGCAAAAACTCTTAAAATCATGCTTCCCTTCCAGATAAGCGGCAGCTTCCCGCATCCATTCCACATTCAACGGCGTATACATAAAATGAGAATACAGCCGCTGGGTCGGCATGGGAAATTCCCCCCGCCAGATTTTATATTCATAGGTTTTGATACTTTTACATTTTCTGGGATGAAAATCCGGCGCTACTCTGGCTGATTCCTGAATGCGGATGTCCTCCGGCAGTCTCTGATTCAGCGCATAACTGATTTTCCCCGCCGGCATCTTCGTATCTGTATCAAATACCGCTATATTACAGAGGGCATGTACTCCTGCATCTGTCCGGCTGGCGCCGATCACCTGGATCTCTTCCTGAAGCAGGGCAGACAGATGCTTATTCAGCTCCGCTTCAATGGTATTTCCGTTTTTCTGAATCTGCCATCCATGATAAGCCGTTCCATCATAGGCGACTTTTAATTTCACCCGCATCATACGATCATTCCAATCTGACTGACAAGAACCAGAACTGCAAGATAGCAGCAGAAAATCCCATATGCTGCAAAATCCTGCTTCCGGTATTGCAGAGGTTTCATTTTAGTCCTGCCTTCACCGCCCTGATAACATCTGGCCTCCATTGCCATTGCCAGATCATTGGCACGCCGGAAGGCGGAAATAAAAAGAGGCACCAGCAGCGGCACCATTGCTTTCGCCTTTTTGATCACATTTCCGCTTTCAAAATCTGCGCCCCTGGCAATCTGTGCCTTCATAATCTTATCGGTCTCTTCCATCAGGATGGGGATAAACCGAAGGGCAATCGACATCATCATGGCAATCTCATGTACCGGCACCCGGATCTTTTTCAGCGGCCCCATCAGCTTTTCCATACCGTCCGTCAGATTGTTGGGCGTCGTGGTCAGTGTCATCAGCGAAGAACCAATGATCAGAAGTGTCAGCCGGATTGCCATAAAAACCGAAAAACGCAGTCCTTCTTTTGTGATGGTCAGCTTCCAGAACTGCACCAACGGTTCTCCCGGTGTCAGAAACAGGTTGAACGCCACCGTCAGAAGCAGCAGGAATACAATGGCTTTCATCCCTTTGACCATATACCGGAAAGGGACTTTGGACAGTTTGATCAGCACCCCCAGAAACAGGGCCGCGATCAGATATCCGGTAAAACGATTGCACACAAACAGAGAAATAATATACAGTATGGTTCCCACCAGCTTCACCCGCGGGTCCAGTCTGTGAATCACAGATTCCGTCTGATAATATTGTCCCAGCGTAATATCTCTTAACATAACTCCTCCAATGGTGCGGTCCTTATCCCCTTCCCAGTGCCTGCAGGATCTCCCGCTCTGCTTCTTCCAGGGTGGTGGCATCCGTACGCACTGCCATTCCCCGTTCCTTCAGCTCCCGCAGAATATACGTCACCTGTGGTACTGCCAGACCGACCTCTTCCAGTTCCCGCCCATGCCGGAATACTTCTTTGGGGCTGTCATCAAACAGCACACTGCCACGGTTCATCACGATAATCCGATCCACATATCTGGCAATGTCCTCCATACTGTGGGATACCAGGATTACGGTAATACCCGTTTCTTTCTGCAGTCCGGCAATCTGATCCAGTATTTCATCCCGTCCTTTCGGGTCCAGGCCGGCCGTAGGCTCATCCAGGATCAGCACCTCCGGCTTCATGGCCAGCACACCTGCAATGGCAACCCGGCGCTTTTGTCCCCCGGACAGATCAAAGGGCGACTGATAAAAATATTCTTCCGGAAACCCTACCTGGCGCAGCGCCTCAAAAGCCCGCAGTTGGGTTTCTTTTTCCGACAGTCCCAGATTCCTGGGGCCAAAACATACATCCGAAAAAACATCCACTTCAAAAAGCTGGTGCTCCGGATACTGAAATACCAGTCCCACCCGGCTGCGCAGCTCTTTTTTATCATATCCTTCCTGATGAATGTCCTGGCCGTTAAAATATATACAGCCGCCCGTCGGTACAAGAAGTCCGTTCAAATGCTGTACCAACGTGGATTTCCCCGAACCCGTGTGACCGATCAGTCCGATAAACTGACCGTCAGGAATCGTCAGGCATACATCCCGGAGGGCAAAAGCAGCCATCTCCGTATCTTTTTCGTATATATGGCTCACATGGTCCAGAATAATCGACATGGCTTTCCTTCCTTAATATCCCAGTGCCTTTGCCAGTTCCTGCGCAGATAAAATCCCGTCCGGCAGAGGCACTCCTTTTTTCTTTAATGCATGTGCCAGCATTGTAACCTGCGGTACATCCAGCCTGAGTTCTTTCAGTTTATCCACCTGAGAAAAAATTTCCCGCGGTGTCCCCTGCATCACGGCTTTTCCCCGGTCCATAACGATCACCCGGTCTGCATAAATCACTTCTTCCATGTAGTGAGTAATCAGCAGGATCGTGACATTTTCCACCTGGTTCAATGCTCTTACGGCACGGATCACTTCCCTGCGCCCATTGGGGTCCAGCATGGCCGTAGGTTCATCCAGGATAATACACCTGGGATGCATGGCGATCACCCCTGCAATGGATACCCGCTGCTTCTGTCCGCCGGACAGCTTATTGGGTGAATGCTTCCGAAACTCATACATTCCCACTGCTTTCAGGCTTTCCTCCACCCGTTCCCAGATTTCCTTTGTGGGGATTCCCATATTTTCCGGTCCGAATCCCACATCTTCTTCCACTACCTGACCGATAATCTGATTGTCCGGATTTTGAAATACCATTCCCGCCTTCTGACGGATTTCCCAGACATGCGCTTCCTCCCTGGTGTCCATACCGTCCACCCGGATAACACCCTCCGTCGGATACAGGATTGCATTGATATGCTTTGCCAGCGTGGATTTCCCTGAACCATTATGTCCCAGGATCGCTACAAACTCTCCCTGTTTTACATCCAGATCCACTTCGTCCACGGCACGGGTAATCCCTTCCGCATTGCCTTCCTCATCACGGCGTATATATTCAAATACCAGTTTACTTGCCTGAATGATTCCCATTTTCACATTTTCCTTTCGGAATTTGCCCAACTGTTTTCATCCGCTCTATTGTACTTGAAAACTTCCGGAATTACAAGTGCGGACAGGGATAAACTCTCAATTGAAATATGGCAGGCCAGGTGATATACTGACAATGACTACAGATTTACAGACAACGCCGTCTGTCATAACAAGATACAGATGCGCAGACTGTTGCCAAAAATCCACTGATATAGAAAAACAACAATACCCCCTCAGAAGGAAACCTGCCATGAAAAAATATTCCAATTACTTTGCAGCCGCCGCTTTGTTTTTGCTGCTGTGTCTCTCCGCATTTATCATCAGCCACAACTCGGAAACGCTTTCCGAATATGCGGGCCGGGAACCGGAAGTCGCCTATCAGATCCGGGAAACCGAAGAAACTGAAGAAAGGGAATCTTCCCGGCCTGTAACTGCTTCGGGAAAGGATTCAAAAGAACAGGTCCAAACCCCTGCTGATGCTTCCTCAGACAGCGCCGGGGACATCTATATTACAACCACCACACAGAAAGCATCCACAGACCAGGGAAAGGGAACTACAGATATGTATCAGAACCAGCAATATCCTGACCGGACCATCTACCAGCCGGATTTTTATTATGAACCGCTCTCAGAAGATTTGAAGCAACGGATTACCGGGTTATCTTACAAAGAAGATTGCCCCATTCCCTATGATGATCTGCGTTATGTCAGTGTATTGTATGTGAACTTTAAGGGAAATACCAGCATGGGAGAGCTGATCTGTCACAAGGATATCGCACAGGATCTGGTGGAGATTTTTTATGAGCTTTATCAGGCCGGTTATCAGATCGAACAGATTCGTCTGATTGATGAATACGGAGCTGATGATCTGTTGTCCATGCAGGACAACAATACCTCCTGCTTCAATTACCGTACCATTGCCGGAACCAACAAAATTTCCATGCACGGCCAGGGGCTTGCCATTGACATCAATCCCTTTTTCAATCCTTATATCACCTATAAAAACGGACAGCAGCAAGTATCTCCCCAGGGCGCAGAAAGCTATGCCGACCGCAGTCAGCCTTTTGCTTTTAAAATAGATGAAAATGATCTATGTTATAAGCTCTTCACCGCACATGGTTTTCAATGGGGCGGGAACTGGAACCACAGTAAGGACTATCAGCATTTCGAAAAAAAACTGCAATAAACCAGTCCATCATACCGGCGGGGCATGGAAGATCAGTTCGATTTCCCTGTCCCTGCAGTAGGCAATGATTTTTCCCAGATATTGTGCCTCTCTTCCCTGCAGCATGTTTTCTGTCTTTTCCGCAGATCTGTCCTCATTTTCTTTGTCATTTACGTTCACTTCTTCAGAATCTACCGTCAGATACACATACAGCAAAGCATACCGTCTGTCAGCCCGTTTCAGCAGAAAATAGGATTCTTCCAGGCTCTGTCCTTTGCTTCTCAGATCACAGCTTTTCTTTTCCGCTGTTTCTTCTGTTGCTGATTCTCCATCTGCCCTCCCCAGATAAAGAACCTGAATCTTTTTGTTGTTGCCAAGCAGATCATAGTTGTGTCCCAATGTCCGGGTCCAGTCATCCGACTTTTCATACATATAAGTCGATCCCATACACAGTATCACAAACAGAAGCAGGAGCAGTCCGTACATCCTTCCCCTTCCTGCTATCATCATCAGCTTTTCCGTCAGACTTTTTTGTATTTTCATTCCTCATCCTTTCTTTTAGTAAATATGTTTACTATTTTACCCCCTAATCATTCATTTTTCAATAACCTGATTCAGATTAAAATGTGATAACCCAAAATGGGTTAGCTACAATAGAAAAAAAGGGATAAGAAAAGAGGAATGATTGTGTATCCGCGTTTAAGAAATCTGCGAGCCGATAAAGATTTGTCTCAAACTGAAATGGGAAAAATACTGGGAATGTCTCAAACAGGTTATTCCAAATATGAAACCGGGGAAAATGACATACCCACCACAATTTTAATCGAACTCGCTACTTACCACAATACCAGCATCGATTATCTGCTGAATCTGACAGATGTGAAAACACCCTATCCACGTTCAAAGCCAAACCAGTTCTGATATCTCCGCCGGTATGAAAAAAAGAACCAGAAGAAAGATTCTTAACAAATCCTTCTTCTGGCTCTTTTCTATTATACTATACCAGTTCAAGTACGACTTCCATCGCTGCGTCGCCTTTACGCTGGCCGATTTTGATGATTCTTGTATAACCACCTTTGCGATCCACATATTTCGGTGCGATCTCATCGAACAGCTTGGCAGGCATATCCACAACCCTGGTATTTCTCTTTTTTCCCGCATTCTTGGCAGGAACTTCTGTAATCGGATACAGAACACGAAGCATCTGATGCCTTGCATGAAGTCTGCCAGGCAAATCTTTCCTGATTTCCTTCTCTACTTCATCATAGACAGTTACTTTCTTTCCGTCCTTTACTTCCTTTACACGCTTGCCGTCTTTGTCTTTTCTTGCCACCTTTGCAGTCACCTTAACGGTTTCAAAGTTGTCTTTCTCTTTCACTGCAAGTGCAATCAGGCCTTCCGCAATTTTCTGTACTTCCTTTGCCTTAGCCTGTGTGGTAACGATCCTTCCATGATATAAAAGATTGGTTACCTGATTTCTCAAAAGCGCTTTTCTCTGGGAAGATGTTCTGCCCAGCTTTCTGTATTTTGCCATTTTAAAGTCCTCCATTCATGGGATATCCGGCCACGCTCTTTGGTCTTACTTACCGAATATAGTATCAGTTCCATTCATGAATCCAACCGCAGGTGCGCTCTTTGGCCTTATCACCCACAGCATTGAACATCATTCATCGCTCGGATTCAGCTGCAATCCAAGCTCTTTTAATTTTGCAAGTACCTCTTCCAGAGACTTCCGTCCAAGATTACGGACTTTCATCATATCCTCAGAAGTTTTGTTGGTCAACTCTTCCACGGTATTGATACCTGCACGCTTCAGACAGTTGTAAGAACGAACGGAAAGCTCCAGTTCATCAATACTCATTTCCAAAACTTTTTCCTTCTCATCGTCCTCCTTCTCGATCATGATCTCCGCACTTCTTGCATTCTCGGATAAATCAATGAAAAGGCTCAAATGTTCACTTAATACTTTTGCAGCCAGACTGACTGCTTCGTCCGGAGCCAATGTTCCGTTCGTATAAACATCCAATGTAAGCTTATCAAAGTCTGTAATTTGTCCAACACGGGTATTTTCTACTGTAAGATTCACTCTTTCTACAGGTGTATAAATGGAATCCACTGCAATCACACCAATGGGCAGATCTTCACTTTTATTCTTATCTGCGCTGACATATCCCCTGCCTTTTGTAATCGTAAGCTCCATATTCAGTCTGCTGTCTTTTCCGCCGCTCAGGGTAGCAATGGTCAGATCAGGATTGAAAATCTCGATGTCCTGATCCACCTGAATATCGGATGCTTTCACAACACCTTCCCCCTCAAACTCAATATAAGCTGTCTTGGGTTCGCTGCCTGTGCTGTTATTTCTGATTGCAAGACTTTTGATATTCATAATGATTTCGGTAACATCTTCTTTGACTGCCGGAATCGAACTGAATTCATGTAAAACACCGTCAATTTTCACCTGGCTTACTGCTGCACCTGGTAAGGAAGAGAGCATAATTCTTCTCAGGGAATTTCCTAATGTGATACCGTAGCCTCTTTCCAAAGGCTCTACAACGAATTTTCCATATTTTCTGTCTTCTGAAATTTCTGCAACCTCTATGTTTGGTCTTTCAAAATCAAACATGCAATACCCTCCTTGCTATAAGCCGACGCACTTATTATTTGGAATACAGCTCGACGATAAGCATTTCGTTCACCGGAGCATCGATGGCTTCCCGTGCAGGGAGCATCTTCACAGTTCCTTTCAATCCTTCCAAATCTGCCTCCAGCCATTCGGGAACCAGTCTGCCTGCAGTCACTTCCACGATATCCTTATATCTCTGTAAGCTCTTGGATTTCTCTCTGATTTCGATTGTATCACCGGCGCTGACACTGTAGGACGGAATGTTTACAGCCTTACCGTTTACCAGTACATGCTTATGTCCTACCACCTGTCTTGCCTCTCTGCGGGTTCTTGCAAATCCCAGTCTGAAAATTACATTGTCCAGTCTTCTCTCCAGAAGAATCATCAGGTTTTCACCTGTCATGCCCTTCGCTCTGTCGGCCTTCTTGTAGTAATTACGGAACGGTTTTTCCAGTACGCCGTAAATAAATTTTGCTTTCTGCTTTTCACGAAGCTGCATTCCGTACTCACTGATCTTCTTGCCTGCTCTCGCATTGCTTCTGTTAGATTTTTTGTCATACCCAAGGTATGCCGGTTCCAAACCAAGTGCTCTGCATCTTTTCAGAACGGGAACTCTGTTTACTGCCATTTTTTATTTCCTCCTGTTATTGTTTACAGTACCTGAAAGTACCTTCCTCCAACTGACCGGAAACCTTTTCAGACACGGTTTCCGGTTTCGTAAAGGGTATATCCTGTCTCCTGTATCACTATACTCTGCGTCGCTTCGGCGGACGGCATCCGTTATGCGGCACAGGGGTCACATCCTTGATGCTGGTCACTTCCAGGCCACATGCCTGCAGTGCGCGGATAGCCGCCTCACGGCCTGAACCGGGTCCCTTTACCATAACATCTACCGTCTTTAATCCATGAATCAACGCAGCCTTTGTAGCTGTCTCTGCAGCCATCTGTGCAGCGTAAGGAGTAGATTTCTTTGAACCTCTAAATCCAAGACCACCGGCACTTGCCCAGCTCAGAGCATTTCCTTCTGTATCAGTCAGAGTTACAATCGTATTGTTAAAAGACGACTGAATATGTGCCTGTCCACGTTCAACGTTTTTCTTGACACGCTTTTTTGTTACTTTTTTTGCAACTTTTTTAGCCATTTTAAACTAACCTACTTTCACCTTTCCACATGCATCCGTTTTGCACATTATTTCTTCTTATTTGCAACAGTTCTTCTGGGGCCTTTTCTTGTCCTTGCATTGGTCTTTGTTTTCTGCCCCCGGACCGGAAGCCCTTTTCTGTGACGGATGCCTCTGTAACAACCGATTTCCTGTAATCTCTTGATGTTCAGTGCAACTTCACGCCGCAGATCACCTTCTACCATATAACCTTCGGCAATGATCTCACTGAGCCTCTTCACTTCATCGTCTGTCAATTCTCTGACACGTGTGTCAGGATTAACATTGGCTGCCGCCAGAATCTTGTTTGCGCTTACTCTGCCGATTCCATAGATATAAGTCAAACCGATTTCCACGCGTTTGTCTCTCGGCAAATCAACACCTGCAATACGAGCCATTCTCTGTTCCTCCATCTTCTTCATGCCGCCAATCCGGCATTTTTGTAGTTACTGTTTGATTGGGCGCCTTCTGACACCACCAGACTTCTGCCCGGCCTCTGTTTCTTTTCCGGCAGCATCCATTCCTGCCGGCCCTGCCTGTCAAATTCTCCACATGACAGTTTCCCAACATATGAAACACCTGAGCATTTCAACACATTGGGTATCCTGTAAATCAAGAAACAGTATCAAATGTAATCTCCCGTAGGCTCATCTACGTTCAATTATTCAAATCAGGATACCGCTCTTTCCGAGTGCCATCCTGCAGCCGCACATAAAAATGTGACAGTTATCCCTGTCTTTGTTTGTGTTTCGGATTCTCACAGATAATTCTGATCGTTCCTTTTCTTTTAATTACTTTGCATTTTTCGCAAATAGGCTTTACTGATGATCTGACTTTCACCTGAAACCCTCCTTTCAAAAAAGACCGTCTTAGATTATAGCATGGTATATAGCAATTTGCAAGTGGGTTTTTCCCGCAAATACGCACTTTATCAGGATTTTTTACCTCGCCGGGATACGCAGAACTAAGTTCGCCTGGCTTGGCTTCTCTTTGCTTCCCTTCTCTTCTTTCTTCGGCCGGGTGGTTCTGCTTCTCCAGGCTCGTGCAAGACCTCGCCGGGATACGCAGAACTAAGTTCGCACTAAGCTCGAAAGGACCTCGCTAAGTGCTCACTTATCTCTCCAGATGATGCGGCCTTTGGTGAGGTCGTAGGGAGATAATTCCAGTGTTACTTTGTCGCCCGGTAAGATCCGGATAAAGTTCTGTCTCAGCTTGCCGCTGATATGGGCAAGGACTTTATGTCCATTTTCCAGTTCTACCTGAAACATGGTATTGGGCAGTTTCTCCACTACTGTACCTTCGATTTCAATCACATCGGCTTTTGACATCTTTTCCCTCCTAAACCAATTTGTGCTCATATTCTTTGATGGCACGCTTTACCATTTCATTGCTGATCGGTTTCTTCTCTTCTATCATGAATTGTATCGTTTCATCCACTTTCCTGATGATCTGAATATGCTTCTTTTTCTTCTTTTTCGGCTGATCCACCGGCTTTAACCGGCCGTCTGTCAAATATACATATTCTTCGCT
Organism: uncultured Clostridia bacterium; assembly: GCA_947385955.1. Classification (GTDB taxonomy): domain Bacteria; phylum Bacillota; class Clostridia; order Lachnospirales; family Lachnospiraceae; genus VSOB01. The sequence goes on from CANDNA010000014.1 coordinate 51,698, forward strand.
TTCTTCTATTATGATATAAAGTTTCCCTTTATCATGTCCGGCTCTGGATGTGGCAAACATTCCTGTCATACAGTTAACCTCTATTCGCATTTTCCGCTCATTGTCAGAATCTCCGGTTCTCCGTCTGTGACCAGTATGGTATTTTCATAATGTGCCGACAGGGAACCGTCCTCCGTCACCACTGTCCAGTCATCGTCCAGCCATTCCACATCCGCCCGGCCCATATTGATCATAGGCTCAATGGCAAGTGTCATACCTGCCCGAAGCAGTATTCCCTTCCGCTTCTGTGCAAAGTTGGGCACCTGGGGGTCCTCATGGAGCCGGGTCCCGATTCCATGTCCTACCAGATCTCTGACGATTCCATATCCATGTGGTGTTACATACGCGTCGATGGCATTGGATATATCAAACAGATGATTGCCGGCCTTTGCCATTTTGATGCCCTCAAAGAAGCTCTGTCTTGTGACCGCAATCAGTCTGGCTGCCTCTTCCGAAATTTTTCCCACGCCAAAGGTCCTTGCCATATCAGAATGATATCCCTTATAGATCAGTCCGGCATCCAGGCTGACAATATCACCTTCCTGCAGAATATGAGCTGCATGGGGAATGCCATGTACCACTTCATCATTGACGGATACACAAATAGAAGCCGGATATCCGTTATAATTCAGAAAATTGGGTTCACATCCGTGGGCTCTGATCAGCTTTTCTCCCAGTCTGTCAATTTCCTTTGTTGAAATGCCCGGTCTGATTGCTTCTTCCAATCCGGAAAATACATCCTCCAGCAATCTGGCAGACTGGCGCATCAGTTCTATTTCCCTTGCCGATTTAATGGATACCGCCATTGTTACCTCCTGCCGCATACCTGCTTTTGTCGCAGGTATGCACAAACCCTTTTCGTTTTAATCCCCCAGGATGTCTGTAATCGCTGTAAATACATCCTGCATCTCTGCTGTCCCGTCTATTGTTTTCAGAATCTCTTTTTCTGTATAAAACTCAATCAGTGGCTGTGTCTGTTCATGATATACCGAAAGCCGTTTCTTTACCGTTTCCAGCTTATCGTCATCACGAAGTATCAGTTCCTTTCCGCACGTATCACATATTCCTTCCTGTTTCGGGGGAATATGTACAATGTGGAACGTAGCGCCGCATGACACGCAGGCCCGTCTGCCTGTCATCCTGCCAATGATCGTTTCATCCGGTACATCCACATTGATTGCATAATCAATGGCATCCCCCATCTCTGCCAATGCTTTATCCAATACTTCGGCCTGCGGAATGGTACGCGGAAATCCATCCAGGACATAACCTTTCCGGCAGTCCTCTCTGCCGACTCTGTCCATCAGGATTTTTACGGTCAGTTCATCCGGTACGAGAAGCCCCTGATCCATGTAATGCTTTACTTCTTTTCCAAGCTCCGTACCTTCTTTGATATTTGCCCTGAAAATATCTCCCGTAGAAACATGCGGCACACCATATTTGTCGGCAATCATTTTCGCCTGTGTTCCTTTTCCTGCTCCCGGAGCCCCCAACATAATAATCTTCATTTCCAAATCCTCCTACTGCGCAAAAGACTGAGATCCGAACCAAAACACAACCTGTCAATGCAAGTACAGGGACAGTGCATCACTGCTCTGTCCCGAATCCCTGCTTCTTTTCATCAATCATTCAAAAAGCCTTTATAATTGCGGACAAGCATCTGTGATTCAATCTGTTTGATTGTCTCCAGAACAACACTGACTATAATGATCAGACTTGTCCCGCCAAAAGAAACGCTTGCATGGAACACACCGTTAAAGAAAAACGGAACGATTGCCACAATCGTAAGCCCACACGCACCAATGAAAATGATATAATTTAAAATCTTTGTCAAATACTCACTGGTCGGTTTACCGGGTCTGATTCCCGGAATAAAGCCGCCCTGTTTTTTCATGTTATTTGCAATTTCCAACGGATTGAACGTAATAGAGGTGTAAAAATAAGCAAAAAAGATCACCAATACCACGTAAAGCAGCAAGCCGATGGAATACCTGAGCTGGCCCGGATTGCACCAGTTGCCTGTATTCAATCCTTTCAGAATCTCTCCCCATATACCGGTTCCCTGATAACCGAAGAAGGAACAGATAATAATCGGAAACTGCATCAGAGAGGACGCAAAGATAATCGGAATCACACCAGCCGTATTGATCTTCAACGGAATGCTGGAGGACTGTCCGCCCACCATCTTCCTTCCCTGAATCTTTTTGGCATACTGCACCGGAATTTTCCGCACACCGTCATTTAACAGAATGACAAGTACAATCATTCCCAGCACAATCGCCAGAATCACAACAGAAGACACCACGCCGACCGCAATGGATCTGCCCTTTACGAACTGCTCATACAGACTGCGGAAGTCCTGCGGAAGCCTGGAAATAATATTGATCACGAGAACGATGGAAATACCGTTCCCCACACCATGCTCTGTAATCCTTTCGCCGATCCACATAAGAAATGCGCTGCCTGCAACCAGTGTGCTGACAACTGAAATAACATTCAATGCGTTATAATCTTCCAAAAGCCCCGATCTTCCAAAGCCCACTGCCATAGCAATGGATTCAATCAGTGCAAGGGCAATCGTCACATAGCGGGTAATGGATGCCAGTTTCTTTCTTCCGTCCTCACCGTCCTTCTGCATCTCCTCCAGCTTCGGAATCGCGATGGTCAAAAGCTGGATGATAATGGAGGAAGTGATATACGGCGTTATATTCAATGCAAACACGGACATGTTCAGAAAGGAACCACCGGTGATCGCATCGGCAAAGCCCATTGCTTCACCCACATGCATGGTAAACCACTCTCTTACATATTCCCGGTTCACACCCGGCACGGGAAGCTGTGATCCGATACGGATCACAACCAGCATTGCCAGCGTATACAAAATCTTTTTCCGGATTTCTTTGACTTTAAACGCATTTTTCAGTGTTTTAAGCATTAAATCACCTCTGCTGTTCCACCAAGCGCCTCGATCTTTTCTTTTGCAGATGCACTGAACGCATTTGCCTGAACCGTAAGCTTCTTAGTAAGTTCTCCGTTTCCGAGGATCTTCACTCCGTCTCTGGGATTCTTTACAATGCCTGCTGAAATCAATGCTTCTACGTCAACGGTTGCACCGTCATCGAATCTCTCTAATACTGCCAAATTAATGCCGACGATTTCCTTTGTATTTCTGTTGGTAAAACCTCTCTTGGGAATACGTCTGTACAAGGGCATCTGTCCGCCTTCAAAGCCCGGTCTGTTGGGGCCGGAACGAGCTTTCTGGCCTTTATGACCTTTTCCGGCTGTCTTGCCGTTTCCCGAACCATGTCCGCGACCACGTCTGAAATTATCACTGTGTTTTGAGCCCTCTGCAGGTTTTAAATTGGATAAATCCATGCTCACACCTCCTTTATGCCTCTTCTACTTTCACCATATATTCTACTTGTTTGATCATACCTCTGGTTGCATCATTATCCGGCAGCTCCACTGTCTTATGCATCTTCCTGAGGCCCATTGCCTCAATGGTTTTTTTATGCTTGGGAACTGCACCGATAGGAGATTTTACCAAAGTCACTTTTAATGTATTTGCCATGTTCAGTCTCCTCCTTAACCAAGAATTTCTTCGATAGATTTTCCGCGGTTCCTTGCTACCTCTTCAGGAGTTTTCAACTGGCGCAGACCTTCAATTGTTGCAAGTACAACATTCTGTTTGTTGTTGGAACCCAGACACTTTGTACGGATATTCTTAATACCGGCAAGCTCGCACACATTACGTGCCGGACCGCCTGCGATAATACCGGTACCTGCTGCAGCTCTCTTCAGCAGAACGCTTGCAGAACCATATTTTCCGATAAAATCATGTGTAATAGAGCTGTTCTCATCCAATGCAACCGTGATGATATGCTTCATGGCATCTTCTTTTCCCTTGCGGATTGCTTCCGGAATTTCCACAGCCTTGCCGAGTCCAGCGCCTACATGTCCGTTGCCGTCACCAACTACCACCAGTGCTGTAAAACGCATATTACGGCCGCCCTTTACGGTTTTGGTAACACGCTTGATGGCAACGACTTTGTCATTCAACTCTAACTGGCTCACATCTATGATTGTATTCTTCATGCTTTCCTTCTTCCTTTCCTAGAATTTCAGGCCAGCTTCTCTGGCTGCCTCAGCTAATGCTGCGATTTTTCCATGATATATAAAGCCGCCTCTGTCAAAGACAACCTCTGTAATCCCTTTTTCGATAGCTCTCTTTCCAATCACAGTACCAATATATGCTGCCGCATCCACGTTATTGGTTTTTTCCAGCTCTGCCTTTACATCCTTTTCCAGTGTGGAAGCAGAAGCTATTGTATGACCGGCCACATCGTCAATAATTTGAGCATACATGTGATGATTGCTTCTGAACACAGCCAAACGGGGTCTCTGCGCAGTACCACTGAAACGGTTACGTATTCTCTTATGCTTTTTCACGCGAACCTTCGCTTTTGATTCCTTGTTAACCATTTTCACACTCTCCTTATCCCTTATTTCTTACCGGTCTTACCAACTTTGCGTCTGATTACTTCGTCAGCATACTTGATACCCTTACCCTTATAAGGCTCAGGACGTCGTTTGTCTCTGATTTCAGCTGCGAATTGGCCAACTTTTTCTTTATCAATGCCCTTGACGATGATTACGTTCTGTCCTTCCAGAACAGTTTCGATTCCTTCCGGATCTTCCATCTCCACCGGGTGAGAATATCCTAAAGATAAGGTCAGTTTCTTGCCGGCTTTCGCTGCCCTGTATCCAACGCCGTTTACTTCCAGCTTCTTCTGATATCCGTCTGTTACACCTACCACCATATTGTTGATCAGTGTCCTGGTCAGACCATGCAGCGACTTCATTTTCTTCAAATCATTCGGTCTGGAAACAACAACCGTTTCGCCTTCCATCTTGATTTCCATTTCGGACGGCAATACTCTTTCCAGAGTCCCTTTAGGACCTTTTACAGTCACTTTATTATTTTCTGCAATTTCCACAGTAACACCTGCAGGAACCGCGATTGGCATTCTTCCTATACGTGACATGCCCGTACCTCCTGTAAATTTCTATGTTGATTGATTGTTCTTTTTCTGATTACCAAACAAATGCCAGAACTTCTCCGCCTACCTGGAGTTCTCTTGCTTTCTTATCTGTGATCACGCCCTGGTTTGTGGAAACAATCGCCACACCAAGTCCGCCCAGCACCCTGGGCATATCCTCTTTGCCTGCATAAACCCGCAGTCCCGGTTTGGAAATTCTCTTCAGACCTGTGATGATCTTCTCATTCTTGTCTGCACCATATTTCAATGTAATGCGGATTGTCTTAAAGTTGCCGTCTTCCACAACATCGAATTTTCTTATATAACCTTCATCTAAAAGAATCTGCGCAATAGCCAATTTCATCTTAGAAGAAGGAACATCTACTGTATCATGTTTTGCAATGTTTGCGTTACGGATTCTTGTAAGCATATCTGCAATAGGATCGCTCATTGTCATTTAGATTTACCTCCTTGATTTCTATCTGTGTTCGTTGACGGATGTTCTTTTCGCTCAGTTCGAAACTACCTCGTCAAGTGGATTCAGGATGTTCTTTTCGCTAAGTTCGAAAATACCTCACTAAGCTCAAAGAACGACCTCGCACTAGACTCGAAACTACCTCGTCAAGTGCTTCCGGTCACCAGCTGGCTTTCTTTACGCCGGGAATCTGGCCTTTGTATGCTAATTCACGGAAGCAAATTCTGCAGATTCCGTATTTCCGTAAATATGCATGTGGACGACCACAGATTTTGCAGCGGCTGTATTCTCTTGTGGAGAATTTTGCCTTGCGCTGCTGTTTGATCTTCATTGCTGTTTTAGCCATGAATTTACCTCCTTTTATTTTGCAAACGGCATGTTGAATAATCTTAATAACTCACGGGCCTCTTCGTCTGTCCTGGCTGTTGTAACAAAAACAACATCCATACCCCTTACTTTGTCAATCTTATCATACTCGATTTCCGGAAAGATCAACTGTTCCTTAATGCCAAGCGCATAGTTGCCTCTTCCGTCAAAAGCATTGGGATTCACACCTCTGAAGTCACGTACACGAGGCAGTGCAAGATTGATCAGACGATCCACAAATTCATACATCTTCTCGCCGCGGAGTGTTACCTTGCATCCGATAGGCATACCTTCTCTGATCTTGAAATTCGCAATGGAGTTTTTCGCTCTCGTTACCACTGCTTTCTGACCTGAGATCTTCTCCATATCTGCCATTGCAGATTCCAGCACTTTCGCATTGTCTTTTGCTTCCCCAACGCCCATATTGATCACTACTTTTTCGAGCTTGGGTACTTCCATGCTGTTTTTATATCCAAACTTCTTAATCATGGCATCCATGATTTCGTTTTTATACATATCTTTCAGTCTACTCACTGTTCAGGCCTCCTTCCCTTTCCTTAATCGATGACATCGCCTGTCGATTTCGCAAAACGTACTTTCTTGCCGTTTTCCATCTTAAATCCAATTCTGGTCGCTTTTCCTTTATGCACATACATTACGTTGGAAATGGCAATCGGAGCTTCTTTCTGAACAATACCGCCGTTCTGATTTGCTGCGGAAGGCTTTGTATGTTTGGTAATCATATTCACACCTTCCACCAGTACTCTGCCGCTTTTGCGGTCAACGGAGAGCACTTTTCCTTCTTTTCCATTATCTTTTCCGGCGATTACTTTTACATTATCGCCCTTTTTGATTTTCATTGTAGACATTCAGGCACCTCCTTATAATACTTCCGGAGCCAGAGAAACAATTTTCATAAACTGTTTTTCACGAAGCTCTCTTGCTACCGGTCCAAAAATACGGGTTCCTCTGGGAGTCTTATCCTCCTTGATGATAACAGCAGCATTTTCGTCAAATCTGATATAGGAACCGTCTTTGCGGCGGGCACCCTTTACAGTACGTACAACTACGGCTTTTACGACATCGCCCTTTTTGACAACACCGCCGGGTGTTGCATCTTTAACAGTAGCAACGATTACATCACCTATATTTGCATATCTTCTTGTAGATCCGCCCATAACCCTGATGCACAAAAGTTCTTTTGCACCCGTGTTATCAGCGACCTTCAGTCTGCTTTCCTGTTGTATCATGCCAATTCTCCTTTTATTTCTTCTATGTCTGAAAAAACTATTTTACTTTCTCTACGATTTCAACAAGCCTCCAACGCTTATCTTTGGAGAGCGGCCTTGTTTCCATAACCTTTACAGTATCGCCGATGCTGCATTCGTTGTTTTCATCGTGTGCCTTCAGCTTATAGGTTCTTTTCACAATTTTATTGTAAAGCGCATGCTTCACATGATCCTCAACTGCCACAACGATCGTTTTATCCATCTTATTACTGGTTACTTTTCCAGTACGGGTCTTTCTCAAATTTCTTTCCACTATGATTCTCCTTTCTGCCAGGGCACCTGGCAACCTTATGCCTGTGCCTTACTTTTCTCAGTAATCACTGTCTGGATTCTGGCAATGTTCTTTCTGACTTCTCTGATCCTTGCCGTATTGTCCAACTGATTTGTTGCGTTCTGGAATCTCAAATTGAAAAGTTCTTTTTTAGCAGCCACTAATTCCTGTGCTAATTCTGCAGCTGATTTTGTCTTTAAATCTTCCACATACTTATTAGTTTTCATTTGATGCACCGCCTTCCAAGTCTGCTTTAGAAACAATTTTACATTTGCATGGAAGCTTATGTGTAGCAAGACGTAACGCTTCTTTTGCGATTTCTTCTGATACGCCGGAAATCTCAAACATAACACGTCCTGGTTTCACCACTGCTACCCAGTATTCAAGAGTACCTTTACCGGAACCCATACGTGTTTCTGCCGGTTTTGCCGTTACCGGCTTATCCGGGAAAATCTTAATCCAGACCTGGCCGCCACGCTTGATGTAACGTGTCATTGCAATACGGGCTGCCTCAATCTGATTGGACTTGATCCAGCACGGTTCTGTTGCAATGATACCATATTCACCATAAGTGATCGTATTGCCCCTCATAGCTTTACCTGCCATGGAACCACGGAACTGTTTACGACGTTTTACTCTTTTCGGCATTAACATTATTTATCGCTCCCTTCCTTGTTTCCTTTCGTAGGTAGTACCTCACCTTTGTAGATCCATACCTTCACACCCACTTTGCCATATGTGGTGTCTGCCTCTGCAAATCCATATTCAATGTCCGCGCGCAATGTCTGCAGCGGGATCGTACCGTCACTGTAAAATTCTGTACGTGCCATATCTGCACCGCCCAGACGTCCCGAAACGGAAGTCTTGATACCAAGTGCACCCATCTTCATGGTTCTGCCCATACAGGACTTCATAGCACGCCTGAAGGACACACGGTTCTCCAGTTGCTGTGCAATATTTTCAGCCACAAGCTGTGCATCTCTGTCCGGTTTCTTGATTTCCTTGATGTCAACCAGTACCTTCTTATCTGTCAGTTTGGTCAGTTCTTTCTTGGTTACTTCGATTTCTGCTCCGCCCTTACCGATTACCACACCGGGCTTTGCTGTATAAATAATCACCTTAACACGATCAGATGCTCTTTCAATCTCAATTTTGGAAATCCCTGCGCTGTATAATTTTTTCTTCAAAAACTTCCGGATGTTGTAGTCCTCTACCAGAAAATCGGAAAACTCAGCATCAGAAGCATACCATCTGGAATCCCAGTCCTTTATAATACCCACTCTCAGGCCATGAGGATTAACTTTCTGTCCCATTATTTTTCCTCCTATCTTTCATCAAGCACGACTGTAATGTGGCTCATTCTCTTTTCGATTCTGTAAGCCCTGCCCTGTGCTCTCGGTCTCACTCTTTTCATCGTAGGTCCTTTATTTGCATAACATTCTGCAATATAAAGATTGTCCCTGTTCATGCCATTGTTATTCTCTGCATTGGCAATGGCCGACTCAAGCAGCTTCTTAATCAGGCCTGATGCATATCTCGGATTGTACTCCAGAATACCGAGTGCGGTCTGCACATCCTTTCCTCTGATGGCATCTAATACAAAACACGCTTTCTGAACGGATACTCTTGCATAAGATAATTTTGCAGACGGTCTGGTATCCTTCTTCGCATTTCTTTCTCTCTTTATCTGACTTCTATGTCCTTTTGCCATGAAATAGAAACCTCCTTTCAAAATTATCTTACTTTGGATTTCTTTTCGTCTTTTCCATGTCCTCTGTAAGTTCTCGTGGCAACGAACTCACCCAGTTTATGTCCAACCATATCTTCTGTTACATATACGGGCACATGCCTTCTGCCGTCATGTACCGCAAAGGTGTGTCCCACAAAAGACGGGAAGATAGTGGAACGGCGGGACCAGGTTTTAATCACCTGTTTCTGTCCTGATGCATTCAGAGCATCTACCTTTTTCAGCACGCTCTTATCTGCAAATGGTCCTTTTTTTAATGATCTAGCCATTTTTGATTCCTCCTGTTTAATATCGACTACTTAATCGCTCTGCCGTCACGTCGTCTTACGATCAACTTATTGGACTGTTTCTTTTTCTTTCTGGTCTTTAAGCCAAGCGCCGGCTTGCCCCAGGGTGTACACGGTCCGGGACGTCCGATTCCGGTCTTGCCTTCGCCGCCGCCGTGCGGATGGTCGTTGGGGTTCATAACGGAACCACGAACCGTAGGTCTGATACCCATATGACGCTTACGTCCTGCTTTACCGATATTAATCAGGCTGTGATCTGCATTTCCCACTACGCCGACGGTTGCGCGGCAGACGATGGGAACCATTCTCATTTCTCCCGAAGGGAGTCTGAGTGTTGCATACTTTCCTTCTTTTGCCATCAACTGTGCACTGTTTCCTGCACTGCGGACCATCTGGCCGCCCTTGCCGGGATACAGCTCTATATTGTGTACCTGTGTACCGACAGGAATTTCTGATAAAGGAAGGCAGTTGCCGATTCTCACTTCTGCTTCCGGACCGTTCATGACCTTCATGCCATCCTTCAGGCCTTCCGGTGCAAGGATATAGGACTTCTGTCCGTCTGCATAGCAGATCAAAGCAATGTTTGCTGTTCTGTTAGGATCATATTCGATACCGATTACCGTAGCCGGAATACCGTCTTTGATTCTACGGAAATCAATCATTCTGTATTTTCTTCTGTTGCCGCCTCCCCGGTGTCTGACTGTGATCTTTCCCTGATTGTTACGTCCGGAATTTTTATTCAGAGAAACCAGGAGACTCTTTTCAGGAGTACTCTTGGTGATCTCTGCGAAATCAGAACCGGTCATATTTCTTCTGGAAGGTGTATATGGGTTATATGTCTTAATTCCCATTGTAAGTTCTCCTTTCGGTTGCTGTTTTAGTATCGCACTTTACTGTACATATGCAGGCTTTTCAGGCTTACAGTCCTGTGAAAATTTCAATTTCCTTACTGTCCTCTGTTAACTGGACAATCGCCTTTTTGGTCTTTGCTGTCTTTCCCACTACGGCGCCGCGTCTTTTCTTCTTGCCGTCCAGATTCATGGTATTGACTTTCTTTACCTTTGTTCCTTCAAACATTTTTTCCACAGCTTCTTTGATCTGTGCTTTGTTTGCCTCTGTATGAACAAGGAACGTATATTTCTTTTCGCCCATACCGGCCATGCTCTTCTCTGTAATCACCGGTTTGAGGATCACATCATAATACTGTAACACTGCCATTATGCGTACACCTCCTCAATCTTCTTTGCCGCATCCCTGGTCAGCACAAGTGTACCGCCCTTCAGAATGTCATATACATTAATCGTGTTTGCAAGCGCTGTCTGAATCCCATAGAGATTTCTTGCAGACATTACTACATTTTCATCACTCTCTGCCAGTACCACAAGCCCTTTTTCCACATGCAGATTGTCCATCACCTTTTTGAAATTCTTTGTCTTGATCTCACCGAATTTCAGTTCATCCACAACGATCAGCTTGTTTTCCAGCACTTTGCTGGTCAGGGCAGATTTCAGGGCGATCCTCTTCTCTTTCTTATTCATCTTAAAGGAATAATCCCTGGGAACCGGAGCGAATACAACGCCGCCTCCTGTCCACTGAGGTGCTCTGGTGGAACCCTGTCTTGCGTGACCGGTCCCCTTCTGTCTCCAGGGTTTTCTTCCGCCGCCGGAAACTTCTGCGCGTGTCCTGGCCTTCTGTGTTCCCTGGCGATTGTTTGCAAGCTGCTGAACAACTGCCATGTGTACCAGATGTTCATTTACTTCCACACCAAATACGGCATCACTCAAGTCGATCTTGTCAACTTCTTTGCCTTCCATATTATAAACAGATACGTTTGCCATCTGTGTAATCCTCCTTTCATCCGATATTTATGCTTCTACTTTCGTAGTTTCTTTAATTGTTACCAATGCTTTCTTAGGGCCCGGTACTGCACCCTTTACCAGAAGCAGATTCTTCTCTGCATCCACTCTGACAACGCTCAGGTTCTGAACGGTAACCTTTACGCAGCCCATATGGCCGGGCATCTTCTTTCCCTTGAATACCTTGCTCGGTGAGGAGCAGGCGCCGTTGGAACCCTGATGACGATGGAATTTGGAACCATGCGCCATCGGCCCTCTGTGCTGTCCGTGTCTCTTGATCGCACCCTGGAAGCCTTTTCCTTTGGAAATGGCAGTGGCATCCACTCTGTCCCCTGCCGCAAAGATATCAGCTTTGATTTCATTTCCCAGTGCATACTCTTCTGCATTTTCCAGCTTCAGTTCTCTTACATATCTTTTGGAAGCAACGCCGGCCTTTTTGAAATGTCCCTGCAGAGGCTTGTTCACGCCATGTCTGTGAATCACTTCCTTCTTGCCGCCCTTGTCTTTGTTGATGATCTTTTCCTTCTTGTCAACAAAGCCCACCTGTACGGCGCTGTAACCGTCATTGTCCATTGTCTTTACCTGAGTTACCACACAGGGTCCTGCCTGAAGCACCGTCACCGGGATCAGTGAACCGTCTTCCTGGAAGATCTGTGTCATACCGATTTTTGTAGCCAAAATCGCTTTCTTCATTACCTTTTCCCTCCTGTTTGTTCTACAGCGGAACGGGCCTGCCGTTCATACTAGTAGAGGTTATTTGTTTTTCATTTTTATATCAATGTAAACGCCTGCAGGCATTTCCAGTCTCTGCAGTACATCCACAGTCTTGGGCGTAGGTGAGATAATATCAATCAGTCTCTTATGCGTCCTCTGCTCGAACTGTTCTCTGGAATCTTTGTATTTGTGAACTGCCCTGAGAATTGTTACCACTTCCTTCTTGGTGGGAAGGGGTACCGGCCCGCTCACCTGAGACCCGTTCTTCTTTACTGTTTCGATGATTTTTTTGGCACAGGCATCTACCAACTGATGCTCATACGCTTTTAATGTAATTCTCATTACCTGGCTTGCCATAAAAAAAGTCGCCTCCTTTTCGCACTTTTGAATTTAAGTACGACAAGCGGTGACTGTACACTCTTCCGTGTGTGTCCTTATCCCGGACTCACACGCCGTTTCTACTCTTACCGTAGACCTCTCTTGCTTGTACAGTGACTTGTCGTCAGTTTCCTAACTTGACATTCGCTCCGCGGAAAACCTGCCACAGAGGGCAGCAACCTCACGCTTCATCGCTATCAATGTCACAGCATCAATAAGTATAATCGGTATTTCCACAAATTGCAAGCGTTTTTTAAAAAATCAGCAAAAAATGAAAATGTCAATATTAAATGCGACATTTTTTAAATTTTTTTCAACCGATTTTCCTAACCTCTTCTTTGAACAATTCCCCAGCAGAATGATAGTCATGTATCCGGCGGGGGTAGTTGTTTATCCAGTTTTCCATTTCCTCTACTTCTGCGTCCGTCATATCGTCAAAATTTGTCCCTTTTGGCACTTTCCGCCGTACCATCTTATTAGTTACCTCATTCGTGCCACGCTCCCAGCTACTATACGGGTGACAATAATATAGCTGCGTCCGTTTCCCATCCCCCAATATAGAACGCTCCAACTCTTCGCAGTACGCAAATTCGCTCCCATTGTCTACGGTTATGCTTTTAAAGACTTGTTTAAACATTCCGCCCCATTTTCTTTCTAAAGCGTCCAGGGCGTCTACTACCGCTTCCGCCGTCTTATCCGGCAGCTTAAAGATAATTTCGTCCCGTGTTTTCCTCTCTGTTAATACCAGCAGCGTATTTTTTGATTTTCCCCGCTGCCCTATCACGCTATCCATTTCCCAATGCCCAAACTCTTCCCGGCTGTCTACCTCTTCCGGGCGTTTTTCTATACTCGTACCAGCCGCAGCCCTGGCCTGCTGCCGCTTCACTTTTTTATAATCCCGCTTCTTATTGGCTTTTACTGGCAAGTCTTTGTTGGTCAACTGCAAAAAGATACCCTTATCAATGTAACTATAAAGAGTGGTTACGCAGATTGTTACAGAAAATTCCCCTTCCCGGTTCTGCGCCTTAAGTTCTCCCAGGACGGCCGCCGGGCTATATCCATCATTTACTATTTTATTTTCTATATAGTTGGCTAGTTTTATATCATTACCAATCTTTAATACTCCGCCCTTGCTCTTTAAATTCTCTTTATACTTATCGTCTGCAATATCCGGGCTGTATCGTTCCTCTTGTGTAAGGTCGGAATTAAGGGCAGTATAAACCCCTCTTTTTATTTCCCGGTATACTGTGCTTCTGTGTACGTGCAACTGTTCCGCTATTTCTGCCTTGCTATGCCCCGCCTTTAAAAGCGCTTCCATCTTTATTCTATCGGATTTTGTTAAATGCTTAAATGTCTTCGCCATACCCTTTTTTCGCTCCTTTGTACGCAGAAAAGCCGCAGGCTATTTCTGTCTGCGGCTCCCTTTTTTACTTACAACACTTTTTGCATGGGGTGTATTTAACCTTTGCCCTACTAATCGGTATGGCTTTCGGATTTTTCATACCGGAACAATTAGGCTTAACATGGTATTTTTTACTGCTGCGGTCTACATATACATAGGCTTCACTTACCGGATTTTTGGTACTTTCCTTTGGTTCCTCAACAATATCTATTTCTATATTGCACCCGAACATCTGTACCCCCCCCCCCGGAAATTTCCAGTATTTCCGCTGTATACCGGGCGTTCGGATACTTCCTTGCTAAATCTTCCGCAAGTTCCGCAGACAAATTTCCTAATATTTTATTGCCCCATTTAACATACGCAGCAGGCTTCCCTTTATAGGTATATTTTTCTATTTCTATTTCTTCGTCGCCACTCATACGGCCTAATATATCCTGTCTGTTTTCGCCGTCCTCATTTTCAAAAGTAACGCCTACTATTTTCGTGCGTATGGTATCCACAACCTTGCCGCCGGATACAGGCGTAACCGTTCTTGTCTGCGCCTTCTGCTGCTCTTCTGCTTCATGCCCCGGCCTTCTCGCTACCAGGAAGCATACGGCAGCAATCACTATGCAGCCGATACCGCCCGTTATATTCCCGGAAGGAAACGCAACTACTCCGCTTACTGCAAACAACGCAGCCACCCCATAAAGTACCATTTTCTTTTTACCCATGTTTATGCCTCACTTTCGTAATAATTATTTCAATCCTAAAATTTCATCAGCCGACGCGCCCAACTCTTTACATATCCTTGTAAACACTTCTACAGAAGGCGTCCGCTCTCCGTTTTCCCAGCGGCTTATGTCTTTTTGGTATACCTGTAATCGTTCCGCAAGTTCTTTTTGAGAAACGCCCGCCGTTTTTCGCGCCTTTTTTAAGTTCTCCGTAAAACTCATTCAATGCCCTTCTTTCGCTGTCCGGCTCTGCCGCTTATTTTTCTTTTCTCCTTTCCGTCTATATCTTATACCCTTTTGGGTATTTCGTCAATGGTTTAAGCGGAAATACTTTTATTTTCGCGCAATAAAAAAGAGGGTAAGCAGCAAAAACTACCTACCCTACTTTCCTATGCTTCCGGCGTCTTCTGCGCCTTCCTTTTATACTCTCTTACCACTTCTATGGCCTCTTCCAGCTTCTCCGGCTCCATCATTTCGTTACAAGCCTGCTGCTGCTTTTCCCTGTCCTTGCCTTCCTGGTATGCCGGGCATTGTTCGCAGCCTACGGGTACCGCTTCCGTACAGATTGAAAAGGCCTCCAGGCGGTCGGCTGCTTCCTGGTAATCCATAGTCTTACACCTTCAATTTCCAGCCAATTACAATATGGTCGGCAGAAATCTTCTGATACTCCGCCTTATTGGCCGCTACAATGGCGTCCACGGTGGTACCGTACTGCTTTGCCAACTTCCCCAGGGTATCGCCCTTCTTTACCTCATGGACGGATACAGAAACATTACGGTACAGCACCTTCCCGGCGGCGTCAAATACTGCGTACCCTTCCGGGCAGTTATTTACGGCATTGTCGTACACCTTGTAGGCGCCCACCTGGCTGGCGGCGTCTTCCCAGGACTTGCGGACACGGTACCAGGAAGTAGCCGCCTGGTCTTCTGCCTTATTGGTGAAAATGGCTTTCCCTGTTTCGTCAAATACGCTATAGCCTTCCGGGCAGTTCTTCACCGCGTTATCTTTCACCCTGTAGGCGCCTACCTGGCTTTTGCTGTCTTCCCAGGACTTACGGACGCGGTACCATGTTGCCGCAGCGTCGGACGCGCCGGGCTTCTCTTCCGCTGCCTGGCCGGGCGTCTGTTTCACCCCGTAATAATCCGCCAGGGCTGCCGCCTCTGCCTCTGCCATCTGCTGCAGGTGGTTATCATCCAGCAGCCAGGCGGTTGCCGCCGCATTGGTATGAAAAGAATGTTCCAGGATAATACCGGGAACCCCTACGCTTTTGGCTCCGTGAAGGACGCCGTAATATTCATCATCAAAAATACCGTTCCCGTCCCGGTCGTTGCTGCTCTGTTTTGTGTATGTCCTGGCCTGCTGCCTTGTCTGCATAACCTGGGCTACCGTCTGCGCCAGCCGTTCGCCCACGGCCTTGCTTTCTTCGTCTATGGTGGTCTTATCATCATTCACCATAGTAATGGCTACCGGATAGTCTACAGAATTGTTTACCCCGCTTCCTACGGCGTTGGAATGAATGGAAATAAACAGATTGCAGCCCGCCGCCTTCCTTCCCCTGGTTGTTAATGCCAGGTCATTGGCCTGGGCGTCCCTGGTTGTGCCTACAGAAATACCACGCTTTTCTAACGCAGCTTTAAGCAGTTTATGGAATTTCCATGCAAAATCGCTTTCATAATATGCCCCGTTTGCGGGTGAACGGTTATATTTCCCGTAGTGTCCCGCGTCCAGCATGATTTTAATACCCTTCATTCCTTCTACCTCTTCTTTCCCGGCGTCATAGGCCGTAAGTTTATATTTGTCGATAATGTTCATTATCTTTTCTACATAGTCCAGTGAAGTGGCATACCCGCCGTTCTTAATGATTGTTATAGCCGCCCTGGCGTCCTTTTCCCCGGCCAGTCCTTCATACCGTTTTTTCCCGTCCTTCATGGCTCCGGTAAGGTATGCGCTATGGTCTGCCACGCTGGCCGCTGCGTCCTGGTACTTTCTAAAGGCAGCCGTAACCGTGTAATGCTCTCCGTTTTCCTTCTGCTCCCCGGTGTCCTTCGTGTAAGTCGCCCCATTCCAGGCAGAAGGCCAGGTATTCCCGGATAGGCTGGCTTTCATGCCGAAAAAGTTACAGGCATTTACCGCCAGTTCCGACGTTCCCCAGCCACTTTCTAAAATGGCCTGTGCCAGTGTTACGGAAGCCAGTACCCCGCTTTTCCTCATATCTGCCACGGCCAGCGGCGCCATTTTTGTGATAAATTCCGCTGCGCTCATATAATCGCCTTCTTTCCATCAAAAAAGGCCTTACGCTTTACCGCAAGGCCTCACCCTTCTGCTACTCTCTGAAATTTCTGGCAGCTTCGTACTCTTCCGCCGTCACTGTCCCCGCCTTCTTTCCGTCCGCGTCGTAAGCGTTATAGGTTCCGTCCGGGTTCTGCTCCATTGCTCCAGGCGGTACCATGTCCGTAACCGTCACGCCATCCGGCAGCGCCTCTCTTTCCTGTTCTGCGTCCTCTTCTTCTGTGTCCGGCAGTTCTTTGGTGTACTTCATCAAAAACCCCTGTACCTTTTTCCATAATCCTTTCACGGGCAGCCCACATAATGCCATGTTCTTAAGGATACTTACCACTTCATAGCAAAGATACAGAAGGCCAAAAAACTCCGCCAGGCCTATGGTGGCCGTCGGCAGATACCCTCTTACCTCTTCCGGGATAAACCCTATCAAATTGATATGTACCAGTACGTCCACCGCTCCCAGGAATACAATGGAAACAATCATAGCTATTTTTCTGATTGCTCCATCAATCCCCACGCTGCTGTTAAACCTGTGTTCCCGGATAGCCCGGCCAATGCCGAAAATACTATCCATCACCACCGCGACAACTACCAGGCGCACTATGGTATTATACGCCAGGGTTAAAATAATCCTTTCTACTGCTTCCATCTTTCTTTTTCTCCTTCCATTTTCTGCTATGCTGCTTTTGCTGCGGCCTGTTCATCCGCCCGCGCTACCAGCGTTAATATTTTCTTTTGCAGATTGTAACTATCTGCATGGCTGGCGTGTCCCGTCCAGCTTCTTACACTCTTTTGTAGTTTCTCCTTTGTAATTTTTCCTTTAACGTACCATTTGATTTTCCGTTTCATGCGCTTTATGCTGTCCCGGCGTACCTTCTTATGGGTTCCCCGGTGCTTGTAGCCCACAAAATCAATACCATTCTTTGCCGCCAGTATAGTGGTCTTCGGATTCAGCTTAAGCCGTAATTCATCCCGTAGGAATATTTCTATAGCTTCCAGCCATTCCCGTAACTGCCCTTTGTCCGGGCTTAATAAAATAAAATCATCCATATAGCGTACATAGTGCTTCACGCCCAACGTATGCTTTATGAACCTATCCAGCTTATCAAGGTATATATTTGCAAAAAGCTGGCTGGTAAGGTTCCCCACCGGAATACCTACGCCATCCGGCATATTCCCGTTATGGTCTATAATCCGGTCTATCAGTGTCAAGGCCTCTTTGTCCTTTATCACGCGCCGGATTTCTGCCTTTAGTATCCCATGGTCGATACTTTGGAAATAATGGTGTATATCTGCCTTTATAGCGTATAATGGTTCGTCCCCATGGTACTTTTTCCAGCCATATAGCCAGCCTTGCAGCGTTTCAGACGCCTTGTGCATACCCTTTTTCTTTCTGCAGGCGTATGAATGGAATATGAACCGCTTATTAAAAATCGGTTCCAGTACGTTATTTATGGCGTGTTGTACTACCCTGTCATAAAAAGGAAGCGCCATAATCTGCCGTTCCTTCGGTTCGTAAACCTTAAAGTAATGGTACGTCCCTGGCTTATACTCCTGGGTTAAAATATCTTCCCGTACCCGCTTTAGGTTCTCTTCTTTTTCCTTCGTGAACCTTATAACATCTTTCCTGTAGCGCTTTCCCTTCCTGGCCTTGTTGTATGACTTCTGTACGTTCCCGTAGTCCGCCATAGCTTCCACCAGGGTAATGCTGTTCCCTCTTTTGTCTTTGATATGCCCTATCCGTTTCATAAAAATAAGCCCCTGTCCTTCGCCGCAGCTACTAACCAGCAGCCTGTATTTTTCTTTTTGCCTTTTCCGGCGGGTACAACCGCTCTGACTATAGAATTATTAAGCACTATACCTAAATTCCTTTAAGTCCTTGCTAGGGTTCCGGGGAACACTAAGCCTGTAATACTTTCACTAAGTCACACGCCCCGCGCGCGCCAATGTTCGTGTTGACATTCCACGGGTAATTGTTGCAATTCACGGCGCGGGCGCCCGCATTGGCGCCATTGTTCCAGTTGCCGCCCGCTATCAGCGCCGTAAGGGCTAAAATAAGCAGTTGCCCCATATCTTTATTTTCCTTTACTTCCGCTTCCCGCTTTTACATCCTCTATCAGAACGCCCAGCATTACGCCTATTTCCGCCAGCTTGCCGCAGCTTACCCCGTAATGCTGCTTATTCATGGCGCTGTACTTAAGGTCATTCGCCAGGCGTATCAGTTCTTTGGCCTGCTGTAGCGCGCTATCCGCAGTATACAGGTGGCTTTTTGTTGCCGTCTTATCCCACTTCACCAACTCCAACAAAACCTCTAATATGGCGTTCCTGGTGGCTGTCTGTAGGCTGAATTTTTCATACTTCGGATACTTACTAAGCAGCGGATACAGATATAAAAGAAAGTCGTACACCTTTTGGTGTACGACGTCTGTTTGTTCCTGTATATTCATTTTTCACCCCCGGCGTAGTCGGCTGGGCTTTCGCCCGCCGTCTACAAAGAGTCACACGCCCCGCGCGCGCCAACGGACGTGTCGACAAACCACGGGTAAGGGTAGCAATTCACGGCGCGGGCGCCCGCATTGGCGCCATTGCTCCAGCCGCCGCCCGCTAACAGCGCCGTCAGGGAATACGCATAATACTGGTAAATGTTGCCTACGTCGTATTTTGTGGCGTTATCCCTTAAGGGGCTTTTCTTATCCCATCCCCAGGCTACTGTAGGGTGATATTCGGTATTTGTAGCGTGTTCTGCCCTTGTGATAAGGTCGTTAAGCCATTCCCATACACGGCCTACGGCGTCCACGCAGCCTACAGCCGATACCGCATTAACCACGCTTCCGGTAACGCCCCTTCCCGTGTTCGTGGTGGCCGTCCAGGCGTTCGTATTGGCATTGTCAAGGCCTGCCGGGCTTCCGAACGCATACGCGCAAAAGTCGCTATAATCCGGCATACGCTTACCGGATTTCGCCAGACGCTCCGTGAAGGTATACCAGTTCATGCCTTCGGTTCCGGTCATGGGCGCGCATCCATATTCAGACTTAAGGCCATAGGCTCCATCATCAGAATTTAAGTAAATGTCTATCCAGGTACCGCCGCCCAGGTATACCATTCCTTCCGGGTTGCATTTCGGGCGGTGTCCCAGCGTCCATACGCTGCGGGGTACAATCCCATTACTTACCGCGCTTTCCCATCCAGTGCCAAAAATGGCGCCGCTGCTGTTCACGGGCTGCAGGTTCCCGTCCACTTTGCGGACGCGCCCATAATGAAAACCGCCGATTTTCCGGCTATCGCTTGCGTTCCATCCAGCCGGATACGTAGAATTTAAGGAAACTACGTACCGTTCGTTCTGTGCGTCCACCCTGGTATCGCAGATATATACATAATAGTCCTTCCCTACTTCAAACGCACTTCCTACGTCCAGGTTCCCGGCTGTAATAACCGTTGCTTCGGTCGCAAAAATACCCGCGCCGCCTACAGCAATTACGCAGCCGTCCAGCAAGGTCAATTCATTCGCCCCGCTGGCGTACAGGTATTCGTTTTTAGGCACCACAATGTCGGAAATAGTAGCCATTTTATTGACATTCAGCAGCGCCCGGCGGTCTGTTTTTGTTACATCATCAACAAGTAATCTGCTCATACTGTTTTAACACTCCTTTCAGTGAATCAAACTCCCCCGGCTCCATTCCGGCCACGGTCTTGTTAATTTCCAGGCTTATGGTTTCCGTTCCTTCTGCCACCGCCCTGGAAAGAGTAAGCGCCGTAAGGTCGTTTCCTTCCTGGCCTGCTGCCGTCGCTTCCCCGCTCTGCTTATGCACCACCGCCGCAATGCTTCCGCTTACATTTCCAGCGGTAAATTTCATCCCTACCGCCGCTTCGTCGCAGTACATCACCGTTATGGCCTTCTTTTCCGCTGCCACCTCTACCACCTGGCAGCAAATAAAGCGCTGTTTTTCCGCGCTCTCAATCTTTGCCAGCAAGTCGGCTGCTGCCAGTTCGCCCCTTGCCACCATTGCCAGGCAGTTGTAGAAGTCTTCTTTTGTCTTCAATGTTTTGGGAAAACCCTTCATTTTTTTACCTTCTTTCTTAAAAATTATTTGCTAAATAGGAATTGCCCGCATAGGCTATTCCTAGTACCGCCGTTTCCTCTGTCCTTTCGTGCTGTTCTGCCATGTAGGCCGCACCCAGGTAACACAAGCCTAATACTGCTTCATGCTTGTAATTGATACCCCAGCCATTTTCTACGCTGGTTAGTCTTCTGTCCAGGTCTGTAATGTTCTGTTCAATATCCTTTGCGCCTTCCTGTGTCTGCTTTTGCAGCGCTTCCAGGGCAGCCGTAAGCCGTTCTATTTCCAGTTCCAGCGCCCCGGCTATATCTCCGCCCAGCCTTCCCTTTATGCTTTCAAACCATGCGTTAAAATCCGCTTCCGCCTCTCCCTCAAATAGCTTTATGCTTGCCACAAAATCGGTATAGGCTTTTAATAATTCCGCTTCCCAGCTTTCAAGCGTATTACTGAATGTGTTATACCTGTCCGTAAACTCCGCTTCATACTGTGTAAACAGGGCTTCGGTCTTCGCTACGTACTGGTTATACACGCCTTCAATGGTGAAAAGGTAATTTTCCATTGCCTGCTTATATACGCTAAATTCATCCATTACGGCATTGCTGTATATTTCAAAAAAATCTGTAAACTGCTTCGTCAATACGCTGGCGTCTATTTCTTCTACAGTACCCTTCACAATGCCGCATACTGCGCTATTAAAACGCTGGTCTGTAATATTTGCCGTTCGTATCCCGGTAACGCCCTTTCCTACGTAAATATCCGCTAAAGCCAGTTCCCAGCGCTCCGTATTCCTGGTTAATGCTGCCGCCGTCGGCTTCGCAGAAGGTACGCCCTTAAGTACAGCTAAATAAGTGTCCCGCTCCGTCAAGTCCCAGCGCACTACAATACGGTCTATGCGGTTTAGCGCCCCTTCCGCCGTTGCCAGCGTTATGCTTCTGCTTACCGGGTTCCTAAAGGCCGTTCCGTTAATAAAGGCATAGCCCATATTTACCCGTACTTCCATGTTCTGATACGCTATCACCTGTAGCCCGTCGCTGGGTTTAGGGAACACGCCATTAGCCAGAAACGTGGCAAAATACCACGCCCAATCTTCCGCCTTATATACCCGGTCATGGTTTATCGAATTAAACGGTAAAGTATCCGCCATCCTTTTCCTACCTCACTTTCTTTATCTGTTCTAAAAGCGTTGGTAAACTATCCCCAAAAGTGGCTTCTATGGTTTCTTCCCCCTTTTGGTATGTTTCCAATACTTCCGTTATCCTGGCGTCTATCTGTATTCCCCATTTCACTTCTTTACAGGTGATACGGTCGCCTAAATCAAAATCACTTTTATACTTTAAGTTGGAATTTGTGGAAATGGTACTTGTAAAACTTACCGCTTCCCCGTATCCTTCCAGTTCTGTGCTTCCCCGTGTCCGCAGCATTGCCAGGTACGTGCTTAATGGTATCGTTACTTCTGTTTCCCCTTCCTGGTACTTCCTTGCTATGTCCGTGGCTTCGCAAAAAACCTCTTCCAATTCCAGGCCGGAAGCCTCCGCAGCGTCCACCGTTACTACTGGCTGGGCTTCATTCTCTTCGGCAGCCCCCTGGACGTATATAAAGTTCTTGCAGTTTTCTATACTGTCCGTGTACTCCTGTTCGTCCACGTTGTCAAAATCACGGGAAAATATACAGGGCGTGTTGCCTTCCGAATTTTTGGCCGTAAGGTCTTTCCCCTTATAAAGATAAAAACCGTACAGCTTTTCCCTCTCATTTATCAGAATATCGTACCCCAGCTTCCCGGCCTGCGCCCTTCCTTTGACTTCCGCCCCCAGGTCTGCATAAGCTACGTTCGCATATTCTACCAGCGTACCCGCTACCTTTTCTTGTGGAAGTATGGAAAACCTTTGAAATTTTCGCCTGCTGCCCGCCTGGCTCCCGCAATTCTTTTCTACCATAAAGTTTATTAAAGCCTGGTTCGTATCCGTCTTTACAATCTGCGGCGTAATACAGCGTTTTGATAGCCAGCGGCTTAACATATAGCCTTGTGCTTCCAACTGCTCCAGGCCGTTTTCATCCTTCGTAATGTGTACGTATGTAATCTGTGCCGCCCGGCGCCATATCTTGCCGTCTTCCGTCACCACTTCCCGGCGCCCGTCATGCTTCGTAATAATGTTCCCGCGCTTAAGCAGCTTACTGTTATTTTCCGTAATAGGCGCCAGCAGGCTAAAAGTTCCCACGTCAAAATATTTTGTAACCCATAACAGGCTGCTGATTTCATCAATCGCCCCCAGGGGTTCCACTTCTGTACTGAATACCCTAATTTCCATACGCTTACACCCCTAAATATTCTTTGTTGTAAAATATAGCCACGTCCAGGGAATTAACGCCCTCGGCAGCGTCATACCGAAAATTATTATCTTTAATAGCAAGCTGCATAAAAGTGCTGTCTACATCCACATACCGGAAATAATCTATTTCCGCCCCGTCGCGTATCAGCTTCGCCCCCTTGCTTCCGTATACCGTGTTTACCTCTATAATGTCCCCGGTCTGCATGGTTACGTTAAGCTGTATAAACTCCTGGGTATCTACATTCAGTATTATGGGGTTCCTTACCGTACCCAGGGCAGAAAACCGCACCCGCATACCCGTGGCTACGTCGCCTTCATTGTAGCAATTTACTATCACGCTTTCGGCGCGGTATCCGAAAATCATGCTTTCCGGGTTATCCTGTTCTATCTCGCATGGAAATTCCCAGGCAGGTACCCAACTGGCTATATCTTCCTTTTCTTCCTGTTCCTCTCTCCAAAACGGATTAAGACATTCTAACTGTATATGAAACTCTATCAGCACTTCTTTTCTTTCCGCTTCCGGCTTTCCATGCAACCGGCAGCCTATAACGCGCCTAAAACTGCCATATTCATACATCAGCGTACCGCCTAATTCCGGGTTAAAGATTTTAAGGAACCTTCGGCGCAGTTCCAACGCCTGCGCCTTGTCCCTTGTATTGATATGGCCTATTACGTCTACGTCCCTGGCCTCTATCCGCTGCCCTACGTAGGAATCGCCATGCTGCCCCATGCTGTTAGTGCTGTAAATTATGCTTTGAACGCCGCTTACCCCGCTTACGTCCTTGCTTACGTTGCAATGGTATATGCTATCTGTGCTTAGTTCCAGGCTTTCGCCTATTTCATTTGTGTAAATCAGTTTTTCAATTTCCATACGTTTATACCGTCCTCGCTATCATTCTGAATTGCCGGGCAGCTTCTTTCTGCTGCTTTGCGTAGTCGGTCGTATTGGCATAGATATACTGATTTACCACAACGCCACCCGCTGCCCCGCCTTTTGGCTTCGGCTTCTTTGGCTCTCCGTCTATGTCAATGTCTTTAGACAGATTTACTTTTGCGCCTATATCAAATTCCTGGGGTATGGCGTCTTCTATCTGTTTGTTTACGCTCTTCATTTCATCAGAAAAGCCCACGCCGATACCCTGTGCAATATATACGCCTACTTCGTCGCGGAATTTTTTTGACGGGCTTTCAATTCCTAAAGCGTTTTTTGCAGCGTCCAGCAGACTGCTGGCAAGGCTCGATACTTTGTCTTTCAGCCAGTTCCACCCGTTACTGATACCGTTCCAAATTCCTTGTACCATGTTGCTGCCAATGTCCGCAAACTTACTCCCTATGTTGCTAAAGGCGCCTACAACTCCCTGTACCACGCTTTCCATGGCGCTTTTTGCTTTATTCAGCATATTGGTACCCCAGGTTCCTACCTTCTCCACGGCTCCGCTTATGCTGTTATATATTTTTGTGGGAATTTCTTTCACTACAGAAACAATCTTTGTTACCATGGCGTTCATAGTTTCCCTGGCCTTGTTTTGCATATTGGTACCCCAGGTCGCTACCTTCGTAACCGCGTCTACTATGCTGTTCCATATCTTACCAGGCGTTTCCTTCACTACGGTAACAA
>CANDNA010000015.1 GCA_947385955.1 uncultured Clostridia bacterium
GAAAAACAATATCCGGTCTGGCAGTATTTTTTGCAGCAGGAAAAAGAGAAGGGTAACGGCAAACATACAGGGAAAGAACCACAGGCCGTCATTCTGCCCTCTGATCTGAAGGAAAAGATTGCGGAACTGGAGGGCCAGCGGTTCCTGTTCCGAAAATGTCAGAATCTGCGTCAGCAGGATATTAAAGCTGGCAAATACCAGCCAGGGCCACAAAAGGGTGCGGCATTTTTTCAGAAAAAAAGGCTTCAGGGATGATTCCCCGTGAAAGGTATAGCCGGCTGCCAGGAAAAAGGCGGACAGAAACAGGGGAGAGATGGCGTTTTTTACAGCCGCAGGCGCAAATTCTATATGAGAGAACATCATCATACAAATGGCATAGCCCTTTAAGGCATCCACCCATGCAATTCGGTTTTTCATAACAGTCTTATTCCTTTCTTTCCGTTTCTGCAGGTTCAATTTTGATTACCACGGTATTATCAAAAACCGCCATACTGCCGGGCGCAGGCCAGCAGTCCATTGCCTGAAAGGCTTCCGAAGCCTGGATGGCGGATTTTTCTTCATCGCTGCAGGGCTTCAGGGAGAGTCCGAAATACGTATCCATCATAGCGCAGAAATGGGCCTGTTCCGAGATCAGATAGCTGTCCCGGACGCCTGCCATAGCGGGCGGCAGATTGAGGGAAATGGTATCAAAATCCTCAAAATGGCCGATGATGCAGAGCCTGTCCAGCGTTTCATAGTCCTCCAGCAGTTCAATGCGGCCGGTCATGCGGCTGACAAGCGCAAAGGTTTTTTCATTGGCGGATGTCAGATACAGATAGCTGATGTTGGCAATCAGTGCAAAATTAAATACGGTCAGTGCAGTCAGCAAAAAGCAGCTCCAGGCAAGGACCGGGGAAGCGCCGGGATTTCCCGTCTTTTCCGGCCCGTCCTGTAGCTCTGTGTCCGGGCTTTGAAACATGGGGAGACAGAGCAGCACGGGCAGGATGTAGAGCAGGCTGAAACCGGCATACATCAGCATATAGTATCTGACCCGTGGAGACAGAAAATAAATCATGGAGCATACAAAGGGCATAGCGGCAAGACAGAAAAGGATCAGTCCCAGTCTGCCGGGGGCTTTATAAAGCTGCCGTTTCCATAAAAGCCATACAAAAAGCACTGCCAGCAGCAAAAACAGCAGCAGGTTCAGCAGCTTGAACAGGTTGAACCGGTCCAGGGGGCCGAAAAAGAAATAGGCAAAATCAATCAGACAGTTCCGGGCAGCATCCAGGATGCCTGCGCCGTCCGGCAGTGTCATATCGGAGATGCCATTGTAGTCACTGGCAGCAATCCCCTGCAGTCCGGACATCAGCCGGGCCGCCAGCAGATACAGGGCCGTACCGGCAAGGCCCATCGAAAGGAGGCGGAGCCACATGTGAAGGAGCGCTTTTACCGGAGTCGTTTCCCATATAAGCTGACAAATGCTCCAGGTAAGGATCAACATAACGGCATAGGAAATATAAGCCTGATAACAGCCATAGGAAAAGGCCAGCAGCAGCATGCCGCCCAGAAAGCCCCTCCGGTATCTGACAGTAACCAGCACTGCCAGTGCGGCGGTGAGCTGGGCCAGAAAATAACCGTCTGCCGTATACATATAGGCAAATGTGCCGGCAACAGAGGGAAAGGCCACTGTCAGCCCGCAGACAAGACAGATGGCGCTCCTGCTGCGCAGAGAGAAAAATTCTGTCAGGCAGACACAGGTAAGGCTCAGATAAATCAGGGACAAAAGCCCGTTGATCCATTGCAGGTCATAGTAGGAACTGATGCCGCAGGAAAACGAGAGAAAGATCCGCCCCAGGGCGGTTTTGTTCTGACTGTCGTGGAAATTATAGACCGAATCCCATGTAAGCAGGTGATTGGCCAGCCGGTAAAAGTGCACCAGAAGCCCCATACAAAAGGCGGTGCAGAAAGCAAAGCGCCATTCCTGTTTCAGGTTTTGTTTTATCTTGACAAACAATGCATCCGGGTACATGGAAATCTCCTTTTTTACTTTTGATTTATGATAATAGAAAACAGCAGCTTCTGATAGTATTCAGAAAATATAACAGATTTAGTCTTTCTGTATTCATTTCGCTTCTCATTTTAACACTGCCGGTTTTAAGATTCAACAAAAGAAAGCCGGAAATAGCAAACGGGCATTTCCCGGTAAAAGTTGTCAATTATTTCAGGATGTAGTATAATTTTAACAATTACGTGTACCAATATAGGTTGAGGAAAACACCATGCAGATTGAGCGGAAGAGCAAAATAACAGAACTATACGGCATTTTACTGACAGACTGTCTCTGTGTCATTCTGTCTTATCTGCTTGCTCTTTTTATCCGGTATGGCACACTGGGAGAGCCCCATCACCGGAACACCTATCTGCTGATCTGTGTCTGGATTCTGCTGTTTACGGTATTGTATGATACGTTAATCGGCAGCGGACGGAATTTCCTTCGCAGAGGCTATTATGTGGAAGCCAAGTCGGTGGTCAAGCAGGTAGCGGGCATGGTGATTTTTCTGGGATGCATTCTTTTTTTTCTGAAAGAGGCGGAAAATTTTTCCAGGCTTGTATTTGGTTATTTTATTCTGCTGGAAGGCTTCAGTATGTTTGCCGCCCACAGTCTGTTAAAGAAATATCTGCGCGCCCATTACCGGACGGACAGAAGCCGTACCAAGGTCATGGTGATTACGGACTATGCCAGCGGGGAGAAGCTGATCCCCCTTCTGACGGCCGGGGCAGATTATGACTGTGAGATTTCGGCGGCAGTGATCTGGGACCGGGATATGACCGGCGAAAAGGTCGGGGGGATCGAGGTGGTGGCGGACGGCCCCCATGTGATCGAAGTGGCCAAGAGTATGCCGATGGATGAAGTATTTCTTCATCTGCCGGAGGTGGGAAAGGGAACACTGCGGCAGCTTATTATGGATCTGGAAGCAATGGGAGTGAGCTGTCATTATAACATCGGGATTGCGGAGGCGGAAACCAGGGGACAGAGCATCGGGGAATTTGCCGGTTTTACGGTGATTACCTATGCTATCCATCCGATGGATAACAGAAGGGGCTTTATTAAGCGGCTGATGGACATTGGGGGAAGTCTGGTGGGGCTTTTGCTGACCGGGCTTCTGTATCCGTTTGTGGCACTGGCCATCCGGCTGGATTCCAGAGGGCCTGTGGTTTTTTCTCAGGTACGGATCGGAAAAAACGGGCGGCGTTTCAAAATCTATAAATTCCGTTCCATGTATACGGATGCGGAGGAACGGAAAAAAGAACTGGAAGCGCAGAATGAGATGCATGGGCTGATGTTTAAGATGGAGGATGATCCCAGAGTGACCAGGGTGGGGAAATTCCTGCGTAAGACAAGCATAGATGAACTGCCCCAGTTTCTGAATGTGCTGAAAGGAGATATGAGCCTGGTGGGGACAAGGCCTCCCACGGAGGATGAATTTGCCAGGTATACCCCCTATTACCGCAGACGGCTCTGTATGACGCCCGGGCTGACCGGGCTTTGGCAGGTCAGCGGCAGGAGCGATGTGGAAAACTTTGACGATGTGGTAAAGCTGGATCTGCATTATATCGACCACTGGTCTTTGAGTCTGGATATTAAGATACTGCTTCAGACGGTATTTGTGGTACTGTTTGGAAAAGGAGCAAAATAAAACATGAATGGAAAAATACTGATTATCGTGGAAAATCTTCCTGTCCCCTTTGATACCAGGGTGTGGCAGGAGGCGACGACGCTGGTGGAAAACGGCTATACCGTTTCCGTGATCTGCCCTAAGGGAAAGGGATATGAAAAAGAGCGGGAAACCATATCCGGCGTGCATATTTACCGGCACGATCTGCCTGCGGAGGGCAGCGGGCCGATTGGATATGCAAAGGAATATGGCTGTGCACTGTACCATGAGCTGCGGCTGGCAAAAAAGATTTACAGGGAGATCGGCTTTGATGTGATCCACGGCTGCAATCCGCCGGACGATATTTATATGGTGGCATCCCGGTTCCGGAAGTATGGGGTCAGGTATGTGTTTGACCATCATGACATCTGCCCGGAACTGTTTGAAGCCAAGTTCGGGAAGAAAAAAGGCCTGCTCTATCGGACCCAGACCTGGCTGGAGAGAAAGACCTATCAGAACGCGTCATTTGCTTTTGTGACCAATGAGTCTTACCGGAAGATTGCCATAGAACGGGGCGGCATGGATCCGGAAAAGGTATATGTACTGCGCAGCGGGCCTAAACTGGAGCGTCTTAAGATACAGCCGCCGAAAGAAGAGCTGAAAGGCGGCAGGCGCTATATGGTAGGCTATCTGGGGGTGATCGGAAAGCAGGAGGGCATCCCCTATCTTCTGGAGGCGGCCAGATATCTCCGGGAGGAGAGGAAGCGGGACGATATCTGCTATGGCATTGTAGGCGGCGGCACCTCTCTGGAAGAGCTGAAAGCGCTTTCTGCATCAATGGGGCTGGATGATATTGTTACCTTTACAGGCCGGGCGCCGGATGAAGTGATGCTGGACTATCTGAATACGGCGGACATCTGTGTCAATCCGGATGAGTACAATCCGATGAATGACAAATCCACGATGAATAAGGTGCTGGAATATATGGCCCTGGGCAAACCCATCGTGCAGTTTGACCTGACGGAGGGCCGCTTTTCCGCAGGAGAGGCTTCCCTGTATGCGAGGCCCAATGATGCGGTGGATATGGCAAATAAGATAGCGGAACTGTTGGACGATAAGGAAAAAAGAAAGAAGATGTCAGCCTTCGGGCGCAGGCGCGTGGTGGAGGAGCTTTCCTGGGAGCATACGAGCAAGGCGCTGCTGGAAGGTTACCGGGCATTTTTTGAAGGAGAAATCAAGTGAGAATCAGTATATTTGGAATGGGATATGTGGGCTGCGTAGGCGCGGCCTGCTGTGCGAAACTGGGGCATCATGTGATCGGCGTGGATGTATCGGAGCATAAGACGGCGCTGATCAACAGCGGAAGGCCCACGATCATTGAACAGGACATCGAAGCGCTGGTAAAGCAGGCGCATGAGGAGGGCAGGCTGGAGGCGACGACAGACAGCGCCTGGGCGGTAATGCATTCCGAGATTTCATTTATTGCGGTGGGGACGCCCAGCAGCCGGGAAGGCCATCTGAATCTGGAGTATATCTATAAGGTGGCGGGCCAGATCGGGGAAGCGCTGCGGCAGAAAGAGGAATTTCATATTGTGGCGGTGAGAAGCACCGTTCTGCCGGGCACCAATGCCAGAATCGGCGAGATCATTGAGGAGGCTTCCGGACGGAAACGGAATGAGGATTTTGCGGTGGTTTCCAATCCGGAGTTCCTGCGGGAAGGGACGGCTGTCCATGATTATCTGAACCCGCCCCTGACCCTTGTGGGAGCGGACAATGACAGGGCGGTGGAAAAGATGCGTCTGCTGTACCGGGACATTCCCGGAGAGTTTATTGCCACAGAGATCAAGGTGGCTGAAATGATGAAATACATCAACAATACCTATCATGCGCTGAAAATCGTATTCGGCAATGAGGTGGGAAATATCTGCAAGGCGCTGGATGTGGACAGCCATAAGGTGATGGAGATTTTCTGTAAAGACAGACAGCTCAATATTTCCCCGTATTATTTCAAGCCGGGATTTGCCTATGGCGGGTCCTGTCTGCCGAAGGATTCCAAAGCGCTGCGTACGCTGGCCAGGGATTATTATATTGATGTGCCGGTGATCAATGCCATTGAGGAGAGCAATGAGATCCAGAAAAAAAATGCGGTGCGTATGATTGTGGAAAAGGGCAGAAGAAAAGTGGGGATTCTGGGGCTGAGCTTTAAAGCAGGCACGGATGACCTTCGGTGCAGTCCCATCGTGGATGTGGTGGAAGCGCTTCTGGGGAAAGGGTTTGAACTGCGTATCTACGATAAAAATGTAAAGCTGTCGGAAATCACCGGTACCAACAGAGATTTTATTATGGCTAAAATCCCCCATCTGCAGCATTTTGTATATGATGATCTGGCAAAGGTGGCAGAAGAGTCGGACGTGCTGGTGGTAACCAACAAAGAACCGGAGTTTGCATCATTGCCGGAAATGTATCCGGGCAAGATCATTGTGGATCTGGTGCGGGCGTGGGAGAGTGTGGACTATGCCGGTCATTACGAAGGCATTTCCTGGGGCAATATCAATACCAACACAGGACAAAATCAGATGCCGGAGCGGGATATGGCGACAACGGACTTCTGAGTACGGACAGGATGAGGGAAATATGACAGAGAAGGGTGTACTGACGGAGAGGGACAGAAGAGAACCGGTCAAAAAGATCTTTGGCGTGTCGGTTCTGGCACTGTGCCTTTTCTGTATTGTGATCCGCGCCCATTACAGCGCGATCACCCGGGATGAGGGGCATACGTATTTAAACTACGTGGAAACGTTCCGTTTTGGCAATATAGGGGAATTTTTGGATACTTATGACGGCAGGGCCAACAATCATCTGCTGAATACGGCACTGATCTATCTGGTGGACCATATAGTGGGCATTCATTATGACGAGTTTTTAATCCGGGTCCCCAGTATGTGTTTCGGCATCGGGTTTGGCCTGTTCTGTTTCTTCCTGTACAGAAAGAAACGGATTTCCACACTGGAGTTTTCTCTGCTTTTGCTGAATGTATCGTTAAACAGCGCCTTTTCAGTAGCGCGGGGGTATGGGATGGCAGCGTGCCTGTGTATGTTTGCCGTATACTGCCTGAAGCGTTATGAGGAGGGAGACGGGACAGGGTACCGGTATCTGTCGCTGGCAGCTTTTTGCTTCACCCTGGCCGGGACAGCCAATACGGTAGTATTGCTGCTGACGGCTTCCGCAGCCATCTGCCTGGCCGTACAGATGCAGAGGAAAAAAACCCTGCTTCCCTATCTGAAGCATTCCTGGAAATTGCTGCTTCCCATGTGGGTATGGAATCTGTTGCTGCTGGCGTATCATATGTATGTGAGCGCGGATGGAGAGGAAAAGAAACTGGCAAGCTATCATGGGAATCCGGTTCAGGGCATTATCGGCAGCTTTGCCGGTATGTATGCCGGACGGCTGGCCGGTATTGCCACCGGCCTTTTTATCTTTTTCACAGTCTGGGCAGTGTATATCGGGGTACGCAGGAAAAAGAAGCTGTTTTTTACCGGTCTGTTTCTTTTTTATTTTATGCTGTGCAGCCTGACAGCGGTGATTTTCGATAAGGGTATGCCGTCCGGTTCGGCGCTGCTTCCGGCCTGTCCGATGATGGTGTTTGCAGTCAGCGAATCGCTGACGCTGGTCTGGGACAGCACGGTCAGCGTCAGGTGGCCTGCAAAAAGCCGTCTGCTCTGGACAGTATTTCTGCTTGTCTGTACCGGTTTTGTGACCGCACGGTTTATCAGAGGGGTTGATTTTACACAGAACAACGTATTAAGGGCACATCTGTATGATTATATGCTGGGAGCTTATGAGGAGCCTTTGGATTCGGAAGAACTGCATAAGCTGCATATTCCCTTTTATCACAGACAGTTCCTGTACCGGTATGGATATGACATTTATCTGAAAGAATATACCATTGAGGCCATGTCTTTTGCAGATACCCTGCGGATGCTGGGAAATCCGGGCTTTCGGGGACTGATCGATGTGAGGGACAGAGAGGCGTTGATGCAGTATGCGGCAGAGTTTGGAGAACTGGGCGTCAATATTTACCGGCTGCCGGTATCGGTGGATTTCATTCTGATCAACCATGACAGTGCCAAAACGGTGGAATATATATGTGGTTATAAAAGTACGGCCCAGGCGGATCCGGATGCGGGAGGACGCGATACCATACTGGGAAAACTGCGTCTGTTTTATGGGGAGGACGGCTCCTGTGGCGTCTATATGAATACATATGAATGCCTGGTAACCCATCCGGAAGATCTGGCAGCGTTTGCCGGTGTATGTGTATGGAAGGCGGGGCAGGCAGAGCCTGTGGATTATAAATTGTTTGCAGCAGAATAAAAGGAAATACGGCGGAACAGAGTATGAATGTAAAATGGTATTGGAACCGCCTGCGGGCCATGAGCAGGGAAGAGATTTTATGGAGGATCGGACAGAAAAAACTGGAACAGACAGAGCGGAAAACCTTTGGAAAACAGCACAGGGCGGTAACGGCAGGTGTCTTTGATCCGGCAAAGAAGAGGCTTGTTTTTCATGAGGAACGTCTGCCTGTGGCTGAAAAGCCTGACTGGGCAAAGGAGAAAAATTTTCTGAAAGACTGGCTGTCCGGGAACATTTCTCTTCTGGGAGGGTATGGGTATCAGGACTTTAAAAAGGACTGGCATGCCGGATTTCAGACCCGGAACAGGTGGCCGCTGGTATTTTCCTATGATCTGTCCTACAAACAGAAAGACGGGATCGGTGATGCCAGAACCAACTGGGAGCTGAACCGGCATATGCAGTTTGCCCTGCTGGCCTGCGGATATGCCCAAAGCGGGGAAGAGGCCCTTTTGAAGGAGCTGTGGGATCTGTTCCGGGACTGGAATGAAAAGAATCCGTTTCTGCAGGGCATTTCCTGGACGAGCGTAATGGAAGTGGCCATCCGGGATATCAACTGGATTTACACCCTGGGCTTTCTGCGGCAGGCACAGCCGGGCAAGGCAGATGGGGGTACAGATACAGCAGCATTTTGCGGCTTGCTTGAACATGGCATTATCAATATGACGGACTATATTGCGGCCCATTTTTCCCGCTATTCTTCTGCCAACAATCATGTGATCGTGGAAGCGGCGGCGATGGGGATGGCGGGATTTGTCATGGACTGTGAGCTATGGTATGAAACGGCGTTTTCCATACTCCAGTATGAGATCGGACGGCAGAATTACAGTGACGGCGTGAACCGGGAAGTGTCGCTCCATTACCAGTCTTTTTTTATGGAAGCAGTGGGCCTTTTGATGCTGACTATGAAAGTCAGTGGAATGCACATTCCTCAGAACTGGAGGAACACCCTGTGCAAAATGAGCCGCTATGTATCCGACTGCCGGGGAGAATATGGGGAAACCGTGGTCTTTGGAGATGATGACGAGGGCAAGATACTGGATCTGCAGGGAGCGGCATGGGGGAAGCGGCGGGATCATTATGCCTATGTGCTGCAGCTGATGAGCCTGGTTCTTCCGGAACGGTATACAGATACCGTGACGGACCAGACACTGCTTGCCATTGTGCCGGAGCACATCAGGCGGGAAATGACGGCAAAGCCCTGTTATAAAAAGCATGGGAATGTATGCTATGAGGAAGGCGGCGTCAGCCTGCTCAGAAGCCGGGACAAGCGGGTACTGATCGGTATTGATCACGGGGAGCTGGGCTTTGGAAGCATTGCCGCCCACGGCCATGCAGATGCGCTTTCTTTTCAGATGTATCTGGAGGGGGAAGCGGTATTTGCCGATGCGGGCACCTATATTTATCACATTGACCTGGAAAGCAGAAACTGGTTCCGCAGCACCAATGCTCACAATACCATTACGATAGACGGAAAAAACCAGTCGGAAATGCTGGGCGCTTTTCTGTGGGGCAGACGGGCGAAGGTCCGGCTGGCGGGACATAATCTGGAAACCGTGGATGCGGAGGATGACAGGGAGCGGGAATCCTGTCAGGAGGACTTTTATCTGGAAGCTGAGCATGACGGCTATGATCCGGTGATCCACAGAAGAAGATTCGTATCAGACGGGACGGGCTGCCTGAAAATCTGTGACAGTCTGCTGGAGGTGGAAAAGGAAATATCCTATGGACTGCATTTCCTGCTGGGAAACGGCTGCACCCTGACAGAGAAGGCGTTCGGATGTTATGAAATCCTGACTCCGAAAGGCAGCAGTCTGCGGATACGGATTGAAGCGCCCCAGGCGGCGGTTTCGATAAAGGATGCATGGGTGTCCGGGGCGTACGGGCTGCGCAGCAGTACCAAACAGATCCGGGTAAGTGGAAAGGCCAGTCAGGATGTGACACTTATGACCACAATAGAATGGGAGGACGGCAATGCTGTTTAATTCTCTGGATTTTTTATGTTTTTTTCCGGTTGTGGTGGGTTTGTATTATGCCGTTCCCAAAAAACTGAAAAATATATGGCTTTTACTGGCCAGCTATTATTTTTATATGTGCTGGAATGCCCGGTATATTCTGTTGATCCTGTTTTCTACGATGGTGACCTATGGATGCGGGCTGCTTCTGGAAGGAGCCGCCGGGGAAGCGGATGAAAAGAAGAAAAGGCTGCGGAAAAAGTGTTATGTGGCCGGCAGCCTGTTTCTGAATCTGTCTCTTCTGTTCGTGTTTAAATACTGGAACTTTGCTGCCAGAAGTCTGACCTGGCTTTTACAGGGAATGGGAATCACGGAGCAGGTTCCGGAGTGTCATCTGCTCCTGCCAGTGGGGATTTCGTTTTATACCTTTCAGGCATTGGGATATACCATTGATGTCTACCGGGAAGAAATCAGGGCAGAAAAGAATTTTATACAGTACGCTTTGTTTGTCTCTTTTTTCCCACAGCTTGTGGCAGGGCCTGTGGAACGGGCGGGGAATCTGCTGAGTCAACTGAAAGAAGGACATCCGTTTTCCTATGACCGGGCGCGGGAAGGGGTGCTTCTGATGATCTGGGGATATTTTCTGAAGCTGGTACTGGCGGACCGGATTGCCATTGTGGTAGATACCATATATGGGGATTATGGGACATATGGAGGAGTCTATCTGATTCTGGCCACGATACTGTTTGCGTTTCAGATCTATTGTGATTTTGCCGGATATTCCACCATAGCCGTAGGAGGGGCCATGATTCTGGGTTTTTCATTGATGGAAAACTTCAATGCCCCCTATCTGGCGGACAGTGTGTCAGATTTCTGGCGGAGATGGCATATTTCTTTATCTACCTGGTTCCGGGATTATCTGTACATACCTTTGGGCGGCAACCGAAAAGGCAGGATCCGCCGCTATTGCAATCTTTTGCTGGTTTTCTGTGCCAGCGGACTGTGGCATGGCGCAGAATGGACTTTTGTGATCTGGGGAGGCTTAAACGGGCTTTATCAGGTGATGGGAAGTCTGCTGAAGCCGGTCAGAAAAAGGGCCGGAGCATTTTTGCAGTTAAAGGAGGACAGCCTGTCCCATCGGCTTGCCAGGGGCGTAATCACCTTTGTACTGATAGATTTTGCATGGCTTTTTTTCAGGGCTGAGAATATGACAGAAGCAGTCTGTATCCTGAAAAGTATGCTGACAGTCCATAATCCCTGGATTTTATTTGACGATTCTCTGTATGGGCTGGGTCTGTCTGCCAAAAGTTTCCGTATCATTCCCATTGCCCTGGGAATCCTTCTTTTTGCGGATGTGATGAAATATAAGGGGATCTGTATCAGGAAGGTTATTTTGCAGCAGGATTACTGGTTCCGATGGCTGACGATTGTGGGAAGCATTTTGTTGATTTCTCTGGTGGGTATATGGGGAAGTGCATACAATGCGGCTGATTTTATTTATTTCCAGTTTTAGAGGAAGGATTTTGTGAGCATGATACATAAGCAAATCAGGAACCGGATTATCAGTGTATGTATGGTCTGTTGTCTGCTTGTCTGTGGTTTCAGATATCTGATGCGTCTGACTGAGAGAAAGGGCGGCAGGGATATAACGCAGGAGCTGTATGATAATGGAGAGGAATATGATGTGCTGTTTGTAGGGAGCAGTCATATGATTATGGGGGTTTCTCCCATGCAGCTCTGGCATGAGCAGGGCATCCCTTCTTATAATATGGGCAGATGGGGACAGTGGCTGCCGCAGAATTATTATGCGCTGGAGGATGCGCTTACTTATACGCATCCCAAACTGGTGGTGATTGATATGTTGTATTTTGGGGAAAACCGGGTTGGATATACCAATGATACGGCATGGAACAGCAGTGTACATGATGTATTTGACACCATCCCCCTGTCTGCGGACAAAATCAGGGCCATTCAGGAACTGTATCCGGAGGATGAAAAGCTCAGGGAAGGTTTTTTATTCAAATATTCTTATTATCACAGTCGTTGGGAAGAGCTGACAGCAAATGATTTTGCACGTCATAGCAATTATGGAGTTCAAAAAGGCGGGAGCCTGGATGCTTCAGTGGTACAGCCCCAGAGTTATGAAAGGATTCCTGCGGATCAGATGCCGGAAGAGAGAACGCGGGGAGAAACTTATGTCAATAGAATGATAGAACTGTGTGGGGAAAAGGGTATTCCGGTATTGCTGGTATATCTGCCCCATCCTGCTACAGAAGATCATCAGATGGGAGCCAACGCGGTATACCGTTTTGCACAGGAGAAAGGAGTCCTGTATCTTAATTTCCTGGATTTGGATGTGGTGGATTTTCAGACTGACCAGATGGATGAAGATTCTCATTTGAATGCACTGGGGGCAAAAAAAGTGACAGCATATCTGGGCAATGTGATCCGGGACTGCTATCAACTGGAGGATAAACGGGGAGATCCGGCTTATGCGGGCTGGAATGAGGACTATCAGGAATTTTATCAATATAAGGTGGACATGCTGGAAACACAGACACAATTAAAGAGCTATCTGATGCTGTGCAATGACAGTGATTTTATGGTGAAAGTGGTTGCAAGACCGGGGCTGGCGCTTCTGGAGGATCCTGTTATACAGAAACTGCTGGACGGTGTGGACAGTGTGGTGGTTACGGATGCGGATCTGGGCACCAATGTGGGGGTTTATATCCAGGTGGAAAACAGGGAGACCGGCGAAGTGGTAAGCTCTAAAAATTTTGCAGATATGATTTCTGTTCCGGAAGCAGAGGTATATAAAAATGAGTAAAATCAGAGTATTGATGATAGGAGCCGGCAGGGATGTCCGGGGCGGCGTATCCAGTGTGGTGAACAGCTATTATGAAGCGGGGCTGGATCGGATGTGCGACCTGACCTATCTGCCCACAATGGAGGACGGCTCAAAGCTCAGAAAACTGTTTGTGGCGGCCGGGGCACGCCTTTCTTTTGAACGGCTGGTGCACCGCTGTGATATCCTCCATGTGCATATGTCATCGGACAACAGCTTTTACCGCAAGGCCCTGTTTATCCGGAAAGCGTATAAAGAGAAACGGAAAATCATCATCCACATGCATGGCAGCACGTTTGACCTCTTTTATCAGGAAAGATGCAATGACAGACAGAAGCAGGAAGTCAGAGATGTTTTTGCGATGGCGGATGCGGTAATCGCCTTATCGGAGGACTGGAAAGCCTTTCTGGCCGGCCATATCTGTCAGGAAGAAAAGATACAGGTATTGTACAATGCGGTACCGCTGCCGGAGGCGTTTGAAAAAGACTATGGCAGCCGGGATATCCTGTTTCTGGGCAGGCTGGGACAGCGGAAAGGCACGTATGACCTGATAGAAGCGCTGCCGGAGCTTTTGCGCCGGTATCCGGATGTACATGTGTATTTCGGCGGCGACGGCGAACGGGAAAAGGCGGAAGGGCTTTGCCGGGAACGTGGAATGGCAGACCGGGTCACATTTATGGGATGGGTCAGAGGAGAAGAAAAAGAGCGGCTTTTGAAAACATGCAGCATCTATGCCCTTCCCACATACCACGAAGGAATGCCCATGTCCGTACTGGAAGCCATGTCCTACGGGATGGCTGTGGTATCCACCTGTACAGGAGGGATTCCCCACATCATAACAGACGGAAAAAACGGGCTGCTGTGCCGGGCAGGGGACCGGGAAGCGCTGAAAGAACTACTGGAGCAGGCCCTGTCCTCCGAAGAGAGGCGCAGAGAACTGGGCACGGAGGCCAGAGCGGTCATCGCGGAGCGGTTTGATGTGCATGGGAGACTGGAAAAGCTGATGGAGCTGTATGATGGGCTGATAGGATAGAAGCAGGAAATGTATTATTCAGGTTATGGTATTCCGAAAGGAAGGAAGCCTTCCATTTCTGCTTCGGACTGCGGGCATAAGAGCTTCTAATTGTTGCGGCAATGTGTCCTGGCAGGCGTGCAACCGGTTTCTATCCGCCGTCCGGTACAAAAAAGCATGGTCAGACTGCCGGATACAGTACGAGAAAATACAACAAAAAAGAAAATTGTAATTTCAGGAAAATAATGCTATGATAGCATGAATAGTGTATGGAAGTGGGAATAAAATGGAAATCATTTTTGTAACCTCTGCGCTGCATGGCGGCGGAGCGGAACGGGTGCTTACCACACTGGCCAATCGGTTTGCCGGTCAGGGGGATCATGTGATCATATTGATGACGGCAGGGGATGAGGTGGCATATCCTCTCCATCCGAAGGTGGAGGCCGTTTGCATCGGACAGGCTTCTCACGGAAATCCGGCGGTGCAGCTTGGACGGCTGTTTCGGATACGGAAATTTCTCAAAGCCCACAGCAGGGCTTATGTTGTTTCTTTCAGCACCACCATCAATCTGTTTACGGCGCTGGCATCTCTGGGGCTGAAAAACCGGGTGATTCTTTCGGAGCGGAACGATCCGAACAGATGCAGGTATGCCGGGCTGCGGAATTTGCTGTATCGGCTGGGGGATGGTTTTGTATTTCAGACAGAGGAGGCAAGGGACTGTTTTCCGCTATCCGTCCGGAAGCGGAGCGCGGTGATTCCCAATCCCATCCGCCCGGATCTGCCGGAGGCTTTTGCCGGTGAACGGGGGAAAAAGATTACAGCAGTGGGAAGGCTGGAGCCGCAGAAAAATCATGGGCTTCTGCTTAAGGCTTTTGCGGGATTTCATAAAAAGTATCCGGATTACACGCTGCATATTTTTGGCGTGGGCTCTTTGCAGCAGGCTCTGGAGAGCCAGAGGGCAGAACTGGGACTGGAAGATTGTGTGATACTGGAAGGATTTCATCCGGATATTCTGGAAAGAATAAGGGCATGCGGCATGTATGTGCTGTCCTCGGACTATGAGGGGATTTCCAATTCCCTGATGGAAGCCATGGCGCTGGGGATTCCGTGTATTTCCACCGACTGTCCCATTGGCGGTTCTGCCATGTGTATCATCCATGAGAAAAACGGGCTTCTGGTGCCTGTGGGAGATGGGGATGCATTGCAGGCGGCAATGGAACGGCTGGCGGCGTCCTGTGCGTCGGGAGATGGATTTGCAGCCAAAATCGGCAGAAATGCAGTAAAGATCCGGGATACCTTTGCAGAAGAAAAGATAGCCGCCAGATGGCGGCGTTATATCGCAGGAAAGCGGTAGAAGGAGAATGGCCAATGCGCGTGCTTTATGTTGCACCCAGATATCATACCAATCAGATACCGGTGGTGAAAGGATGGCTGGAGGCGGGACATCAGGTTATGTTTGTCAGCCAGTTCCAGTCCACGCCGGAGGATTACACGGTACTAAAGCCGGTGATACTGGGCTATCAGAGGCTGTCGGACTGGCTGATCCATACAGGGAGCAGGATCATTCTGGGCAGGAAGTATACAAAAGAGCGGGAATATGCCTGGAAGATCAAGGCGGGACTGCCGCCGGTCCGTAACATGAAACGGATTCTGAAAGCGTTTTCGCCGGAACTGGTGATTGTAAGGGAACGCTCTCTGTACAATGTGCCGTTTGCGCATTATTGCAGGAAGAGGAAGATCCCCTGCATTTTATATAACCAGAGCCCTGTATGGGACCGGGCGGACCGGGATAAAGGGCTGGGCCACAGGCTGTTGATCGGTATGCTGCCCAAATACCGGATGACACCGGTGCTGGGGAAAGAGGGCAGCGATACGGTCCGGATGAAGGACAGTTTTTATATTCCGTTTGT
This sequence comes from uncultured Clostridia bacterium, assembly GCA_947385955.1. Taxonomy (GTDB): domain Bacteria; phylum Bacillota; class Clostridia; order Lachnospirales; family Lachnospiraceae; genus VSOB01. The sequence continues at coordinate 15,768 of CANDNA010000015.1, forward strand.
GATTGTTCCCCGTCTGGCGCCCTCGGACAAGCCTGCTGTGGGAAATCCATTGCAGCTTTTGTGTGTGGCCCGCTATGAGAAGCGGAAAAATCTGTTTATGCTGGTGGAGGCGGTAAAGGAGCTGCTGAGTTCCTATGACATCCATCTGACGATAATCGGTGAGGCCACGGATGCCTCCCAGCGGGCTTATCGTTCACGGCTGAAAGAGAAGATACAGGAATATGGTATTGCAGAGCATATTTCCCTGGAACAGAACTATACGATGGAAGAAATGTACCGGGCCTATGGGGAAGCCGATCTGTTCGTGCTTCCCAGTACGAGAGAGCGGGCGTCCATCTCTCAGCTGGAGGCTATGAGCTGCAGCGTGCCTGTGCTGTGCAGCGATACCAATGGAACAGCCTGCTATGTATCACAGGAAAGCAATGGATGCTGTTTCCGGGATAACGATAAGGCGGATCTGCTGGCAAAGCTGGAATGGATGATTTCGGACAGAAAAAGGCTCCGGCGGATGGGAGAGCAGGCCTATCAGGATGTGGTGGAGCGGTATCAGTTTGCCGGGTATTATCAGGGCATTATGGAGATCGCAGAGCGGGAAAGGCGAGAAAAGCGGACATGAACAATGTGAGAATGATAGAATTTAAGGATATTGTGGATGAGAATAACAAAGAGCGTCCTATGGGCCATCTGACGCCCATCGAAAGCGGGCAGGATATTCCGTTTGAGATTAAGAGAATCTATTACCTGACCAGAGTGCCGGAAAATACCATCCGGGGGTTTCATTCCCATAAAGAGCTGCAGCAGGTGCTGTTGTGCCTGAACGGAAGAGTCACCATCAGTGTGGCCACGCCATATGAAAAAGAGCTGATTACGCTGGACGATCCGGCGAAAGGGCTGTACATCGGGCCGATGATCTGGCGGGAAATGTATGATTTTTCCCCGGGCAGTGTGCTCGTGGTACTGGCTTCCCAGCATTATAATGAGGAAGAGTACATCCGGGATTACCGGTCTTACTGTGAGATTGCACAGGAATATTTAAAGGGAGAATAAAGACAGTGTTATGAAAGTTGCGTTTAATGATTTTACCCCTATGCAGAAAGAACTGCAGGAGGAAATGTACCGGGCATTTTCAAGGGTATACGAACGGGGCTGGTATATCGACGGAGCAGAGCGGCAGGCGTTTGAAGAGGCGTTTGCCTCCTATTGTCATACGGGATATTGTGTGGGTGTGGGAAACGGACTGGAGGCGATCCGTCTGATTCTGCAGGGCATGGGAATCGGAGCCGGGGATGAGGTCATCATACCTTCTGTCACCTTTATCGCAACGGCGCTGGCTGTCACCTATACGGGAGCGGTGCCGGTGTTTGCGGAAACGGATCTGCATACCTGTACCATCCGCTGTGACAGCATAGAGCAAAAGATCACAAAGCGGACGAAAGCCATTATTGCAGTGCATCTGTATGGGCAGACCTGTGATATGGACCCGATCCTTGCGCTGGCCGGAACATATGGCCTGAAAGTGATCGAAGATGCGGCCCAGGCCCACGGTGCGCTGTATAAGGGACGCAGGGCAGGCAGTCTGGGAGATGCGGCGGCATTCAGCTTTTATCCGGGGAAAAATCTGGGCGCTCTGGGAGATGCCGGGGCTGTGGTGACGGATGACCCGGAACTGGCTGACCGGATCCGGGCGCTTTCGAATTATGGTTCCCGGCAGAAATACCATCATATTTATCAGGGTACCAATTCCAGGCTGGATGAGCTGCAGGCAGCTTTTCTGCTTTGTAAACTTCCCAGACTGGATGCATGGAATGCCTGGCGCAGGGAAGCGGCAGAACAGTATCTGACAAAGATCCGCAATCCGGCAGTGCTGCTTCCCACGGTACCGTCCTATGCGGAGCCGGTATGGCATATTTTCGCGGTCCGGACAGAGAAACGGGACGCCCTGGAGGCATGGCTGAATGAGGCGGGTATCGGGACGACGATCCACTATCCCATCCCCATTCATCTGCAGGAAGCCTATGCGGATCTGGGCATTCCCAAAGGTGCGCTGCCGGATGCGGAAACGATGGCCGGGGAAGAACTGAGCATCCCCATGTTTTATGGGATCACCCGGGAACAGGTGAGCTTTGTGGCAGACAGAATCAACGCATGGCAGCCATGAAATGGGAGAAAATCAAATGAAAATACTGTTAATGGGCGAATTCAGCGGATTTTACCTGAATCTGAAACAGGGTCTGCAGGAATTGGGAGCGGAAGTGACCCTGGCAGCCAACGGTGACGGATGGAAGCAGATTCCGGGCGCGGATATGCCTTTGTTTTTTACGGGCAAGGCGTCTGCACCGGTGAAGATCGCAAAGAAGCTGATCAAACCTGTGCTGCAAAAGCGTCAGTTTTATGGGTATGATGTGGTGCAGCTTGTCAATGAGAATATTTTCCGGCCCTATATCAACAGCTATATGATACGGAAAATCAAGCAGAACAGCGGCGGACTGTATGTAAATGTATCGGGCAACTGCTATTCCCTTTATCAGGCGTGGCGGGATAAAAAGCTGGGGTATTATACGTTTGACGACAATCCGGAAAAATATGATACTTTTGTAAAGGGCGGACTGCGCCGGTCCATGATGCGCAGTACGGAAGAGTATGTGGATACCATTGCGGACGGCATTATCCCGATTATGTATGAATATGCGGTGGGAGTCCGCCATCGCCCCAACTGCCGGCAGACCATACCGCTTCCCTTTAATGCGGAAAAAACAGCCTACCAGCCCAACAGACAGCATGGGAAACTGGTATTTTACCACGGGATTCTCCGGGAAAAGGACAAAGGGACTGCATTTATCCGGGAGGCATTTTCGATTGTCCGGGAGAAATATCCGAATGATGTGGAGATGCTGGTCTGCGGCAGTCTGCCTTTTCAGGAATATCTGGAGGTGCTGCAAAAGACCAATGTACTGGTGGATCAGTGTAAGGAACATTGCTGGGGGCTGAACGCCTGCTATGGTATGGCACAGGGCAAGGTGGTGCTGGGAGGCGCTTCCCGTAATTCTCTGAAGGAATTTGGACTGGAAAAGAGCCCGGTGCTCCATATAGGGCCAAGTGTGGAACAGATCGTCCGCCAGATTGAGTATGTACTGGAAAACCGCAGAGAAATAGAAGAGTGGGGCTGGGAATCCAGGCAGTTTGTGGAAACATTTCACAATCATATCCGGATTGCCGGACAGTATATGGATGTGTGGAAGGATAAAAAGAAACCGGCGGAACAGGTTCCCGGTGATGTACAGGAGAAGGCATGAAATTAAAAACCGTGAAACGATCAGAGCTGATCTGGTATATTTTGTTTGGGCTGGTACTGGCAGCGGCGGGGCTGCGGATTTTTTATACCATTACAGGGGATTATTTTACCTTTGTGGACGAATACCAGACCTTTGATACGGCGGCCGGTTTTACCCATACGGGCCGGTTTCAGTTCTGGGATTTTCATAACCGGACGCTGACGGAGGATACGTATACACGGGCCTGGCCCCATACGGTGCTTTTGATGCTGTGGTTTCGCATTTTTGGCATTACGGTGCCTGCCGCCAGGGTATTGTCCGGGGTGTTCGGTTTTCTGTTGATTGCCTCTGTTTTTTATGTGACCAGGAAACTGTATGACAGTGTATGGGTTTCCGGATTGAGCTGCCTGCTTCTGCTGGCCAATTCTTCCGTGATCATTGCGTTTCGGCAGATTCGGATGTACAGTCTCTGGCTGCTTCTGATGATCTGGTTTTTTTATTTTGTCTATATGGCTCTGACTCATGAAAATACCTTTGCAAAAGAAAACAGGCTGACCTGTCTGATCCGGATGCATTTTGATTTTTCCCTCCGTTATGTAGCGGCGGCTTTTGTCGTCCTGTTTTTCAGTTTTTGGGTCCATGTGAATACCCTGATTGCCGGTGCGGGATTTTTACTGTATTCCCTGTACCGTCTGGTGGTGAAGAAAGAGAAAAAGTTTCTGACGATGATCGGTCTGGTAGCGGTGGTCTGCCTGGTGTTTACGGCGTTGTTTCTGATGGTGGCAGGGGGCGTGGAAATACCGGTCCTCAGTTATGTATACAGAGAGTCCATCAGGGGCAAGCTGGGCCTTTTGCCGGAGCCGAATATCCGATATTGGGACTGGATGCAGGAATTTGCAGGCAGCAGGAAGTTTTTCTGGCTGTGTGCGGTGTGCATCGGGGCGGCATTGTGGAAAAACCGGAAAAGCAAAGAAGTATCCTTTGATTTTTCCGTCTATGCTTTTCTGATTGTCGTTTCCACGTTGTTTTGCTTTTTATATGTATTGTCCCGGTACTTTTCAGACCGTTACATGCTGTATGTGGCTCCGCTGCTGGCGATTCTGATGGCCTGGGGGCTGACGGAAGCCGCAGGATGGCTGAGGTGGAAACCGCTGATGTGGGCGCCGGTATTTTTGTGTGTTTTCGTAACCGGACGGAGTGTGGTCAGGGAATTTGATACGGTTTATTATGATCCGAAGATGCCTCACCACAGAGAAGTGTATGAAACATTGTATGAAGATGCCTCCATGCGTCCCATTCCGTTTGCCGGTTTTGAATTCCGGGATTATTATGCGGTGCAGATTACGGAGGACTATGTAACCGCACCCTTTGACCGGGAATGGGATATGAAGATCCTGAAAGAACTGGCAGCAGAGTATCCGGATGGATATGTGGTGGGAGAAACCGGTAAGATCTACGGGTTCCCGGATGTCACCCGGCTCTTTTTACAGAAATATTCGGAAAAGCTGACAGGAGAAGGTCTGGATAATTCCAATATAGAATCTGCCCGGTACCATTTCAGAAACCCTGCCGGGGAGATGTTGGAGATGATTTCGGACGATGTCCGGCAGAACGGACCGTTTACGTATTCTTTCAGGGCAGAGGATGGAAAAACCAGGATCAGGGTGCAGGCGGATACTTCCGGCTGGGATAAGGACACTGAGATCGTATTTCTGGTGTTTGGCATTTTTACAACCGACAAAGAAACGGAAAACCGGTGCTGGCAGCTTTTGCTCCCGGAGGGAGGCGGTCAGGGAATCTGTTCCTATGAACTGGAACTGGATGTGGAATGTCTGGATGTACAGTGTAAAGACGGGTTTATGCTGTATTACAGTGACGGCGGCTGTGAAGAAAAGAACACTTTCTGACGGAGATATTGGGAATGGAGCAAGGTAGGATAAAGTATAACAAAACCGGATATCTGATTTTGCTGGCTGTTCTGGGACTGTTTTTTGTGATGGCGGGTGTCTCACTGTTTCCTGATACGGTAAAAATCCAGGTTCATTACAGTGATGAAAAGGATATTGCGGTTTATCTGGTAAAAGGCAGTCTGGAAGAGCGGGAGAAACCGGTGTGGGAACTGTTTTATGGCGGAAATCTGGTGATCCCGGTGAAAGTGAGTGAGTTGGAGGAATTTCAGTCCATCCAGATCAAATTCCGTGACAGGGCGGTGGGAGAAGAGATCGGCATCGATAATCTGCAGATATCACTGGGAAATTATTATTTTTGTGAAAGCAGTGTGTTTGACCCGGTAATGGCAGAATATTTTCAGGTAGGACTGAATGAGGAAACGGGAAGGCTGGAAGTGACTGCAGAGGACCCTTTTATCTGCATTCCCAATCCTGCGTGGTTATTACAGGAAAAACTTGAGAGCATTACGCATCGGTATATTTTGGCCTGGGCAGCAGTATATCTGTTATTTGCCATATTGCTTTACCGATGCAGGAATCGTCTGACGCTTTGGATAGAACAAGGATTTCAGGCGTTAAAACAACAATGGAAAGAGATGTTGGTTCTGCCGGTCTGTCTGCTTGCCGGGTATGGAGCAGGACGGCTTCTCCAGGTCTGTAATGATAACTGGCTGCATTTTCAGGAGCTGCAGAATTGTGAAATCATTGTGTATACCGTGCTGATGGGGGTTGTATTCTGGCTGATCAGAAAACGGGTGGGCAGTACCGGATATGCAATCTGGGCCACTGTGATGGTGGGGGCCGTGCTGCTTTTAGCAGTAAAAGGTCTGACTACCTTTCTGACGGCAGATGAGCATACTTCACTGAAGGAGCATGCCAAGCTGGATGAGGACATCCTGCGGCACTGGCTGCAGCAGAGCGGGCGGTTAAGCTATATGCTGACGGGTATCTTTTTTCACTGGTTTTCCCCTGAATGGCTGGAGCTGGAAACAGGACTGGAGTATCAGCAGTTCGGAAAGCTGTTTCACTGGGCTGTAGGAGTCCTGGTTTTCTGGAAGGCAATTGACCTGGTTCAGACACGGATGGTAAACCGGGACGGGAAAAGAGAGCCCTGGCAGACAGCGGTTTGTTATATCTGCCTGGCGGCAGGGGTGTTTTTGCTGCCTTCCACTGCGATAGCGCTGAAAAATTATAACTATGATCTGTTTTCCCTGTGTTTTGCCGTACTGGGGGCAGTTTATGCATTGATTGCTTTTCAGAATAAAAGCAGCGGGGACGGATGGAAAGCGGTTTTCTTTTCTTCGCTGGGACTGCTGGAAAAGATTACAGTAGTGCCGATTCTGGCGGCTTCTCTGGTGGTGCTTGCTTTTGCCGCATCGGAAAGAGAGAGCAGGGAAGAAAAGATCGGAAAGCCGGCAGCAAGGGCATCCCTGGCTGCGGCCGGAGGCATTGTCCTGTACACCGGGGTTGTGTTTCTCAATCAGTACTTTGTGCTGGAACTTCTGAAACAGGGAAAGGCGCCGATTCAGACGCTGGATCATGCGCTGTATATGGTGGTAAACAGGGTGCCGGTTGTAAACAGTGTAATTTTTTCCCTGTCAGGGAACGGATATTTGAGATGGCTGCTTTTTACGGTTCTGATGACTGTGGCAGTGACAGCGGCAGCGGTGCTTTTGCATGTTCTGTGCCGATGGTATGAACAACACAAAGAACAGGCGGATGCTTTGAGCAGGACGGTTGTCTGCGTGGGCATTGGTATCTTTTTGCTGCTGGGCCTTTTGTTTGCCTTTCTCCATGTGGAATATTCGGATAACAAACTGATCTATCTGTGTTATATCATTAAAAATTATCTGCTGACCATGCCCACATTGCTGACTGCTTTTTCTGTTTTGCTGCTTTTGGGAAGAAAGCAGTATGACGGTCCGGTCAGTACTCTGTGGTGCCTGATGATTGCCACCTGGGTTTCCCTGCCCACGTATCTGTATCTGGTCAGATGGAATCCCACCTGGCTGCGGTATCTGAATCTGTTTCAGGGTCTGTATGCGCTGCTTGTAACCGCTGCGGCAATGCCGGTTTTATATCGTGTACTTACAAAACGGAATGTGGTGGCAGGAACGGTCTGCCTGGCGGGGGTTTTCCATATATGGGAAACGGCAGGAAGCATGCCGGCGTTCACCTATTTTGCGCCCTGCTGGTATGGACTGACCACAGTCGGGCTGGAGCCGGAAGAACGGGAACTGTGTGTATACTGGGGAGATAACCGGGCGGTTCTGGGGCAGATGATTCTGGATTATTGCGAAAAGAACGGTATGGCAGAGGAACCGATACAGATTTATTATGGGTATGTCCGGGGAACCTGGATCACACAGCCTTCCCAGGTGACCATCGCGGATGAGGACTGGAATGAGGAATATGCCGCCTGCTCTGTGACAGAACGGGATTTCTATGCCATTGATGTACAGTCCGTCCAGCGGGGGATGGTAAAGGACGGCTGGCCTGTGGGCGTGGAGCCGGTGATTACAGTAAGATACAGGGGATATGTAGTGGCCAGAATATATCAGGGTTCACAGTTAAGGGAATATTTGGTATAATAAAGCGTTAAATAAAGGAAAAGGCAGTTTTCTATGCAGATTCGAATAGATGAAATCGGTAAAAAGTTTATAAAAAATATTTCCTGGACCATTATGACGAAAGCAGTGGCAATGGTATGCTTTTTTGCACTGGACATTGCTATGGCCCGGTTTCTGGGAAAAGACAGTTACGGCGAATGGTCTTTTTTCTACTCTGCCGTGATCATACTGGCTCATCTGTGCTGGTTTGGAATCGATGCTTCTGTTAAGGTATATGTATCCAAACAGGAGACCCGGCAGGAGCTGAGCGAATGCCTGCGGACAGGCCTTATTTTGCGGCTTCTGATCAGTACCGTATTTTTGATCGGGGTAACAGCCTGTTCCGGATATCTGGCAGACTATCTGGAAGATTACAGCAAATATGAAAATCTGCATGTGCTGATGTGCGGTGCAGGCGCATTGATATTTCTCAGTTCCTTTTCGGAGTTTTATAAGGCGCTGAGTATCGGGATGCAGCGATATCGGAATCTGTTTCTGGTTACGCTGATGGAGTACGGCGGCTATCTGGTGTGCAGTGTTGTGGGTGTGCTGCTGCTGAAAGATACCACGGGCCTGCTGGCAGGCTATGTGGCGGCCGGCGTTTTTACGATGGCATTCGGGACATTCCTGATCCGTGGGGATATTCGGACAAAGGTTTTGGCCGGGGAAAGGCGCAGCAATCTATGGAAGGAGATTTTCCTGTATGCGCTGCCGCTTCTGGTGGTCAGTATGGGAGAGATCCTTCTGGCAGAATCGGATACTTTTTTTCTGGGTATTTTCAGTATCCCGGCGCAGGTATCCATGTACGCCATTGGCAAAAAGCTGTGCAACAAGTTGCACCATGTGAATTATACATTCTGTATCACAGTGCTGCCCCAGTTTTCTGTGATCAATGAGGGAAATTACAGGGAAAAGGCAAAACAGTTTAAGCAGTACGCACTGTTAAACATACTCGGCGCCGCAGGCGTGGCATTGGTGCTTGTGGTGATGAGTGATTTCCTGATTGGTTTTTTGTATGGCAGTGAATATCAGGGCGCTGCATTTGTATTCCGGCTTTTGCTTTTCTATTATGTGCTGCACGCTGTTTCTTATTATTTTGCTTTATTTCTGGAATTTCAGAAGAAAGCTGTTTTTTCCAGCGTCTGCTATTTTGTAACAGTCGTACTGAGTGTGGGGCTGGAAGTGCTGCTGATTCCCGGATATGGGTCTGTTGGCGCGGCGGCGGCCACCATCGTTGCTTATGTGCCGTATACCCTGTTAGTCATGGCGAAGGCAGTTCAGGTTATGAGACAGTATCGGAAATTATATATCACGGAAAACATATGAGGAGGAAAGGCCATGTATAAGATATCCGTAGTGGTGCCTGTTTACAATGAAGAGGGCAATGTGGCGGAGCTGCACCGGGAGATTAAAGAAGTATGCGAAAAGAATGGATACACGTATGAAATTATCTTTATCAATGACGGTTCCAGTGATAAAACCGGGGAGGTCTGCCGGGCACTCAGACCTTTGAAATACATTGAGCTGCGGCGTAACAGCGGCCAGACGGCAGCTATGGATGCGGGAATCAAGGCCGCCAGATATGACTATATCGTGACAATGGACGGCGACCGGCAGAATGATCCGGCAGATATCCCGGAAATGCTCCGTTATCTGACGGAAAACGGATATGATATGGTATCCGGCTGGAGAAAATACAGAAAAGACACTTTTATGAAACGGTTTATTTCCAGAGGCGCCAATTTCCTGCGTTATTTTCTGGTACACGACGGCATCCATGACAGCGGCTGTTCTCTGAAGGTTTATAAAAGGGAATGTTTCCAGGGCATCAATCTGTATGGAGAACAGCACAGATTTATTCCTGCCCTGCTGAAAATTAAAGGATTTACCGTGGGGGAAGTGGTGGTGCACCACAGGCCCCGTACTTCCGGTACCACAAAATATAACTGGAAACGCACCATCAAAGGTTTTGTGGATATGATTTCCGTATGGTTCTGGAATAAATATGCGTCAAGGCCCCTGCATCTTCTGGGTGGGATTGGTTTTTTGTTTCTGGGGTTGGGAGGGGTTTGTGGTATCTGGTCAGTGTTGATTTTTCTGTCAGGCCAGAAGATGTCCAGAAATATTATGCCGCCTATGCTGACTATCTTTTTCTGTATTTTAGGGCTGCTGATGTTTGTGTTCGGCCTGATGAGTGAAATCCTGATGAAAATATATTATGGAGTCCATGTGGACAGCTCGTACAGCATCAGGGAAACCTGGGAAAACGGAGAAGAATGAGAGCGGCTATGAAAATATTAATGGTTTCACATGAATATCCGCCCATTGGGGGCGGCGGGGCCAATGCATGTATGAATCTGGCTCATGAATACCAGAGACTTGGGCATGATATCACCATAGTGACCGCATGGTTCCAGGGACAAAAAGAACACAGCAGTAAGAAGGGGCTTAAGGTGATCCGCTTAAAGTCCAGACGGAAATATAAGGAACACTGCGGCTTCGGAGAGATGCTGTCCTATCTGGGGATGGCGCTGCCCTGTGCGGCAAAGCTGCATAAAAAAGAGCGGTTTGATGTGGCAATGGTGTTTTTTGCCATTCCCAGCGGGCCCATCGGGTATTATCTGAAAAAGAGATATGGCCTGCCCTATATCATTCGTTTTGGCGGCGGGGATATCCCGGGATTTCAGGAACGTTTTACCTTTGTATACAAACTGCTGGGGCCTTTTGAAAAAGCAATCTGGAGAACTGCGGATGCATTGGTGGCCAACAGCAGGGGCCTGCGGGAACTGGCAGAAAAATTTGACCGGAAAAAAGAAATCAAAATCATACCCAACGGTGTGGATATTGACTTTTTCCGGGAGGCGGCAGGGGAGAAAACAGAAAAGAACGGGTGTTTCCGGATTCTGTTTGTATCCCGGCTGATTGAGCGGAAGGGACTCCAGTTTGTGATCCCTCAACTGGCAGCGCTGCGCAAATCCTGTAAGGGGAATGTGAAGCTGACGATAGTGGGGGACGGCCCTTATCGGGAAACGCTGGAGGAGATCGCCGCCCGGTGCGGCGTATCAGACTGTATCCTGTTTGCAGGGCAAAAAGATAAGGCAGAGCTTACATCTTATTATCAGGAGGCGGATGTGTTTATCCTGCCGTCCAAAAAGGAAGGGATGCCCAATGTGGTGCTGGAGGCGATGGCCAGCGGTTTGCCTGTGGTGATGACTCCCTGCGAGGGCAGTGAGGAGCTGATCGACGGCAATGGGTATATGACAAAGGCAGAACAGTTTGGTGAAAAACTGGCCCTTCTGGCTGCAGACCGTGAGAGAAGGGAAGCGATGGGACACAGAAGCGCGGAACTGGTACGGGAAAGATTTTTGTGGAGCAGTGTGGCAAAGCAGTACGAACGCATTCTGGAGGCTGCTGCGGCAAAGAGGTAAATATGTGTGGTATTTGTGGTTATATTTCGAATAAGAGTATATCGGATGAAGCGCTGAAGGATATGAACGATACCATGTATCACAGAGGGCCGGATGATTCGGGCCTCTGGCAGGAGCAGGCCAAGCACGGCGTTGTGGGGTTGGCACAGCGGCGGCTGTCTATTTTTGACCTGTCTGCTGCCGGACATCAGCCCATGTTTTCCGGGGACGGAAAGGTGGTAGTGGTATACAATGGGGAAATCTATAATTTCAGAGAGCTGAGAAAGGAGCTGGAACGATCCGGTCGCCGGTTTGGCTCTTCCTGTGATACGGAAGTATTGCTGGCAGCCTGGCAGGAATGGGGCAGCGACTGTTTCCGGCGGTTCAACGGTATGTTTGCCCTGGGATTGTATGAAAGAGAAACGGGCAGACTGATCCTGGCAAGGGACCGGATGGGAAAGAAGCCTCTGTACTATTATCAGAAGGGAAAGGACTTCGTATTTGCCTCTGAACTGAAGCCGATTATGAAATTTCCCCGTTTCCGAAAAGCGGTCAACAAGCAGATGGTAGAGAAATTTCTGTGCAGCAAATACATTGAAGCCCCCTGGTCGGTTTTTGAGGATACCTGGAAGATGTGCCCCGGTACGTATCTGGTACTGGAAGACGGAAAAACAACCGTTCATACCTATTGGGATATCAGAGAAAAAAAGGCAGGGGGAGAAGCACATCCGCTGACCTTTGAAAAAGCATTGCAAGAGATGGACAGCCTGGTCAGGGATGCAGTCAGGCGCCGGCTGGAAGCGGATGTACCGGTGGGGACATTTCTCAGCGGCGGCATTGATTCCACACTGGTGACGGCAGTGGCACGGCAGGTGTCGGGAGGGCAGGTAAAGAGCTTTTCCATAGGATTTCATGAAAAGGAGAGAAATGAAGCTGTCTATGCGGCGGAAATTGCCGCTCATATCGGGACACAGCACAGGGAATTGTACATCGGGGATCAGGAAACTCTGGAGATGATAAAGGATCTGCCTTATTATTATGATGAACCTTTTTCGGATTCTTCCCAGCTCCCCACCATGCTGGTGTCTCAGCTGGCGTCGGAAGAGATTACCGTGGCCCTGTCCGGGGACGGCGGCGATGAGCTGTACTGTGGCTATCAAATGTATGACTGGACATATATTGCCCAGAAAGCAGACTGGCTGGGCAGTGCGGCGTCCCATATTCCCGGTATGCATTTTCTGGAGGAGAAAGTGCCGCCGGAGCTGCGGGCATTTCTTCGAAACCGGAATCCGGATGAAAAGACTCAGCTCTTTCTGGGAGTCATGATTGAGGAAGCCGACCGGCTGCTGGGTATGAAAGGCCGCAATGTAAAACTGGCGCAGGAAAAAGATCTGAAATATAAAAACTGGCAGGAACGGCGGATGCTTCTGGATATGATGACCTATCTGCCGGATGAAGTGCTGGCCAAGACAGACAGGGCATCCATGAAATATTCTCTGGAGGTGCGCTGCCCTCTGCTGGATTACCGGATGGTGGAGCAGTCTTTTGCGATTCCTCATCAGTATAAATATATGAGGGGGGATAAAAAGCATATTCTGAAAGCGCTGACCTATCGGTATGTGCCAAAAGAGCTGCTGGATCGGCCGAAAAAGGGGTTTGGCGTGCCTTTGAGAAAGTGGCTGCGGACAGTGCTTGGGCCGGAGATCAGGAAGTATGCGGATCCGACGATACTGAAGAGACAGGATATCTTTGTGCCGGCAGCAGTGGAAGAGCTGATCGGGAAGCAGGAAAAGTCGGATAAAATTATGTACAGCTCCATGCTCTGGTCTTTTTATGTGTTCCAGCGCTGGTATCAGATGTATATTGAGGATTTGTGGAGTGAAGGATATGGAGCATAAAATATTAATTGTATCCTCTTCTCTGGATACAGGCGGAGCGCAGAAGATGATCTCCAATATTACGACCAATCTGCCGCAGGGATGGGAAGCGGATATCCTGTTAAATTCTGCTGATAATATACAGTTTCCTTATAAAGGTAAAATTTTTTCACTGGATATTCCGGAGCCCTCCAGCAGGACCAGTATTCTCTATCAGGGCAGGGTACTGCTGAAAAGACTGAAAATGCTCAGAAAACTGAAGCGTAAGAATCGTTACAGGGCATGCATCAGTCTCCTGGACAGCGCCAATGTGGCTAATATCATGACCGGGCATAAATATTGCAAGGTGATTATTACAGCAGTAATCAATATGTCGGAAAGCGGGCATATCAAAGTGTATAAATACATTGTCTTTCCGCTGGTAAAATTATTTTACAATCATGCAGACCGTATTATTGCCCAGAACACAGCCATCAGGGATGATCTGATCCGGCATTTCGGGCTGCGGAAAGAACTGTTTACGATTATTTACAATGGAATTGACGGAAAAGCCATTGAGAAGGTTGCCCAAAATCCTCTCGAAAAAGATGACTTTGCCTGGTTTTCCAGGGAGAGAACGATCGTAACGGCAGGGCGTCTGACCTATGCAAAGGGACAATGGCACCTGATCCGTGCGTTTACAAAGGTATTGGAAGAGGTGCCGGATGCCAGACTGGTGATTTTTGGTATAGGAGAACTGGAAGAATATCTGAACCGGCTGATCCGGGAATATGGAATTGAAAAATCCGTATATATCAAAGGATTTGATGCCAAGCTGGATAAATACATCGCCAACAGCGCCGTGTTTGTATTGCCTTCCATGCTGGAAGGAATGCCAACAGCCCTGCTGGAAGCGATGGCCTGCGGGACGGCGTCCATTGTAACCGATTTTAAAAGCGGCGCCAGGGAAATTATGGATTTTCCTGCAGAAGACCGGATAGAAGATATCATGCAGACAGAATATGGCATCATTACACCTGTCTGCAGCGGAGAACTCCGGGAAGCCGCAGAACCGCTGGAAGAACATGAAAAGATGCTGGCGGATGCTGTGATCCGGATACTGAAGGATAAAAACCTGAGAGAGACATGTGCAGAGGGCGGTAAGAGGCGGAGCCGGGATTTTGAAATGAAAAAACTGGTAGAACAGTGGGTTGCCGTGATAGAAAAGCAGGGGTAAAGGAAATGAAACATGTATTGCTGATTTGTGAATATTTTGCACCACAGAATATCATTGCCGCTATCCGGTTTACCAAGACAGTAAAATATCTGGCGGCAACAGGAAAGTACCATTTTTGGGTGATTACGAAAAAAAATGGAGAAGATTGTCCCGATGATGCCCTGCTGACCAGAGACATTGCAAGCGTCTCTGAATATGTTACTGTGCTGCCTGTAGATATGGATAAAAAACTGATCAAACGGGTTAAGGCACTGATTCATAAAAAGGCAAAACAAACAGGCCAGACAGCAGATATGGGAAAGGGGCGCCATCAGGACGATGCTTATTTTATCATTCAGGAGAAATTTGTTTCTTGCAGACAGCGTGGATGGCGGGGAGAGTGTAAGAGAAAATTCGGCAGGTTACTGCTTTTGCTGAACGACTTATACGATTTGTTATTTGAATATATGTTTGTCCTGAAAGGGAAAAAAGTTCTGAAGCAGATTCCGATGAAAAAGGTAGAGATTATGATTTCTTCCTATGGACAGATGGGTGCTCACAGATTGGCTCTGGCATGTAAAAGGAAGAAAAAGAAGCTGCACTGGATTGCAGATTACCGGGACCCGGTGACCGCAGCTACTGGCATCGTACAGAATTATCTCCTGTATCTGGCTAAACAGACTGACCGGAAGGCAGATTTTATTACGGGTGTTACAGATTCCTGTATCGGTTCGGGAAAGTACCCGGAAAAGCATCATGTGATCTGCAATGGTTATGACAGTGACGATATCAGGGGATTTGCTCCAGGCCATAGAAATAAAAAGCTGATTATCGGTTATACGGGAAATCTGTATTATAAAAAAAGTGAGATGACACAGCTATTTCATATTATTTCTGATCTGCAAAAAGAAGGAAAAGTGGACAGCAGTAAAATTTCTGTGGTTTATGCAGGAAAACAGTTCTATATTCTGGAAAAGCAGGCAGAGCGTTATGGATTGAAGGGGCTGATTGATTACAGAGGCGTGGTATCCCGGCAGGAGGCTGTTCAGATTCAATATGAGTCGGATATATTATGTGCACTGACATGGAATAACAAAGGCAATGACAATATTCTTACCGGCAAATTCCTGGAGTATTTTATGATGCACAAACCGGTATTTGCCATTGTAACAGGCAATAAACCGAACAGTATGATGAAACGGGTCATAGAGGAAGCTGAGTTGGGATTTTGTCTGGAAGAGTGCTATTTCAGGCGGGATTATCAGTATGCCAGAAAATGGTTTCTGGAAAAGTATGAAGAATTTATGGATACGGGATGTGTGGTATGCCATCCCAAAGAGGAAATTCTGAAAACATACAGCAGCCAGAAAACGGCAGAAAAATTTGATAATCTGATCCGGACATTCGGCTGACGGGAAAGGATGAGAAGAATATGACAAAAATACTCCACATCGCTTATCTTCACCGAAAGGATGATATCAGAATTGTGCAGAAGGAATGCATGAGCCTGGTCCGGGGCGGATATAAGGTTTATTATACCACTGCAGATTTGGCTGAAAATGGACAGACTCCGGAAGCGATTCATTATATTCCGCTGAAAGGGAAAAATGATTCCATGCTGGTAAATTATATAGTTAACCGGGAGTTAAAAGAAGAATACTGCAGGATCATAGAAAAAGTGAAACCGCAGATTGTCCATATTCACGAGTATGGAATCTCGTACTTGGTGAAGCTGATTAAAAAAAGATATCCTGGCATCCGGGTGATCTATGATGTACATGAAAATAACGCCTATGAAAATTATGAAATGGATTTGGAACGATACGGAAAGCTGCTCGCAGGAGCCGTTGCACGGCTGAGAGGTTATAAAGAACATGAAGCCTGTAGTTGTGCAGATGCCGTGATTACTGCAACCCCGCATCTGAGAAAAATACTTACAAAATATTGTAAAAGGATTATTACAGTTCATAATTATCCCATTATAAAAGCAGAAAGAGAGGATAAAACAGACAAGAAAGGGAAAAAGGTCTGTTACGCAGGAGGACTGACGGAGGGCAGAGGAATATCCAGACTGGTAGCCATAAGTCCTGATATTGATGGGGAAGTGCATCTTGCCGGACCTGTTTCAGATTCTTATTTGCAATATCTCCGACAAAGCTATAAAAAAGAAGAAGGTAAGAGTTGGTTTTACCGGGGATATCTGAACCGGGAGGAAATTTTGCAGTTATATGCGGAATGTAGTGTGGGAGTATGTCTGCTGAAAAAAAGTATCAATTGGATCTCTTCATTGCCGATCAAATTATTTGAATATATGGAAGCGGGACTTCCGGTAGTGGTCAGTGATTTCCCGGTCTGGAGAAAAATCGTGGAAGATGCGGGCTGTGGGTATTGCGTGGATGAAAACGATTCTCAGGCAATTTGTGAAGCAATCAATAAGTTGTTGGCTGATACAGAATCTGCCAGGATTATGGGAGAAAACGGAAGAAAAGCAGTGATTCGGAAGTATAACTGGAAAAAAGAGGAAAGAAAACTTTTACAAATTTATAAGGAACTGGTATAATGCAGAAGTAAAGGAGTCAGAAATGGACTATTTTATACATGAATCGAGTTATATTGACAGTGATGTAACCATAGGAAAGGATACAAAGATCTGGCATTTTTGCCATGTGCAGTCCGGCGCTGTGATTGGCAGCGGATGCAGCCTGGGACAGAATGTAAATATTTCCAGCCATGTCAGGATCGGAAATGGGGTAAAGATACAAAACAATGTTTCCGTTTACGAGGGTGTAAGCATTGAGGACAATGTGTTTTTAGGACCATCCTGTGTGTTTACCAATGATCTGACGCCGCGGGCAGCATATCCGAAAGGGCGTGAGAATTATAAGAAAACTCATGTTGAAGAAGGGGCGTCTATCGGGGCGAATGCAACTATTGTTTGTGGGCATACTATAGGCAGATATGCGATGGTGGCGGCTGGAGCTGTTGTAACAAAGGATGTGCCGGAATATACATTGGTGGCCGGTGTGCCGGCAAGGCCAATCGGAAAAGTGGATCGGGAAGGAAATATCGTATCAGAATAAAGAAGGATGAAGAGATGGAATTCAGAGATTTAAAAGAACAGTATCGCAGAAATCAGGAAAAAATAGACCAGGCGATGCAGGAAGTCGTTTTGGACAGTAATTTTATCAGCGGCCGTCAGGTAGCTGAACTGGAGGAGATGCTTGCCGGGTATACAGGGGTGAAACATTGTATCGCCTGTGCGAATGGTACAGATGCATTGCAGCTTGCATTGATGGTATGGAATATCGGAGCCGGTGACGCAGTGTTTGTACCGGATTTTACTTTTTTTTCTACAGCAGAGGTGGTGTCTTTGTTGGGGGCGACACCTGTATTTGTGGATATTGACAGGCGGACATTCAATATGTCAGCAGAATCTCTGGAAGCCGCGATTCAAAAAGTGCAGGAAGAGGGAAAGCTGCAGGCAAAGGTGATTATAGCAGTGGACTTGTTTGGACAACCTGCTGACTATGACCAGATTCGTCCGATTGCGGAAAAATATGGTTGCAGACTGTTGGAGGACAGTGCACAGGGATTTGGCGGAAACATACGAGGGAAGATGGACTGTTCGTTTGGAGATATTGCCACCACTTCCTTTTTCCCGGCCAAACCCCTGGGATGTTATGGGGACGGGGGAGCTGTATTTACTGATTGTGATGAGTGGGCGGAATTGCTCCGGTCCTATCGTGTACATGGAAAAGGCAGCGACAAATATGACAATGTGCGTATCGGATTAAATTCCCGTCTGGATACCATACAGGCAGCTATACTGAGGGTGAAATTTGAGGTATTTCAGAAATACGAACTGGAAGAAGTAAATCGGTTTGCAGGAGAATATACAAAAAGACTGGAAAATGCGGTAGTGACACCGACAGTACTGCCAGAATATACTTCCAGTTGGGCGCAATACAGCATTTTGTGTAAAAATGCCGACGAGAGGGCGCAGATACAGGCAGCGCTGCAGGCAGAGCAGATCCCTTCCATGATATATTACCGAAAACCCATGCATGAACAGGGGGCTTTCAGAGGACAAAAAGATACCTGCCCGGTTGAATTGAATGTGACGGAAGAAATTTGCCGCCAGGTATTGTCTCTGCCTATGCACCCTTATATGGATATAGTGGATATTGACAGGATTACAGACATTATAAAAGGTACAGTAAAGTGACAGAATGGAGGAAGTAAGATGAAATATGCATTGATTGGCTGTGGAAGAATATCACCAAATCACATTGCCGCAGCGAAAGCGAATAAGCTGACGTTTGTAGGATTGTGTGATTTGGATGCTGAAAATATAAAGGATAAGGTCATTAAATTTAAACTGGACAGGAATATTCCCCAGTATACGGACTATCATGAAATGCTGGAAAAAGAAAAACCGGATCTGGTGGCTATCGCAACGGAAAGCGGTAAGCATGCTTCTATCGCGCTGGACTGCATTGATGCAGGATGCAATCTGATTATTGAGAAACCGATTGCCCTGTCTTTGGCAGATGCGGATGAGATTATTCGAAGAGGGGCGGAAAAAGGTGTTAAAGTATGTGCCTGCCATCAGAACCGATTCAATAAATCCATACAGAAGATCCGGGAAGCGTTGGAAATGGGGCGCTTCGGAAGGATGTTTTATGGTACAGCACATATTCGCTGGAACCGGGGATATGAATATTACAGCAGGGCAAACTGGCGCGGCACATGGGAACAGGATGGAGGTGCACTGATGAATCAGTGTATCCATAACATTGACCTGTTGCGTTGGATGATGGGCGATGAAGTTGAAGAAGTCATTGGTATGACAGATAAGCTGAATCATCCCTATATTGATGCGGAAGATATGGGAATCGCACTGATCAGGTTCAAAAACGGCGGATACGGCATCGTGGAAGGGACAACAGATATTTATCCTCAAAACCTGGAAGAAACATTATATCTGTTTGGCAAAAAGGGTACTGTAAAGGCAGGAGGGCAGTCTGTCAATGTGATTGAGGAATGGCGATTTGCCGATATGCTGGACAATGCGGAGGAAGTAAAAAGAGAGTTCCATGAGAACCCGCCGAATGTATATGGACACGGACATACCCCTCTGTATGCGGATGTGATTGAGGCGATTGAGACAGACAGGGCTCCCTATGTGGATGCACAGGCAGGTAAGAGAGCACTGGAGCTGGTATTGGCTATTTATAAATCGGCTCAGGAAGGATGTAAGGTGAAGCTGCCGTTGAAAGAATGTTCTACAATGGAATTTAAGGGCAGATTTCAGTAAGAAAGAGCAAGATATCTGAATGAAAAAAGGAATGTGTCATGAAAAAAGTATTGGTAACGGGTGCAGATGGATTTATTGGAAGTCATTTGACAGAAGAGTTGGTTAAAAGGGGATATGAAGTAAAGGCTTTTGTTTATTATAATTCTTTTAATTCTAATGGGTGGCTGGATACATTGCCGGAATCCATACTCCAATCTGTTGAAATCTGTAGTGGAGATGTGAGGGATGCACATGGTGTTGAGCAGGCCGTAAAAGGAACGGATGCGGTTTTTCATCTGGCGGCGTTGATTGCGATTCCCTATAGCTACAGTTATCCGGATACTTATGTGGACACCAATATAAAAGGAACTTTGAATATTTTACAGGCTGCAAGGATGCACGGGACAAAAAGAGTATTGATCACTTCCACTTCAGAAGTATATGGAACTGCAAAGTATATACCCATTGATGAAAAGCATCCTTTCCAGGGACAGTCGCCTTATTCTGCGACTAAGATTGGTGCAGACAGGCTGGCAGAGAGCTTTTATCGCAGTTTTGATCTGCCGGTTACAATTGTGAGGCCGTTTAATACATTTGGACCAAGACAGTCTGCGAGGGCAGTCATTCCTACTATTATTATGCAGTTATTGTCAGGGCGCAGTCAGATCAAGCTGGGCGCTCTGACGCCTACAAGAGATTTTAACTATGTGAAAGATACGGCAGGCGGTTTTATCAGTATATATGAATCCGATAAAACAATCGGGGAAGAAATCAACATTGCGACTCAGAAAGAAATTTCCATTGGGAAACTGGCAGAGGAGCTGATCCTGCAGATCAACCCCAAAGCAGAGATTGTATGTGACGAACAGCGCATAAGACCGCAGAAAAGTGAGGTAAACCGTTTGCTTGGCTCTAATGAAAAGATCAGGACCTTGACAGACTGGCAGCCTCGTTATACTTTTGAAGAAGGTCTTGCAGAGACAGTTGCATTTGTAAGAGAAAATCTGGGCAGATATAAGGTGGATCAATATAATGTGTAGAAAACTGGCAGTTATATTAGCAGGGGGAAAGGGGACAAGACTGAGGCCCTATACCCTTGCATTGCCGAAGCCCCTGGTTCCGGTAGGAGAGAGAGCGATTCTGGAAATTGTATTAATGCAGTTGGCTGGTCAGGGATTTACGGATATTTATATAGCAGTTAATCATCAGGCTGAACTGATAGAGGCATATTTTGGCCGTGGGGATAAACTGGGGCTTAAAATATGCTATTTTTTTGAAGAAAAGCCGCTGGGGACGATGGGGCCTTTACGGAACATGGAGGATTTACCGGAAGATTTCCTGGTAATGAATGGAGATATACTGTCAGATATCAATTATGCTGATTTTTTACAGAGGCATATAGAGCAACAGGCTGTTTTTACCATATCTGCGTATGAACGGCTGCAGATGGTTGATTATGGTGTACTGGAGATAAAAGACAGATATCTGCAGGGCTTTAAAGAAAAACCCAGTCTGAAATATGATGTGAGTATGGGAATTTATGCAGTAAACAGGAAAGCATTACAATACATTCCTGTCAATACTTTTTTTGGTTTTGATCATCTTATGGGAAAACTTCTGACAGAACGGGTTCCGGTCCGGGTGGATCATTTTGACGGTTATTGGATGGATATCGGCAGGCCGGAAGATTATGAACAGGCAGTAACGGATATAGAGACAGGAAAGTTTTCTGTTTAAGGGAGAAGAATAAGTATGTATGAGATACCTTTGTTCAATTTGAATTATGGTGAGGAAGAAATTGAAGCAGTAACAGAGACAATCAGGTCAAAATGGATTTCAATGGGGCCAAAATGTATGGAATTGGAAACTATGTTTCAGGATATGCTGGATGTAAAGTATGCCTGCGCATTGACCAACTGTACTGCAGCATTGCATCTGGCCTGTTATGTATTGGGGATAGGGGAAGGTGATGAAGTGATTTGCCCTTCTCTTACATTTGCAGCGACTGTAAACTGTATCCGCTATGTTGGGGCGGTTCCGGTGTTCTGCGATGTGGAGAGTTTTGAACAGTTTGGCCTGGACCCTGTTCAGATAGAACATTTGATTACACCGCGTACCAAAGCAATTATTCCAATGCACTATGCCGGCTTTCCCTGCAATATGGATGAAATTACTCAAATTGCAGAAAAACATCATTTGTATATTATTGAAGATGCCTGTCATGGACCGTTGTCAGAGTATCATGGAAAAAAACTGGGTACGATCGGAGACATTGGGTGTTTCAGCTTTTTTTCCAATAAAAACATAAGTACCGGTGAAGGCGGTATGGTAGTGACCAACAATGAGGAAATCTACAATAAAATCAAACTGGCCAGATCGCATGGGATGACAACCATGTCTTTTCAAAGGGCCAGCGGACATGCTACCTCTTATGATATTTATTCTCTTGGTTATAATTACAGGCTGGATGACATCCGGGCCTCTCTTGCCTGTGTTCAGATGAAAAAATTAAAAAATGATTTGAACAGAAGAAGGCAGGTCAGAGCATGGTATGAAGAAAGGCTTAACGGAATAGAAGGTATGACAATACCCTATCAGAATCATGCGGAATTTGTAAGCAATTATATTTTTCCCATTTTATTGCAGCATTCAAACAGAGAAAAACGGGAAACCTTCAGAACTATGTTGCAGCAGAGGGGAATACAGACCAGTGTACATTATCCTGCGGTGCACAGATTTTCTATTTATCAGGATTTGCCTGTAGATTTGCCGAGAACAGAATATATTACAGACAACGAAGTGACATTGCCTATGTATGCTGCTCTGGAAAAAGAAGAGGTATATTATATCTGTGATTGTGTTAAAGAGATTCTGTCAGAACTGTAAGGAGAGGGCTTTGAAAAAGGTTTTGATTATCGGAAATCCCAACAGCCAGTGGATCAGGGAATTTATCAGAAATTATCTTCTGCAGTTTGATGTCTCTGTGTCAGTAGCAGGTTTTGCGGATGTGGAAGATATGACGTTTTACAAAAAAATGAAAATTGTAACCGTGATCCGTAAATATGAAAAATCCGGATGGGTGATCCGGATCATCCGGAAATATATGCACCTTTTTCAATTGCGGCTGAGAGGTCCCTTTGATGTGATACATATTCATTATGTTTCATGGGGGGCATTGAAACTGGCGAATGAAATCAGGAGAAAGAATGGCATCATAATCGCTTCTTATTATGGCAGTGACCTGTTTCGGACCGATAAGGAAGAACTTACAAGAAATAAAACCTTATTAGAAACCGTAGATCAGGTTACTTTTGACAATATTGATCTAAAAGACCGATTTGAAGCTGAATACGGAAAAACATTCCTGTCCGGAAAGAGGCATGTTCTTTTGCTGGGCCTTACCACGCTGGAACAAATCAGCCGGGATATGTCTGAACATCCGAAAACTTATTTTAAGAATCGGTTGGGAATCCGGGAGGACAGCATTACAATTGCCATAGGGTATAATCGGGTCAGAGCACAACAGCATCTGGAGGTATTGGAGCAGCTACAGAAATTACCCAAAGATGTATTAGCAGGACGGGTTACGATTCTTTTACAGATGACCTATGGCTTTGAAAATAATCTGGAATATATAGATCTGGTAGAAGAGAAGGCCAGGCAATTGGGATGTGAGGTAAAGGTATTCCGGGAATTTCTGACTGAGGAAATGATCAGTATGCTGAGGATTGCGGCGGATATTTATATCAATGCCCAGACGACAGACGCTTTTTCAGGAAGTGTCTGCGAATTTCTTTTTGCAGACACTGTTCTGGTTAATGCCGGGTGGCTGCACTATAAAGAACTTGATCAGTATCATATTTCCTATGTAGAATTTCACGAATTTCATGATTTGCCGGATCGGATCAGGGCCTGTATAGACAGAAAATATGATGTGGATATCAGGCATAACAAAAAGATAATAGAACAGCTTCGCAGGTGGTCGTATCTGATTCCGAAATGGAAAGAGTTATATCGCCTGTGAATGGATCTGAAAAAAGCAGATATTGTGGGGGAAAAGATGAAAACAATCTATATATGCAGTGAGTATTTTGCACCATATCAAAATGTTGGTTCCGTTAAATTTACGAAGATTGCCAAATATTTATCCAGAAATAAAAAGTATAGGATCTTTATTTTTACCAGAAAAAATTTCTCCAAAGTGGACAGACTGCTGGAGGATGATTTGCGCCAGATCAGAGAAAACGGTGGACAGGTCTATTATATTGATGCCGGAAAGCGGTATTACCAGGCTCCGGGAAAACTTTACAGAAAAGTGTATCCTGTCTGGTATCGGCTGTCCGGCTATAATCTTAATTATTACTTATCCAGTATAGTATCTGCGAAACGGTTTGTAAAAATTGCATCCGGAATCGTTGCAGAAAAGAACCTGCCCAGACCGGATTATGTCCTTTCCACTTACGATGACTGGGGTGGACATTATTTTGCGATGAGCTTAAAAGAAAGGTGGAAAGATAAAACAGTATGGATTTCTGATTTCAGGGATCCGGTGGGCGGCGCAGTAAAAAAAGGAGTATTCCGAAAATTATGCGACCGGTTCAGTTGTCAGGTTACAGAACAGTCTAATTATACGACATTTGTATCAGAAGGCTTATTGCATAGTATAAAAATGCATAGTGGTACAAAACCGTTAATAGCGACGAATGGATTTGATTATGAGGATTACCAAAGGGTATTGGAAGACAAAAAAAAGCTCCATTTGATATATACAGGGTCTTTTTATCATAAAAATATGACTTTAATTCCGGTTTTCCGGGCGCTCCGGGAGTTGATTGATGAAGGAAAAATAGAAGAGAAATATATTTCCATTGAATATGCAGGGGTTTATAACACGAAAATGTATGGAGAAATATGCAGCCAGGGTCTGGAAAAATGTTATAGCGACTGGGGGGAGGTATCCCGGTATCAGTCAATACTGATTCAGGACCGGGCGGATATCCTGATGACTTCTGTATGGAATACGAAAGAAGCTCAGGGCGTGCTTGCAGGAAAGACACTGGGCTATCTGATGTTGAAAAAACCTATCATTGCGATTGTAGGCGGCACATTGGGAAACAGTAATATGAAGAAATTCATGCAGGAAATCAATGGCGGGATCTGCTATGAAGAAGCAGAACAGGAAAACGATTACCCCAGATTAAAGCAGGCAATTCTGGATTATTATACACAGAAATCAGAGACAGGAAATGTTGTGCAGAATTTCACCGGTGAGGTAGAAAAATATAATTTGGAATACGTTGCCGGATTGTATGAAAAGATAATGGAGAATGGAAATGTGGAAGGTCCGTTAAAAAGATGAAGGTTGTACATGTAGGTCAATATCATCGAGTGGATGATTCGAGAATATTCAGGAAAGAATGCATTTCTCTGGCGCAGAATGGATATCAGGTGGTATATATCACCTCGGATTTTCAGGGAAAGATAAAGGAATATGAGAAAAGCGGCGTAAAGGTGAAAGTATATCCCTATGGGCCGGTTTCCATCAGTGGACTCAAAGGGATTAAGACGCTCCGCCGTTTTGCTACAGGTATTCGCCGTTTATGGATGGCATACCAATATGTGAAAGCGGAGCAGCCGGATATTGTTCATATCCATGAGTACGAATTGCGTTATCTGATTGCTCTTTTTAAGGCAGGAAAAAGGAATATCAGAATTATTTATGATGTACATGAAGACACTCCCAGACATTATGGGAGAGACTATTGCAGGAGGTATGGAGAAACAGCCGGAAAAATTGCAGAGAAAAAATATGAAATAACAGAGCGTTTTTTTTGCAGACTTTCTGATGCCGTTATCGTGGTTACCCCACATATTTACAGATTGTTAAAAAAATATAACAAATATACTGTTCAGGTATGCAATTTCCCTATTGTGAAGGCAGATTCCGATGAAACTGTAAAAGAGATTTCCAGGAAAGATAAGATAGTCAGCTTTGGAGGCGGATTGAGTAAGGAAAATGGAATTGGCATGCTTTTGGAATTGGCGGATCTGCTGCACGGGCAGCTTATGCTGGCTGGCAGTTTCGCCGGAATCGATTATCATTCAGATTTTCAGGAGAAATATAAAGATAAGATAGAGGCTGGAAAAATTGTTTACAGGGGATATTTGACGCAGGAGGAAATGGAGCAATTTTATCGGGATTCTTATTTAGGGGTGGCAATATATAAAAATACACCCAATTGTTATTATGCATATCCGATTAAGATGTTTGAATATATGGCAGCCGGCATTCCTGTTGTTATATCTGATTTTCCGGGGATAAGGAAGATTATAAAAGAAACGGGGGCCGGAATTTTAGTGAATCCGGAAGCCGGAGAAGAGATTGCAGAGGCTGTGAACCGATTATTGGATAATCCGGACTTAGCAGCTGAGATGGGAAGGAATGGAAGGAAAGCTGCTCTTTCCAAATATAACTGGGGCAGGGAAGAAAAAAAACTGTTGGATTTATACGATATAGTAGCAAAGTAAATTTGTTGTATGAGAAATAAAGGAGACCAGGATGTGCGGAATATCTGTTTGGCATTCGGGGAATAAAGAGATAGATAAAAAACGTTTTATCAGAATGAATCAGATTATTGAACACAGAGGGCCGGATGATGAGGGATATTTTTACGATTCTCATATTGCATTGGGGCACAGGAGACTGTCAATTATAGATACGAGTCTGAGAGGGCATCAGCCCTTTCAATATAAAGACAGATATGTCATGGTATTCAATGGAGAAATCTATAATTATATTGAATTGAGAAAAGAGCTGGAAAAGTCGGGATATTCTTTTCAGACTGCCTGTGACACGGAAGTACTGATTGCCATGTATGACTGTTATGGAGAAAAGTGTCTGGATTATCTGAATGGTATGTGGGCATTTGTAATTTATGACAAAATCAGCGGTATGTTATTTGGTTCCAGAGACAGATTTGGTATTAAGCCGCTATATTATTTTTATGCTGATGGAGAATTGGCATTTGCTTCAGAAATCAAACAACTTTTGTGCCTGCAGGAAGAGCAGCCCAGAGCAAATCGTGAACTGCTGGAGTGTTTTCTTGTAAACGGTGATCTGGATTATACAGAAGGAACTCTGTTTCAGGGAATTTCCCAGATTTTGCCAGGTCATTGTTTTTGGTATCATATGGCTGGGGACAGGCTGGAAATATCCCCATATTATAAAATAACATATTTTCCTAAAAGAAACATCAGTTATGAAGCGGCATGCAGAGCTTTTGAACGTGATTTTTATCATTCCATCAAACTCAGGATGCGCTCGGATGTAAAGCTGGGGTATTGCCTGTCAGGCGGTTTAGACAGTTCCGCTATTGTCTGTGCTGCAGCAAGACTGATAAAGGAGAATCATCATACAGAAGAACAGCACACAGTGTCATCCTGTTCAGAGGACAAACATTATGATGAACAGGAGTATATTGATGTGGTAAACAGAAAGACTGGTTTCATTTCTCATAAAATTTTTCCGGATGGAGGAACCCTTTTTGAGAATCTGGATCAGATGATCTGGCATATGGATGAACCATTTGGTTCCACTTCTGTTTTTGCACAGTGGAATGTATTTCAGGAGGCCGGCAGATGTGGATTGAAGGTAATGCTGGATGGTCAGGGAGCTGATGAACAACTGGCAGGATATACGCCGTTTTATAAAGTGCTGTTCTGCCATAATCTGAGAAAATTCCGATGGATACGGTTTTATAAGGAGTGGAAAGCCTACAAAACAATGCGGAGTGGTACCGAAAAACATGTTAAGGTCCCTTCGATTCAATATCTGGCAGCATCCGCGTTTTTACCACGAAACATAAAAGAATGGCTGGAAAAGAAAGAAAGGATAAATGCCTCCCCCTTTTCGGATGCTATGGTAGAACGGTGCAGAAAGTGCAGTGAAGGTCATTACCGCATTGAAGAAGAAGGAAAATATTTTGAAGATAGTATGTATCGGGGGATGCAGGCACTGCTGCATTATGAGGACAGGAACTCTATGGCATTTTCGATTGAGTCCAGGGTGCCTTTTCTGGATGTGAACCTGGTGGAAACCCTGGCAGGTCTGCCTCTTGGCTATAAAATCAGAGATGCCCGCACAAAGGCAGTTCTGAGAGATGGACTGGCAGGGACATTACCAGAGGAAATCCGGAACCGGTACAGTAAACTGGGATTTGTAACACCGGAGGATCAGTGGCAGAAAAAGTACCGTGATTTTTACAGAAAGGAACTGGAGCAGGCATGTGACAGATTACAGGGAGTGCTGGATAAAGAAAGAGTGCTGGGCTGGTTTGATGATGAGAATAATATAAAACAGGGCGCACATGCCTGCTGGAGAATCATTTGTGTCAGCCATTGGATCAATGTGTTCCATGTTCAGATGATATAAAGGGGAAGAGATCATGAAGATGGCAGGACCGCTTATCTGATAATGGGGATGTTGCCACCAGAATACGCAATATACTGAATGGAAAAATGTATGAAAAATAATATCACACAAATATTTGAGGTTATTCGAAAATTAAATTATATTTTAAATACAAAACAAAAAAGGAAAGCCGGACTGGTATTTTGTGTTGTGGCGGTCAGCTCTGTATTTGAACTGATCGGTGTGACGGCAATCCTTCCTTTTGTTCAGGCAGTGCTGACACCGGATATTTTGCTGAAGAATGAGATTGTAAAAAATATTATGGAAATTTTGCATATTGAAGGAAGCTACGGTTTGTTAACGATGATAGGCATTGTGCTTATTTTATTGTATCTGGTTAAAAATGCTTTTATTATCTTTTCACAGTTTGTACAGGCAGATTATGCCACCAGAATACAGAAGGAACTTTCGATTAAGATGTTGGTTTCTTATATGAGCAGGCCCTACACGTATTTTCTGGATACCAATAGCTCTGAGATTGTAAGAGGATGCGGCAATGACATTACCAGTGTTTATAATATATTATCTTACCTGATGACCATATTAACAGAATGTCTGACAATCGCTTTGATTGGCCTTTTTATTGTCTGGACTGACCCGTTTATTGCATTTGGGGTTCTGGGGCTAATGGCGGTTGCACTGTTTGGGATTGTTCTGATCTTTAAACCAAGAATCAAACGGGCAGGAAAAGAAAATGTACAGGCGGCAACCCAAAAAAGTAAGGCCATATACCAGTGTGTTTCGGGAATCAAGGAAATCTTTGTAATGCAAAGAAAAGAGTTGTTTGTCAAAGCCTATGAAGAAGCCAGTGAACTGACGAGAAAATCTCAACGTATTTTTGATACATTGAACAGTGCACCGGATCGGATTACAGAAGGAATTTGTGTCAGCGGGATTATCGGTATTGTCTGCATCCGGTTGGGGATGAATGATGTCAATATGATAGATTTTATTCCAAAACTGGGTGCATTTGCAATGGCTGCATTCAAGATCTTCCCTTCTATTGGAAAGTTAGCCAGTCGTATGAACGGAATTGTATATAATATGCCGGGACTGAATAATGCTTATGATAATATGCTGGAGGCGGAGCATTATGAGGAACAACAAAGGGCTTATATCGAAGAGTTTGGACGCCTGCAGGAAATGCCGGAAGAAAATGGAAGTTTAGATTTTGAAAATAAGGTATCAGTTCATCATGTAGCCTGGAAATATGACAAGGCAGAACAACCGGTTTTGACAGATGCCTGTATGGAAATCCAAAAAGGACAGTCGGTGGGCTTTATCGGTGCGTCAGGAGCCGGGAAAACGACTCTCGCAGATGTGATTCTTGGGCTTTTGCATCCGCGAAAGGGTTCCATTGAGATGGATGGGATTGATGTCTATACGATACCGCGGCAGTGGGCACATATTGTCAGCTATGTGCCCCAGTCGGTATATTTAACAGATGATACAGTGAGAAACAATATCGCCTTTGGTGTGCCGTCGGATTTTGTTTCGGATCAGGATATATGGGATGCTCTGGAGCGTGCCCAATTGGCCGGCTTTATCCGTTCATTGCCGGGTGGCCTGGATACGATAGTCGGAGAACGGGGCGTTAAATTTTCAGGAGGGCAGAGACAGCGTATTGCAATTGCCAGGGCGCTGTATCATAAGCCGGAGATTCTGATTCTGGATGAAGCTACGGCTGCACTGGATAACGAAACAGAAACGGCAGTAATGCAGTCTATTGAAGCCCTTCAGGGGCATATTACAATGATTATCGTAGCACACAGGCTTACCACGATTAAAAACTGTGATAAAATCTATGAAATAAAAAATGGTGTGGCAGTGGAACGGGTAAAAGAGGAAGTATTGGGGAATCTATGAAAAAAGGAAGGGTTTTACATGTTGGCCAGAATCACGGAAAAGAGGACAGCAGAATTTTAAAAAAAGAATGTGTTTCTCTGTCCCGGGCAGGTTATTGTGTGTCATATATTACATCTGACCAACATGATAAAGTCGGAGAATACAGAATCAATCAGGTAAAAACCATATTGTATCCCTATCGACCGATTGCGTCAAAAGGAAAGGGTATTATCAAATTTGCCAGGCTGGTGGGAAATCGCTTTGCCAGGCTTTGGACGGTATATCGATACGTAAAACAGGAAAGGCCGGAAATTGTTCATATTCATGAATATAAATTACTTTATTTAGTGATACTGCTGCGTATGTTTTGCAAAGATGTAAAAATTATTTATGATGTTCATGAGGATACTCCCAGATATAACAGTTTCGATTATTATAAAAGATATGGCTGGCTGGCCGGAAAAGCAGTGGAAAAGAAATATGAGTGGACAGAGCATTTTGCATGCAGGCATGTGGATGCTGTGATTGTGGTAACCCCTCATATATATGATCTGCTAAAATTCTGTAATAAAAATACAATATTGGTATGTAATTTTCCGATTGTAGAAGCGGAAACAACAAAAGAGCCGGATACTGAAGCTCAGAAAGAAAAAGTAGTAAGCTTTGGTGGCGGACTGTGTAAGGATAACGGGATAGAGACACTTTTACGTATACAGAACAGGCTGCATGGCAGACTGGCCCTGGCTGGAAGATTTGCAGATATTGATTATGTCCATGATGTAAAGGAAAAATATTATGAAGAAGTAAAAACAGGAAAAATTAGATATTATGGATATCTTACAGGGGAAAAACTGCAGGAATTTTATGTTTTTTCTACAGTAGGCAGTGCGATATATAAAAATACGCCGAATAGTTATTATTCGTACCCGATTAAATTATTTGAATATATGGAAAAGGGGATTCCGGTAGTAGCGTCAAACTTTCCGGGATTTTCTGCGATTGTAAATGGAGCGGAATGTGGATTTACGGTAGACCCGGAAAATGAAACAGAGATCATTGCGGCATTTAACCGGATACTGGATGATCCTGAGCTGGCCAGGAAACTGGGAGAAAACGGCCGGAGGGCCGTTTTGGAGAAATACAACTGGAAACAGGAAGAAGAAAAATTGTTGGAACTATACAATCAATTGATGACAGGAAAGGAAAACAGACGGGACCGTGTGCGGAATTGCAGGCTGCATAAGCAGAAATAAAACAACAGACAAAGAGAAGTTTGAGCGTATGGTGGATATCATCAGGCACCGGGGGCCAGATGACAGGGGCACATTTTACGAAAATGAAATTGCTCTGGGGCATAGGAGACTGTCCATTATTGATTTATCTCCAGACGGACGGCAGCCGTTCTTTTATCAGGACAGATATGTGGTGGTATTCAATGGTGAAATTTATAATTATGTGGAATTAAAAGAAGAATTATGCAGAAAAGGATATACTTTTAAAACCAGAACGGATACCGAGGTACTGGCAGCAGCGTATGATTGCTGGAAAGCGGGATGCGTCAGAAAGTTTAACGGGATGTGGGCATTTGCAGTCTACGACCGGGCGGAGCAGAAAATATTCTGCTCCAGAGACCGTTTTGGAATTAAGCCCTTTTATTATACACAACAGGAGGGCATGTTTCTGTTTGCTTCTGAGATAAAACAGTTTTTTGAGATGTTGCATCACAACCCGCGTGCGAATAGAGAATGTTTGCTGCAGTTTATTATAAGGGGGCACATGGACTATTGTGAAGAAACAATGTTTCAGGATATTTTTCAGTTGCCGGGCGGAAGCAATCTGGTGTATAATCTATCGCAGCATACGTATCAGGTTAAAAGATATTATGATATCCGAAATGTTTCCGAAACAGATAAATCATATCAAAGGGCCTGCCGGGAGTTTTACAGAAAATTTTATCATTCTGTGGATTTACGGTTGCGGGCAGATGTACCTGTGGGATATTGTCTGTCCGGTGGACTGGACAGTTCCTCTATTGTCTGTATGGCAGACAGGATTCTGAAAGAGCGGGGAAATGGGTCCGGACAGCATACCATATCCTCTTGTTTTGAAGATAAGAGATATGATGAGCAGGAATATATTGATGAGGTAGTGTCCAGTACAGATGTGACTCCGCATAAAGTGTTTCCACAGGAAAGCAGACTTTTTTCGGATTTGGATCGGATCATCTGGCACATGGATGAGCCGTTTGCTTCCACCTCTGTCTATGCCCAATGGAATGTATTTCAGGCGGCAGCAGAAAATGGTCTGAAGGTTATGCTGGATGGGCAAGGTGCGGATGAGCAGTTGGCGGGCTATACCGGTTTCTATAAGGTATTGTTTTTTAATTTGTTAAAGAAGGGACAATTTCAGCGTTTTCGAAAGGAATGGAAGATATACAAAAAGGACAGGGCAAGCACAGAAAACCATATTTCGGTAAAAGAATTGTTGCTATCTACAGTGACTTCTCTGTTTCTGCCGGATTGTTTTAAGTATCTTCTGAAAAGGATATATTTTAAACTTCCGGGGAAGGAGCAGCCATTCTCACCGGAACTGCTTATGGATGCGCTGAAGAAAGAAAAAGTTCCGGAGATGAAGGAACCCAGGCTGTATATTGCTGATTCTATGTATTTGGATATGCCGGAATTGCTGCATTATGAAGATCGGGATTCGATGGCCCATTCTATAGAAAGCAGAGTTCCATTTCTGGATTACAGACTTGCAGAACTTGTTTATTCACTGCCGTTTTCCTACAAGCTGCACAGAGGGATTACGAAAGCTGTATTAAGGGATGCTCTTACAGGCCTGCTTCCTGATAAAATACGAAACCGCTACAGCAAGTTGGGGTTCGTTACTCCGGAGGATCAATGGATTAACAATAATTTTGAGAGATATAAAGAAGAACTAAAGAAATCAGTAAAAAGTCTGTCCGGTCTGCTGGATGAAAAACGTGTCATGGAGTGGTTTGATAAGAATCAGGGAATTGTTAAAAGACAGGATTTTACGACTTGGAGAATTATTTGTGCCGGACATTGGGCGGAATTATTCCATGTATCTATTTCATAGCGGCCAGAGGAATGTGGCAATTCATGTGCATGTATACAAAAAGAGTTAGTCGTGTATAAACATATAAAAATAAGAAAAGGGAGATGTACAAATGGGTTTGTATGAAAAATTGGTAAGCGGAGAGGAAAAGTTGTCACTGGTTGGTCTGGGATATGTAGGGATGCCCATTGCCGTTGCGTTTGCAAGGAAAATCAAAGTAGTAGGGTTTGACCTGAATGAACAGAAAATCAATCTGTATAAAAGCGGTATTGATCCGACCAATGAAGTGGGAAATGAAGTGATCCAAAACACAAAGGTGGAGTTTACTGCAGATGCATCCAGACTGCAGGAGGCAAAGTTTCATATTGTAGCAGTACCCACACCGGTAAATCGGGATCATACACCGGATTTGTCACCAGTGGAAGGCGCCAGCCGGATTCTGGGGCAGAATCTGACTAAAGGCTCGGTGGTGGTATTTGAATCTACTGTATATCCGGGTGTAACAGAGGAAATCTGTGTTCCCATACTGGAAAAAGAATCAGGCCTTACCTGCGGGGTGGACTTTAAGGTGGGATATTCGCCGGAGCGGATCAATCCCGGGGATAAGGTACATCGGCTGGAGACAATTACCAAGATTGTATCCGGAATGGACAGGGAAACATTGGATGTGATTGCAAAGGTCTATGAACTGGTAGTGGAAGCCGGTGTTTACCGCGCCCAGTCCATTAAAGTGGCAGAGGCAGCCAAAGTGATAGAAAACAGTCAGAGAGATATCAACATTGCATTTATGAATGAACTGTCTATTATTTTCAATAAAATGGGGATTGATACCAAGTCTGTTTTACAGGCAGCCGGTACGAAATGGAATTTCCTGAATTTTTATCCGGGGCTGGTTGGCGGCCACTGTATTGGTGTGGATCCTTATTATCTGACTTATAAAGCAGAAGAGTTGGGCTATCATTCACAGATTATTCTTGCCGGCCGCCGTATCAATGATGATATGGGAAAATATGTGGCAGAGAGCCTGGTGAAAAATCTGATCAGGGCAGAAATCCCTGTCAGAGGGGCCAGAGTGGCTATGCTTGGCTTTACTTTCAAGGAAAACTGTCCGGATACCCGCAATACAAAGGTGATTGATATTTATAATGAATTGCTGGAATATGGAATAGAGCCTGTTGTGGTAGATCCCGCGGCAGATGTGGAAGAGGCAAAAAAATTATATGGTATTGCTTTCCAGGATGAAAAAGCCCTTACTGATATGGATGCTGTGATCGTAGCGGTGGCGCATACACAATTTTTGCGTCTTACCAGAGAAGAACTTTCGGCGATGTTTAAGCAGAATCTGCGTAAGAAGGTATTGATGGATATTAAAGGACTGTATGAGAGAGAAGAGTTTATGACAGAAGATTATATCTACTGGAGGCTGTAAACGGATTTGTACAGTGTGGTCTGAGAAGGAATCAACAGAATGGACGATTTTTCATTACTGAGCCAGTTGGTGTGGATGGCTTTGTATCTTTTGGGTACTGCTTTGGTGGGAAGCGCTGCCGTATGTATATTATTAAGAGCCGGAAACAGTCTGGGGTTTGGCCGGAAAACCTGTTTTTTCTGGGGATTTGCAGGTATTCCCTTTATTATAGGGATATATATGCTGCTTATGTCGCTGATTCCGATCAGGCTGTCACAGTATTTCTATCTTTTCGGTTTATATGTTATCTGTGCAGCAATCGTGTTGCGGGACAGAGGGACCATTTGGGAGTTGAGGGCAGAGCTTCATGGGGATTCTGAGAGCGAGCATTACTGGTGTCTTGGAATTATCAGTGCTGTTTTGATCACAGAAAGTTGTTTTTGGGAACAGATCTATTATCTGATTCATCGCTCCCTTCCGTTTTTTATTTTCTTTTCAGTAGCGGGCCTGGCTTTGTCAGGGGTGCTGATGGGATTTTTGCGTATTGGAAAGATCAGAAAAATCTATTTTTGCATTTTTTTTCTGGGATATATCTGCCTGTATTTGAGCAAGTATTTTTCTGATCAGAGAATGCGTATGCTGGATAGCGGCATGGCAGACAGAATCATGGTTTTTGTGCAGCTTTTTGCGTTTTTATGTATTTTGTCTTTCCTTATTTTATGGCTTTTATATGGTAAATGCAAGTCTGCCTATTGGCTGCATCCCAATCCGGGTATCAGATTACTGCCGGTTTTGTTTGTGATACTGACAGGATGTCTGACAATGCATGCAATTTATGTGACAAGGATTTTAAAAAGAAATCTGATTGATCTGGCGCTGCTTGCAGCAGGACTGGTTGTGTCTGGCATTTATTTAAAAAAGAGAAAAGGAAATCTGTTGTGCAGGGATGTGATACAGGCCATCAGCATTGTTACGATTCTGTATTTTTGTACGATCATTTTGCGCAGTGGGCTGGTTCCGGTAACCGGGCAGGATGCCATAGAATATTTGAGCAATGCCTTGAAATTTACGGAAAGTATGAACTTTTCGGGAATCAATCATTTTAATGGAGTAGCAGACGGTAGTCTGCTGGCTATTATTCATCATCCAGGATGGGTACTGTATCTGGCATATGGCCTGCTGTTTACCAGTCCGGGACAGTTCGGATATCCCTGCGATTTTGTGGCAAGATTTTCAATTCAGAGTAATCTCATCTATATGATGTTTGCCTGTATCGGGTTTTTGCAGATACTGAAACGAAAAAGAGGGGTATCTGCCGGGACGATCCTGTTTTTCTTTTATACTGGTCTGGCTGTTATATTCAGCAGTCATACAAGAGATGCCTATCGAATCATTCCGATGATATTTCTGGCAGGTATTCTGGTCAGCATTGGCCGGCTGCTGAAGCAGGAGCAGCGGCCTTCGACATCTGCCTGCTGGCTTAGCGGCCTGGTATGCATGTGTGTGATGATGGGCCACCCGATCAATGCGATTGAGAGCCTGGCAATCGTAGCAGCATTTTTTGTCTGGCTTTTATGCAGCAGATTGTTCAGAAAAGAGGTATTTGTCTGGGGACTCGGTTGTATCCTGGGTGCAATGCTGGGATGTTATCAGATCATATGGGCTTTTATCAGTACAGGCAGGGCGTCCGGGATAAAGATAGATATCGACCGGCTGCTGGAGGGAACCGACTATTATGCCAACTATATGCGATACACTGAAGGCAGGCTTGGCGGAGCGGATACGTACCTGGAACGATTGCTCAGGCTGTTGGGGCAGGATCATGGAATCCTAGTAATTACTTCCGTGGTGGCGGCAATATTTGCGATTTGCTATCTGATAAAAAAGAGAAATGTAAAAAGTAGTATATTTTATTTCAGTCTGCTGATTCTGTTTCAGAGCCTTGTATATGTGGATCTGCTGGGATGGTCCGGAATCAGGTTTACCGAGTGGTGTGTGATGAATACAAGATATACTCTGCAGATGTATGTTTTTTATGGACTGTATCTGGGGATCATTGTGGACCAGCTGCAGGATAAACCGATGCGCGGACAGAAGTGGATTTCCTGCTTTTTGATTCTGATATGTATGATTCCTGTATTGCTGCTTAATATAAAGTGGGAAGGGAAAAAAGTATTTGAGGCATCCTGTGATTTTATAGCAGAATACGATGCGGCGAGAGCGCTGATCAAAGAAAGAAGCCCTGAAAAGATATTGATTGATAATTATTACTGTAATTATTATCTGGATGACCGGGGTGTGACATTTTTCAGTGATTCTGCAGAACAGATACGGAAAGCATCCGATCAGGAGGCATTGTACAGAGAGCTGAAAGAAGAAGGCTATGGTATGATTCTGATTACAGATTCGCTTCGCAATGTTTATTGGAAAGATACCTTGTTGGAGAAGTTAACCGAGTCGCCTGATTATATCAGTGACACATTGGAGCAGGAGTATTTTAAGGTATATGTCCTGCGGTAGGGGAGGAGATGGTTCGTGTGGAAGATTTTCAGTTGATAAGCCAGTTAATCTGGCTGTCTGTTTATCTTGTGGGTATTATAATAGTGGGTGGTGCTACAGCCAGTCTGTTTATGAAAATAAGAGAACAGACTGGTATCAATGAAAAAACCTGTTTTTACTGGGGGTATGCGCTTACGCCATTTGTAATAGGCATATATATGTTATTTATGTCTTTTCTCCCGGTGAAATTGCCCTATTATGTCTATGTTTTTGTTCTGTACTGTATTGGGGCAGTGATTCTTGTCAGAAACCGACAGTTTATACAGGTTTTACCCAGATGGCATACAGCAGATTCTTATGATGAAAATTTCTGGTGTCTGGGAGTTGTTTCTGCAACACTTATGATAATCAGTTGTTTTTGGGAACAGATCAATTTTATGGTTCAGAATTCCGGCGTTTTTTTTCTCTTTTTTATGTTGTCCGGGCTTTTTCTGGTTGTCGTTTTGACAAGCCGGTTTTTTGTGACCAAAATCTGTAAATATACATATTGGTGTGTATTTATTGCAGGCTATATTTGTGTGTATATGAGTAAATTTTTTTCAGACAAGAGGCAGGCGGCTCTGGATACCGGAAACAATGCCGCGAAGTGGAGTATGTTTGGGCTCCTTTTCCTGTTTTTCTTTCTGATGTCTGCCATTATCTTGTTTTTGTTGTATTTCAGATGCGGCCAGGTATATCGTAAGAATGAGAATCTTGTATTGAAAGCCCTGCCGTTGTTTTTTACGATATTTATCGGTTTCCTGGTAGTACATGAATTGTATTTCACCAACGGACGGAAAAGAAAAATTGTAGATTTGTTGTTTCTGCTTGCAGTGCTTGCAGTGCTAATGCTTTATAACCAAATCATGAAGGCACCGAAAGAAAATGTGATCTATCTGTTGTGCATGATATCAATTGGGTATCTTATTACCATTATTTTAAGGAGCTGCCTGGTTCCGGTGCTGGGGTCCGATGCCATAGAATATTTAAGCAATGCTCTGAAATTTACAGAAAGCATGAACTTTTCGGGGATCAATAATTTTAACGGGGTGGCGGACGGGAGTCTGCTTGCGATTATCCATCATCCGGGATGGGTGTTGTATCTGGCATATAGCATTTTGTTTACCAATCCGGGACAGATGGGATACCCCTGCGATTTTGTGGCAAGATTTTCAATTGAGATGACTCTGATCTATATGATATTGGCCTGTCTGGGATTTCTGGAACTCTTTAAAAGGAGAAAGAACGTATATATAGGAGCGGTTTTATTATTTCTTTATAATAACATTGCTATCATTTATAACAATCATACGAGGGACGGTTATCGGATTATTCCCCTGATTATCTGGGGGGGGGTATTACTGAGTACAGCCCGGCTGATTAAAAAGGGACAGAGACTTACGATATCTGTCTATTGTATCAATGCCCTGATATGTATGTGTGTGATGATGGGGCATCCGATCAATGCGATTCAAAGTGTGGCAGTTGGAGGGGCGCTTTTTGTCTGGCTTTTGTGCAGCAGACTGTTCAGAAAAGAGGTATTTATCTGGGGAATCAGTTGCATCGTGGGCGCAGCGCTGGGATGCTATCAGATTATATGGGCTTTTATCAGTACGGGTAAAGCAACCGGAGTAAAGATAGACATTGACCGGCTGCTGGAAGGGACCGACTATTATGCCAACTATATGCGCTATACAGAGGGCAGACTTGACGGAGCGGATACGTATCTGGAACGGTTGGGACGGATTTTAGAGCAGGATCATGGAATTTTGGTAATTACTTCTGTGGTGGCGGCGATATTTGTGATCTGTTATCTGGTGAAAAAAAGAAATGCGAAAAGCAGTATGTTTTTTTTCAGTCTCCTGATTCTGTTTCAGAGCCTTGTATATGTGGATTTATTGGGATGGTCTGGAATTAAATTTACAGAGTGGTGTGTGATGAATATCAGATATACCCTGCAGATGTATGTTTTTTATGGACTGTATCTGGGGGTTATCATTGACCGGGTGATTGATAAACTGCCGTATGGGCGTAGATGGATTCTGTGTTTTCTGGCAATATTTTGTTGTATGCCTGTTTGGATTTTTAACAGAAGATGGGAGGGAAGCCAATCATACCAGAAAATTGATGACTGCGTGGCAGGCTATCGTGATGTAAAACTCCTGGCTGCAGAAATGAGTCCTGGAAAAATTTTAATAGACAATTATTTTTGTAATTATTATCTGGATGATCAGGCGATCACGTTTTTCGCTGATCCTGCGGAACAGATACGGAAAGCATCTGACCAGGAGGCACTGTACAGAGAGCTGAAAGCGGATGGCTATTGTATGATCCTGATCACAGATACGTTTCGGGATGTGTACTGGAAGGATACGTTAATGGAAAACCTGACAGAGTCTCCAAAGTATATCCGTGAGACATTTGACAAGGGAAACTTTAATGTATACATCATAAGATAATGGACAGTTGGGAGAAAAAATATGATCAATAATAAAACAATAGCGGTGGTAGTGCCGGCCTATAATGAAGAAACACAGATTGCAGTGGTGATAGATACCATGCCGGATTTTGTTGACCGCATCATTATAGTGAATGACTGCTCTAAGGATAAGACGGCGGAAATCGTGAAGGAGCATATTAGCAGATTGGAGACGGCAGAAGGAGCAGAGATTTTCTGGAATCCTACAGAGATTGTTCCTACGTTTTTTAACCGGGCTGATATCATAGAAATGGAGATGCAGAAAGAAGAAGAGCCTCTGTACCCTGCACATAAAATTTATAATGACAACAACAAAGACCGGATTGTATTGATTGATAATCTGGTCAATGCGAAGGTAGGGGGGGCTATTGCTGTAGGATATAAGTGGTGCAGAGATCATTCCATAGACTGTACCGCAGTTATGGCAGGGGATGCCCAGATGGATCCGGATGAGTTATATGGAATCTGTATGCCGATCGTCAGCGGAGAGGCCGATTATTCGAAAGGAAACCGTCTGAGCCATAAAACTGCCAGAAGAATGATTCCGACCAAACGGAGAATCGGAAATACCATTTTATCGGCTCTGACTAAGATTGCGTCAGGATATTGGAGAGTGTCGGATACACAGACCGGTTATACGGCAATCTCACTGCGTGCACTCAGGGAAATTGACATCTATGCTATTTACCGGAATTATGGCATGCCGAATGATATGTTGATTAAATTAAATATAGCAAAATGTACCATCAAAGAAATACCGATTAAACCGGTATATGCGGTGGGAGAACAGTCAAAAATGAAGATTGGAAAAGTGATTCCCACAGTAAGTATTCTTTTGATAGGAGGATTTTTCAGAAGAATATTCAAACGGTATTGCATCAATGACTTCCATCCTATTTTTCTGTTTTATTCTCTGGGGCTGATAGGCGGAATACTGAGTCTCTATTTCCTGTTTTATATTATTGGTGGACTTTTAGGAGGGGTTAATGTAACAGTGGGAACCTACCAGGGGTTTGGCGTTTCGTTTTTTATGATGATTATAATGGTAGGATTCGCTATGTGGTTTGATATGTATGACAATGATTCATTACAAAAATAAATACAACAGGAGAAAATAAATGTGTGGAATATGGGCGTTTGCATCAGTAGATGAGAATTTACAGTTAAATCAGATCAGGGATATGGTAAGGGAGCTTTTTGTTTTATCTGAAACCCGTGGAAAAGAAGCTTCCGGGATTGCAAGTGTGGGCACAGAAAAAGTAAATATATATAAGGCTGCCATACCAGGCAGTGAACTGGTTCGGACAGAAGGATTTGATACATTCTGGAACAACAATGTAGTGCAAACAGAAAAAAAGCAGATTGCTTTTGTGGGACATTCCCGTCTGGTGACCAACGGAAGCGAACTGGAAGGGGATAACAACCAGCCGGTATTTGATAAAGAAGCTATTACGGTACACAATGGAATCATAGTAAATGTGGAAGAATTGTGGAACCGGCATCCGGAGATAAGGCGTGAACATGCGGTTGACACAGAAATTTTTGTAAAGCTGCTGGAGGCATATTTAAATCAGGGAATTGGGGTGGAAGATGCCGTAAAACGGGTGTATGAGGATATAAGGGGCATGGCATCCACCCTTACACTGCTGCCTGCAAGGAATCTGATGGTTGCAGCAAGCAATAATGGATCGCTGTATATGATGAGAAGCAAAAACCGGAAAAGTGTAGTTTTTGCTTCAGAAAGAATAATTCTTAAAAAATGGATCGCCAGATCCCGCAGATCAGATTATTTTGACGAGAAAAGAATTGTCCAGGTGAAAGCGGGAACGGCTGCTTATGTGGATATGTCTACCTGCGGGGTGGTGGGTGGAACATTCGGAAACAGAACCAATATAAATCAGAACACTGAGGCTGTAAAAGCGTTTCCGATTGTATGTGAGTATTATGAAAAGAAACGGATGCAGAAAAAGAATAATGTTAATATTCTCAACGAAAGCCGGTTGATTCAGTATGACATAGATCTGGAGCCAATTAAAAAGCTCAGACGCTGTACAAAATGTATTTTGCCGGAGACGATGCCCTTCATTGAATTTGACGAGGAAGGTGTGTGCAATTATTGCAGAACCTATCAAAAACAGCAGTATCATGGAGAGGAAAAGCTTCGACAGTGGGCAGAAGGGTTGCCTGAGAATCAAAACGGCCTGGATTCGGTGGTTTCTTTCAGCGGTGGCAGAGACAGTAGTTTTGGACTGCACTATTTTGTAAAGGAGCTGGGTTTGAAGCCAATTGCATATTCTTATGATTGGGGAATGGTGACAGACCTTGCCAGAAGAAATCAGTCCAGAATGTGTGCCCAACTGGGGATTGAACTGATTGTGGTATCTGCCAATATCAGGAAGAAAAGAGAAAACATCAGGAAAAACGTCAGTGCATGGCTGAAAAAGCCTGACTTGGGTATGATTCCGTTATTTATGGCAGGGGACAAACAATATTTTTATTATGCGAATAAGGTACAAAAAGACTATCATCTGGACACAGTACTTCTGGCATCCAATCCATTTGAAAAGACCTATTTTAAATCCGGCTATTGCGGAGTGAAACCGGAAATCATCCGACTGGGGGAAGAAAAGCGGGCAATGGAAAGGCTTCCGGTTGGCAGTATTGCAAGGATGACATCCCATTATCTGGGACAGTACGCAACAAACCCTGCGTATATAAACAGTTCGGTTATTGATACGGCATTGGCAACAATGAGTTACTATGTGATACCGCATAATTATTTTCTGCTGTTTGATTATATACCCTGGAATGAAGTCCAGGTAAATGATGTACTGATTAATGAGTATGACTGGGAAACAGCCAAAGACTCCAAGAGTACCTGGAGAATAGGGGATGGAACGTCGCCTTTTTATAATTATGTATACTATTCCGTTACAGGGTTTTCAGAAAATGATACTTTAAGAAGTAATCAGATCAGAGAAGGTATGCTGAACAGGGAAGAAGCGTTGGAGCTGGCTTTTCAGGATAATCAGCCCAGATTTGATTCTATTAAATGGTATTTCGATACCATTGGCCTTTCCATGTATGATGCGTTGGAAGTGGTATCCAAAATGAAAAAATTATATTAATGAATAAATGAGGTCCTGTTTTATATGGGTAAGACAAATGAAAGGAATGCGGTGGTACAGGGGCTTATTTTGAATTATGCCAGTATTGGGATTTTGTCTGTGAGCGGATTTATATTCAACATTATGAT
This sequence comes from uncultured Clostridia bacterium, assembly GCA_947385955.1. Taxonomy (GTDB): domain Bacteria; phylum Bacillota; class Clostridia; order Lachnospirales; family Lachnospiraceae; genus VSOB01. The sequence continues at coordinate 58,450 of CANDNA010000015.1, forward strand.
TATGCTGTTTTATGATGCCTCTGTGTTGGGTATTTTCAATCAGGTATATTCCTGGTATATCGTTTTTTCACAGATAACAGTACTGGGGATCCAGGCGTCTGTAACAAAGTATTCCGCGGAGTTTCAGGATAATGAAGAAGAGAATGGCAAAATCATTGGGAGTGCACTGGTATGTACAGCTATTTCTGCGTTGGTTGTCAGTTTCCTGATAGAATGTGTTTTAAATGTTATATCAGTTGAAAGAACGCAGTTGATCGATAGCATTAAACTGGCGGTGCTGGCATTGGTTTTTTTCTCATTAAATAAAGTAATATTGGGGTTTTTCAATGGAATGTCCAAAATGAATGCCTATGCGATATTTCAGGCCCTGCGGTATCTGCTGATTGCGGCCGGTATTGTCGGATTAGCTCTGTGGGGGTGCCAGGGAACTTGGATCACACTTTGCTTTCTGATTGCAGAGAGTGTTTTATTCCTGATCAGTATGATATATTTGTTTACATGTAAAATTGTGAAGATCAGATGTTCCGGAAAATGGATGACAAATCATCTGAAGTTTGGAGTTAAAATTATTCCGTCTAATTTTGTTCTGGAGCTGAATACAAAAGCGGATGTAATATGTCTTGGGATCTTATTAAAAGACGATTATCTGATCGGAATTTATTCTTTTGCTTTGTTATTTGCGGAAGGATTTTACCAGTTATTTGTGGTATTACGCAGGAGTCTGAACCCTGTTTTGACACAGCAGTATATGAAAGATATGTTGGGAGAATACTGGAACGGGTTAAAGGCAAAAGTGGGAAAACCATTTTACTGGGGAGTATTTGGCGGTTATCTGGCTTTGTTATGTGGGTATTATGTACTTTGTAATTTGCTGGGGAAACAGGAATACATCAGTGGGATTCTTCCGCTGGCAATTGTCTGCTGCAGTATCGCGTTGAATGCAAAATATATTGTGATGGGAAATTTGTTTTCACAGATAGGGATGCCGTTGGAAGAATCTTATGTGAATGTGGTTACGGTGGTCAGCAACGTAGGACTGAATCTGATCTGCATTATATTGTGGGGATGCATGGGAGCCGCGGGCGCCACCGCAGTATCCTATTTTGTTTTTTCTGCTATTATTCGGAAAAAAGCGAATAATAAGATTGGATTTGAGATTTAGAAGAAGTTTTTTGAATAAAATAACGAATGTATTTGAAAGAGCAGTCTGAGGAAAAGCAGAACTGCTCTTTTTTGGTATTGATTTTACATAATAAGCCTGTTATACTTCTAAAAATGAAGTTTTAAACAGTGTGAAAGGAATCGCATATTAGATATCTGTCTTGGAGATAATTTCTTTAATAGAAGAATCCTGAAGGGGCTTATATGATAAAAGAAGAGGATAATATACTCAAAAGAATAGTTCCTATTGCAATGATTATTTTTGCTTTAGGGGAGATTGTGGCCATAATGGTACGCGCCTGCTATGGGATTGAAGTGACAGATGAGGCTTTTTATTTGTCTATGGCATATCAGGTTTTACAAGGGAGGGTTCCCTTTGCTGATATCTGGTCATTGGGGAGTGGTTCTGCATTTTGTTATGCATGGGTATTGAATGTATATAAGCTGTTTGTTCCTGATCTGGAGGGTGTTTTTTTATTTACACGTATTATTTTTCATATTTTGAGAGGATTGATTCTGTTCTATGGCTTTTGGGTACTGAAGAAGTATATAGGAAATCTGTATGCTTTTTTTGCTGTAAGCGTGATATTTCCATATTACACATTAATTGGGAATTTTTCCTATAATTCGGTACCGGTTTTCTTAATTATTTTGGCTGGTTTTCTGATAATGGAAGAAATTTTGCATGACAATAAAAATAAATACAGAAGTTTATCAGCAGGGATTGTTGTTGCATTGTCGGTTTACAGTCATCCCTGTGAACTTTTTAATGCAGCCATAATAGGGATTATTATTCTGCTTTTTTCTGATCAGAAGATAAAAACGGGACTGTTTTATTTGTGTGGAGGAGTTGGGACCGGAATCGTTGTTGTTGCATGGTCTGTTATCAAATGTGGTGGTATTGACAAATTTGTTTATGGCATGAATCTTATGCGGGATACTGCAACTTCTATTGAGAAATTACCGATAGGGGCTGACATATTAGAAATTTGTACAGATATACAAGCAGAACTTAAGGCGTTGGCTTTGGTTATTCTGGTATCATTTGTTGCAATGTTTTTATGTATGTTACTGAAAAAGGAAATATTGCAGGCAGGGCGGGTATGCGCTTTGTATGGTTTGTCAGCCTGGTTTCTGTTTGCAGTAATACGTAATGTAAGGATGGATCAGGAACATTTTTACAATGTAGTAGGATTGGCATCTGCAGTTGGCTCTATAGCAGTATTCCTGCTGGCTGATAAAGACAGATGCAATGGAGTTATTTTTTTCAGCTTGGCTGTACCCAATATTATTTTCTGTTTGGCATTGGGGGTACTGGCAGAATCGGGAATTGCAGTCCGTATGTATTTGATGATTCCGTGTCTGATGGCATTTATTCTGCTGATTGCAAGAACTTTACAGTCTGTTCAAGGGGAAACTAAGTCAGTCCCTCAGGTAGGTATCGTAATATCCATAACTGCTTCTATTTTTTTGATTTATGCAGATTATCAATATATTTACAGAGATTCTTCTGTACCGGAACTGACAACCAGAGTGGATTCCGGTCTGTACAGGGGCCTGTATACTACAGAGACAAACGCGGAAAGTATTTCCACGCTGGAAAATATTGTACAGGAAAATGTGAGAGCGGAAGATAAAATTGTGGTTATGGACTGTATGCCGGCTGTGTATATGATGACAGAGGCGATTGCTTTTGCACCGACCACATGGGATGTGATCAGATATCACAATGGTCAGAATAATCCGGAGACAATGATGCGTTATTTCAGACTGGCCGAAGATACACCGGATAAAATAATTTATGTTTCTAATCCGTACAAGGAAAACTTAAGTATTGATGACCCTGATTTTTTGTTCAATGTGTATGTAAATAACCATTATCATCTGATGGAACAAAACTATTTGAACCAGACTTATGACCTTAGAATTTACACTGCTGATTAGATTAGAATCAGAAATGGAGAAAATGATGATTAATTTTAATGTACCGCCTTATGTAGGGGAAGAAGAAAATTATATTGCACAGGCGATTGCCGCCAGAAAAATATCCGGAGATGGTGAGTTTACAAAGAAGTGCAGTAAATGGTTTGAAGCAAGAACAGGTGCCTGCAAAGTTATGCTTACCACTTCGTGTACACATGCTACTGAAATGGCAGCATTGCTCTGCCATATAAAACCAGGAGATGAGGTCATTATGCCCTCATTCACGTTTGTGTCAACAGCCAATGCTTTTGTGCTGAGAGGCGCCAGAGTGGTTTTTGTGGATGTAAGGCCGGATACGATGAACATAGACGAAAATCTGATTGAATGTGCGATTACTCCAAAAACAAAAGCAATTGTTCCGGTTCATTATGCAGGAGTTGCCTGTGAGATGGATACAATTATGGATATTGCACACAGATATAATCTTTCAGTGATTGAAGATGCTGCACAGGGAGTGGAGAGTAAATATAAGGATCGGGTATTGGGAACCATTGGTGATTACGGGTGTTACAGTTTTCATGAAACCAAGAATTATTCTATGGGAGAAGGTGGTGCATTGCTGATTAACCATGCTGACAGGATTGAGGAAGCAGAGATTATCCGGGAGAAAGGAACAAACAGAAGTAAATTTTTCAGAGGACAGATAGATAAATATACTTGGGCAGATCATGGTTCATCATATCTTCCAAGTGAATTGAATGCTGCCTATTTATGGGCACAATTGAACAAAGCCCAGGATATATACGATGATCGGATGAATAGTTGGAAAATCTATGCTCAATCATTAAAAACGTTGGAAGAAAAGGAATGTATCAGCCTGCCGTATGTTCCAGAGGAATGTGTACACAATGCGCATATGTTTTATATAAAGGCCAGAGACTTGCAGGAGAGAACAGAATTGATATCTTTTTTAAAAGATGCGGGAATATCTGCGGTATTTCATTATATACCATTGCATTCAGCTCCGGCAGGGAAAAGATATGGGCGGTTTCATGGGGAAGATGTATTTACAACACGGGAGAGCGAACGACTGGTCAGGTTGCCGCTTTATTATGGTTTAAAATGTAGTGAAGTGGAATATGTCTGTGATAAGATCCAGGAATTTTACGAAAACAGGTAGAGGAAAGACTGAAGTATGGATAAAAAAGAAACTGTGAATTGTACTAAGAAAAAATTAGTGAATATTGTCCTTGCTTTTGTGATACCGACAGTTATTATGCTGATAGCTGTTAAGCGGGAAATGATTTTATATGCGATTAATGATGATACAGGGATGCGTTCAATGGCGGATGGCATTTATGGCGGTACACCGGACGGGCATTTGACATGGACACCATATGTGTATGGCTGGGTCATAAGCTGTCTGTACAGGATGATTCCGCAAATTGACTGGTATGGATTTTTTGTGCTTGGAATGCCTGTACTGGCGCTTTGTGTTGTGGCATATCGGGTGATTTCAGGAGAAGATTCAAAAAAGCGATTTATTTATTATGGAGTAACAGGCGCTATTTTTCTGGTCTTTGTTTCTGCTGACATAATGACATTTCAATGGACAATATCTTCGGTTATTTGTGCTGCGTGTGCTTATTTTTTATTTTATACCAATGAAGATTCAACACTGTATTATTTTTGGACTTGGTTTTTCTTTTTTATGAGTTACTGTATTCGTCCCTACAGTTTGTATATGGCGGCAGCTGCGTTTGTCCCATTGTTTTTATTTAAATGGAAGGTGTATGAATACAGAAACTGGAAATTCAAAATAGACCGGATGATTGTCAGGAAGTTGGCTTGGGTGTTTGCATTTATCGGATGTTATGTATTGTTTTTTGTGGTTCATTATTTTGCCTATAACAAACAGGAATGGAGAGAATATAGTGCGTTTACGTATCAGAGAGCTCTTATTTATGATTATTATGGGGTGCCTGCATATGAAGGCAATGAAGCATTTTATAGAGGCATTGGCCTGAGCGAAGAAGAGGTTGCCCTTATGGAGGATTATCATATTGGATTTATGGATGAGTTGACTACAGAACAATTGGATCAGGTTGTTTCTTATTCTATGCGTCTAAACGGTGACAGTTCTTTTATGGCTAAACTGACAGATATGTGGACAAGTTATAAAGATGCATTATTTGAAAGTATGCATGCTCCGCTGACACCCATTCTTGGATTGTTTACGTTGGCATTGATTTTTTTGATTAATAAAAAAGAGACATGGATATTTGTTATTGTGAATTTTTTCTGGATTCATCTGGTTTCTTTTCTTGCCGGATGGAATGGGAAATTTCCGTACAGAATCAGTAAAAGTCTTTGCCTGCTATATGCAGCCACACTTTTTTCGATTTATTACGAGGAAAGAAAACAAATTTTATATTCGAAAAAATTCTGTGTTGTGGCTGGGATTTTACTGGTACTGTTAACACCGGGATTGATTGTTTTTTGCGAAGCCGGACGTCAGAATATGAAGAAACAGCGTTCAGAAAACCGGGTAGCTGAGAAGATGAATGAATATTATGTTTCACATCCTGATAATTATTATGTCTGTTTGGGAGGTGGTGTTGATGTCAGTTCCACTGTGGGCTATACCGGAGTAAATGGGGCAAATAATGAGCGTTTGTTTAATAAGATGTATGCTTTGGGATGGGAAGTTCGTAATCCTTTGTGGATGCAGAAAATCCATATTATGGGTGCCGAAACATTAACAGATGCGGTACTTTATGGTGACAATGTATATTTATCCGGCGTTAATTGCAGCGAATCAGTAGAAGATATTATCGCATATTATCGATCAAAAGGAACAGACTGTAAAGTGACTGTAACAGATCAATATAGGTATTTATATGGTTATGATCCACTTACAATTTATAAACTGGAAGTAGATCAGTAGAGGAATAAGAGGATAGACAAAATGAAAAAGATCATGGTTGTGGCAGGCGGTGACTGGCAGGTTGCACTGGTTAAGAAGGCAAAAGAAATGGGGCACTATGTAATTTGTTCCAATTTATACAAAGATTCCCCGGCTTTCCAATATGCAGATGCCTGTGAAGTGGCCAATGTATTGGATAAAGAGGCGAATGTAAGAATAGCACAAAAATATCAGCCGGATGCAGTGATATCGGATCAAAGTGACATTGCGGTGCCTACGGTTGCCTATGTAAATGAAGCTCTGGGGTTAAATGGAATCGGTTATAAAAGAGCCTGTTTATTTACTAATAAATATTTGCTCAGGAATTTTTGTAAAGAAAATCAAATACCTATTCCAGATTTTAAGAAGTGCAGGCACCCGGAAGATGCATGGGAACTTTTGGATCAGTATGGAACCATTATTATTAAGCCATTGGACAGCCAATCAAGCAGAGGTGTGTTTACTGTCCGATGCAGAGAAGACTTGCTGGAACATTACCGGGAAAGTATTGCCTATTCCAATACAGAGAAGGCATTTTTGGCAGAAGAATATCTGGAAGGAGATGAGTTTACCATTGATGGCTTGGTGGTAAATGGGCAGCATTTTCCGCTTTGTATTTCCATCAAAGAAATGTATACAGCATGTCCCAATATTTCCAAAGTACAGGTGTATACCACACATCATTCCCGATATGATTATGACTTACTGCGTTCTATCAACCGGGAGTTGATTATGGCAACCGGGTTACCGTTTGGACTGACTCATTCAGAGTATAAGTTTTCCAAAGGGAAATTTTATTTGATTGAGGCAGGGGCAAGAGGTGGGGGAAGCAATTTATCTGCCAAAATTGTTCCTTTTATGTCCGGTGTGGACACATATGATTATTTGATTAAGTCTGCACTGGGGGAAAAAGTTTCCAGTGCAGAACTTGAGCAGATAACTTTTCCAGAGAACAGATGTGTGATTATGCGGTTTTTTGATTTTGGGACAGGGATCATAAAAGAGATTAAAGGCAAAAAAGAACTGGAAAAATCACAGTTTTTAATTGACTATCAGTTAGAGATAAAAGAAGGAGATGAATTGAAACAACCAGAATATGGCAGGCTGAGACCAGGGCATTTTATTATAGGAGCAAATTCATTTCAGGAATTGAAAGAAGAGGCTGACAGGATTACTGATACTGTGAAAGTTATATTCTCATAAAGGAGATAGATACTATGATATTATTGGATACAACCATACGGGATGGAAGCTATGCAGTAGATTTTAAATTTTCTTCTGATGATGTGGAATCCATTGTGGAAAAGTTAGATTTGTTAGGGTTTGATTATATAGAAATTGGCCACGGACAGGGATTGAATGCAAGTTCTCCGGAAAATGGCATTGCACTACAGACAGATGTGGAATATATGGATGCAGCACGAAAAAAGGCAAAGCATGCCAGAATCGGATTTTTTTGTATTCCTGGAATTGCCCGTTTGCAGGATTTGAAAACTGCAAAAGAGCATGGTGTTTCCTTTGTCCGGATTGGCGCTAATGCAGATGAAATTGATCGTGCGAAAGAGTATGTACAGGAGGCAAAACGCCTGGGACTGGAAGCAATGGTCAACTTTATGAAAACTTATATCATAACTCCAGAAGAATTTGCAGAAAAAGCAAAAGTAATGGAAGATTATGGTGCGGCCTGCATTTATATTGTGGATTCTTCCGGAGGTATGCTGCCGGAACAAATCAGAGATTATTTTAATGAACTGAGAAAACACAGTGATATTAAGATTGGATTTCATGGGCACGATAATTTGAATATGGCAGTTTCCAACAGCATTCATGCAATCAGGACGGGATTTGATTTTGTGGACTGTACCATGCAGGGAATAGGCAGAAGTATGGGGAACGCTGCTTCTGAGACACTTATTATGGCATTGGAAAAGGACGGATATCATACCAAATTTGATATTCCCAGGCTGTTGGAATATGGATATGTGGTGAACCAGTATATTGCTAAAAGAAATGCCCAGAATCCGCTTGATCTGGTATGTGGGTATGCAGATTTCCATTCTTCTAATTTAAAATATATATTTAAATGCTGCTGTGAAATGCAGGTAGATCCACTGAGGCTTATTATAGCATACAGTAAAATCAATAAAAAAATGTGGATTGGGAGGTCCTATGTTCCGTCGCTGCCAAACTGGCAAAGGATTGTGATGAGAACCCGTATGATTTCCGAAAGTACTTTAGCGCTTCTTATAATGACAAGCTGTAATACTTACCAATGACAGAGTGGATGGAGAGGAAAGATGAAAACATATGGAGGCTATCTTCCAATAGAATTGAATCCCGGAAATGAATATTACAGGAGTGATGAAAAACAAAGTGTTTTGGCATTTAACTCCTGTAAAGCAGCAATTTATTATACCGTTATGCTGGCCGGTGTAAAAAGAATTTTGATTCCGTATTATATTTGTTCCAGTATGATTGCTTTGATAGAGAAAGCTGGGGTAAAGGTTGAACGATATTTTATAAATCAGGATTTTATGCCTGTTGATGTGGAAAATCTGACAGATGAGGATATGCTTTTAATTGTAAATTATTTTGGAATGACCCATCCCGACATTGTGTCCTATATCAAAGAGATTCCCAGAGTCATAGTGGATAATTCCCAGGCTTTTTTTGAACCCCCTGTTTTAAGAGCAGGCGTGTATAATGTATATTCCTGTAAAAAATTTATTGGTGTACCAGATGGAGGCTATCTGATTACCGCCAAAGCAGACAATGAAGAGGTAAAGCTGGAAACAGACTTTTCAAGTGAGCATATGGATTTTTGTATAACAAGTGTAGAGTATGGAACTGCGCTTTCGTATGCTTCCAAAAAACAAAATGATGTACGTATCGCAAATAATCCGCGGAAAATGTCAGTGATGACACAAAAAATATTGCAGAACGCAGATTATGAAAGAATCAAACAGAGTCGGCGAAGTAATTTTGAGGTGATTGATAAAATGCTGGGACAATATAATCAGTTTGATTTAAGGTCATGTCATTTTATTCCTTATTATTATCCACTTTTTCTGGATATGCCGATTCAGGACAGGCTGGTAAAAAAAGGAGTTTATTCTCCGGTATTATGGAACGAATTATTTGACAACAGATATCATGGAACTATTGAACAAAAGTATGCATCCAATATTGCGTTTTTACCTTTGGATCAGAGATACAATGAAGATGATATGATGGATATGTGTGAGCGGGTAAAGGAATGCTTATGAATAAAGCGAAACGGATTCTGTTTATCTTTGGTATGGGAGAGTTTGCAGATATTTTATTTGAAAAATTGAAGTATGACAATGTGGAAATAGAAGGGTTTACCGTAGACAGAGAGTATGCCAGATGCAGCGAGTATGCGGGGAAGAAAGTGATTCCTTTTGAGGATATTGATTCTTTGTATCCATCAGGGCAGATTGGCTTTTATCTGGGGGTGATTGGCAAACATAATATGTTTGCATATAGGAAACAGGTATTTGATAGAATATGTAGTTGCGGTTATATTCCCTGTAATTATATTTCACCACAGGCGGGAGTATATACAGATGAGATTGGGTTGGGAAATATCATTATGGAGAATGTGGTGATAGAAAAGCATTGTAAAATAGGAGATGGTAATATTATCTGGCCCAATGTGGTGCTGCCACATCATAATAAAGTAGGTTCTTTTAATAATCTGTCCCCTTCTGCATCTTTTTCCGGATATGCAGAAGTCGGTAATCAATGTTTTATTGGAAACAATGCAGTATTGAACAATCATGCCATTGTACATGATTGTGCATTGGTAGGGGCAGGAGCTTTTGTACAGCATGAACTGGTTGAAGAGGCAGTGCTTGTTGCAAACCGAAGCTATGTTCTGGAGGGCAGGAAAAGTTATGAATTCAAATAGTACAGATATGAAGATTTCTTTTGTAATTCCCTGTTACAATACAACAGATGCCATTTACAGGGTATTGGAAGAGATTTCATCGGAAATGGAAAAAAGAAAGGAATATGGATATGAGATTATTTTGGTGAATGATGCATCACCGGATAAAAGCACTCTTACCCGCCTGCAAAAAGTTGTAGATGACAATACTGAAAAGGAAATTATTCTTGTGGATCTTGCACGAAATTCCGGACAGCCCAATGCAATTCTGGCCGGCTGCAGATGTGCTTCAGGGGATTATGTCATGACATCGGATGATGATGGACAAACACCTATGGATCAGACTGGAAAATTTATTGATACAATTGGAGAAGGGTATGATGTAGTTTGTGCAAAATATACAAAACGTCCACAGAAATCTGTAATCAGGAGGATTGGGTCGAAAATCAATCAGAAAATGGCCAATATGTTGATTCCACGGCCGGATCATATAGAAATGTCAACTATTTTTCTTGCCAAAAAGTTTGTGGTGGATGAAATTATAAAATATGATCAGCCTTATGCCTATATTTCAGGTTTGATTTTACGTGTAACAAAAAATATTGGTAATGTGGATGTAGAACAAAGAGAACGTGATGAAGGCAGCTCAGGCTATACATTGAGTAAGCTGATCCGCCTCTGGATTAATGGAGCAACAGCTTTTTCTATTAAACCCCTTCGTATTGCAGATGGGGTCGGTATGACAGTAGCCATGATTGGCTTTGTAACAGCTCTGGTTACTATTATAAAGAAACTGTTATTTGTTAATTTTCAGGCAGGATGGAGTTCTCTGGTTTCTATTATGTTAATATTGTTTGGTATTAATCTGTTGGTTCTTGGAATAGCAGGCGAATATATTGGCCGAATGTATTTATGCATAAATAAGACCCCTCAGGCTGTTATCAGATCAGTTTACCGAAAAAATACAAAGGAGTGATATAACATGAATTATGGATTGCAGCGTAAATTTTTTAATTTTATTGCTTTTTATGAACTTATGAAACAGTTACAGTATTCCAGAGGAAATGCTGCATATCGAAAGAAAATAAGAGAAGCAAACCTGAAAAAATGCATGGAAAATGCATATCAGATTCCTTTTTACAAAAAGCGTTTTCAGGATGCCGGGATAAGGCCGGAAGATATTAAAACCAGGCAGGATCTGGCCAAACTTCCGATTTTAACAAAAGATGAATACAGAGAATGGATTGCAAAAGAGAAGAAAAAAGAAAAAAACAGGTTATGTATGCTTGCTGCTACCAGTGGTTCCACAGGCAGGCCTACTGAAATTTTAAATACTCCTTGGGAATATGCAGCAGATATCGCCAATGTCATGCGCTGCTGGATGGTTTGCGGTTACAGACCATTTTTTGACGTTACAATGACTGAGCTGGATGACAGCGCTGAGACAGTGGGCTATCGCTCTTTTATTCAAAGACTGGGAATATTAAGAAGAGAATTTATCAATGAAAGTGACACAGAAGAGAAGATCATTGAGACAATCAATCATTATAAACCCGGACTGATGCACATGTATAAAAGTGAATTTGTAAGGGTTGCCATGTATGCCCAGGAACATGGGCTGGATATTTGTAATCCTAAATTTTACGCAATTTCGGGAGAAAATATTGATGGCGTATCCAGACGTATTATGCGGGATTCCTTTGGTGATAACCTGATTACTATTTATGGATGCGTGGAGACTGGTTCGATCGGAGTTATGAAGCCCGGGAAAAATCATTATGAAATTATGGATGATCTGGTTGCAGTGAATATATATGATAAGGATGATCATATTACAGATCAGGAAGGACGGATAGTTTTTACAACACTTTATAAAGACACGTTTCCTTTGATTAATTATGATGTAAGAGATCGGGGGAAAATGAAAGAAACAGCAAGGGGGACGGTGTTTACCAATGTGTACGGAAGAGAAAATGATGAGATTAAATACAGAGATGGAAGTTCATCAGGATGGATTCATCTGTGGTATGTAATATCCTCTGAACAGAGCATTTTGCAAGCCAGGTTCATACAAGAGTCTTATGATGAAGTGGTATTGCAGTTGGTGAGTAAAAAGAATGCAGAAAAAACACAACAGGAAATTGAAGAGAGTCTGACACCAGGACTGAATAAGGTATTTAAGGGAAGGCTGAACTTCCGTTATCAATGGCTGGATGTAATTCCCCGGGATCCCAATGGAAAATTAAGGATGGTAATTAATAATATAAAATGAAAAATTCTTCCGATAAAAAAACATATATATTGCTCTTTACAGCAGTATTTATCAGTAGTTTTGTAAGTGTCCTGTCTAAAATGGCAGGGCGCTATCCACTGTTTTCAGTTGGTTTTCTTTTCTTTTATGGTTTGGCGCTTTTGGTTCTGGCAGGATATGCTGTCGTCTGGCAGCTTTCTCTGGAGCGGATCAGTTTGATTTCTGCTTATATGG
>CANDNA010000016.1 GCA_947385955.1 uncultured Clostridia bacterium
TTTCTTCCTTAAAGCTTTTTGAATAATCTCATCCACATTACTTTCCTTTACTTTTCCTCCTTCATATTTCTGAACTTGAAGCACTGCCTGTTTTGATAATTCCTCTTCATGTTCCTGTTCCATAAACAATTCTTTTAAACTTTCTGAATCTAAAGCCGCTTTCAAAACCTGTATTGCATATTCGGAAATATTATCCCACCCGCCATACAGATTTCTTACTGCACAATCAATCTGCTGGTAACTTAAAGGATCTCCCATTCTTTCTTGTTCACTCAAGATACCAATAATATCAGACAAATCTTTCTTGTAACGTCTCCCAGACATTAATTTCATGGCAACAAGATATTCCGCGCTAATTGTTCTAATATTCAACACATTAGAATAAGTACGGTAATACTTAGAGTATTGCGATAATTTAGGACTATAAGAACTCGTATTCTTAAAATCCGCATTCAGCCAGCCATTTGGCAGGCCGAGACGGTCTCCTACTGCATTAACTGCCTCTTTCATGGCCGATGATGCTGTTATGACCGCATCTATATCATAGGTCATTTCACGAAACCCATAATTGGCAAGAATTGCCGCACCTCCAACTAACACAATCTCAGCAGGCGTATTTTTTCCATTTCTCTTCCGAAACTCTTTTGCCAGTTCTTTCAAATAATAGTCCAGATTTTCTTTGGTAAAACCTTTCTCAACAGACATTCCTTACCTCGCTTTCTATAATATTAAACCTCAGAAATTCGGGAATCGCTTCTTTTAAACATTGTTCTTTCATATCAAGGGAACCATCCAAGTTTGCAGCAAGAACAACATCCCGCGGATATAACGGTTCTGACAGTGTACAATTCCTTATATCTTCATAATCATTGCACAATGGGAGTCCATTTTCCCGGCTTAAATAATCTACCATAGCCAGAAGATAAAAACTTTCCCGATACCATTGCCGTTCCCAATAGGTCCTTATTTGATCTTCTTTTAAAATATCAATAATAAAGTCCATATCCCCTTTATCCTTCACTAAATGGCAGATATTACTTTTATATATTTCAAAATCTCTTAAATTTGGAGCATTTTCATCTTCCTTAAAACATTCTGTCAAAAGTTCTTCCATTGTCACATGGAGCGTCCTCGCTAATTTATATATTGTTTCTGCCGTACATTTTTCAATCCTGGTTTTTCCTTTCACTATATCTGACAATGTAGTATATGGTACATGGCTTTCCTTAGCACACTGATAAACAGAAAGCTTCTTTTCCTTTAACAAACGCATTAATTCCATTTCTCTATTCCCCATTTCATGGGTTCTTTTTCTATTGATTATAACGGTATATCGTGATAGTGTCAAGAAATGAAAATCTAACACATAATCAAAAAACCCCTGCAAATGGCATTCTCACACCATTCACAAGGGTTTCTTCATTCAAAATAACCAGACAAACTTCGCCTTATGCATTCATCTGCCTTGCCACTTCCTCAGCAAAGTTTTCCTCTTTCTTCTCAAGTCCTTCACCGGTCTCAAAACGCACAAATCTCTTCACTGAAAGTTTTGCGCTGTTCTCTTTTGCAACCTGCTCAATATATTTTGCAACAGTCTGCTTACCATCTTCTGCCTTAACATAGGTCTGCTCCAGAAGGCATACTTCTTTCAGTTCTTTGTTCAGACGGCCTGCTACTGCGCCTTCGATCACCTTTTCAGGCTTGCCTGCCATCTTGGGATCATTTGCGATCTGCGCCATCAGAATTTCTTTCTCATGTGCCTTATATTCTTCGGATACATCCGCTGTGGACACATATTTAGGAGACAGTGCTGCAATCTGCATTGCAATATTGGTCAGTGCCTCTTTTACTCCGTCATTTACCACATCGGTATCAGCTTCCACGATTACACCGATTCTGCCACCGCCATGTGTATAAGAAACAACGCAGCCATTCTCTGCCACAACCTTTTCAAATCTTCTGATATTCAGATTCTCTCCGATTACGGCAACTTTGTCCAGAAGCGCCTCTTTCACTGTTTTGGAAGTATCCTCCTTCCATGCCTCTGCCAGGAAAGCATCCATATCCTGCGCATCAGATGCAACTGCCTGTTCTGCAACTGCCGATACAAAATTCTGGAACTCTTCATTCTTTGCCACAAAGTCGGTTTCGGAATTGACTTCCACAACAGCCGCCGTCTTTTCGTCCTTTACAATAACACGGCACAATCCCTCTGCTGCAATCCTGCTTGCCTTTGTCTCTGCCTTAGCCTGTCCTTTTTTCCGCAATACTTCAACAGCAGCTTCCATATCGCCATTTGTCTCTGTCAATGCTTTTTTACAATCCATCATACCTGCGCCGGTCAGTTCACGCAGCTCTTTTACCATGCTTGCTGAAATAGCCATTTTATTCATTCCTCCATATCAATATCAATTGATCACTTATGCTTCCTCAGCCTCTTCTGCGGCTGTCTCTGCTTCTTCTGCATCCATAGCTTCGCCCTGATTTGCTTCAATCACAGCATCCGCCATTTTGGAAACAATCAGCTTCACTGCCCTGATCGCATCATCATTACCCGGTATGATATAATCCAGTTCTTCCGGATCACAGTTGGTATCCCCGATACCGATCAATGTGATACCCAATGTATGCGCTTCCTGTACACAGATTTTTTCTTTTTTGGGATCTACCACAAAAATGGCATCCGGAATCCTGGGCATTTCTTTGATGCCGCCCAGATTCTTCTCCAGCTTATCCCATTCTTTCTTCAATTTGATTACTTCCTTCTTGGGAAGTACATCAAAAGTACCGTCCTGAGACATCACCTCAATCGCTTTCAGTCTTTCAATTCTGCTCTTGATGGTTTTGAAGTTGGTCAGCATACCGCCAAGCCATCTTTCATTTACATAAAACATACCGCAGCGCTCCGCTTCGGCCTTGACCGCGTCCTGGGCCTGTTTCTTGGTTCCCACGAACAGGATGGTTCCTCCCTGGGATACAATATCCGCAACCGCACGGTACGCTTCGTCTACCTTGCCCACTGACTTCTGCAGGTCAATGATATGGATACCGTTTCTCTCTGTAAAGATATAAGGCGCCATTTTAGGATTCCATCTTCTTGTCTGATGTCCAAAATGCACACCTGCTTCTAACAACTGCTTCATTGAAATAACGCTCATTTTTTTTACCTCCGTTTGGTTTCTCTCTTCCGCACATTTCCTCTTTGTCAGCCACTCCCGCGTCGAAAAAGCACCGGCTGCAAATCCATGCACGTGTTTTTTACACAACATGGTAATTTTATCATAAGAAAATCCCTCTGACAAGAGGGATTTTTAAGGACTTACTGACTTCTCGTAATAATCCGGGCAATTTCTTCTGCTGTCGCCCCTTCCCGGATTTCGTAGTTTCCCGTACACAGTTTTTTGTCATATCCATTCTGGCATAGAAAACCATCATAGATATCGGCTGATTCCACCAGCCCCAGCGCCGCCAGCTTTCTGCTCACTGCAAAGGAGCCTTCTCCCGGATAAATAGATATCATCACCGTAGATAAAGTTTCCGGCCCACTCTCCGGCCCGGTCTGTGCATACCTCTCTGCAGACGCTTCTTCATCCACCTGGCTGTCCGGCTCTTCGGTATTGGCTTCAGGCAGAGAAGCCTCCACCGGGTTTTCGCCTTCTTTCTCTGCATCCTGTATCACTTCATCGTTTTCCGTCAGTTTATCCGTTTCCGGAATTTGATCTTCCGGCCCGGAAATTTCTGTCAGCACACCATCTACCATCCCCAGTTCTCTGGCTCTGGCAATGATCTGGGCATCCGTCATATCCCCTTTTCCTTTTGCGGCCACACTCATCAGCACTGCCGTAACCGCAATGCCAATGCCGAGCCCCCGCAAATAATATTTTAGCCTCATATTCCGTTATACCCCTTTGAACAAATCAATGACCAGCTTGACTTCTCCGATTCCCAGTCCCAGTTCTTTCGCAATGGCCATATTGGATTTTCCGGCCCGGTGCAGTGCAAGTATTTTCTCGTTATTATTTTTTCCGTCCTCACCAGAGCTGGCAAAAGAAAGAGCCACAGCAGGTATCTCTCCTGCCCCTGATTCCACAGAAGCTGATACCACTTCGGATATTACCGGCACTGCTGGCAATCCCGGACCTGCCGGTACTTTTTTTACCGGTTTTTCCGCTCTCACCGGTATTCTTACTACCTCCGGTTTACCGGCACGGATCACTTCGATCCCCGTCAGGGGCGGCGGTATCACTTCTACTTCTACTGGCTCTGCAATTTCTTCTGCCCCCATAGCCTCAGCCGTCATCCGGATATCCGCTTCCGCATCCCGGAGCTGCTGCAGGGCATCCTTTGTACGCCTCTCTGCATCCGCTACAGTTTCTTTCAGGCTTTGCTGCTTTTCATTCAGCATATCATACAAAAACACCACTTCTTCATGATTCTTGTGAATGGCTTCCAGCACGGTATCCGAATATTCATTTACTGCCATAATCTTTTCGTTGGAAAGACGTTCCATAGAACGTTCCGCTTTCTCCATCGCATAGGCAGCCGTTTCCTCCACAATATCGGAAACTCTGAACCTCATATTTTTAATCTGCTCTTCCAGCATGTTCTGAATCTGCACTTCGTTCAGCCGCTTATCGGCCTCCCGCATTTTTTGTTTTTTTTCCGGAATCACAAAGCTGGCCACAAAAACACTGAGCCCCAGAACCAGCAGTAAAATTTCTGTTATTCCCATAGCTATATCTTTATGTCAAAGGACTGACGTCCTTTCACGATTACCTTTCCATTTGGATTTTCTTCTTTTTTCCTTCGTCTGCCGCCATCTCCCTGATACTCATTCCCGCCTTTTTCCCTGGCATCAAACTTTTTCTCTTCTTTTCTGATATCATCTTTCTGAACTACCTGCGAACGCCGGACATCCAGCTCTTTTTCAAAACTGTCCTGAAAAGCCATCTGGTTGACCATCCCTCGGTTGTCCTCGTTCTGTTTGATGGTGGAATAATCCTGTGTCCTGGAAATCACACCATTGAGTTCAATCGGTCCCAGTCCCATTTCAATCCCTCATTTCCCGCTTACTGTTCTTACATTCCCCGCATTTTTACTTCGCCCCGTTCCCGGACAAACCTGCAGTACCCTGCATTCCCCTTGACCACCAGAGACACATCCCCGATCACGATGCGCGTACCTGCATAGACATTTCCGGATACGGCTACTGCGGCGTGCTTGCAGTTTTCCAGAATTTCCTGCAGTTCATCCAGCTTGCGGTTGTCTTTTCTGACTTCTTTTTTCGCTGAATGATACAGAACATACAATTCTTTAATATAGGAAATCTGGTCACCGGGCAGCGGCAGTCCCTTTTTTACCTTGTCAGATGCCGATGACAGGATCGGATGCAACTGTCTGAGCAGCTTGTTATTCTCTGAAATTTCATCCTCCAGATCCTGTATCCGCTGCTTTAAAGCAGGGCTGACGCCCACTTCCACCACCGTATCAGCCCCCATATTGGAACCCAGGTTTTTTACATTGACCCCATTGGAAGCACGGATATATCCACCTGTAATAAACCCGCGCCGTCCACCCACATGCACTGCGTCCATAGCGCTCACTTTGCTGTGCAGAATAGAATCACTGTCCACATAACCGCCTGCACTGACTTCCGCATTTTCAAAAAACTTGGCAATCACGTTGCCGCCTGCATTGATCCGGCCTTTTCCCATGCCGTTCATCCCCCTGGCAATCACCACATCGCCTCCGGCATCAATCACTGCTCCCTCCACAACGCCTTCTACCACCACATTGCCGCCTGCATGTACCGAATAATTTTCACAGACACTGCCCGTTATCTGTACACTGCCCGAATATTCAATATTTCCGGTAGAACTGTCCACAGCTTTTAAAGACAACACATCCGAGACAGAAACCCGATCTCCCTCCAGCGTAATATGACCGCTCACTTTCGCGATCAGTTCGTTTCCATCCTCTGACAGTTCCACATTTTTTCCAAAACGAAGATGCGCTTTTTTTGTTTCCCTTCCGGGAATGAGTTCTCCCCGGACAGTCCTGCCGGGCTGGGAAGGCACCGGAGGAATCAGCCGGGCCAGCACATCTCCGCTGTTACAGTTATTGATCGTATTCAGGTGGAAAAAATCCACACTTCCGTCTTCCTGCAGCGTAGGCCGGGCCTTGGTATCCGTATTAAAAAGGAACTCAACCCTGGCATCTTCGCCCCGTGTTCTCTCCTGTCCCAGAGCCATCTCGTAGTCTTTACAATATTGCCGCCGGGCCAGAAAACGTTCCAGTACCTCCTCACATATGCCGAATACAACCCCCCGGCTTTTTAAATCATTGATAATTTCTTCTTTGTCCATCACCTTGCCATCATTGGACGGGGCATAAAACCGCACGGTTGCCGACATGGCGTCCCCAGAGATCCAAACCTTTAACATCTCCTCTTCCGGCATTCCTTTTCTGGTATTCAGAAAAACCTTTTTAGGTTCTCCTGACAATTCTTTTGCAGCAGCATAAAGAGCGGACAGATTGTAATCAATTTCCCGAAATGTAAGATAATCTGCCACTTCTGTAATATCCAGTTCCAATCCGCCATCTTTTGCCGGATATAGCATGACGCTTGTTTGCATCTCTTCATTTATGATCTGAAAATATCCATTCATCCATCCACCATCTGCCTCTGCTTTTGCCTGTCTAATCAGATAAAATTCCCATATAATGACCCATTTTGGTTTTCATCTTCTGTAATGCTTTTGTGTGAAGCTGGGATACCCTGGATTCAGTCACCTCCAAAATATGACTGATTTCCTTCAGGGTCAGTTCCTCATAGTAATATAACTCAATTACTCTTCTTTCTTTTTCCGTCAGAAGTGTGAGAGATTCTTTCAGAACCTTTGCCAGCTCACTCTGTTCCATCGCTTTTTCCGGACTGTCAAACTGTCCGGAGCCATGCCTGTCACTGGGAATCTCACTTCCCTGTTCCAGATATTCGTTAAGAGATACAATGCCTGTGATCTTCATTTGAGACTGCCATTCCGTATACTCCTCCTCACTGATCCCAAGTCCCGCTGCAATCTCTTCATCCATTGCCGGCCTGCCTGTCTGTGTTTCAATCTCCCTGATCACTGCATCTATCTTCTTCTGTTTTTGACGGATCGTTCTCGGAATCCAGTCCATCTTACGTATCTGATCCAGAATAGCGCCACGAATACGCAGACTGGCATAGGTTTCAAATTTTACTTCTTTCAGAGAATCAAACTTATCTATCGCATCTATCAGCCCGAATATCCCATAGCTGACCAGATCCTCATATTCCACATTGTATCCCAGATACATACTGAGCCTGCCCGCCACAACTTTAACCAGAGGTGCATATTCCAGAATAATCTTTTCTCTGATGTCTGCCTGTCTGGTCCGCCCATAGTCGGCCCACATCTTTTTTCTGGCCGTTTCGTCCATAATATCCTCCAAGACTATGATATTATGCCACCAAACCAAAGGTTTGCTGACCTGCATGCACTTCCGTGTGCCTCCTTATGAAAATCATGCACAGACATAGCCCAAAAGTTACGTCTGTGCATTTTCCGTCCCAGCATTTTCCGTATCCTGGGACCCATCTTTTTCTATGACCTCTCCTTCGTCAGATATGTCCTCTTCCTGTTCGGACTTGTTTCTCTCTGCCTCAAAAGAATCTATGGTCCGTTTGATGATACAACCGGCTATATAAAATACAAGCAGGACTGCCAGCAATATCCACAGCGCCGTTTCCAGATCATAGTCCATGACCTTTGTGCTGATACTCGCAACAGCCCCTGCCACCAGCATTAAAATAAGCGGTATTTGTTTCGTTTTCATTTTTTTCCCCAGTTAAATTACAGTTTCGCTCTTTCCAACGCTTCGTATCACAAAATCACCTGTTTCCGGAAAAAAGACAACCGTCCGGCCATAATTTTTTCCGGTATCCTCTGCCAGGATTGGAATCCGCAGCTGCTGAAGTTTTTTCTTCACTGCCTCAACGTTTCGGTCCCCCACCCCTATCATATCCGAACTGTTCGAAAAAGCAAACATCCGCGCACCACCTGCAATTTTGGCCACCAGTCTGCCTCTGTTGGCTCCGGCCGCGATAATCTGCCTTACCAGAGCGTCGATACCCGTATCTGCGAACTTGGGGATATTGCTGTTGTTTCGTATTACCGTACTGTCTGGCAGCATAATATGTGCCAGTCCTCCAATTTTAGTGACCGGATCCCGCAGGGCTATGCCCACGCAGGATCCCAGCCCCAATGTCGTAACGCCATCAGGACTTTTGCACACTTTTAAATCGGCCATACCTACTTTAATAATTTCACTCATTTCCCCTACTTCTTCCCAATTATTTATTTTATGCCATACCCAGGGATGACAATATCTTTCCGTAAGATTCGATGTCAGGAACCATGATAAAATAACCGTCCAGCTCAATCTCATCCATAAACTGAGACTGAATCAGCAAAATCTTATCCCCCAGCGTCCCGAATTCAATCGCCGGTACGCTTAAGATTGCACCTGCCATATCCACACAGAGCGACGGAACTGAAGGAAATATCTTCAGATTCGTAATTGTTGCAAGAGAATTTAAATATGCGCCCGTAATGATATTGCCGATTTCCATCAATGCGGACATCTCCATTTCCCCAAATTCTTCCCCTTCTGTCACCATCCCCATCAGTTTACTGACCAAATGTCTTGCGGATCCCTTTCCCAGGAGAAACATAATGCTGCCTGTAATATCCCCCTCCACTGCAAGATAGATGCCTGCCATGATCTGTTCTTCACCGCCGATCAAAGTTCCCACATCTTTAAACTCCAGCAGCCTTACCTGCGGGACCTTCATATCCACCTTACAGTTCAATAACTGCGCCAGTGCCGTCATGGCATTGCCGGCGCCAATGTTCCCCAACTCCCTTAATACATCCACGTAATCCGCAGACATTGTTTCAACGCTTAACTCTTTCTCCATTTTTCACCTCTCTCCATAACATACAATCAGGATACGGCTTCCTTATCCAGCGCGACCGTATTCAAATCCAGAAGAGAAATCAGTCCGCCGTCATATTTACCGATTCCATAAATAAAATTGGATTTATCATCCTTTGCTTCATAGGAAACACGTTCAATCTGACTTTCTTCCAGATTGACCACTTCCTTTACCTCATCTACCAGGATACCGATATTACAGTGCTGTTCCAGCTTCAGAATAATAATTCTTGTGGCCTTTGTTTCTACATCATCCGCCAGATCCATCTTCAGTCTGATGCTCATAACGGGAACCACCTCACCGCGCAGATTGATCACACCTTTGATATAATTCGATACCTTCGGTACTCTTGTAATATGCTGCATCCGCACAATATTATCCACATATTTGATATCGATACCGTACTGTTCTTCCCCGAATTTCACTACGATAAACTGGGTAATCTGGGGTGCCACATATCCGTCCTCATCACTTTCCATCATATACATTGCATTGGTATTCAATTCGTCCATGACAGGATCCTCCTTACCCTTTCTTCCTAAAACATTGCGTTTGCATCCAGAATCAATGCCACTTCACCGTCACCCAGAATGGTAGCACCGCTGATAAATTTACATTTGTTAATATATTTACCCAGAGACTTGATTACAATTTCCTGCTGGCCGATCAGTTCATCCACCACAAGGCCTGCCTGTTTATCGCCTTTTCTGACGATTACCACCACCAGATTATCATCGCCGCTCCGTTCTTTTCTGATATCCAGCATATCGTCCAGACGAATCAGCGGAATCACGGCGCCACGCAGGTTGATCACTTCTTTTGCCTGTACATATTTGATATCCTGATCGGTAATATTTTCAATGGTCTCAATGGAACCCAGAGAAATCGCATATTTTTCGTCGCCAACTACCACCATAAGTGCCTGAATGATAGCAAGGGTCAACGGCAGACGGATCGTCCACACACTTCCCTCTCCGAACTTGGTTTTCACATCCACTTCGCCGCTTAACGCTTCGATCTTGGATTTTACCACATCCAGTCCCACACCTCTGCCGGATACATCCGTAACTTTCTCTGCTGTGGAAAAGCTGGGAAGGAACAGCAGATTCACAATATCCTTATCACTCATATTCTCAGCCTGCTCCGGTGTAATAACCCCGCGGCTGATTGCTTTTTCCTTGACTCCCGTCACATCGATTCCGCCGCCGTCGTCGCTGACTTCGATGATAACGTTATTGCCGTCCTGATATGCATCCAAATGGATGGACCCGGTTGCCGGTTTGCCTCTTTCTTTACGAAGCTCTGCACTTTCCAGTCCATGATCCGCTGCATTACGAAGCAGATGCATCAGGGGATCCCCGATTTCATCCACCACAGTCCGATCCAGCTCTGTCTCCTCACCGGACATGTACAGCTCCATCTTCTTACCCAGCTTCTTTTGCAGATCCCGGATCATACGCGGGAACTTCTGCACCACGCTCTCAATTGGCACCATTCGTACTTTCATGACGGATTCATGCAGATTGGTGGTCACACTTTCCAGATATTCAATCTGTTCATTAAACGCAGAAGCCGTGGAGCTATCGCTGGCGCTGGTGGCGCTGATGGACACCAGAGAGTTTTTGGCGATAATAAGTTCGCTCACCAGATTCATCAGAGAATCCAGCTTCTCAATATCCACTCTGACGGTCCTGTTTACAACCGGTTTATTGGCTGCAGGCTTTTTCTCCTGTCTGGAAGCCGGTGCGGATGTCTGAGGCGCTTCCTGGACAGCCTCATGTCTTTCTGCTGCCTTTTCAACAGGTTCCGCTTTTGCTGCCGCTTCTTTTGCCCTGCCTGCTTCCGGCTGCACAGATTTCTCTGTTTCTCCTGCCGGCTCTTTTTCCTCCGAAACTGTCTGACTCTGTCTGGAGGGACTCTGACTCAGATCCAAAGCTCCGCCCACTACCTTCTCGATTTCAGAAACTGACTCGGCGGCTTCTATTACCTCTTCCAGAGATCTGTCGGAAAGGACGAAGATACTGAAATCATTCTCAAACTGTTCATCCTCAATATCCTGGGCCGAAGGACTGGATACAATGATCTCTCCCAGGCTTTCCATTGCCTTAAATACCAGAAAAGCTCTGGCTGCCTTCAGAATACAGCTTTCCTGCACATAGACAGTCAGGCCGTATACCTTTTTCCCCTGTTCAAAGGCTTTGCCGATTACTGTTTTTTCACTGTCACCCAATACAATGGTTGTCCACTTGGCATCCTGATCCGGTTTGACTGCCTGCGGTATCGGTTTCTCTTCTTTGATCTCAGGCACTTCAGGCGCTGCTTCTTCCACTGCTTCCGCCTCGTTGCCTGCCAGTATTTG
The DNA here is from genome assembly GCA_947385955.1 of uncultured Clostridia bacterium. Lineage (GTDB taxonomy): Bacteria > Bacillota > Clostridia > Lachnospirales > Lachnospiraceae > VSOB01. The sequence goes on from CANDNA010000016.1 coordinate 11,382, forward strand.
ATTGAGGGCCTTAATCAATGGCTCGTTGTCATTGGTCCCCTCATCGGCCGATGACTGAATATTATCCAGATATTCTTCCAGCGCATCCAGACACTGAAAAAGAATATCAATCATATTCGCTTTTACCTTGATGTTTCCGTTTCTTACCTCGGAAAATACATTTTCCATATCATGGGTAAGGTTCTGCATCCTTTTATACCCCATAGTCCCTGCCATTCCTTTCAGAGAATGGGCAGCACGGAAAATCTCATTGATTGTATCCGCATTTTCGGAATCCTGCTCCAGATCCAGAATCTGCGTATTCAGGCTCTGCAGATGTTCCTTTGTCTCGTCGATGAAAATTTCCAGATATTGGCTGACATCCATATCAATTTACCCCCACGTTTAAAATAATCTCCTGTGCAAGCTGTTCCAGCGGAACCACCTCATCGGCAAGACCTGCCTGAACGATACTTTTGGGCATCCCATATACCGCGCAGGTACTCTGCTCCTGAGCAAGCACATGTACTTTCTTGGCATTTTTCAGATTGACGATTCCTTTTGTTCCATCGGCGCCCATACCGGTCATAACAACACACACGATCTCATCAAAACCGCTCTTTTTCAGAGATTCATACATATAATTGGCGCAGGGCTTTACGCCTTCTCTGGCAGGCTCATCCGAATACCGGAGTACATATCTGCCGCCCGGCTTCATGTCCACATTCAGATGCATTCCACCTTTGGCAATATAAACATGCCCTTTTTCCAGTGTTTCGCCGTCCTTGCCTTCCGATACCGTAATCTCACTGAGAGAATTCAGCCTTTCCGCAAGGGACTGGGTAAATCCTGCCGGCATATGCTGTACAATAACCACCGGTGTACGCAGATTGGCAGGCAGCTTGGTAACGACAGAATGCAGTGCCTTCGGTCCTCCGGTAGAGCTTGCGATGGCTACAATCTTATTGGCTGAAATTACCGAAGAGTGTTTTTTTGCAATCTCTACTACCTGCCTGGTTTTTTTCAGATTGTCAAAGGAAAAGGCTTTGTCTGCCACAGGCGACCGGCTTTCAGAAACCACCTCCAGAATCCGGAGAAACTCATCCTTAAAAGTATCCACCCGGCATTCGCCCGCATTGGAAGGTTTATGGATAAAATCCAACGCCCCCAGTTCCAGCGCATCCATCGTGGTCTTGGCTCCTTCTCTGGTATCCGTACTGGCTACCATTACTTTAGCCGGGATTTTTCGTTTCTGCAGCTCTTTTAAAAGTTCCAGTCCGCCCATTTTCGGCATATTCACATCCAGAACTACCGCATCATATGTATTCTTTGTTAAATATCCCAGTGCGTCCAATCCATTGACAGCTTTATCCGCCACCTGAAATCGTCCGTCTGAATTGATTATATCACAAAATACCCTTCTCATAAGTGCAGAGTCATCAACAATAAGAATTTTTTTCATAATTTTCCCCTTTTTCTTTTCTTCCTTATTCGCGCTCTAACTTTCTTCTGGACCTCTCCAACGCAAAAATATGTCGGATAATTTCTTCTCTTTCCCGTCTTTCCACACCCAGAAACCTGGCTCTGCTCCGATATTTCCCGGGATGCCCCGGTATACCGCCGCAGCATTCCAGGATTCTTGCACAAAACCGATAGTCTTTTCCGAATTGGAACCGGCAATAGATCAGATCATCTGTTTCATACTTGCCTGTTCCAATCAGCTGCAGCCCGCCTCCGCTGATGTCGATCATAGTGCTGTCATGCATAGGCTGGTCATCATCCACCACCAGCATTTCATCTTCTTTCATCCATTTCTGTTCTTCTTCATCCATCAACCGGTCCTGTATGGGTACTGTACACTGATAACGGTAATACTCCCGTCTTTGATTCTTGATCAGGCTGTTTGTCAATCCCAGCGTAATATAATGCATGCCTTCCTTTTTGTAACGTTCTCTGACCTGAATCTGCGCTTCATATACACCGTTTCCCGTATAGCAGTACATATCCAGCCGCTTTCCTGGTGACAGCAGCAAGAGTTTGCCCTGCTCCATCGGCATAAAAATCTCCAGTGTACCGTCCTCCTTCACATCACTGATCTTACTGAAATAAGACTGTACCTCATCCGGATCCCCGGCTGTTTTCTGGCTGTCAACCGGACTCAGCTTAATCTTGACTCCTGGCTTTAAAACCTTTTTCACCAAATCCATAACCATACCACCCTACCCCATCTTTTTTCCATTTACAATATGCGAAAAAAACGCCGCCATACCGCGTTTGACCAGATTTTTATTAGCATCCTTATTCGTCAGAGTCCCGGCAATCCTTTCATAGGCCTGTGCGGATTTGGCAGAAGGATTCTGTAAAGAGACCGGCATCTGCTGCATTACCGCCCTGGAAAGCTGATTGTCATAAGGTATTGCTCCCAGGTACGCAATCGGAAGTTTCAGGTACCTGGAAACCACTGCGTTCAGCTTGTTAAACAGGTCTTTTCCTTCTTCCACGCTGTCCACCCGGTTGGCAATCACCTTAATCTGTGAATTTTCCCGCGAAAATCTGGGATGACGATTCAGAGCTTTCAGCAGGGAATAGGAATCTGTAATGGAAGTGGGCTCCGGCGTGGTCACAAGCAGAATCTCGCCGCTGGCCACAAGAAATTCCAAAACAGCGTCAGAGATCCCTGCACCGGTATCAATAATAATCACATCTGCAATCGTATCCAGTTCCTCCAGATTCTGAATAATATAACTCAGATATTCCCGGCTCAGATTGGAAAGCCCTGCAATCCCGCTTCCTCCTGAGATAAATCCCACATCTCCAGGCCCCCAGGTTATGATCTCCTTAATATTTTTCCCCTGATAAATCAAATCACTCAGGTTATGCTGGGGAATCGCCCCAAACATAATCTCAATGTTGGCAAGCCCGAAATCTGCGTCCAGTATAATGACACGCTGTCCCATCTTTTTCAACTGAATTGCCAGATTGATGGATGTATTGGACTTACCCACACCGCCTTTTCCGCTTGTAACAGTAATAACTCTCGCCAGCGGTTTGTTTCTCTGCATAGATGCTTTTATAATATTGCGTAACTGCTGCGCCTGATCCATGGCTGCCTCCTTCATACCTTATTTTTCCCGCCAAGCAGTTGCTTTACCGTTTTCTGCGGATTAAAATTCTCAATATCATCCGGTACGTTCTGCCCACAGGTCACATAGGACAGAGCCGCTCCCGTATGAAGTTTCAGATTCAGCAAATTTCCAAGTGTAGAGGTTTCATCCAGCTTTGTAAAAATCAGCTTATAATCTGTAATATTCTGATAAGAATCTGCGATCCCCACCAAGTCTCTGTATTTTGTCGTAGCACTCAGTACCAGAAATACTTCTTTTTCCGCCTTATCATCCACACAGTGAATTAACTGGCTCATTGTCTCTTTCTGACTTTCATTCTGATGGGAATGTCCCGCCGTATCTACCATAATATAGTCATAGGAGGAAAAGTCCCGCACCGCAGCTTCCATTTCTTCCGGAGAATAGATCACCCGAAAAGGTACTTCCAGTATATTCGCATAAGTCCGGAGCTGTTCCGCTGCCGCAATTCTGTAGGTATCCGCTGTCAGAAGTACTATTTTTTTCTTTTCATCCACCCGGAACCTGGACGCGATCTTGGCAATCGTTGTTGTCTTACCTACTCCGGTGGGGCCGATAAAGAATACCACCTTCGGTCCTGATTTTGCTGTCTGGATATGCATAGGCCTGCCGAATTTCAGGATCATTTTCTGATATACATTGGACAATACCACATCAATCGGTACGTTGGCACTGGTGTTTTTTTCTATCTCATCTATAATCTGATTGGCGTATTTTTCATTGACTTCATTTTCCAGCATCATATTGTACAATAGCTGAATAAACGCCACCGACTCATTTTCTTCTTCCTCGTCTTCCTCTTCTTTTTCTTCCTCTACAGGCCTGAGCTGTTTTTCCAGAAGACTCTGCAGATTTTCCAGCCGCTCTTCAATCCCCCTTCCACTTGACTCTTCTCTTCTCAATGTACTCTGCAGAAGCGTTTCCGACAGAATACCGGAGGATTTTCCCGGACGCTCATACTCTGCCGAAGCCACAGATACGGGCCTTGCCGCTTCTTTCCGGCCCATATCTTTATCCGCATCCTCCTCCATTGCCACAGTTACTTCCACCATCTGTGGCTTCATAAACGAAAAGGCTCCTTTTTTCTTAATATTGCGGACATTCATAATTACTGCGTTCTGCCCAAGCTCTTTTTTTGCCTGGTTTACAGCTTCCGCTTCTGTCCTCGCCTGATACTTTTTTATAATCATTATGCTGTCACCATCCCAACAGATTGCAATTCAATATGAGAATCTATTTCATTATAGGAAATTACAACCAAATCTTTAAAATAATCTTCTGTCAGCCGTCTGAAATACATACGGACAATCGGAGAAGTAATAATGATTGGATTCTTGCCCAGATCTTCCAGTTTTTTGATTTCCGTTTCTGTTGAGGCAATGATCCTCTTGGTCCGATCCGGATCCAGAGTCAGATACGCACCCTGTTCTGTCTGTTTTACGCTTCCCATGATTTCCTGTTCAATCTTCGGATCCAGTGTAATGACACTGGTTGTTTCATTGGCCGGGAAAAATCTGCTGGAAATCGCACGTTTCAATGACTGACGGGTGTACTCTGTCAAAATATCCGTATCCCTTGTCGTAGCGGCATAATCTGCCAGAGTTTCAAATACCGTCTGCAAATCCCGGATAGAAACTCCCTCTTTCAACAGATTCTGCAGTACCTTCTGGATTTCACCCAGCCCAAGCAGCTTCGGTACAAGCTCTTCCACCAATACCGGATTGCTCTCTTTGATATTGTCCACAAGTCCCTGTACATCCTGTCTGGACAGCAGTTCTGCAATATGCTGCCTGATTACCTCTGTCAGATGGGTGGCAATAATGGACGGCGGATCCACCACCGTATACCCCATACTCTCCGCCCGTTCTCTCTGATTCTCCGTAATCCAGATTGCCGGCAGATGGAAGGATGGCTCAAATGTGGGAATACCTGTGATTTCTTCTTCCACATAGCCCGGATTCATGGCCATATAGTGATCAAACAGGATTTCACCTTCACTGACCTGAATCCCTTTGATCTTAATAATATACTGATTCGGATTCAACTGAATATTATCCCTAAGGCGGATGATCGGCACCACAGTACCCAGTTCAAGCGCAACCTGCCGCCTGATCATAACAACACGATCCAGCAGATCACCACCCTGGTTCACATCCGCAAGCGGTATAATACCATATCCAAACTCCAGTTCGATCGGATCTACCTGCAACAGAGAAGTAACATTTTCCGGCTGCCGGATCTCTTCTGCCGCCGCTTCTTCTGCCTCCGCCTGGGAATCAATACCGGCAGTTTCCAGGGTGCCGGACATGATCCTGGCCGTAATAATAAACGCAAATCCCAGAATCAGAAAGAGAATGGTATTTAACGGTGTCAGAATCCCCAGTGCAATGATCGTAGCGCCTACAAAATATAATACTTTGGGAATCCCAAAAAGCTGGCTCACCAGTACCGTACCAAAATCGGCATCTTTAGAGCCCTTCGTAACCAGAATACCTGTTGACAGCGAAATCAACAGGGACGGAATCTGGCTCACCAGGCCGTCACCGATGGTCAGGATCACATATTTATCCAGAGCCGCCTGAAACTCCAGGCCGCCCCGCAGCATACCCATCGCCAGACCGCCAATGATATTCACGGCGGAAATCAAAAGACCTGCCGAAGCATCTCCCTTTACATACTTTACCGCACCATCCATAGAACCGAAAAAACTGGATTCATCCTGAATCTTATCCCTGCGTTTCTTGGCCTCCTCATCGTCGATAGCCCCTGTATTCAGATCCGCATCAATAGCCATCTGCTTACCAGGCATGGCATCCAGAGTAAATCTGGCCGTTACTTCAGCGACACGCTCCGAACCTTTATTGATTACCATAAACTGAACGATAATCAGAATCAAAAATACGATAATACCGATGGTCAGATCACCGCCGCCTACGAAATTACCGAATACCTGTACTACATTCCCCGGATCTCCTGTGGAAAGAATCAAACGGGTGGATGAAACATTCAGCGCAATCCGGAAAATGGTGGTAAACAAAAGTACGGTAGGGTAAAAAGACATCTCCAGCACTTCGGTCGCAAACATACATCCGAACATAATCGTAAAAGCAATAGATATATTGATTGCCAGCAAAATATCCAGAAGCCAGGAAGGAATCGGGACGATCAGCATAACAAAAGCTGCCAGTACATATAACGCTACCCCTATATCCGCTTTTTTCATCTCTTCCCCTCCTTACACCTGTTATACTTTCCCCTGCGCATGGTATACCATAGCCAGAACCTCTGCCACAGCCTGATACAGTTCCGGCGGTATCAGTTCGCCTATTTCCACATTGGCATACAGCATTCGTGCCAATGGCTTATCTTCCACAATTTCCACATGATGCTCCCTGGCCAGTTCCTTGATCTTCTGGGCCAGGAAATCCTCTCCTTTGGCCGTTACCACCGGCGCTGCATACTCATCTGCATCATATTTGACAGCCACTGCATAATGAGTGGGGTTGGTGATGACCACATCTGCTTCCGGCACAGACTGCATCATACGGCGCCGGGACACCTGCAGCATTTTCTGACGGATTTTTCCCTTGATTTTCGGATCACCTTCCGAATTTTTCATTTCATCCTTTACTTCCTGCTTGGTCATCTTCATGTCCTCGGCAAATTTCCACTTTTGATAAATATAATCCAGCGCAGAAATGACCAGATAAAACATGGCGATTTTCAGCCCCATATTGGTGACGATATTCCCGGTTATGCTGATCGCCTGCATCATCGGCATATCATACATAAGGAATATCAGGCCTGCCTGTCCCCGCAGAGTGGTATAGACAATATAGGAAATCAGTAAAATCTTGATGATTGCCTTTCCCAGCTCCAGCAGAGAATTGGGAGAAATGATTTTTTTAATTCCTTTCAGAGGATTCATTTTACTGAATTTGACTTTAAAAGGTTTAAAGGTAGGATGCCATTTTACCTGGACCAGATCTCCCAGAAAAGCCACCAGAAAACCAATCAGCATACATGGGGACAGAATCAGCAGCATACGCAGCATCATATTTTTTGCAATCATATGGAGACTTGTTACCGATACTTCTCCGTCCGCCATCAGAATCATTTCAGAAAATCTCGCATAAACAATCGTAAAACACTCCAGGAATTTTTCTCCCATCCAGCCTGCCGAAAATTTAAGCACCAGAAACAGGGTAAGCAGGGAAAGTCCCAGGCTGACTTCTTTGGATTTTGCAACCTTTCCTTCGTTTCTTGCATCTGACAGCTTCTTGGCTGTAGCCGGCTCTGTTTTTTCACCGCCGGGACCGTCTTTTGCAAAATACTGGAGATTATATGATAAAATCAAAGCATTCCCTCCACAAAACGCGTTACCATTACCTTCATCTCCTGAAAAATAAAATCTGCGGCTCCTGGCAGCATGGCATAAGTCAGAAACAGGGTTATCAGCCCCACCAGTATTTTAAGCTGAATACCGATCGCAAACATATTCATCTGAGGCGCCACTTTTGCCAGAATCCCCAGCACTGCATTCAGTATCATAATCACCGCAAACACCGGCAGACAAATGCGGAACCCCATGATAATATATTCTGACATAAACAGTATCATACTTGTCAGAAGGGAATCTGCACGGAATATGGCGCCGCCTATGGGAATCAGTTCAAACGTATCCGCCAGCGCCCCCAGCAGGAACTGATACATGCCTCCCACCAAAAGCATCAGCGTGGTCATATACTGCAAAAACATACCTGAAATACTGGTATTCTGCTGGGTCGTGGGATCCAGCATATTGACCATAGACAAACCGATGTTCATATCAATAATCATACCGGCAAAGAGAACTACCGTAGTGCAGATCTGTGCGCCAAATCCAATCAGCAGCCCCGTTATAGCTTCCTTCATCACAAGAATGCCATATCCCCAGACTGTCTGATAAGACACCGCACCATGAGGAAGAGAAATATGATACAGCAGCAGGGAAATGAAAAAACTCAGCCCTATTTTGACCCGCTTGGGCGTGTTTTTCATTCCAAAAAAAGGGGCTGCACTGATAAATCCCACAATCCTTGTCATAATCAGCAGAAAATATTCCAGCTCATTCAAGGAAAAAACATAATCTATCATGGGATTACCTGATGTATACGCTGAAATCCGACCAGAGCGTCGTCATATAACTTACAATAGAATTTAAAATCCAATGCCCGAACAGCATCAGGCCCAAAAACACACAGACTACCTTAGGTACAAAGGTAAGCGTCTGCTCCTGAATGGATGTCGCTGTCTGAAATATACTGACACACAAACCGACCACAAGAGAAATCATCAACACCGGCGCCGAAGTTTTGATGATCATAAACAGAGCATCTCTTGCAATCGCCGTTACAGTATCGACTGTCATGCCCTAACCTCCCCTTTCCATCAATAAAATGTTTTGACCAGATTGCCAATTACCAGATTCCATCCGTCTGCCAGGATAAAAAGCAAAATCTTAAACGGCATGGAAATCGTCGTAGGCGGCAGCATCATCATACCCATACTCATCAACGCCGAAGCTACCACCATATCTATTACAATGAATGGAATATACAGCAAAAAGCCTATGATAAATGCAGTTCTCAGTTCACTGACCACAAAGCTGGGAATCAACACAGAAGAAGGGATCCCGGTAAGGCTCCCATCCCAATCCTGCCCTGCAATCTCCATAAACATCTGTACATCCTTTACCTGTGTCTGGCCATACATAAACTCGCGCAGCGGCTCCATGCCAATTTCCAATGCTTCTTCCTGCGTGATTTCCCCTCTGTCAAAAGGCTGCAGCGCATTTTCATTGATTTCTACCACAATCGGCTGCATAATAAAAAACGTCAGAAACAAAGCCAGGCCGATCATCACCTGATTGGGCGGAACCGTCTGCGTATTCAGGGCTGTCCTTGTAAAATGCAGTACAATAATAATTCTTGTAAAAGCAGTCAGCATAATCAGGAGCAGCGGCGCCAGTGCAATCAGGGTCAGCGTAATCAAAATGCGCAGCGGCCCCGCTATATTACCGTTCCCGCCGTCATAAGTAATTGTCACGCTATTGGCCACATTCAGTTCCCGCAGCTCGTCCGGATTGTCTGACGCTCCCGGTTCATTGATATTGGTCTGGGTATCTGTTGTACCTGTCAGATTGCTTTCCCGATCCAGAATCGTATCCGTATCGCCGGTGGCAGATACTTCCAGAGGACTGCTTAAAAACAACATGCCCACTGAACACAGCAGGCATATCAGAAACATAATTGGTTTTCCGGAAAAATATTTATTCATACATTGCGCCTACTTCTTCTGTTTTATCCGTTTTGCTTTTTCCAGAACTTCAATAAAACTGGGGATACCATTCTCCCGGATCTCCGGGAATGTAAGCTCTTCTCCGGAAAGTTCTGCCAGCTTTGTCATGGTATCCTTGCATATTGCAACCGCAACATACGTTTCTCCCAGCTTTATAATCTGAATATATTTAGCCGGCGCAATTCTATATGTCTCCAGGACTGCAATATTCCCGCTTTCCAGCTTCGCCTTTTGAAAACCGGCAACATAACGGGTCGTCGCATAAGTAATTCCCAGCACAATACAAAAGAGAATCAACACCGTCATAAACTGAACAAAGGATTCCACACCGCTCCCCTGTGTAAGCAGCATTATCCGACAACCTTTTTCACGGCTTCCAGCACACGCTCTGCCTGGAAAGGCTTCACGATAAAGTCCTTTGCACCTGCCTGAATGGATTCAATCACCATTGCCTGCTGGCCCATAGCAGAACACATAATGACCATAGCTGACGGATCGCCTGCCTTGATCTTTTTCAATGCCTGGATACCATCCATTTCCGGCATGGTAATATCCATCAGTACCAAATCAGGCTTTAATTCATTGTACTTCTCAACGGCCTTTAACCCGTTTTCTGCCTCGCCCGCTACATTGTATCCATTCTTGGTCAGAATGTCCTTAATCATCATTCGCATAAACGCTGCATCGTCACATATTAAAATATTCTTCGCCATTTCTCTCACTCCTGTGTTCTACTTAATTATTTCAGTAACACGAATACCAAAGCTTTCTTCGATTACAACAACCTCACCTTTGGCAACGAACTTACCATTTACTAAGACATCAATTGGTTCACCGGCTATTTTATCCAGCTCTATAATCGTACCCGGAGAAAAATCCAGAATCTCCGAGATGGATTTGACTGCCCTTCCCAACTCCACTGTGACTTCCAGGGGTACATCCATAATCAAGCCGATATTTTCCGGTGCATTGGCCATGCCATAGTTTTCTGAAAAATTCTGAAACTGAGCCGGCTGTACATTTTGCATCTGCATCTGCGGCATCCCCATATTCATCTGAGGCATCTGCATCTGCGGCATTCCCATATTCATCTGCGGCATCCCCATGTTCATCTGGGGCATCTGCATCTGCTGTGGCATTCCCATATTCATCTGGGACATATCCATCTGCTGCGGCATCCCCATGTTCATCTGGGACATATCCATCTGCTGCGGCATCCCCATATTCATCTGGGACATATCCGGCATTGGTGCTGCCGCAGGCGGTGTATATGCCTGAGGTTCCGGAACAGGCGCCGGTTCCGGAGCCGCCGGAGCATCCCCGAACTGCTGATTAATGAACGTATCATAAAGAGATTTTGCAAACTCTATGGGATACAACTGTAAAATGGTACTTTCTACCAAATCTTCAATCTGCATGGAAAATGCAATTTTGCAAAAGGTACCACTTAAAAACTGTGCAATATCCTCCGGTTTTTTCAGCTCTGTCAGATCTACAAGACTGGCCTCCGGGGGGCTGATATCAATCATTTTGCCCAGCATGGTTGACAATGAAGTGGCCGATGATCCCATCATCTGATTCATAGCTTCAGAAATCGCACTCAGATGAAGCTCTCCCAGCTCTCCGTCTATATTGGTGCCGTCGCCGCCCATCATCAAATCGGTAATTACCTTAACGTCCTTTTCCCGAAGAATCAGTACGTTACTGCCGTCAAGCCCTACCGTATACTTAATCTGAATAAACACGCAGGGTCTTTCATATTCTGCTATCATTGTATTCCAGTTTGCCAGGGATACAACCGGGGTCGTAATATTTACCTTCCTGTTTACCAGGGAAAAAAGAGTCGTAGCAGAAGAACCCATACTGATATTCGCTATCTCACCGATTGCATCTATCTCAGTAGCTGTCAGTAACCCCTCGTCAATTACACTGCTGCCGGCTCCGCTCTCCGATGTACTGTCTGCCGGAGCACCGGAAGCCTCTGACGAGTCATCCATGCTGCTGACATCCATACCACTTAGAAGGGCATTTATCTCATCCTGAGATAACATCCCATCCATGCCCTACTCCTCCTCTCTGATTACTGACGTTACCTGTACTGCATATGCATCATTGCTTGCTCCCGGTAATGCAGTAAATTTTCTTATATTACCAACGTAGACACTTAAATCCGCATCCACCTTAGAATCTAACCGAATAATATCTCCCACCTGCAAGTGGATAAAATCATTCACAGAAATGGCACTGCTGCCCAGTACCGCTTTCACCGGTACATCCACATGCTTAATCAATGCCTCCATATACTCTTCATAATTATCATCTTTGGCATCCTTAATTGTGGAATACCAGAATTTCGTATTCAGCTTATCCATGATATTTTCCAGTGTAAAGAAAGGAAGGCAGATATGCATAAGCCCTTCCACATCACCCACTTTGATCGTCAGTGTGACAATGGCAATCATGTCACTGGGAGATATCACCTGCGCGAACTGGGAATTTGTCTCAATCCGTTCCAGGATCGGATTGATCTCCACCACATTTTTCCACGGTTCCCGCATATGCTGCATTGCAATGACAAGAATCTTTTCGATAATGATCATCTCAATTTCCGAAAAATCCCTGGTCTTATCCAGCGGGATTCCCTGTCCGCCCAGCATTCTGTCAATGATGGCAAAGGCCAGATTGGAACTGAGTTCTACAATCACATTACCCGGCAGTGGTTCAAAGGATGAGATCCCCAGCACAACCGGATTGGAAAGTGCGTTTGTAAACTCGGAAAAGGTAACGGTTTCCGAACTCATTACGGCAACCTGAACACTTTTCCGAAGATATACCGGCAGACTGGTAGACAAAAGCCTGCCATAATGTTCAAATATAAACTCCAAAGTCCTGAGATGCTCTTTGGAAAATTTGGCCGGACGCTTAAAGTCGTAATTCTTAACCTGACGTTCGTCCTTTTCCTGCATCTCATTCATATCTACTTCGCCGCCTGCTATCGCAGACAGCAAATTGTCTATTTCAGCTTGGGACAAAACCTCTCCCACGCCAGCTCACCTCCCGTCCCCGTCCTCTTCTATCATATAATATTAAAAGGACTATTGGAAGATAATCTCGCTGAAAGAGACCTGGAAAATAAAGTCAGAATCAAACATTGTCTGTATTCTCCTCAATATATCCTCGCGCATCAGGTCCTTATTGGACTGCGCCTCTTCCCAGGTATAGCTGCCAATGACATCATAGATCTCTCCGGTAATCAGGCTTTCCTTTGTACTCAGATCTGCTCCGAAAGCCTTATACCCATCACTCTTGGTGTTCATGGACAGGGATACTGACACAAGACAGTAATGCGGTGTACCATCTTCGCCTGTTTTCAGAGGAATCGTCATCTGATTGGCAATGGGGTACACTTCAATATCCTCCATAGGTACATCGCTCCGCATTGCACCGGCTCCTGCTCCGTCAGAAAGCTCCAGTTTGAGTACTTCTGCTATATCTCCCACCAATTCCGCCGTTTTTCTGGATGCACTGCTTACGCTCACCATCATAATGGAAGTGAGTACCAGATTCACAACAAGCAGCGCCAGTATAATAATGGACAATAGATTCCTTTTCATCGGATCTTCCTCCTGTTTTTACTAATAAGAACTTAATGTATGATATATTTTTATCTCCACCCGGCGGTTTTTTGCTCTGCCTTCCGGACTGGAATTGTCTGCAACCGGAACATATTCGCCGCGGCCGGAATGTTTGATCATTGCCGGATCAAGGCTTGTGGTCTCCACAAAATAGGCAAATACCGAAAGTGCCCTGGCACTGCTCAGTTCATTATTGTCTGCAAAACGGGCGCTGTGGATCGGGACATTATCTGTATGTCCTTCAATCTCAATCACGCTGTCTGCGTAACGTTCCAGAATCAGTCCCAGCTTATCCATAACCGGCAGGGCATCCGCTTTCAGTTCACTGCTTCCGGAATCAAACAAAAGAGCGCCTTTCAGGGAAAGCTGAACATACTGGGAAGTCACTTCCATGTCCACTTCCCGGTCCAGATTCTGTTCTTCCATAGCCTCTTCTATCTTTTCAGCCAGCTTTTCAGACTCTTTCAGTTTTTCCGCATCCAGGGCTTCCGTCATCTCATCAAGAGATTCCAGTTCCTCTGTATCGCCCTCTGCCACTTTTCCCATGCTGTTTACATAGTCATCCAGCTCATTCAGCTGACTGACTCCCATACTGATCAGCATACCGTCGCCTATGGCCGTTGCACCTGCACTGAATATGCTGAATGACTGGGAAAAGGACGCCGCAATCAGTTCAAATTTCTGTGCGTCTACAGTAGACATAGAAAACAGAAGTACAAAAAAGCAAAGCAGAAGGTTCATCAGGTCGCTGAATGTATTCATCCATGCCGGCGAGCCTTTTGGGGGTTCTTCTTCCCTCTTTTTAGCCATCTGCCTCACCTCCGCCCTCATCGGCTGTACTCCTGTCTTTCGGCGCCAGGAAGGACTTCAGCTTTTCTTCGATTACGCGGGGGTTTTCTCCTGCCTGAATGGACAGAAGCCCCTCAATCATAATTTCCTTTGCCTGCATCTCTGTATTGTTGTTTGTCTTTAACTTGCTGGCAATCGGCGTACACACCCAGTTTGCCAGCAGTGATCCATACAATGTGGTAATCAGAGCCACCGCCATAGACGGACCGATGGAGGACGGGTCATCCATATTCTGAAGCATCAGAATCAGACCGATCAGGGTACCGATCATACCCCAGGCAGGACCCATCGTAGCTACATCTTCCCAAAAACTGATATTTGACTTGTGACGGTCATTCATGCTGACCAGTTCCGTTTCCATAATAGCCCTTACAAGCTCCGGATCCGTACCGTCCACTACCAGTAAAATTCCCTTTTTCAAAAATTCATCTTCCAGATCGCCTGCCGCCTCTTCAAGAGAAAGCAATCCTTCTTTTCTTGCCACATTAGACAAATCTATAATCTTACGTATAATTGCCGTTACATCAAAAGAAGTAGTCTTGATTGCCAGCGAAAAGCTCTTAAGGCCCCCTATGAAATCAGCCATCGTAGTAGAAGCAAGTATTGCTGCAAAGGCGCCGCCGAATGTGATGATAGCGGAAGGGGCATCAAAGAAATACTTAACGCCGCCGACTCCGGCATTACTGATGATACCGAAAATTACCATGCCGAAGCATAAGATTAAGCCTAATAACGATGCTATATCCAAGTTCTTCACCTTTCTATTTCTGCGCTAGTCTGCAAAAATATCCTTTCTATACGATTTTACTAAATTTTTCACTTCTTGTCTACTTTCTTTTACAATTATTTTTCTCCCTGTGGTAAACGAAACCACAGTATCCGGCGTTTCTTCCACCAGCTCGATCAGGTCACAATTCACCAGTATCTTCTGACCATTCAGCTTTGTCAGCTCTATCATGGTATGCTCCCCCTTCTATGCATATTCTGCTCCCCTCTTTATGTATATTCATCAGGCCTTCGAAAAAACAGCAAATGACAGGGAACTGTGAAATAGCGCTATCGTTCCCTGTCCCGCTGATTTCTTTATATCTTAGTCATACGCCGGCTTTCGATGCTGTTGTTTTATATAACTACTGTTTACCGCTTATGCTTTCATGCTTATCGCTTCAGGTTAACCAGTTCTTCCAACAGTGTATCGGATACGGTGATGATACGGCTGTTAGCCTGGAATCCTCTCTGTGTTGTAATCATATGAGTGAACTCCGAAGAAAGATCCACATTACTCATTTCCAGTGCTCCTGTCGTCATACTGCCTGCTCCGTCAGCGGTAATATCCACACCGATGCCGTCAAACTCACCGGAGTTCAGAGTCGCTGAATACAGGTTATCACCTGCTTTTTCCAGACCTGCCGCATTGGCAAATTTGGCAACGGCAATCTGTCCTACCAGCTTGGTCATACCATTATCATACGTTGCATATATCTCACCATTGTTCTGAATGGAAACACCGGACATATTGCCCAGCTTACGGCCGGAGCCAAGTCCTTTATCCTCTGTACCGGACTGGGAAGTGATGGTGGATGCTCCGCCATTATCAAACCAGGTGGTATTGGTCCAGTCCATATTGATGTCAGAGAAGTTGGCAAGGGATTCATTCGTCCCCAGTTTGGTATTGACACTTGCAGCAAAATCCAGCAAAACATTGTCTGCACCATTGATGGAAACAAATTTACCGGTATCGGTATTGAACACCAGACGGTGACCGTTATAAGTGGTGCTTGTCGTTACCTGTGCCTGACCGTCCTCAGCTACCACAAAGGTATAGTTATTGTTGTCCTTACTGGTATCCAGGCCATAGGCCTCTTCCCGGCTGATCTGTACGGTAAAATTGCCGCCGCTGTAGCTGCCGGTCTCACCATAGGTAAAGGTGGTTTCATGAGTGAAATCCACACTGCCGTCTGCATTCAGGGTAACGCTTTTCAGCTCTGCCGCCGGAATATCAAGAACTGCCGCCCAGTCAGCCGGCGTGCTGGCTGCATTCAGGGTAACCGCTGTGCCGTCCGCCTTTTCATAATAGTAATGAGCCGGTACGGCATTGCCGGCGGCATCCGTTGTGGCTTCCACAAAAATCAGCTTATGGAGCGTTTCCATATCACTTTTACTCAGTTTCCCCGCACCGGTCATGGCAACCGCAGGATCCCCCGGCTTAAAGGCGGTACCGTCTGTAATCGTAGGTGTTTCGGTACCGTCTGCCGCAATGGTAACCGGCCTGTATTTCAGTCCGCTGATCGCCTTTTCCTTATAATCGGTAAATATTTCTTCCAGTGCCATTTTTCTGGAATAAATATCCTTGCTGCGGTCTGTACCCGGATCGCGGGTATATACCACATCCGATACCAGCTGTCTCAGCTCTGTGGTGTCAATGATCTGAGAACCGCCAAAAGTAGCAATTTCGCTGATGTCATTTACATTGTATACCTCTGTCAGGGATCTTCCGGTAGAATCCTGGATATCTGCCAGTTCCACCATATACTCGCCCTTTGTTGTCGTTTCCTTGATGGCAAACTTGGCCGTATAACTGTAACCGAGCGCATCAAAGAAACTCAGGTTCATGGTCTTGCCGGAATCGGTAGCTGCATCCGGCTCATTCTTATCCAGAATACCGTCCACATACGCCTCTGTGGTGGCTTCCGGAGGATATGTCATATTGGCAGCGCTCATAATACGCAGTGCCTGCACAGTATCCTTCTTAATTGTCTGAGTGGCTTCGTCCACGCCCCAGCCCATTACATTGTATCCGTTGGCTGACATAGCCAGATTGCCTGCCGCATCCACATAGAAGGAACCATCTCTCGTAAAATAGTTACTCTTGCCGTCGCTTACTACAAAGAAAGCCTCTCCATTGATCTTAATGTCGAAAGGATTGCCTGTGTTCTGCGTTGCACCGCCTGTTGTAATGGCGTTGCTGATGGCTGCCGACTGTACGCCAAGACCAATCTGCTTGGCATTGACACCGGCACGCCCTGTCAGGGCATTGGGTCCGGATGCTCTTGATGTTGTCTGATACAAAAGTTCGCTGAAATTGATGGAACTGGATTTGTATGCCGTCGTATTGACATTGGCAATATTATTACCGATTACGTCCATCTTGGTCTGGTGTGTTTTAAGTCCTGCCACACCAGAAAACATTGATCTCATCATAGTGTTATATGACCTCCTACTCTTACCTGGTGTCCGTTTTGTTCCCTCTGTCAGTCAGGAACATCTGCCTCCATAAGGTCCGGCTACATAATCACGGCACCGTCAATATTCGTAAATATGTTTTCTTCTGTTTCTGCCTGGTCCATTGCTGTCACCACTGTCCGGTTGGGTACATTGACAATAAATGCCAGCTGATCCACGATCACCAGCGATTCTCTGATTCCTTTCGCACCGGCTTTCTGCGTTCCGTCGCTCAGACGACCCATCTGCTCGTCTGTAAGCCTGATATTTCTGTCTGCCAGCCTGTTCACAGCATGTTTGGAAAACTTAAGCGTCCCTTCCGTCCGGCCCGTCTTTCCTGCCAGAATATCCTGAAAAGAAGTGCCTTCTGTCTGTGACACGGCTTTGCGGGTACTGTTATTCTGAACCGGGAACTGATTTGGTATCTGCAGTGCGGAAAGATATTGGCTGTCCTGTATTTTCACTGCGTTCTACTCCTTCCGTCTCAGCTTCGGCTGTTATGATTTGCCGTCTGTTCCTTCTGTCTTATCTGTGCCATCCTCTTCTGTCTTGTCGCCATCCTCTTTGCCGTCTGCCTCTTCCCCTTTGTTCGCCCCTTCCAGCTTTTCATCCAGCTCTTCCTTGGCTTTTTTGAGAAGTTCAATCTGGTTCACATAGCCTTCCAGCTTCTTCTTGTTCTCATCAGTCAGGAATGTTTTCTGATAATCTGTCATCTTATCAAAGGTATCTTTCAGCTTCATGACATCTTCTTCATGAGAAAGTGTCAGTTTGGCAAGTGCCGGCAGTTTGTTCAGTCCTACGGTCCACTCATATGCCAGATCATATGCTTCTGAATATTCCGGATCGTAAATACTCTCCACATCATCCAACGGATAATTTTCTCCGTTTACATTCACATAGGCTTTGCCATTCTGATAAGATACAAAATTCACCTTGCCATGTACATACCCGGTTGAACCTGTGGCTGAATCCGTGGTTTTGATATAAACCTCTTCCCCTACCAGATTGGATGCTCTCTGCAGATTCATCGCACTGGTCATATTCTGCATTTCTTCCAGACTGGAGAATGTGGCAAGCTGGGAAATATATTCCGTATTGGAAGTGGGTTCCAACGGGTCCTGATACTTCATCTGTGCTACCAAAAGCTGCAGGAACGCATCTTTATCCAGATTGCCTCCCGACTTCTCCGTTTCCCTGGAATTTGTCTGCTGTGTCATGTCTACAATTTTTCCGTCTTTTACAGGTGCTACTAAAGCCATATACTCACTCCTTTTTTATGCCATATAGTCCACTGTGTTTCCGTTCTGCTCCATCATCTCCGCTGCAATACGTTCTTCCTCCGAAAGTTCCATCTCATCCAGTGAAACATCACCGTCTAACTGGATTCTGCGGGTTCCCCGCTTTTTCGGCTCTTCGTACTGAGGATTATCGCCTCCGTTTTCAGCAAAGTTTCTGTCAAAAGCATGGCTTGCAATGGTCACTTCCACCGCTTCCACCTTCACACCCTGTTCATTGAGATTTTCCTTTAACTGTGCTGCCTGTGCTTCCAGCACTGTCTTAACCGCTTCATTCTCTGCCGTGAACTGTGCCGTCACCACACCTTCCCTGGCTGTCAGATGAATCCGCAGTGTACCCAGTGTCTCCGGATGCAGACGCAGCTCCAGCTCTGTCATATCAGGCTTTACTTCCGCTTTCATATACTCCGTAACCTGATCCATAACTTCTCTGGCCTGGGCTGCTTCAAACGGGATCTCCACCTGTTCCACAGCCGGCCCTTCCTGCAGCGTTTCCACGCCGGTCCTGCTCCATCCCTGGAGGAACTGGCTCCCGCTTTCCTGGCCTGTGCCGGTCTCTTTCTCTCTTCCGGAGTTTCTCTCCTGTGGTCTTATTTCCACAGGCACTGTTTCTTTCGCTTCTCCTGTGTTCTCTGTCGGATGATTCAGATTCACCTGGCCGGTTTCATCCCCCTCCTGTGTCTCCAAATCCTCTGTCACTGCTTTTTCCCCGGAAACCAAAACCGGAACCCCGGCTTCTTGGCTGACTCCTGTCAGTTCCACCTCCTGCTTTGTCACATCCGGCTCCATCTGCTGCAGAATATCTGCAAATGCAGCGTCATCCACACCCAGCTCCGCCTGCAGGCCGTCCACAATGTTCTCCACCGTTTCCGTCAGAGCCTGCACATTCTGATACAGTGTTTCATTGGTCAGAATACTCAGTTCATCGGTCTCTCCGGCCACTGCCATGACAATGTCCCGCACATGATCCGGCTGCAGCAAATCCATCTGTGTCAGCCCCAGCTCACTCATGATTGTTTCCAGCTCTTCTTCTGTAATTCCCAGCTCTTCTTCTATCGCATCCTTTACTTCCGAAACAGCCTCTTCTACAGCTTCTTCCGGATTTTCCACAGTTTCCGCCGCGATATCAGCCTGTTCCGTTGTTTTCTCAGCCGTCTGGTTTCCCGCATCCTTAACGCTGCTCCGGTCAACTTTCACCGGTGTTCTGGCTGCGGCAGTCTGGCTATTCTGCTGGGAACTCTGCATCTGTCCAGCAGTATCCTTTGTGGTACGGCTCATGATCTGGGAAAACCCATCTCCCGGCATATTGCCTGCTGCGCCGCCGGATGCGTTTACGCCGACCGTACCCACCAGAATACCCGCGGTCTGTGTAATACCTGTTCCTGTCATCTGTTTCCTCCTTTCCTGAACTTATTTATTTATCATATACATACAAAGTATATATGTATATATCGGAAAACCAATGCCGGGATTTAAGAGTCCGGATCCATTATTTTTGTCAGTCTGGCCGCTACTTCCTGATCCATAACTCCCAGTATCTTCCCCCGGTCCCCCGCACTCATCGTGCCTAGTATCTTTGCTGCCAGCTCCAGATCATCCTGCATCGCCTCAAAGATAGCTGCCGCTTCCTTGGGCTTCATCTCTGCATAAGCGCTGGCATATTCCTGTACCTTACTGTCCACCTGTTCCTGTGCTACCACCTGCTTGTAAATCAGTTCCGCTGTAGCCGGATCCATAGATTCAAAGTACTTCATATAAGCCTCGGCCCCCGGTCCCTTGTCCGAGTACACCACCTCATTATAAAACTCGTTTTTGATATTTTCAAAGGCGATCTGATTGTCTTCAAATGTACGCAGACGCTCAATCTCCGCTTCCAGTTCCTGAATCCTCTTTTCCGTATTCGCATTGCCTGACTGGGCGTTTTCCAGTTCCAGTTCCAGACGCTTAATCTGGTCCACCGCATCCTTCAGATCCTTATAACCATAATATTCCTCTTCTTCACCGCCGCCTCCTCCCGGCTGCGGCATTTTTTCCGATGGAAGCACCTTATTAATGACCGGGACATTGCCCAGAATCGGCCGGAGTACCGTAGAGCCAAAACCGCCCACATCCAGTTTGATTAACAGGCCCAGAATGGCAATCCAGATTACCACGATAATAAAAGTTACCATCACAATCGGCGCAGAACTTCCTTCCGATTCCTCATCCAGCTCTTCCTCCTGTGCATCCAGCTCCTTTGCCCGGCGCTTTGCCTCTTTTTTCTGGGCTTTCTGCTCTGCTTTCAGCCGTTTCTTCTCTTCCTTAAGACTCTTTTTATCTTTAACCTCTCCCGTATTTTCCGTATCCTGAATTGCTTCTTTTTTTGCCATAATTCCTGCCTGCCGCTCCTTATTTTCATGCGCTGCCTTCTGCCAGGGCTTCTTCTGCTTTTTTCTGCCCGTAAGTATAGCTGGTCAGCTCATCAATCTCCCGGCTTTCCCTTGCCTTTTCCTCTTCCATAAATACTGCAAACGCATTTTCTCTCAGCTTTTCCTGAATCTTTCTCTCCTGAATGGATTCCTGCAGCTTCTGCCTCTCCTGTTCCACCTTTTTTTCTGCTTTCCTGATCTCGATCCGCTGCGCCGCCATAAACTCATCCATGCGCTCAATGGCTTCTTTATTTTCCCGGATCTCCCGGATCCGCAGAGAAGCAGTCAGAGAATCTCTGGCAGCATTTTCATAGCCGTCCCTGCGCCTCTGCAAATGTTCCAGCTTCTCTTCCTCTTCCCTGAGGCGTACCATTGCCATTCCAAAATCCATTCTGGCCTGTTCTTCCAGCTTTTCTTTGATATTCAGAATATTCTGCATCCGGTATACAAACTTTGACATTTACTTCTTATCCTTTATACAGGGCTTCCAGCATGGCAACCGTTTCTTCATAGGTAAACTTGCTGTCCACATCCTGCATCAGAAATGCATTGGTGGCATCGATCTTTTCCACTGCATAATCAATATTGGGATTGCTGCCTTTTTTATAGGCGCCAATGTTGATCAGATCCTCTGCTTCGTTATACGTCGCCAGCACATTTTTCAACTTGCCGGCTGCCTTTTTATGTTCTTTTTCCGTCACCTGGCTCATACACCTGGAAATACTCTGCAAAATATCCACCGCAGGGTAATGGTTCTTGTGAGCCAGTTTACGGTTCAGCATAATATGCCCATCCAGAATACTGCGGGCCGTATCCGTAATTGGTTCGTTAAAATCATCACCGTCCACCAGCACGGTATAAAGCCCGGTAATGGATCCTCTTGCTGCTCTTCCTGCCCGTTCCAGCAGCTTCGGGAGTTCCGAATACACACTGGGCGGATAGCCGCGGGTCACAGGAGGCTCTCCGGTCGCCAGACCGATCTCCCTCTGTGCCATACAAAAACGGGTCAGGGAATCCATCATAAGAAGCACATCCCTGCCCTGATCTCTGAAGTACTCTGCAATCGCAGTTGCTGTCTTTGCGGCTTTATTTCTCTCCAATGCAGGTTTATCCGAAGTTGCCACAACAACAACAGACCGGCGCATACCTTCCTCGCCCAGATCCCGCTCTATAAATTCCCTTACTTCTCTTCCCCGTTCTCCGATCAGTGCGATCACATTGATCTCTGCTTTGGTATTTCTGGCAAACATCCCCATCAGCGTGGATTTACCCACTCCGGAACCGGCAAAAATACCGATTCTCTGGCCTGCGCCTACCGTAATCAATCCGTCTACCGCTTTTACTCCCAGCGGCAGCGGTGTGTCAATGATGGCACGGCTCATGGGATCCGGAGGCGGCGCTTCCACAGGATAGGTAACCGCATCCGGCGGAATGCGTACCTCTCCCGCCGTAGGTCTGCCCAGGCCGTCCAGGGTTCTGCCTAAAAGGAAATCCCCTACACACACCCGGAGAGATTCCCCTGTGTTCTCCACCAGATTGCCGATGCCGATACCCTCTGTATTCTCATAGGGCATCAGCAGTGTCCGGCCATCTTTAAAACCCACAACCTCGGCCATAATCCCCGGCCCTTCCTCTCCTTCCGGATGGATAAAACAAATATCAGCCAGTCTGGCATCCGGTCCTGCAGATTCAATGGTCAGGCCCACCACATTCAGCACCTTGCCCAGTTTTCTATAATAAACTTTTTCTTTTGCCTTTTCATATTTGGATAAATCCATGCTTATTCCACACCCTCATACGAAAGAAGCAGCAGCTCCCTGCGAAGCGCCGCAAGCTGCATATCCAGGCTGCAATCATAAATACCGCCATCTGCCTCTATCATACATTCATTTTTCTTCATGGTCGCATCTTCCACAACCTCAAGTGCGGCATTTTTATTGCCCATCACTTCCATCAGCACTTTTTTCTGCATGCTGACAAAAGGATAATCTTCAGGCCCCACATGTATAATATAATTGCTGCTGGTTTCCATCTTCTGCATGCAGCCTTCCAGAAGCCGCAGCACCAGATTCTGATAACCGCCCAGCTCAATATGGAAAACCTGTTCATAAATTGCTGTTAACTGTTTGACAAATTCGGGTTCCAGTTCCCGTATTCTGCCATTGTACTCTGCTTCCAGCTGCGCCCTGGCCTCTGCCAGTTCCGCATTCGCAGAAGCAGCTCCGTCGTTATATCCCTGCATCCGGCCTTCCTGCCGGCCTTCTTCCACTGCCTGCTGTCTGGCTGCCGCGATTTCCGCCTGGGCGTTTTCCATCATCTGCTGGATTTCCGCCTGGGCCTGGGCAATCAATTCTTCCGGGCTGGGCCCTTCATACACAGGCTCCGGTGGAGCCGGGGGATCCGCCTTGATCACAGTGGGACCTCCCTCACCTTCCGAAGCAAATCCGCTCAGTTCTTCGGCGCCCAATCCGCTCCGGAACCCTTCCTGCCGTTCTTCATGTTCTTCCGGCAGAGGCTCAATGCCCAGTTCCCGCATACGCCTTTCCAAAATATCATTGCTGTTGATCACTCTGGTGTCATCGGACTGAACTTGCACCCAGCTCCTTTTCAGCAAGTTACTAGACAACAATTTCATCCCCTCCACCTCTGGAAATGACAATTTCCGCAGCGTCTTCCAGTTTTCTGATAATATTTACAATCTTCTGCTGTGCTTCTTCCACATCCTTCATACGAACTGGTCCCATAAATTCCATGTCCTCTTTGATCATGGCAGCCAGACGTTTGGACAGGTTGTTGAAAATAGCACTCTGTACTTCCTCATTAGATCCCTTCAGGGCAATCGCAAGGTCGGAATTCTCCACATCCCGGAGAACTCTCTGGATCGCTCTGTCATCCAGCAAAAGAATATCCTCGAATACGAACATCTTTTTCCGGATCTCGTCCGCAAGTTCCGGTTCTTCGATTTCCAGAGTTTCCATAATATGCTTTTCTGTACCGCGGTCTACGGAGTTCAGGATTTCAACTACCGCATCCACACCACCGATAATCGTATAATCCTGGTTGACAAGAGAGGACAGCTTGGATTCCAAAACCTTTTCCACTTCCTTAATCACATCCGGGCTCGTCCTGTCCATAATCGCAATACGCTTTGCCACGTCCGCCTGCCTCTCCGGAGGCAGTGAGGACAGGATCATGGAGGACTGTGCCGGGGAAAGATATGACATAATCAGCGCAATCGTCTGAGGATGTTCGTCCTGGATAAAGTTAAGCAACTGTGACGCATCTGTCTTTCGTACAAACTCAAAGGGTTTCACCTGCAGCGATGCCGTCAGCTTGCCAATTACATCTCTTGCCCGTTCCTCGCCAAGCGCTTTTTCCAGAAGCTCCTTGGCATACCCGATACCGCCTTCGGCAATATACTGCTGTGCCAGGCAGACCTGATAAAATTCTTCTATGACTGTTTCCTTCAACTGGGGTGTAATACTTCTTGTATTCGCAATCTCCAGTGTCAGTTCTTCTATTTCATCTTCTTTCAGATGTTTAAAGATATGGGATGATTTTTCCGGTCCCAGTGCAATCAGCAGCACTGCTGCCTTCTGTAGGCCGGATAAGCCAGAATCCGTTGCCATATCCTCTTACCCCCAATCTTCGTTTAACCAGTTCCTGAGCAGATTTGCCACCGCTTCCGGGTTCTCATCCACAAACTTTTCTATCATCTTCCGTGTTTCCGACCACTCTTCCACTGCAATCGACTCTACCTCAGGTTCCGGCGTGGACTGCAGCAGATCTTCCACGGAAAGCTCTTCCTCTTCCTCTGCCGCTTTTTCTCCCCGCATGCTTCTGAACACAACAAAAGCCAATAATCCCAGAATAATGATAATCAGTACGATCTGGATCACATCCGTCGCTCTGATATTCATTCCTTCCTTGTCGATAAACAGCGGTTCCTCATATGCTACCATCGCAATATTTTCCGCTGAAATACCGGTAGCTTTGGATACGATATCAATCATGCTGTCATCTACAGGCTGCACAACCCGTTCGCTGTTGGCCGCCTTGTATTCCTCCCAGCTGATGCCGTCCAGCAGTCCCTGGTTCTCAATATCCTCTTCCCTCTGTACGTTATATGTAATACCAGCGACGGAAATAGAAGATTCCTCATACTGGATCAGTCCCGGAGGAATAGACTGGGACATAATTCTCTCATTGGGAAGATACTTCCGGCTCTCTTCCGTCTGGGTAGAGCTGGAATTTTCACTGTCCGGCATCTCATAGGTGGTCAGATTCTCTCCATTGGAATCCGTACCGGGCACACCGCCGGAATTGTTCACATTTTCGGCACTGAACAGATTTTCTTCACTGAGCACTCCCTGTGTCTGCCCGTCTGCCGGTGTAAAATCATGATTGGTAATCTCTGTGGAAGAAAAATCCAGGGAAAGATTGCTGGCCACTTCCACATTATCATATTGATTGGTCCCCAGCAAAACCCGCTTCACTTCACTTTGTACAAGCCGTTCGGCCTGCTGTTTGACAGAAAGCTGATTGCTGGCATTTCCTGTAACCGAATAGGAATCTTCACCGGAAAACAGAAGATTTCCCTGACTATCCAGAATCGTAATATTGCTGGCGTTTTCATTTCCCAGCGCTGTCTTGACAAACTGCGCCATTGCAGCCGCATTTTCCTGTGTAAACTCCCCGTCCAGGGTCAGAATGATGCTGGCATAGGACTCTTCATTTTTGGAAAGCAGTGTCCCGTCGTTTTCCGGAAGGGAAAGCTGCACATCCGCTTTTTCTACTGCCTCGAATCGAAGCAGATCCTCTTCCATCTGCCCCTGCAGATAGAGTTTATAGCGTTTCTGCTTATCTGACTCGGTGGTGGAAAATCCGCCGTTCGTCACATTATCAATTCCGTAAGCTGCCGCAGGAATATTGTTGGCGCCCAAAAGCAGATTGGCATCTGAAATCTGTTCCCTGATGACCTTGATCTGATAGCCGTCATCCGACACGGTATAGGTAATGCCGGCGCCGTCCAGAAGCTCCGTAATCTGTGATGCCTCTTTGGTGCTTTCGCAATTGGCCAGAAGTTCGTACTGAGGTCTCGTCAGAACCGTTACCAATATTGCCAGAGCAATCGCAACACCTGCTGCAATACATATGATAATCGTCTTCTGTTTAGAAGTAAATTTATTCCACCATTCCAGTATTTTTGCCGGAACCGCTTTTAACTTTTCAGTCATTTTTCTTTACTCCCATATCCTATATCTGCATCTGCATTATCTCTTTATACGCTTCCATAAATTTGTCTTTTACGGAAACCGTATACTGTAATGCGGCAGATGCTTTCTGCATTGCAATGGAAAGATCATGGGTGTTTTCTGCCTGCCCCAGCGCAACTTTCAGTTCTTCGTTTTCCATATCGGAAATATAACCGTTTGTTGTATGTAAGTTATCTATGGCATTGTTCAGCATTGTACTGAATATGTCTTTACTTTCTTTTGCCGCCTCTGCCTTTTTCGCCGCTCCGGTCTGCTTTGCCGCTTCTCTGACAGCGCCGGAACTTACATGATACAGCGATCCGATCTCCATTTCCATTCTCCTTTATTTCAGTGCCTGACAAAACCGGGCTGTATACTGTCCGGTTCCGTCTGCGCATCTCTATTATTCAGATTATTGTCCCATCTCCAGACCCTTCATCGCCATCGCCTTGCTGGCATTGAAGGCAGTCGCATTGGCTTCATAAGCACGGCTGGCATCAATCACATTGGTCATTTCCGTCACAATGTTTACATTGGGATATAATACATACCCATTGTCATCTGCATCCGGATGGGAGGGATCATACACCATCTTCATATCGGTCCAGGTATCCTCTGCCACCGTACTGACTTTGACTCCTTTACCAGAATAATTGTCTCTGGCCGAATCCAGTACACGACTGAACGGCGTCTGTGTCTCTTTTTCTGCAAAAGCCACAACCTTACGGCGGTACGGGGTGCCGTCCTCTGTCCTGGTCGTATTGGCATTTGCCACATTCTGTGAAATGATATCCATGCGGAAACGCTCTGCCGTCAGGCCCGATGCATTGATATCAAATGATGTAAACATACTCATGTCAGTTCCCCCTTATCTGTTACCGCATTACCAGTTTCAGGTTTGAAAACTCCTGGTTGACCCCTGCCATAATCGCATTGTACTTGAGCTGGTTGGAAGCCAGCAGTACATTCTCTGTATCAATATCCACATTGTTTCTGTCAGTACGATAGGAAAAATTTGAATAATCCGTATAAGTACGGGGATTCAGCCGTCCCACCTTCAGATCCGCCACTTTGGCATCCACAGTTTTGTATCTGGAACTGCCCAGCGCAAGACGCAGTTCATCTTCAAATTTTACGTCCTGTCTTTTATAACCAGGTGTATCCACATTGGCAATATTATTGGAAATCACCTCATTCCGCGTCCATGCCGCGTCCAGGGTTTTATCCATAACATTGATATAATTAAATACGCCCGAATGAACCATATCATGCTCTCCTTCCATAAAAAAACATATGACTCCCCTGTCATTGTTCTGTCTATTCCATTATATATTTTTTGTGAAAAAAGACAAGGATTTTATCCCAAACAGACATAAAACGGGACTTATTTCCTATAAGTCCCTTGTATTTTTTCTCCGTTTCAGAAAACTTTATTTGCTTTTTTCATTCTGCAAATTCCCTTTTTCCAGCTTCTGCCGTTTCAGCTTTTCCACCTCTCCAAAGACCACATCGTTAAGTACTTTGATATAGGTTCCCTTCATGCCGGAGGACCGGGATTCAATTACGCCTGCACTCTCAAACTTCCGCAGTGCGTTGACGATAACAGAACGGGTAATCCCCACCCGGTCTGCAATCTTACTCGCCACCAGGATTCCCTCGTGGCCGTTCAGTTCATCAAAAATATGAGTAATTGCTTCCATTTCAGAAAAAGAAAGTGTACTGACCGCGGATTTGACTACCGCCAGCTTTCTGGCTTCCTCTGCACTCTCTTCATTCACTGCCCGGAGCATTTCCAGACTGACTACAGTCGTCCCATATTCACAGAGAATGATATCATCTATTTCATAAGGCTCGCTGTCCTTATAAATAAACAGAGTACCCAGCCTCTCTCCCGCAATATCAATCGGCGTAATAATGGCCTGAAACCTTCTGGCATCCTCCTCTCCGAAACCAAGCGCCTCAAGATTTACATTCTCCTTGGTGGAAAGCACGCCCAGCATCCTCTCATTCAGCATAGCGTCAATGTAATCGCCCACTCTGCCGCCGATCAGCTCATCCTCTTTTCCGCTTCCCACGCCGAGGACTTTGCCTTTTCTGCTGATGACAAGTACATTGGAATTCAGAATTTCCCTCATGACATTGCAGATATCATTAAATATCACCTTGCTGGAATTGTTATTGTGCAGGAGCATTCCGATTTTTCTGGTCTTGTCCAATAATTGTACACTGCTCATATGGATTCTCCTTCTCATGTAACCCATTGTAATACAATATGATATTTTTCGCAATGCTTTCCCGAAAAATATCGAAAAATACCACAAAATGTCTATGATTTCGGTATAATTTCGGAATTCTTCGGCTTTTCCAGGATATTTCCGCAGGTTTCTTCCATACAGACCAGTTTATTGCCTTTTTCCAGCATAAGAGAGCCGCATTTCCCGCACCGGATGGACGATGGTTTCTGCCAGACCATAAAATCACATTCCGGATTACCGATACAGCCATAATATTTCCTGCCTTTTTTTGTCTTTTTCAGTACAATGTCTTTTCCGCACAGCGGACAGGCAATGCCGATTTTTTCAAAATATGGTTTGGTATTTCTGCAGTCCGGGAAACCGGGACATGCCAAAAAACGGCCGTGAGGGCCATACTTGATCACCATCTGCCTGCCGCACAGTTCACATACCTCATCCGACACCTCGTCTGCAATGCGCACCTGGGCCAGTTCCTTTTCCGCTGTATTCACTGCCTCATCCAGATCAGGGTAAAAATTGGACACCACTGTTTTCCAACTGATCACGCCTTCCTCCACCTTATCCAGAAGCGCTTCCAGATTGGCTGTAAAACTCACATCCACAATGCTGGGAAATGCGGTTTTCATCATATTGTTTACCACCTCACCCAGCTCTGTCACATACAGATTACGGTTTTCCTTTGTTACATAGCGTCTGGCAAGTATGGTGGTGATGGTAGGCGCATAAGTACTGGGTCTGCCGATTCCCAGCTCTTCCAGCGCCCGGACCAGACTGGCTTCCGTATAATGGGCCGGCGGCTGGGTAAAATGCTGCCCGGAATCAAATTCCTGAAATGTCAGCACAGAATTCTGATCAATCCCTTTTACCAACAGATTATTCTCCTGCTTTTCCTCATCCGCGCCGGTGTACACACTCATAAAGCCGTCAAAAACGACTTTGGAAGCCGCCACAGTAAAGCAGTGCCGTCCTGCACCGATCCGGACGGAAGTGGTTTCATATTTTGCAGGCGCCATCTGGCTTGCCGTAAAGCGTTTCCAGATCAACTGATACAGCCTGAACTGATCCCGGCTCAAAGAGTCCTTCAGCAAATACGGCGTCCTGCTGATATCTGTGGGGCGGATGGCCTCATGGGCATCCTGTATTTTCTGCCCGCCCTTTTTTTCCGCCACAGCCGCCGCCGCATACTCTGTACCATAATTTTGCGTAATATACCCCTTTGCCATCCGGGCCGCTTCTTCCGATACTCTGGTGGAATCCGTACGCAGATAGGAAATAATCCCCACTGTCCCGCTTCCTTTTATGTCAACGCCCTCATACAGCTGCTGTGCCAGACGCATGGTTTTCTGTGTGGAAAAATTCAGTGCCTTGCTGGCTTCCTGCTGCAATGTGGAAGTGGTAAACGGCAGCGGCGCTTTTTTGACCCGCTCCCCCTTTTTCACTTCATCCACATGATAGGTTTCTTTTTCCAGCTCTTTGCAGATCTCTTCCAGCTCCGCGCCTGACGCTATCGTTTTCCGGCTCCCGTCGGCTCCGTAATATTTGGCCGCCAGCGGTTTCTTTTCTCCCTTTACTGCAAGTTTCACTTCCAGGCTCCAGTATTCTTCCGGAATAAAAGCGCTGATCTCTTCTTCTCTGTCACAGATAATACGCAGTGCCACCGACTGAACCCGGCCGGCACTTAACCCTCTTTTGATCTTGGCCCATAAAAGCGGAGAAATCCGATAGCCCACCATACGGTCCAGCATACGGCGTGCCTGCTGGGCATCCACAAGATCCATATCAATTTCCCTGGCATTTTTCAGAGATTCCCTGACTGCCTGTTTTGTGATTTCATTAAAAGTGATCCGATACACTTTTTTATTTTCCAGTTTCAGTGTATGCAGCAAATGCCAGGATATGGCTTCTCCCTCCCGGTCAGGGTCGGTTGCCAGATAGATTTTTTCTGCTTTTTTCACTTCTTTTCTCAGGTTTGCAAGAATATCTCCTTTTCCCCGGATGGTAATATACTTTGGCTCATACCCATGTTCCACGTCAATGCCGAGCTGGCTTTTCGGCAGATCCCGTACATGTCCGTTGCTGGCCGCCACCTCATAATTGGCTCCGAGAAATTTCTTAATCGTTTTTACTTTGGCAGGCGATTCCACAATAACCAGATATTTTGCCATTCTCTTTGCTCCCCCTTATATAAAATCTTAAAAACTATACAACAAAATTTTGGGAATAGCAAGCAGTTTTTATTTGGAAAAAGGAGGCCGGAACTGTGCGGCTTCCATATTCCGGTTTCTTTCATACCGGTTTCCCCACTCCCGGGACACCCATCCCCGCAGCAGAAAATCCATAAGAATGTCCGTTATCTCCGGCAGGCCCATATCCGCATCCGGCCGGGCTGACCGGATGGTTTCATACAGCTCCTGCAGGGTAACAGGACGGTCCCCCAGAGATTCCCAGACTGTCATTTCCTCCGGGCTCATGTTAACCCATGTGCCTCCGTTCCTGTCACGGGGCCGTTCCTTTTCTGTCTTTCTGCTGCCTGCAGCGTTTTCCTGATCTGTTTTCCGATACCTGCCCATGCCCGAAAGCGCCTCCAGAATATCTGCCGGTGTCAGCGCAACACCGGCGCCCTGCCGCAGCAGTCTGTTGCATCCCGCACTGCAGGCATCCGTAAGCCTTCCGGGCAGTACATACACATCCCTGCCCTGTTCCAGCGCAAAATCCACAGTAATCAGCGTACCGCTTCGCTGCTTTGCCTCAATCACAAGCACAATATCCGAAAGTCCGCTGATCACCCGGTTTCTGGACGGGAAATGGCCTGCCAGCGGCATGGTGCCACAGGGATGTTCCGACAAAATCCCGCCATTTTCCAAAAGCGCTTCATACAAATCCCGGTTTTCTTTTGGATAACAAATGTCCGTAC
This sequence comes from uncultured Clostridia bacterium, assembly GCA_947385955.1. Taxonomy (GTDB): domain Bacteria; phylum Bacillota; class Clostridia; order Lachnospirales; family Lachnospiraceae; genus VSOB01. Next base: position 42,676 of record CANDNA010000016.1, read on the forward strand.
CACAGCCCAGCACCCCAAAACTCCTGCCGCCGGCGGACAGCGCCGCCTGCTGGGCGATGCCGTCGATACCGGCTGCCATACCGCTGATAATCTGAACACCGGCCGATGAAAGCTCCGCTCCAAACCAGCGGGCCATCTCCCGCCCATAGGAACTGCATCTTCTGGCGCCGATAATAGCCACCGCTGCCTTATCCGCCTCCGGCAGATCCCCTCTCACATAAAGCCGCCTGGGTGCATGCCGCACCTGACGCAGCATGGCCGGATAGACAGACTGGCCTATATGAATACATTGTTCCTCTGTTGTCTTTCCCATTATATGTTCTTCTCCCAGTATGCGCCGGCTGACAGGCGATAATACACGGCCTCATTAATATGGTACACATTGATATCTTCTTCCCCCGCCAGATCGGCTATCGAACGCGCAGTGCGCAGCACCTTATGACAGCCCCGAAGGCTTATGGAAAAAGTCTCCGCTGCCTGACGCAGCCTCTTTTCAGCCTCTTTATCCAAAGCACAGTATGTTTCTGTTTCCCGGATACTCATTTCCCCATTAAACCGCAGGCGGCTGCCAAACCGTTTTTCCTGCATCCGTCTGGCTCTGTGGATACGTCTGCGTATGGAAGCGCTGCTCTCTCCCCTTTTTCTGCAAAACAGTTTTTCCGTTTCCACACCCGGTACTCCCACACACAGGTCCATCCGATCCCGTATCGGTCCGGAAATGCGACTCAGATACCTCTGAATCTGCGTCTGGCTGCACTGGCATCTCCGACCCGGATAATATCCGCAGGGGCATGGATTCATTGCGCCCACCATAATAAAATCCGCCGGATATTCTATGTTGCCGTAAGTCCTGGCAATCCGTACCTTTCGTTCTTCCAGAGGCTGCCTGAGCATATCCAGTACACTGCGTCCAAATTCCGGCAGTTCATCCAGAAACAGCACCCCTCTGTGGGCAAGACTGACTGCACCCGGTACAGGCACCCTGCCTCCGCCGATAACCGAAGCCCCTGTGGCAGTATGATGCGGCGCCACAAACGGCCTTTTCTGTAATATCCGGCCCCCTTCCAGCCTGCCGCATACACTGTATATGGCAGACACCTCCAGACTTTCCTCCGGAGAAAGCGGCGGCAGAATAGAAGGCAGGCGTCTGGCAATCATCGTCTTGCCTCCGCCCGGCGGACCCACCAGCAGCATATGGTGGAATCCGGCGGCAGCGATCTCTGCAGCCCGCCTGACCGTTTCCTGTCCGGAAATGTCTGCAAAATCTTCTTCTCCGCTGGCGCTTTCGTCATCCTGCTCTGCGGTTTTTGTGAGCCGGATCCGCCTCAGTCCCGCTTCCTCCATGCCAACGCGCAGTGCCTTTACTACCTGGGAAATATGAACGGCCCCATACACACGGATGCCTTCAATCACTGCAGCCTCTGTGCCATTTTCCTCCGGCACAATACAGGCTGCGATCCCGGCTCCTGCAGCGGTCCTGACAATAGGAAGGATTCCCTTTACCCGTTTCAGTTCTCCGCCCAGCCCCAGTTCCCCCGCAAACAGAATATTCTTTGTCTTTTCTGCTTCCAGCAGCCCCATAGAGACCAACAGTCCGATGGCAGACGGCAGATCAAACGCCGTACCGCTTTTATACCGGTCTGCCGGTGATAAATTGATGGTAATTCTGGACGGCGGCAGACAGATCCCGATGTTGCGCAGCGCCACCCGTATCCTCTGCTTGGCTTCCCCTGCCTCTCTGCTCAGACAGCCTACCATTTCCATACACGGAAGCCCCTGGGACACATCCACCTCTACCTGTACAAGATAGCTGTCGATCCCGCAGAACGCCCCTGATACAATTGTATTGAACATGTTCACTCCTTTGTTTATTCTGATTCTCCGGAAAATATGCAGTGATTCCTGCAAAAGATAAAAAGATACGTCTGTGAAAATTTCTGTAAAGATATTATATGGGAATCTGTCAGAAAATGCAAGCAAAAAAAACAAAGCGGACCCGGCCGCCGGAAGATTTTTATTTCACAGGAAAGCAATCTCCTTTTGTGTTTTACAACAGCAGCATCCTTCCTGTGAAATCTCTGTATCTCTAAATACGCCCATTCATAAACTCCGGCTGCTGCGCATACCAGACCGCCGTTTCTTTGGAAATCACGCCTTCTTCCAGAAGTCTGCCGATGGCTTCATCCATTGTCACCATTCCCAGCTTTCTGCCTGCCTGCATGGCCGCCGGAAGCTGTCCCATCCTGCCTTCCCGGATCAGGCTGCGGACTGTCCGTGTCCCGTGCAGCACCTCAAAGGCCGCAATCCGGCCGCCGCCTTCCAGCGCAGGCAGAAGCTGCTGGGAAATCACCGCTTCCAGTACATTGGCCAGACGGATCCGAATCTGCTGCTGCCTGTATGTGGGAAACAGATCCACCATGCGTTCCACCGAATTAACCACTCCCGTGGTATGCAGGGAAGCCAGCACCAGATGTCCTGTTTCTGCTGCGGTAATGACAGCGCCGATGGTTTCCAGATCCCGCATATCCCCCACCAGAATCACATCCGGATCCTCCCGGAGCGCTGACTCCAGCGCCGATACATAGTCCTGGCAGTCCAGACCGATTTCCCGCTGGTTGACAATCGACAGCTTGTGATGGTGCTGGTACTCCATCGGGTCCTCCAGAGTGATAATATGGGTTTCCCTCTGGCTGTTGATCCGGTCTATCAAAGCGGCCATCGTGGCCGACTTCCCGCAGCCTGCGGGCCCGGTGACCAGAATCAGCCCCTGCTTTTTCTGATACAGCTCCGCCACCGACCTGGGCATTCCAAGCTGCTCTGCAGAAGGGATATCCGTACTCACCAGACGTATGGCCATTGCCACACTGCCCCGCTGTTTGTAGGCATTGACCCGGAACCGCCCCACATCCCGCACCGCAAAAGCCATATCATAATCGCCCCGCTCCTCGAATATCTCCCGCTGCGACTCTGACATAACAGAAATCAACATTGCCAGGGTATCTGATGCAGCCAGGCTGGGATAGGACATGGCTGTCAGGCTGCCGTCCACCCTCATTTTAGGCGGAACCCCAACCGTTAAATGCACATCGGATGCTCCCGCACGCATTGCTTCCATTAATATTTCTTCTATTGTAATTACCATTGTTTTCTCCTTAATTTCAGACTACCGTATAAGTTTCATCTTAGTATGCATTTTTATGTTTGTAAAGCATTTTCCCGCTCTTACTGTTCTTTCTCCTACACGGCCCCTTCCATTCCCATTCTCAGCTTCTGCAGCGCCCGCTTTTCGATTCTTGACACATAGCTCCTTGAAATCCCCAGCATCGCACCGATCTCCCGCTGTGTCACTTCTTCACCGCAGCCGATCTGTACGGGAAAGGATCCGCACGATTCCTGACTGCCGGACAGGAGGATACCGTATCTCATACAGATAATCTCCCGTTCCCGTTCGTCCAGCCTTGTATATAACAGCTCGCCCAGCTTTTTCGTATTGCGTTTCCGCTCCATACTTTCCAGAATATCAGTCTGTTCATTTTCGATAATATCCAACAGACTGATCTCATTGCCTTCTTTGTCCGTTCCGATAGGCTCATACAGGGAAACCTCTTTTGATTTCTTCTTTCTTCCCCGGATCATCATAAGCAGTTCATTTTCAATACATTTGCTGGCATAACTGGACAGGCGTATCTTCTTTGCCGCATCAAAGGTATTGACTGCCTTGATCAGCCCTATGGTCCCTATGGAAATCAGATCTTCCATATCTTCATCCAGATTTTGATATTTTTTGGCAATATGGGCTACCAGACGCAGATTTCGTTCGATCAGCAGCGCTCTGGCTTCCCTGGCTCTCTCACTGCCTTCCTCCTGCATACGTCTGATGCAGCAGGCTTCTTCCTCCGCGGATAAAGGTTGCTGAAAGGTTTTCAAAAGGAGCCCCCAAAATCAATTTACTATCATTCTATGAAGGGACCTTTCCTAAAGTGCCTTTCCACACCGGTTCCGGTCTGTACACATTTTCCTGCTATGACAGGAGAAAATCTGCCAGCACATAATTGCTCACATCGATTCCCCGGTCTGTCAGCCGCACGTTCTGTCCATTGTACTCCAAAAGGCCTGCCGCCCTGTGTTTTTCCAATACCTTTCCATAGACCTCTTCCATACTGCGTCCAAAGCAGTGCAGGAACTTCTGACAGGACACCCCCTCCGTCATCCGAAGTCCCAGGAACATTGTTTCTTCCATCTGCTCCTGCAATGACAGGCTGTAAGGTTCTCCCGCCCTGCAGCTTCCGGGAGTTTCCCGTTCCTGCAATGACAGGTAATCATCCAGTTTCGTGAGATTGAACCACCTCCGGTTTTCCACCATAGAGGCCGCCCCCAGCCCAAAGCCTGCATAGTTTCCCCGCATCCAGTACAGGCAGTTATGCCTGCACTCCGCTCCCGGCTTTGCATAGTTGGATATTTCATACCGCCTGTATCCCCGGGATGCCAGAAACTGTTTCGTAATCTGATCTATCCTTCCTTCTGTCTCTTCATCCGGCAGTGCCGCAAACATCCCCGTTCCCCTGCCTTTCCCATATATTTTATAAAAGGGCGTACCCTCCTCTATGATCAGACTGTAGGCTGAAATATGTGCCGGCTCCAGGGCCACGGTCTTTTCCAGTGTAGTTTGCCAGGAATCTGCCGTCTGACCCGGAAGCGCACTGATCAGATCCACATTGATCTGTGCAAAGCCCGCATCCCGGCACAGCCTGTAGCTTTGCAGAAATTCTTCCCAGGTATGCACCCTTCCCAGTATTTTCAGTTCCCCGTTATCCCCGGACTGCAGGCCCAGACTGACCCGGGTTACCCCCGCCCTCCGGCAAGCCTCCAGCTTTTCTTTCGTCACTGTGCCCGGATTCATCTCCATCGTGATTTCCGCCTCCGGATCCGTCTGAAAACAATCCTGCAGGCAGGCGAAAATACGCCGGATCTGTTCCCCGGAAAGAACGGACGGTGTCCCTCCTCCAAGAAACACCGTCCTCACCTGATATTCTTTATATTGCACCGCTTCCGTTTCCATTTCCCTGCACAGTGCCTGTACATAACGCTCTATCACAGGCAAAGGAGCCGGCCCTGACAGAAAATCACAATACAGACATTTTCGCAGGCAGAACGGAATGTGTATATAAACTCCCAGCGTTTTCATCCTATTTATCATCCAGCTTCAAAACGCTCATAAAGGCCTTCTGGGGAATCTCCACACTGCCGATCTGGCGCATCCGCTTCTTTCCTTCCTTCTGCTTTTCCAGCAGCTTTTTCTTTCGGGTAATGTCACCGCCATAACACTTGGCCAGCACATCCTTACGCATTGCCTTTACCGTTTCCCTGGCGATGATTTTACCGCCCACCGCCGCCTGAATGGGTATCTCGAACAGATGCCTGGGAATCTCTTCCTTCAGCTTTTCACACATTTTCCTGCCCCGCTCATAGGCGCCGGCGCTGTGGACAATAAAGGACAGGGCATCCACCTCTTCTTTGTTGATCAGGATGTCCAGTTTTACCATTTCCGACTGCTCATATCCCTTCAGTTCATAATCAAAGGATGCATATCCCCGGGATCTGGATTTCAGTGCGTCAAAAAAGTCATAAATAATCTCATTCAACGGCAGCTCATACTTGATCAGGGCACGTGTTTCTTCCATATATTCCATACTGATATAACGTCCCCGCCGCTCCTGACACAGCTCCATAATCGGGCCTACGAACTCCTTCGTTACCATAATTTCCGCATTGACCACCGGCTCTTCCATATACTCAATTTCTGTAGGCTCCGGCAGATTGGACGGGTTGGTCAGCTCAATCACTTCCCCGTTTGTTTTATGCACCTTATAGATGACACTGGGCGCCGTTGTCACCAGATCCAGATTGTATTCCCTCTCCAGACGTTCCTGAATGATTTCCAGATGCAGCAGCCCCAGAAAGCCGCAGCGGAATCCGAATCCCAGCGCCACAGAGGTCTCCGGCTCATACCGCAGGGACGCATCATTCAACTGAAGCTTTTCCAGCGCATCCCGCAGATCCGGATACTTCGCCCCGTCTGCCGGATACATCCCGCAGTAAACCATCGGCGTGACTTCCTTATAGCCCGGCAGCGGCGTATCGCAGGGCCTGGCAGCGTCTGTCACCGTATCGCCCACCATCGTGTCTTTCACATTTTTGATGGAAGCCGTAATATATCCCACCATACCGGCGCTTAAAGCGTCACAGGGCATAAACTGCCCGGCGCCGAAATATCCCACCTCTGCCACTTCAGCCTCTGCGCCTGTGGCCATCATCCGTATTGTCGTTCCCCGGCTTACCGTACCGTCCATGATTCTGCAGAAAATAATGACACCCTTATAGGAATCATACAGGGAATCAAAGATCAGCGCCGACAGAGGGGCTTCGGGATCTCCCTTCGGCGCAGGAATCCTGGTCACGATCTGTTCCAGTACTTCCTCAATCCCGATGCCGTTTTTGGCCGAAATCATCGGTGCATCCTGTGCTTCCAGCCCGATCACATCCTCAATCTCATCCTTTACCCGCTGCGGCTCCGCGCTGGGCAGATCAATTTTATTGATCACCGGAAACACATCCAGGTCATGATCCAGCGCCAGATACACATTGGCCAGCGTCTGTGCCTCAATCCCCTGTGCCGCATCCACCACCAGCACCGCACCGTCACAGGCAGCAAGGCTTCTGCTGACTTCATAATTAAAATCCACATGCCCGGGCGTATCGATCAGATTCAGGATATACTCTTTCCCGTCCTTTGCCTGATAGACGATACGCACCGCCTGTGATTTGATCGTAATCCCCCGCTCCCGTTCCAGTTCCATATTGTCCAGGACCTGTGCCTGCATTTCCCGCTCTGTCAGCAGCCCGGTTTTTTCAATGATCCTGTCTGCCAGCGTGGATTTCCCGTGATCAATATGCGCAATGATGCAGAAATTCCTGATTCTGCTCCTGTCCATGTATGTCATGTTATCCCATCCTATCTCTGTCCGTATCGACGCCCGGCGCCCGTCTGAGGGTCCGGTATGTTCTTTCGAGATTATACCAGTTTATCCCGGCCAATGCAACCTGCGCCCGCACAGGCAGGAAAAATCATTCTGCTTCCTCTTCTGTCTGTATCTGCGATTCTTCTCCATCCTGTACTGCAGCCGGTGTATCCGGTGTATCCTCTCCTGAGAGTACAATCGACAGTATATGGGCCAGTGGATCAATGGCATTCATGATTTCTTCCACGGTATTGGTCTGTGCTCCCAGTTCAATCAGCAGCGTTTTTCCCCGGTAATGCATATTATACCGGTATCCTTTCAGATAAATCCTCCGTGTAATGCCAGGGTAATACTCATTGCTGACTACCTGCATCTGAAACGAAAATGCCAGATTTTCATTCAGATTGGGATTTTGCAGATATTCGATCTCTCCGGTTTTGTTGGTACGGGAGAGCCCGTTAAAAAACATAAATTTGGCCGTAGGTCTGCCGTCGATCTCTGTCACCAGTTTTCGATCCGCAGCCACCTCGTCCCGGTGCAGGTCGATAATCACCTCTATCTCCGGATTTTCCGCCAATATCTGCTCCAGTGCCGGCGCCGAATTGGAGTAGGCATAATCCCTGCTCTCCACATCATATTTCCCCAGATGATGAATCACGTAAAAGCCATATTGGTCCCGCAGGACCTGCGCCAGCTTTTCCCCGGCTCCCATAATCGTCGTATTGTCGTCCCCCGGTACAGAATCCGCAAATCCTTCCTGGGAATGGGTATGGTAGATCAGAATCTGCGGCCTGGAGGCGTCGGTCTGTTTCAATGTCATGTCCCAGGACATGAGCTTGTTCACATCCAGTTGATCCCGGCCAATATAAGTCGTACTGTCCACCGCATAAAATTCCGAAACCAGGCGGTCAAAGTCCTGCAGTTCCTCCTTATTGATGGTCAGCACCTTTTCCGCTTCCTGAAATTCACCCGCCCGGTCTGCAGCCTGCTCTTCCACGCCCGCTTTTTCATTTTCTTTTTTTATGGCTTCGATCAAATCCTCGTCCAGCTCCAGCTCTTCCTCATCCTTCTCATGAGATTCCCGGCCTTCGATAATCTGCTCCACTGTATATCTGCTCTCCGCCTGCATGGGAGTCACAGAATGCAGTTCCACATATTCATACAGAGGAAGAAAGCCTGTAAAAACCTCTGCTGCCAGCGGCGCATCCTTTTCTTTCCGGGTTTCCTCCTCCATAAAAGAAAATACAGGAATACACGTTTCATACGCTTTTTCCTGTACTTCACCAATGATCTCATCCTGCAGACGAAAGGGGGCTTCCCCATTTTCTGCCACAGACCTGCTCATTCCTAAAAAAAGCAGCCCGGCCGCAAGAAAACAAAGCCTTTTTCTGTTTTTTCCGCCCATATTACTGCTGTTATTCAATCTGATTATCCGCATAGACAAGTATATGTGGATCAGATTTCATTTATGACACAAAACCGCCGCTCTCTACAGCTCAAATGCAATATTCAGTGCCTCAGAAATGGTAAAACTCAGACGTTTCACAATTTCATCTATATTTTTTCCTGTCACATACATATTGTTCAACTCTGACATGGTACGGATGCTGTCTGTCCCAAACACCCGGTCCGTTTCCGGCAGTTCTTTTTGCAGCTTCTCAATGGCATCCACCACAATTGTCGCCGCATCCACTACCGTAGGGACACCCACCGCAATGACCGGTACCCCCAGATTATCCCGGGTCAGTGCATTTCGGTGATTTCCCACACCGGAACCGGGCTGTATGCCTGTATCCGTCACCTGGATGGTACGGTTCAGACGCTTTGTACTTCTGGCCGCCAGTGCATCCACTACCAGAATCAGATCCGGCTTTGTCTGTTCCACCACTCCTTTGACAATCTCTGCCGCCTCCATTCCGGTAGCCGCCATAACGCCTGGTACGATACCGCTGACCATATTCATCCGTTCCTTGCTGTAAGCCGCCTTCCCGTATTCCTTTACAATATGCCTTGTGACAAACAGATTATCCACCACTCCGGGACCCAGAGCGTCTGCGGTCACATCCCGGTTGCCCAGTCCCACCACCAGGATGGACTGCTCCGCATCCGCTCCGGGAAGGATACTTTTAATCTGTCTGGCCAGCTCTTCCGATATCTCTCTGTGATAATCCTCGTCTGCTTCCTGCATGGCCGGCGCTTCCAGTGTAATATAATTTCCCATTGGCTTGTTCATTGCCTTTGCACCGTTTTTGGAAGAGATCACCACCCTGGTAATATGCACCTGGATTTCTTCTTTGTCATATTCTTCTACACTGATCCCCCGGAGTTCTTCCTCTGCTTTTCCAATGCTCTCTCTTGCTTCCAATGCCAAATCTGTCCTAACCTGAAAACAACTCATCCGACAATCCCTGTTTCTTTCCCAGCTCTCGCTGCACTTTCTCTATATTATTCATTTTTCCTGCCGCAGTTCAAACTGCTTTGCTGCATTGCAGGAACCGTAACGAATTGTCCCTTATTTTTCGCAAAAACCTTAAAATTATGTATTGACAGAAATCTCCGTTTTTCATATAATATATTCGCATGTTTACATTAGAACGTCCGTGTCCGGCTTTAATGAAACATCTTCCGAACATTACAATACCCATACAATAGGAGGTGTAGACCTTGGCAAACATCAAATCTGCAAAAAAGAGAATTCTTGTGAACCGTACCAAAATGGAACGCAACAAAGCCATTAAGTCCGGTGTGAAAACATCCATCAAGAAAGTACACGCAGCCATCGCCGCTAACGACAAGGAAGCTGCCAACGCTGCTCTGCTGAATGCTATTTCCAAAATCGATAAGGCAACCAGCAAAGGTGTATATCACAAGAATACTGCTTCCAGAAAGATTTCCCGTCTGAGTCTGGCTTGCAACAAAATGGCATAATACTTATTTTTGATATATGGAAAAAGAAAAAGAACCTATTCCGTCATATAGGTTCTTTTTTTTAATACACAATCCGATCCCGTCCGCTCTCTTTCCCCGCATACAGTTTCTGATCCGCTTCCTCAATCACCGCATCCGCTTCCATCCGCAGATCATATTCCGCCACCCCGAAGGTCATGGTAATACGGACCAGGTCTCCACCCAGGCGGAACTTGATATGATGGATGGCTTTCCGCAGTTCCACAAGCATATTACTGGCATCATCGCCATTGATATTATGAAAAACAAAGAGAAATTCTTCCCCTCCCCACCTGGCAACCCTTCCTTTCCCCTGCATAAACGCCTGGAACATGTCTGCCAGTATCCGTAGTACCTCATCCCCCTGATTGTGTCCGTAAGTGTCATTGACCTTCTTGAAAAAATCAATATCTCCGATGGCAATGGTCAGAGCCGTCGCCTTACCGCTCCTGTAATTCTCCACCTTTTCCTTTATGTATTCCAGTGTACTGCGCCGATTCTGCAGTCCTGTCAGCGGATCAACGCCGGCCATATCTTTCAGTTTCCGGTTGTAGGAAACCAGTTTCGCCTGCATCTCCCGGAAATCCTGTGTGGAAGCCGATACGGTCACCAGCAGCAGCATACAGGTCACTGCAATATGCAGTCCCTGCCAGAGCATCAGCTCTCCGTCGCTGACCACATACACAGGGCCGACACTGTCCACATAGGAGTACAGCCAGATACGGAAAATCACCAGCAGGACAGCACAGAAAATTTTCCGGCAGAACGGCATATAATCCAGGGCATACAGCAGTACAATCTGTACATACATAAAATGGAACACGCAGGTGGTATTTCCATGCATCAGCACAGAAACCAGAATCAAAACCGTAAAAGACGACAAAAAAATATACGCTGCAAACTGTGTCCTGTCATGATATGTCTCACGAAACAGCCACACACACAATAACAGGCCAACAGCCGCAGCCATACCGGCGCCCGGACGCCGCATCATGGCTGCTCCTGCTGCTGAAATAACATGATAAAAAAACATGACCAGAAGGCCCATTCTGAGGATCACCGCATGCATCTTTATTTCATTTTCATTGTTTACATCCTGCAGAATATACTCCTTCAGCCTTTTCCACATAATTCTTCCCCATCAGCCTGTGAAAACACCCCTGATATCTGTCCGGATATCAGACACGGATTACAGTACAAGTGCAAGAGCGATTTCCATCATGCTGCCGAATCCGGTCTGACGCTGCTGCGCCGTCAACTCTTCCGATCTGTACAGATGGTCGGAAATGGTAAGAATACAGAGTGCTTTCTTTCCTGCACTGGCTGCATTCATATAAAGCGCCGCCGCTTCCATTTCAACCGCCAGCACTCCCATCTGCTTCCATCTGTCCTTCTCTGTGGGATCTGCCGAATAAAATACATCAGAGGAAAGAATATTTCCCACTCTTACCTTTTTTCCCTGTGCTTTTGCCGCATCAACCGCCTTCTGCATCAGCCCGTAATCGGCAATCGGTGCAAAAGTACCCGGAAGCTGATACTGATGGGCATAGTTGGAATTGGTACATGCCCCCATACCAATGACAATATCCATCAACTGGAGATCATCTGCATAGCCGCCGGCTGAGCCGATGCGGATAATGCTGTCCACATCATAAAAATGATACAGTTCATAAGAATAGATACCGATAGACGGCATTCCCATACCGCCGCCCATGACAGAAATCTGCTTTCCCTGATAAGTGCCTGTATAGCCAAACATATTTCTGACCGTATTAAAGCATACCACATCCTCCAGATACGTATCCGCGATGTATTTGGCCCGCAACGGATCTCCCGGCATCAGAACTGTCTTTGCAATCTCTCCCTGTTTTGCCCCGTTGTGTGGTGTTGGTACTGGTAAACCTGACATATGACTGCCTCCTTTTTTCGTTTGTTTTATTTCATTTTCTGTTATTTTCCGGTTTTTAAACAATCTGCTGCGCCTTATTGCGCATCCAGTATGCTGCGGAAAAATTCACATTCCTCATCATTACACAGAGCCGCTTCCGCAAGACGTATATCCAGATGAAATACATGGGCTATTTCCGGCCGGTCCTCTCCTCCATACACCTGATAACGGCAGGCCACGCCCCGCTCCTGTAAGAGGCGGTACATAGGCTCCGCATGGGGATACAGAAAGTCATGACAGGAGGTCATAATAAAAGAAGGCGGAAACTGTCCTGTCACATGGGAAACCGTATCCATCCGGTCAAGGCAGGTCTCTCTGTCATGATTCAGATAATAAAAAATAATATCATCCTCATCCGCCTCCATAATAAACCGCTTCGTATCATACAGTCCACAATTCAGCCCTGCCCCCAGTACCTTAAGCCGGTCATAAGGCACTGAAAAATCGAAGAGCTTTCTGTACTCCTCACAGGTCAGAAGAGCCAGATACTGGCTGGCAAGCTGTCCGCCTGCCGAGTCTCCCACTACAAACAACCGCTCTGTATCAATCTGATATTGTCTGCCATGCTCTGCAATCCAGACAAACACCTCATTGACATCCTCAAGCGCCGCAGGAAATATATGTTCCGGAGCCAGACGATAAGAAAAATTGACCACAGTAAAGCCTCTTTGGGCCAGGTCCATACAATAATACTGATAACGTTCCTTATCTCCATAAACCCAGCCGCCTCCATGTATACTGATGATAGCAGGCCGGGGCGTATTCACTCCTTTCAGATGATATACATCCAACAGGTTCCACCTGTTATCTTCTCCATAACGAATGTTATCATAACGAACGATATCTTCAGGGGTTCCCAATCCCGCATCTCTGGCATCATCAGTCTCCCCGGCTGATTTTCTGAATTCTTCCGGGCTGTTCACTTCCATTTTCCCACTCCTTTCTTATCCTTTTTGTAAATTATAGTGCAATGCTGTTTTCTTCGCAAGGAATTTTGAATAAATTTCCACAAAAAATCCCTGACAGACAGAACTTCTTTTGTAAAAAATGAGAGCCATTTTCAAACAAACAGCTCCCATACAAATGTCTCTCCTGTTATTTTATCCAAATATGTTCTCTCCGGAGTCAGAACAGCCCTGCGGACTGCAGACGCTTCCGAATCACAGGCCCTGCCGTCATGGCAATCAGCATCTTGACAAAATCACCGGGAAGAAAGGGAATCACGCCTGCAGCCAGCGCCCCTCCAAACGTCAGATCTGCCTGCTCTGCCAGCCAGAACGTCCCAAACAAATAGCAGACTGCCGTTCCCGCTGCCATGCCCAGCAGACAGAGAAAAGGCCGGTATGGTTTTTTGTCAATGCAGACCCCCGCCAGAAGCCCCATCAGAATAAAACCGATCAAATACCCTCCTGTAGGTCCCAGCAGCTTTGCAGGGCCGCCGGTAAATCCTGAAAAAACCGGAATGCCAATAAATCCCATCAAAAGATAAATCAGATAACTGATACATCCCCGCTTCCTGCCCAGCACATAAAGGGCAAAATAAATTCCCAGATTGGTCAGGGAAATCGGAACCGGACTGAACGGAAGGGGAACCGAAAGCGGTCCCAGAATGCAGAGCAGTGAAGTCATCAATCCAATCAGCGCCAGTTCCCTACCCTTTCCTTCTCTGGTAAATTCCGATTGATCCGCTACTTTTCTGTTCATCCCGCAGCCCCCTCTGTTTCCCCGGTCTCCTTCAATACATACCCCAGCCCGGTCAGAAGAGCCCGGTCAGAAGCGGTATGATTGCCTGTGGTTGTCAGCATGTCCCCTGTCAGTGTGGCGTTGGCTCCGCTGGCAAATAAAATGCCGCCGCCCTCTGCAAAACGGACCCTGCCTGCTGCAATACGAATATAAGCCCTGGGATTGATATAACGGAACAAGGCTACAATACGGCGTATTTCCTCTTCAGACAGCAGCGGCTGTCCGGCAAGCGGCGTGCCCGGAATCGGCAGCAGGAAATTCAACGGAATCGACATAATTTCCAGTTTTGCCAGTAAAAGCGCCATATCAATCCGATCCTGCCAGGTTTCCCCCATACCCAGGATCCCTCCGGAGCATACCTCCAGCCCCGCTTCCCTGGCCCGGCGAATCTGTTTTAATTTATCCGTATAAGTGTGGCTGGTACAAATACTGGGAAAAAACCGCTCTGATGTTTCCACATTGGTATGATACATTGACACACCGGCGGCTTTCAGCCGCTTCATATCTTCCACCGTCATCAACCCGTGAGAAGCGCAGAGAATCATTCCGGGATACTGCTTATGCATGGCCGTATAGGCCGCTATGGATTTTTCCAGATCCGCTCCTGACACAGCCCGTCCCGATGTCACAATGGAATAGCGGTCCACTCCCATCTCTTCCATATGGCCGCATCCCTTTACAAACTCTTCCGGTTCCGGAAACGCATACGTTTCACATACTGTATGGTGATGGAGAGACTGGGCGCAGAACTTGCAGTTTTCACTGCAGCATCCTGATCTGCCATTGATAATGCTGCACAACTCCGCCCGCTCTCCGCACAGAGCTTTCCGGATCCGGTCAGCGCCTTCACACAGCATTTCCAGCTCTCCTTCCAGCAACAGTGTCATGTCATCACTTTGCTCAAGCCGCCTTCCATTGATGATTTCTTCCGCCAGGTGTATCATAATTTTTCCTCTTTCTGTTTTCCGGTATCTCTTATCCGTTTACTTTGTATCCCAGTATACAGTCAGCGGTTTTATTTGTCAACTAAATTTGCATTTTAGTTAACAGAATTAAAGCAGTGCATAGACCAGAGTTCCTGCCGCACCGGTACCGAAAATAATCTGAATCGCATTCAGTTTATATTTCCGCAGTGCATACAAAGCTCCCGCAAACAACACACATTCCACAACTCGCAGATTTTCAGGCGCCACCCCGGCATCTCCAAAAATACCCAGCAGAAGGATGGACAGGCCGGCAGATGCAATCAAGGCCACCACCGCCGGGCGAAGGGCCGACAATACTTTCTGCACCCCGCCAAGTTGTCTGTATTTATAATAGAAGTAAGCCAGCGCAAGGCAGATAAAAAAGGAAGGAAGAATACATCCCAGCGTGCATAAAACAGCCCCCGGTATGCCCGCCAGACGAGTCCCCACAAAAGTAGCGGAATTAATCGAAATCGGTCCCGGCGTCATTTCTGCGATGGTAATCAGATCGGTAAATTCCTCCAGAGACATCAGGCCGTGTACATCCACGATCTGGTTGCGAATCAGCGGAATGGCTGCATAGCCGCCTCCCACGCTGAACAGTCCTACTTTGATAAAACTGAAAAATAATTGAACTATCATTCTGAAACCCTCCCTTTCTTTTCCTGTTTTCTCAAAACAGGTGTTACGGCATCCATCAGGCCAATCACCAGGCAAACCAGTATAATCAGCATAGCACTGATATCAAGCACCGCCGCTGCCACAAAGGAAACAATCATCAATGTAATATATAACGCACGTTTTGTTTTACATACATTTTTTGCCAGATTCCATACCACGTCAAAGATCACTGCTGCCACCCCTGCCCTCATCACCTGCAGTGCTGTGGCAATCAACCGGTTTTCTCTGAACTGTGCATAAAATACAGCAATCATCGAAATGATAAACATAGGTGGAAGAATGGTTCCCAGTATGGCCGCTGCCGTTCCTGCCAGTCCTGCCATCCGGTATCCCAGAATCACGGATGCATTGATGGGGATCGGTCCCGGTGAGGATTGGGCAATCGCAGTTATATCCAGCATCTCCTCTTCTTCCAGCCATCCCAGCTCTTCCACAAATTTCTTTTTCATCAGGGATACGATAACAAAACCGCCTCCGAATGTACATGCACTCAATCCAAATGTTGCTTTAAAAAGTTTCCAGAGTATTGTACCCTTACTTTCTTTTTCTCTCATTTCACAACCTCCTGTTTCTTTTTGGCATCCGTTGTTCCATCCGCCTGTGAAATGAGTATAAGCCTTGTAAATCATATTGTAAAATAATTGATTTTTATGAAATCATAAAAAAAAATGCATGAGGGAAATAGAATGCAGGATCTGAAGATGGAAACGTTTCTTTCCGTATGTGAACATCAGAATTTTACGAAAGCAGCCGATGCACTGGCTCTGACACAGCCTGCCGTATCCCGGCAGATGAAAAGCCTGGAAACTCATTACGGCGTGTCTCTTTTTCAATTTGAAGGGAAAAAAATGTCTCTGACTGCCGCCGGAGAAATGCTGTACCGATATGCCAGAACAGCCCGCAGTGATGAACGGATCTTACAGGAAAAGCTGAAAGAACAGGGGCACAGACCCCTTCGTCTTGGAGCCACACCCACTCCCGGAGAATTTATGCTGCCAAAGGTACTTGCCGGATATCTCAGAACCCATCCCGCTTCCGATATCTTCCTGACCATCCAAAATACTGCCGCTCTGTTGGCCCGGCTGGATCAGGACGAAATTGATCTGGCCGTAGTGGAAGGAAATTTTTCAAAACAGGAATATGCATATCTGCTCTTCTCCCGGCAGAATTTTGTCCCTGTATGTGCCAGAAATCTGCCTTTTACCGCCTCTTCTATGGAAGAACTCCTCCCACATACCCTGATTATCCGGGAACCCGGTTCCGGCAATCGGGAAATCCTGGAGCACAGCCTCAACCGGCACAATCTTTCTCTTTCGGATTTTGCATCTCTGATCGAAACCAATGATATCAAAGTACAAAAAGCCCTGACCGTTCAGGGATGCGGCATCGCTTTTCTGTTTGAAGCCGCTGTTACATCGGAAACGGAACTGCAGATCCTTCCTCTTGAGGGCTTTCCCCTGCAGCATACATGCAATATCGTATGGCGCAGGGAAAGCATCTTTCAGGAGGAATATGCCGCACTGGCACATACCTTTGCAGGGCATTTATGACAGCTTTCGGAACATACCCGCCAATACCCATACAGCCGCGGCTGCCAGTACCACTTCTGCCACAAACTGCGCATAGGCAAGACCATACAGAGGAAACAGCCTGTTCAACACATACAGAGCCGGAATTTCCAGGACAATTTTTCGCATAATCGCAAAAATCAACGCTTCTCTGCCTTTCCCTGTGGCCTGGAAAACGCCCACTGCAATAAAATCCACACAGAGAAAGCACAGTCCCAGACAAAACCCCCGCATCAGTCTGGTGCCATAGGCCACCACTTCCGCATCCTTCATAAAAGAACCTGTCAACGCCCCTGCACTCAGATAAAACAATACCGTTACCACGGCCATAAAGCCCAGTGTAATCTTCATGGTAAAATACAACGTTTCTTTCATACGCTTATAGTTTTTGCAGGAATAGTTGTAACTGATCAGAGGCATGATCCCCTGGGAAAGGCCCAATGCCATATACATGGGAATCATATAAATTTTCTGGGTAATTCCCATAGCTGCCATAGCGCCTGCCCCATAGACAGAGGTAAAATTATTCAGAATGGTCATACCTGTCACATTCAGAAGATTCTGGATGGACGCAGGAATCCCTACGATACAGACTCCCAATACCACCTCTTTTTTCAGATGAAGCTGACGGGGATGCAGGCTGATCAGAGTCTGTTTCCTTTTCACAAAGAGCAGAATCAGAAAATACGTGCAGGCCACGCAGTTGGACAGCAGCGTCGCCAGGGCAGCTCCGGCCGCCCCCATATTCAGCCCCCAGGGCAGAATAAAAATCGGGTCCAGTACAATATTCAAAAGGCAGCCGCTCATGGTGCCTATACTGGCATGCAGAGAATTGCCCTCTGAACGCACCATATAAGCCATCACCACATTCAATATGGCAGGCGCTGCCCCACAGCTCACCGTCCACTTCATATAAGCTGCAGTAGCGGCTGCTGTCTGTGCATCCGCTCCCAGCAGCAAAAGCAGCGGTACCCGAAACACAGTACAGATCAGAGAAAACAAAAGGCCGCAAAGCAGTGAGGAATAAAAGCCAAAGGCACTGCTTTTATGCACGGTTTCATAATCCTTTCGTCCCATCGCCCGGCTCATCATACTGGAACTGCCCACACCGAACAGATTGTTGACTGCATTGAATGCCAGCAGGACCGGACCTGCCAGCGCGACAGCCGCATTCTGCACCGGGTCATTGAGCATACCTACAAAATACGTATCTGCCATATTATAGATAATCATAACCAGAGAACTGATAATCGTGGGAACCGCCAGTTTTGCCACCGCCCGTGGCACCGGCATATTCTCAAACAGTCCTGTTTTCTGCGCATCTGTCATACTACCCGCTCCTTGTACACCAAATTCTGTTATAGATAATGTAACACATCATACACCACTTTCCTTTCATTGACAAGCGGAAATCCACCCGGCAAAAGAAAGGGCATCCTGAATTGAATCGCGTAAACGGCCGTGATACAATCAGGACAAACGATAATATACAGAAGGGATTATGACAGTTCAAAGAGAGGACCGGCGATTTGCAAATACTGTTGAAACCAATTGGCCGGACTGAAAGATATGATAAAATCATCGGAATCCGGATATCATATGATTTATCAGTTTATGAGGGAAATGAGATGCAGAAAATGACAGCCAGACATACTATACCTTCCGGCAATACAGAAAAATTACAGCGCCTTCACAAAGAGATCTGTGCCTGCAGGCAGTGCCAGGAATCGTTCGGCTTTGAACCCCACCCTGTCGTATTCGGAAACGCAGATGCCAAAATCATGCAGATCAGTCAGGCGCCTTCACGCAGTGTCCATCTGACCGGAAAACCGTTCCACGATGCCAGCGGCAAACGGCTGCGCTCTGAATGGTACGGCATTTCCGATGAAGTCTTTTATCAGCCGGATCATTTTTATATTGTTTCCATCGCCCACTGCTATCCGGGCAAAAATCCCGGCAAAGGAGACAGACGGCCCCCGGTAAGCTGTGCCGATCAATGGCTTTCGCAGGAACTGGCATTGGTGCAGAATGAAATTTATATTCTGATCGGAGGATATGCGGCTGCCTATTTCTTTCCCCGGATCCCCCTGACCGAGCTGGTGTTCCAAAATCTTACCCTGTACGGAAAGCCTGCCTATGTCCTTCCTCATCCTTCTCCGCTGAACAGGAAATGGTTTCAGGACCATCCGGCCTTCGCCCGGACACGGATCAAAGAAATCAGAAGGGTCATACATACCCTGCTGCAGCTTCCTCCCTGACCCACCTCTTATCAGAAGGACATACACCACGCCACACGCTTGCACAAAATATTTGTGTATCGTTGTGTATTATCTTGATATATTCTGTATAATATTCCAAGGAACACAGCAATCAAAGAGCTGAACAACAGTGGCTGTCAGTTCAAACGGAGCGGCGGGAACCACGATATCTACTACAATCCACAAACGGGAGATTCCATTCCTTTAAAACGTGGTCATTTCGATGAAGATGATCTCCGCTACATACGCAGGGAAATCAAACAGGGCGAGCGGTAAACCCTCCCTGCCGCAAGCGGATGGCTCGTTGTGGCAGAGGATGAAGGAAACGAGATCCCGGCTCCCACCCCTCAGCATAAACTGGATATTCCGGAAAATGCCACCTGCTCCATCATCAGCATTGATACATTCGCATACCGGTCTGCAACCGACATCAGAGCAGTCCGTAAAAATGTCTCACTTCCTGCATGGATGGCCACCCTGGCAGAAAAGCGCGGAGTGAACTGCTCTCAGGTTCTCCAGGACGGACTTATGCAGTTGCTCAATGTCAGTCATGCAAAATAAGTCTGAGGCCATCAACTATGAAATCCTTTTCTGATTTATCACAAAAGATATAAAAGCAGCGGGATAATTCCGACTGCTTTTCTTTTTCTCCACTCTTTTTATTTGCAGGCTTTTGTTTCATATGCCTCGGTTTTACCGGGTTTGCTGATGTACTGCCCTCTTATCCTGTAGCGGACACAGGCGCAGTCTGCACACATCCTCTCCGGTCTGTTCCTCTGCATCCTGCACCTACCCTTTCCGTACTTATCTTTCCTGTGTCCTGAACCGGACGACGAACCTGGCTGCCGGAGATCTCCGGCTCTTGAGATTTGAAAAAAAATCTGATATGATAATCTCGTTATTTTTGCAGTATCTACGGTCCTGCAAACGATAACTTTTGATCAAACACAGTATATCTCCTATAAAGGAGAATGTCAATAAAGACTACATAAACGGGTATTTTTCATCATATTCCGGCATGATCCGGGTAAAAGGGACTTTTATTCCAAATCTACGACAAAACAGGAGGCCGTAATGGAACTGGATATGAACACCATTGGTGCAAGAATCAAAGCCAGACGGAAAGAATTGGGGCTGACCCAGCTTGATATCAAAGCCGCTGCAGGTATATCGTCCGGGAATATCAGCGACATCGAAAACGGAAACCGCCTGCCGGCTGCCGCCACCCTGGTGCAGCTTTCGCTTGTCCTGCACTGCTCTGTGGACTGGATATTGACCGGGAATTTTCCTGTTCAGGAGAATATGCCCGGCTCTGCCCCACAGACACCGGAAGAGCAGACCCTTTTATATGAGTTTCGAAACTTATCCCCTGCTGACCAGGAAGAGCTTCTGGAAATCCTGCAGATGAAACTCCGCAGGGCAAAAAAGGCAAACGGGGCAGGATCCTCCCCTTCAAATCCGGCCAGAAACGATAATCTGGCCGGATAATCCAAAAGATCATCCCCATCCGCCCATATGTTCAGGGTCAGCAGCCGGCTTTGCCGTCATTTCCACCCATCCGGGCCGGAAACCGCTCCGGATGGCATTTTTAACAGATTTTACATTTGACCATGCCGCACAATAAAACGGAACAAACCCCCGTTCAAAGGTCTCCCTGGCAAGCCTGTTGGTAAGAGCGACGGCAATCCCCTGCCTTCTGTATTCCGGAAGCACATCCACTCCGATCTGCCACATCGTATCACAGTCTGCAGAACATCCCGCCAGCCCGATCAGCCTGCCCTTTTCAAAGGCTCCCACTGCCAGCCTGTCCAGGGTTTTCCGGTCTGCACACAATGCATTTCCCCATTCCGGCAGATACAGATCTGCAAACTGCTCTGCCTCCAATATCCGGATCTCATATGGACAGCTTCCACAGATGCGAAACACCTCATCCACATCCGGAAGAAAATAATCCGACATAAAACAGACCGCCGCCCCGGCTTTCTGCAATACCCTGTTGAGGGAATACAGCCCCGGAGTTTCAAAGCAGTGTGCAATATCGGAAATACTGTCAAGATACGCCCCGATCCCGCCCAGCAGATCTGCCCGGCCCGAAGCCACAATATTGGTTCCATAGGAAACCAGAGTACAGATATGAGGCAGCTCCAGGTAACGCCTGGCGAAACTGCTGGCAAAAGATTCAAAGACCCGGTTCTCCTTTGCCAGAAAATCCTCCGGTGTACAACTGCAGTCGTATGCCGACTGCTGCAATGCAATTTTCAATATTGTATGATGATCCATATTATTCCATCTCGTTTTATATGAGAGTCTTTTTCTCTATATCCTGGTCTTTTCCGCCTTTTTTCATCTCTCAAATCTACAAAAACATTGTTTCCATGTCGTTTCAACTGCTTTTAGAACCAGAGCAGAACCACTCTATCACCACAGAACCAGAGATTTTTCAACTCATAAAACCGTGCTATTTTAAACTACTTCATTTTATTTATCGCCGCCAAATTTCTAATGCCTGTATTACATTTCCAGACAGTACGCCTGACATTCTTTCTATTAATCTTTTCTTATCTTCGCTAATCTCACATTGTTTTCTTAGTCTATGTATAGTATCAACTGTTAACATTAGCCTTTTTGTCGGTACTGCCAATATCGCATACTCTTCTTGAAAACAATACAACCAATTATCATTTAACAGTTTTTCAACAATACTTTTAATATCCTGGTGTCGCATTTCAGAAGAAATTGTTTCCCAAAACTCTGGAGGAGTAGGATCATGAAAATCTATATCTTTGTAATTTACCTCTTCCCTCTTTTTCATCATCCAGTGATATGCACTTATATTTTCAATATTATTCGATAATAAAGGATCTAAATTTTTAAATAATCTACATAATGTTAGAATTGTTCCTTTGTGATCCGTCATATCCTCACATTTTTTAAACGTCTCGCCCTCTTTTGCCTTAATATAATACAACCTTCTTCTTTGTCTTAATATAGCAATATCTTCACAGGCCAAAAACGCCCGGATAGAATAAAATACTGAATAGTATAACCGAACTGTTGCCCATGAAAACAGTTTATTCTCTATGGCCGGAAGGCTTTCTATATAACTCAGCAAAGCCTTATAATAATATGACGCAATTTCACTCTCAAGAAGCTCTGAAAAATCATTCGCCTGTTGTTTTGTTATATGAGTTTGTTCATATTGTGATTTAGAAATTTGTTGAAAAGGTATACCACTATTTCCTGTAAATATCCCCTCAAAATAAACTTGGCATCCGCTTTTATTAATACTCATATTCGTTTTCCTGAGGTGTCTCTGTTTTTAATCCCTGTTTTAAATTGTCTATTATCATTTTTCGTGCAGTTTTTCCATCGCTTCCCTTAATATCATTATTTGTTACCAATGCTGTTTCTTCAAAATCAAATAAAGATATTAAATAATCTAATTTAAAGCTTTTTTTCTCAACACATTTTGGGAATACATATTCAAAGAAAAACTCCAATGCTGCAATAAAGCCTGAAGCCTTAAAAAATACATTTTGACTTGCATTCCCCCACATATCTTCTTTATCCCAATGATACTTAATAGCACTAAAATAATTAATAATAAACTGAGACTGTAAATTGAGATCTCGAATATTCTTTTCTACAAATTTTCCATCAATATCCACATATTTTTTCAGTACGCCTACAATTGTCGATAAATCTATTCTACCTTTTCCTCTTGGATTTCCTGGATACTTTACCAAATTATAATATGGCGACTCTACATTTTCATTCAATTCTTTTGCAATATCTCCAGACCGGGTAATGGCAAAATTTTTATCATCTTCTGTTACTCCATATAAATCAAATATCAAACTTTTAGGCGCTGGCTTTTGCTCTGTATTAATATTTATGAATATCTTTGCAGCATCTCTTGTCTTTAAACCGATTACCATAGAAACAAGTACCTTTTTTTCACTTATTTCTTCATCAACTTTAACCGCCTCTTTTAATCCCTCCAAACGATGCTGACCATCAATTAACTGGGCAACATTATCCACAAGTGGTATTATCACATCCTCAGCGCCTATTTCTGGCACATAATTTTCATCAACCCAATTTATAACAAAAGTATTTACGAACATGTTACCTTCTAATACATATTGTTTTATTGAAGATATCCTTTTTTTATTAAGAACTCTTTGCACCGCTCCTTCTTCTTTGTCTCTTCCACGAACTGCCACATAACTAATCTTTATTAAATCTTTAACCGACATTGGAAATGTATAGATCTTTATTGTCCCCACGCACATTTCAACATAGTTTTCTTCTAACATTTTAACCTTCATATAGACACTCTCCACTTTCATGCCATTTTAAATCAAAGCCTAATATACCTTAAATCTAATTTATACCTATTTAATAGCAGTCTTTTTAGGGAAGATTTGAATCGCAATTTTGTGTACTACATCATACAACTATTACACAATCTTCTTCGTAAAATGAAATTTTGGAATCATGCGTAACAAACTTTAAACCATCAGCCTTTGCTTGGGCAATCATAATCCGATCAAAAGGATCATTATGTGTTTGATTTGGATTATGAAATACCAACATTTCCAATGCTTTCACATGTTTATCAATAATTGGTACCATTTGGTAACCCATTTCTTGGCATAAATCTGACAGCCTAGAACCACTAATCCGAATCTTGTCTGGTCTTGACATATATTTTATCGTTGTTTCCCAAACAGATGCTGAACTATAATAGATCTCATTTTTCATATCCATTATTAAAGCTCTGGCCTCATTAGGCAACTTGGGATTATCATCCAATGCCCATAAAATAATATGTGTGTCTAATAACAGTTTCATTCTACCACTCCAAACATTTTCGCAATCTCAGGGTTCATTTCATCAAAATCATATTCATCGTCATATAAATCCTGTCCTCTCGCAATTCCAATTCTATTCGGAATTACTGTTGCCTTTTTTTTCACAGTATCAGGTAACATGAAACGCTCTATCATATCTAACAAAAAACGTAGGTTATCTTCTGATAAATCATCAACTTTCTGAAGCACCTGCTCTTGTAATGTCAACATAAAACACCGCCTTCCTACAAAACCAACATCCTTTTACTGTCTTTATTATATGTATTCAGCACATAATATATCAGTTCTATTGTACATCAAAAAGCCGCTTTTCTCAATCGGTTTCTTTATTACTATTACTTTTCTCTTTCTTCAAGGTCTAAAACATGGCGATATTGCTCTAATTCCAACTCCGCTTTCCAATTTCTCCGCTTAGTCGGTGCTTCTTTATCAAATAGATACGCCGCCCCATCCACGATATCTACAATCGTTACCACAAGCGCCAGATAATCCCTCATTAACTCCTGATAATCTTCCTCTGATAACGAGAAATCGCCGGACTTGATTTGTCCGGCAATTTCTCTCATAACTGTCTGCATTTCCTGTAAGGAATTTACAATCCGCTGTATATTCTCTTTCTTACCAACCACAACAACATTGGAATATACACAGCTCCTTGTAATAAAATCCTTTTTATATATCCCACCCAATGCGGCTCTCTGCTCTATGATCGCCCTTGCCCATGCGCTGGGACGAAATGCTATGATAGGTTCTTTATGTTTTCCCGGCATTATCACTGTCTCCTTCCTCTTCATCAGATTCTTCTATCAGACCATTCAACTGGTCAGCCAGATCACGGGACTGGTTCGGATATATAGCAATCCAAAATAATACTGCACTCACTTAACATAGGGTTTATGATAGAGTTAAGAGATGATTACTATGCTACATAACGAAACGCGAAAACTGCTTATTGATGCCTGAAACAAAACCCATAATGCATAAGGAAGTGGCAGAATGCTATTAGAACGGTTTACGGCCTGGAAAAAAGAATGCGGGAAACCGGCTCTGTGGAAACCAGAGTCTCCCTGCGCAGGCGAAAGCCTGCCCTCAGCCAAACCGACATTCAGGATATTGACCGTCTGATACAGGCACAGTCCGATATTACAATTCATGAAATACGGGAAAACTCCAGTTACAGGTAAGTGATAAAACCGTCCGCAAAGCAGTCCTGAAACTCGGATATGTTTATAAAAAGAAGTCCTCCATGCTTCGCAAGCAGGAGCGTCCCCGATGTCAGGGCCAAAAGGGAAGCATGGAAAAACATATGCCAGAGAGCGGCGTAAATAACCTGGTATTTCCGGATGAAAGCGGCGTCAACACGAATATGACAAGGCATTACACCTGCTTAAAACAAACGTTCGGGCTGTAGAAATCGTACCCGTAAATACGCCGTGCAGCACCACGATCCTGTCATGCATACGGCTGAACGGAAAGTCAGCCCATACGGTTTATCAGGGCGATACTACAGCGGAACGTTTTGCAGAATATCTGGAAAACATTTTACTGCCGACATTGTCAGGAAATGCCATCATTATTATGGATAATATGCGCTCCCATCATGCGAAAGTAGTCAAAGATCAAGGCATATTTGAGAAAAGTAAAAATACATACTGCGTCAGAATTACCGGACGTAATAGAAAAGGCATTTTCAACTGTCCGTCCCTCGGATTGTTCAGGGTGGTTTCGTTCGTGTAATTATGTGCAATAATTTATTGGATTGCTATAGAACCAGAATACAACCACAAACAAAATAAAATGCCGAAACCCGCATAAACACAGGCTTCCAGCGTCCCTATCGACTACTCAAACTCATTTATTCTACAGCGCTAATTCATACTGAACCGGCGCTTCCAGACGTTCTCTGGCTGCTTCCACACTGCCCGGATCAATATCAATTCCGATATAATGCCGGTTAAGCCGCTTTGCTGCCAGACAGGTGGTTCCCGACCCCATAAACGGATCCAGAACCGTCTGTCCTTCAACAGTAACCAGAGACACCAAAAGTTCCATCAACTTTAACGGTTTCTGTGCAATATGTTTTCCATGATCTTCCGATGTAACGTGCACTTTTATCATATTGGAAAAAATCATCTGTTCAGATGTCTGTATATTATAATTTTTCAAAGCCTCTTCATTCCATGCCCCGACTTCATGTTCCAGCACATTATCGGCTATCGTTCCCCCTGTTTTATAAGGTTTCTGAAACCACAGAACCGGTTCAAAAAGAGGCCTTAAATTGGCTACACGCCATCCCGACCATTTTTGTTCGTTTGCCTCGTCATTCCGACGCTCATATATGGCAGACAACCGCTGTGCACGCTGGGGCGCCGCTTCTTTTTCCCATGACAGCATATCCTTAAAAGTAAATCCGGCTTCTTCCATTGCAACCATGCACCTGTGCGCATACCGTCTGCCGGCAAAAACAAAGCAACTTCCACCCGGTTTTAAAACCCGCAGCCAGTCAGAGGCCCACAAAGAGCACCAACGCTGATACTCTTCCGGAATCTTTTTGTCCGCTTCACTCCATCCATTCAGAGGCTTTCCCCTGCGCCTGAATATTCCTCCGGCAGCAAGTTGTGCTGATGAAGCTCCTCCATATGCAGTATTCTGATTATCATGCAATACATCCCAGTCATCATATCCAATCCCATAAGGAATATCTGAAATAATAGCATGAACAAAATTATCTGAAAAATTTTTTAAAAGTTCAATAGAATTACCTGAAATAAGTTCATCCATTATTTTTGCAAGCTCCTGATATAAACATCAATCTGTTTTATTTTTTTATGAATCTTTTTGGTTGCTATCAATTCACTGATCGCTTTTTCCCTGGTATATTGTTCTATCTTCTTTTTTTCTTCTTCCCAGAAAGACTTTTCTACTTTACCGCGCTGAATCATGGATGCCGCCTGTTCTTTCAATAAAGAAGCAAACTGACAAGCCTCTTTCTCAGTCAAATGCAACAGGGCAGTATTCAGTTGATTTATAAAACATTTTTTCATATCTGCACATACGATCCGATGAGAATACAGTTCGCTGAAATTCCATATTTCTGAAAAATTCAGATCTATCGTTTCCCTTATATTACCTTCGATTGACAAGGACACATACGCCTCAAAGCGGGATAATTTCAGCAGTTTCTGCGTTATCCTCCATCGGCGTACGTCCAGTACGTCTCTGTTGTCTGTCTTGAAACTGCTGAAATTCTCTCCGCCTGAGGTCGCAGAGTCAGGCAGAAAGAGATTTGGTGCCCTGCAAGGCACTTGAGCGACGCGTACTGGACGTACGCGGAGTGAAAGTAACGATACAGGACGCCAAATCTCCTCTGTCCTGACCGTATGTGCTCTTGTCAATCGAAGGTATGTCCAATTAAAAAGAGTAAATGTTCCCAGCCCAGCAGACAGACGTTGTGCCTGATCGCCTGCTCATACACCTGGCTGTTTTTAGACGGATATTGAAAATAAGGGGCACACAACACCGCGTACTCCGCATCTCTTCTCCATCCGGAAAGTGCAGCTACTTTAAAATCTTTTTGATTTATAGCCGTTCTGCTCATCCGGAAAGACTTGGCATCAGCAACAAGCGTATACCCATGTATACGTGATTCCGCCAACACATCCGCAGAATCACCACGTTCCCTTAATACAATGGATTTCAGGCCGATTTCTTTAAAAGCACGGGCCAGCACTGCATCCGACGCTTTGGAAAACAGCTTTTCCTTTGTCGAATCATGGGCAATTGATTCCGGAATCGTTCCAATCTGCTTCAGTGTTTCCAAAAATCCGCTGTCTGCATTGACCCAGCCTTCCAGCCGCTTTGCAGCATCTTCAAAATCCATTCCTGCCACTGCATCTATTTCTTCCAAAATACTCCGATACATTTTATCTCCGAATTCTCTGTTTTTCTATAACGCATTATCGCTCAGCCTACTGTAAATACTATACCGGTATCAGGCATCTTTCTCCCAGTATATCATTCTCTTCTGCTTGCTCAGTTCTTCCACA
>CANDNA010000017.1 GCA_947385955.1 uncultured Clostridia bacterium
CCTTCCTTCTGGCTGGATAAGCCTTATTACTCGTTTCATGCCTACTGCCTGCATACCTTTCATGAAAAACTGTATAAAATCGCTCTGGATGCAGGCATGACCTGTCCCAACAGGGACGGAAAGCTGGGCAGGCGGGGCTGTATCTTCTGCAATGGGGGCAGCGGGGCCTTTGCTGTGAAAACACAGACATGCTCCGTTTCCGACCAGATTCAGAGGGGGCTTTCCCTGTTTGGCGATAAGCGGACAGGCAGCCGGTTTATCGCCTATTTTCAGGCTTATACCAATACCTATGCCCCGGCCCTGCAGCTTCGCGCCCTCTACATGCAGGCACTGGATGCTCCGGAAATCGCCGGTATTTCCATTGCCACCAGACCGGACTGCCTGCCGGAAGAGGTACTCGATCTGCTCACCTGGCTCAAGTCGGCTTATCCGGATAAATTCATCTGGATTGAGCTGGGACTGCAGACCATCCATCCCGGGACTGCCGCCTATATCCGGCGGGGCTATCCTCTCTCCTGCTTTACCCGGGCGGTAGAGGCCCTTTCCATGCGTCAGATTCCCGTGATCGCCCATATCATTCTGGGTCTGCCGGGAGAGACAGAAGCGCAGATGTATGAAACGGCCGCTTTCCTGAATACCCTGCCCGTTTTCGGTGTAAAACTCCAGCTTCTGCATATTCTCCGGGGCACGGACCTGGCCACAGAATACCTGCGGGGAAACGTAAAAATCCTGGAGCAGGACGAATACATCACCATCGTAACCGGCGCTCTGGAACGCCTCTCACCCCGGATCGTGATTCACCGTCTCACCGGAGACGGCCCCCGGGACCTGCTGCTGGCGCCCCAATGGAGCCTGCGCAAGCGCCCGGTCCTCAATGCCATCCACCATGAAATGCGCATCCGGAACACCTGGCAGGGCAGGCTGGCCCGCTGACTCCTCGCCAGAGCGGCAGACAACAGACCCCCTGTCCTGCATCCGATAATCGATTCATAATAGAAAGGAAACAGCCGATGGCACAGAAATCCTTTACCCTCTATAAACTGATTGTCCTGTATATGTTAAACCGGGTCTCCTTTCCTCTGACCAATGCCCAGATCAGCGACTTTATTCTGGAAAAAGAATACACAGGTTTCCTTACTCTTCAGCAGGCCATTGCAGAGCTGTCCGAAGCAGAGCTTATCCAGGCCAGCACCAGAGGCAACCGGACCTATCTGACCATCACCGAAGAAGGCAGACAGACCCTGACCTATTTCGGAAGCCGCATCCACCCTGACATCAGAAAAGAGGCAGACCAATACCTCCAGGCCCATAAACTGGAGCTGCGCAGAGAAGTGTCGGTGCAGGCATCCTACCGTAAATCCTCTGAAGGGGAATTTACCGCAGAAATGACTGCCGCCGAAAACGGGAGCACACTGGTCAGCATCCGCCTGACCGTCCCGCTGGAAGATATGGCGGCTGATATCTGCCAACACTGGCAGGAGAAAAACCAGGAAATCTATCAGTACCTGACCGATATGCTCTTTTGATCTTTCTGCGGACAACAAAAAATATAATTTCCGGGCTTTCTATTACGGTAAATACTTTTTCAGCCGCTCCAGACCGCTTCTGCCGTATGAATCATTGGGAGCATACTCACATATCTGCTGATACAATGATGCTGCTTCCTGTTTTTTACCCTGTTTTTCGTAGAGTTCTGCAAGCACTGTCCGGGCATGTAAATTTCTGTGGTCTATCTCCATTACTTTTCGTAACTCTTTTTCTGCCTCTGCTCTCCGGCCCGGCTGTTTTGATAACAGTCTGCCCAATTCTGTACGTGGGTGCAGGTTTTTCGGGTCTATTTCCGTTGCTTTTCGCAACTCTTTTTCTGCCTCTGCTCTCCGGCCCGGCTGTTTTGATAACAGCCTGCCCAATTCCGTATGCGGATGCAAATTTTTCGGGTCTATTTGTATCGCTTCCCTCAGCACTGCTTCCGCTTCTTCTTTCCGGCCTGGCTGCTTCGACAGCAGCTTCCCCAGTTCTGTTCGTGACTGGATATTTTTGAAATCTATTTCTATCACTTTTCTCAGCACTTTTTCCGCTTCTTCTTCACGCCCGGACTGCTTCGACAGTAATTTCCCCAGTTCTGTATGCGGATGCAGATTTTTCGGGTCTATCTGTATCGCTTCTCGCAACACTTTTTCCGCTTCTTCTTCACGCCCGGACTGCTTCGACAGCAGCTTCCCCAGTTCTGTCCGTGACTGGACATCTTTTGGCTCTATCTTCATCGCTTCCCGCAGCACTTTTTCCGCTTCTTTTTCACGCCCTTTCTGCTTCGACAGCAATTTCCCCAGTTCTGTCCGTGACTGGATATTCCGCCCGTCAATCCTGATTACCTCCCGCAGCACCTTCTCCGCTTCTTTTTTCCGCCTTTTCTGTATTGCCAGCAGTCTCCCCAGCTCCGTCCTCGCTACCACATCTTCCGCATTCGTATCCACCACTGCCCGGAACTTTTTTTCGGCAAGTGTATCATCCCTGAGACTGCGTGCCCAGATTCCCCACTCTGTATAGAGTTTTAACAAGGTAAGGTCCGGGCTGATTGCAGGCGCCATCCGTGCAAGTACAGTTTTTATCCTGGTATCGCTTTCGGAGCGTGGCCGCTGCTGCCTTGCCCACAGGTATCCCAGACACAGATTGGCAGCCGCTGTATGTGTCAGATTCAGTTCTCCCCGCTCTGTCCGCTCGAAAATCT
The DNA here is from genome assembly GCA_947385955.1 of uncultured Clostridia bacterium. Classification (GTDB taxonomy): domain Bacteria; phylum Bacillota; class Clostridia; order Lachnospirales; family Lachnospiraceae; genus VSOB01. The sequence goes on from CANDNA010000017.1 coordinate 2,729, forward strand.
TCTCCATAAATTCCCAGTAAGCGATTTCCCCCACGTAATAGTTCCTTTTTTCCCTGATTGCTTTTTTGACCACCATATTCTGCAAAAGCTGCTCTGTTTCTTTTCCATTCATACTATCCAGCAAATCCAGTATCAGATCATTGACCGATACTTTTTCCTTATGAAAGAGGAAGAACAGTTCCGCAATCACATCATGCTTGGGCTGCAGGGTTCCGCTCTCTTCCCTGTAAATCACCGGTTCGATGTGCCGGGACAGAAGATGCTCTCTCAGACAGTTTTTTACCCGGCGTTCTTCCAGGCTAAAATACCTGCAGAATAAAGGCAGGGGCAGCGGCGTATTCAATATTTTAAAAGCGGCAATCGCCCCATACAGGGAAAGGGAGTTTCCGATGTCCGGAAATTCTTCCCGAAGGCAGCTTCTCCATTCCTCCCAGTCCAGTTTGATTTCTTCCGGTTTGGCAACATTCTCTTTAAAGAGAAACAACGTACGGTAGATCAGCTCCACCAGACTGACAGAATCTTTGTCATACTCCCTTAATATCTCCCGGATCATCCGCTCCTGGTCTGCCTCTCCGATCAGTCCGTCCCGGACCAGAAAAGAAGTGCATGTTTTCAGGATTTCCTTTTTTCTGCCTTGCTGTTCCCCAAAAGAAAAGACCTCATACTCCTTTAACTGATATGGCCGGTTTCTCCCTCCATTTCCCCGCAGCAGCACTACCCTGGCATCATCAAACCAGTCCAACAACGCGTCCTGAGAAGGATCGGCAAGCATGGAAAGCCGGTTGGAACGCTCTGCCATGATCAGTTGTATTCCGGCTGTATCCTGCCACATTTTCCGCAGACTGGAAAAAGAGGTACGGCCTTCAAAGGGATTGTCAATACAGAGCAGCACCCGGCCTCCGCAGGCCATATAGGAAGCAAGCTCCTGATAAATCATTTCCGCATCCGGTTCGGTCAGGATACGGTCAGCGGAAAGAGCCAGCCAGAAAGACGGCCTGCCCATCGCGGCCCACTGCACCGCCATCCGCATCATCAGGCTTGTTTTCCCCAGGCCCCCATAACCGGAAAGGATCACCGGAAAACCTGCCTCCACCAGTTCTGACATCTTCTGAAACGCCGGAAGATGGGGCACATCCTGCTCTGCACTGATGACTTTGAGCATCACCGGGAAACGGCTGTTTACTGTAAAATAACGTCTGATATCTTTTTCGCTGCAGGATCGCCCGGCATCTATAATCTGTCCGCCGCTCAAAGGCCGTATCATATCTGTCAGCCTTCGCTGCCTCAGTTCTTCTGTCAGACGGGACAGGCCCTGCATCCATTCTCCCAGCTCTTTCAGCAGGGTCAGTGTCTCCTCCTGCCCGTCGGCTGTCAACAGGCCGTGCAGCCAGTCCGCAAAATCCGGCACCTCCATCCAGGCTTCCAACAGATAAGGAAAAAGGATTTCCGCCTCTTCCCGCTCTGCAATATTTTCCGATACCATATCTTCCACGCCGGGCAGCACATTTCTTTTGAGACACTGTTCCCAGTATCCCAGGATATCCGCTTTCACAGGAAGTCCCAGCGCTTCCTTTCTCTCTCCCCGAAAATTGGCATAACATATGTATGCTTGCTCAGATTGTTTCCGGATTGCCGCCCTGATAGCATCCGTGTTCTGATTTTTAAAATGATCACAGACTGTAAGCCCGGAGCCCACAGCTCCCAGCAGGGTATTTAACCTGCTCATTCCATCCATTATGGTTTTGATTGTAATTACCATAACACCCGCTCCTTTTTTATTCCCCGCACAGTGCCGTCATCTCCCGATCCTCCGGAGAATCTCCAAAGGCAAATGCCTCTGACGGCCGGATGCCCATCCACCGGCACAGTGTTTTTACGCCGCCTGCCTTATCCGCCTGTGCAGGCAGGATCTGCAGACAGTTTTCTTCTATGAGATATCTCACATCGCCAGGCCCGGACAGGCCGCTTCTGCCCGCGCCGCCGCTTTCTTTCTCTTTGTCTCTCAGGCAGTCAAATACTGCTTCCGCCTCTCTGTTTTCCCAGGGCCTGCGGGCAGGCCGGAGCAATGTGATTTTATAACATAAGTCTCCTCTTCGGCAGGTCATCAGGCGAAATCCAAACTGCCGTTCCAAGCTCTTTAAGTCCTCCAGATAGCTGCCGCAAAACCTGTCCAGGAACTCAAAATGCTCCTGCAGGGGTTTTCCTTCTATCCCGCCCGGCTCCCGCAGCAGCAGATGGGCGCCCCCTGCAAATACGCCTCCCCGGAACAGGGAGCGGATCTGCCGGCACCGTTCCATTGCTTCCCGATACGGCAGGGTGGTGGCAAAAAACAGGGCCGTTCCCTCTCCCGCCAGCGCCTTTAAGGCTGCCAGTGTCCTGTCCGGAGTTTTTCCCCCATCCTTCTTTCCATGCCCCGGTGTGAGTGTCCCCGCCACATCCAGAAAAACCGCCCGGGGACGTCTGGGAATCCGAAAGAGGGGATACGGGCCGAACAGCATATGGCCCACCCAGTCCTGCCTTCCTCCATAGGCAAGGTAACAGGAGCAATATTTCCTGCGGCATATGGGGGCGGGAAATTCCGGTTCCCCGGTTTCCGTCCATTTCTCCTTCAATACGGGGCTGATATTACAGGTGCGCAGCCTGCCGTCTCCCTCCGCAAAAAGCCGCTGCCCGCACAGGCCCACATCCGCCTCCGCCGGCAGTACTTCCTGCATGAAATAGGGATCCAGCTCCAGAAATGCCTCCAGCTCCCGTTCCGTATAGGGCCTGTTCAGACCGTCCATCTGGTTGATCCAGAGATAAACTTCCGGAGGCAGCTTACTTTTCAGCTCCTGGAACTGCTCCAGATGATCCGGCGCTCCCACACAGCCGGCGCAGAGGCGCACGCCTGTCTCTGCCAGCCTGCGGCACCGCCCGGCAAACACTTCCGGCTCTGTCATCTCCGGATGAAAGGTGGCCCAGAGACGCAGCTTTCCCAAAACGCCCCCTGCCTCCCGAAACCGGGTCAGAAATTCTTCTATGGGAAAACTCAGATTGGTCTGGGCGCCCACCGCATCCATCTCAGGAAGCGCACTGAGACGTCCCAGCCCTTCCCAGTACCAGGGATGGATCAGCGCTTCCCCATAGGGTGTCACCATCAGCGCCCGGATGCCCCGGCGCTGCCTTTCCAATGTCCGGACAAAAGAAAACCACTGCTCCCTGTCTCTGGCAAGCTCCCGTTCTGACATGGGATGCCTGGAAAACGGACAATAGGAGCAATGGTAATTACAGCTCTTCAGACTGCCTCTGTATAAGATCATACGCCTGTTCATGGCTCTCCTCCCACCTTCTCATGGCATTTTGCACCTGCAAAGAGATCAGCCGGGGCCCCAGAGCATCCGACAGATCCAGTCCCGCCTGGGTCAGTGTGAAAAATTCCCCTTCCACTTTGGCAAGTCCCTGCCCTGCCCATTGAACAAGCAGCGGGAAATCCAGCCGCACATCCCGGCCGAACCTGGCCTGATATGCCGAAAGCCTCAGCCCCGGCCGAATCAGCAGATGCCGGATCACATACCTGCGCCGCATTTCCTCCTCCGACAGCAAAAAGCCGTGTGTGATTCTGGTATAGTCGTCAGCCGCCTCATACTCTGCCAGCCGTGCCAGACATTCGCCCCTGGTAATGGCATAGGGACTGCAGAAATGAAGATTTCCCAGATAGCTTCTGCCGCCGCAGCCCAGTGCAAGAGAAGTGCCGAATCCACATTCCGTATATGCCCGCCTTCCCTGTTTTCGCACAAACCGGCGCATGGAATCCTGACGGAATCCCGCCGTCCGCAAAAATTCCGCCCCCGCCTGATACCGGGCAAATGCCGCTTCGCCGTCCGGCACAACACCGGCCCGCTCCAGCCCCGCCCCATGCTTCACATACAGGGGATACAGGAAAATTTCATCAGGCCCGAATGAAACCGCCTCTTTCAGCGAAGCCAGCAGGCTGTCCGTCGTCTGCCCCGGTATCCCGTAGATAAAATCCACATTGACGCAGGAAAAATCAAAAGACTGCAAAAGCTCCAGCGCCTTTCTTGCCTGTCCGGCGTCATGCCGCCGCCCAAGCGTGGAAAGCTCCCTGTCCGAAAAGCTCTGGATCCCCAGACTGACTCTGGTCACACCCGCCTGTTTCAAAAGCCGCAGCTTTTCCTCTGTGGTCTGCCCCGGCGCTGTCTCTATGACCATATCCCGCTTTGCAGGCTCCCCCAGATCAAAATAGCGATTCAGCATGGCAAACATATGATCAAGCTGGGCTTCTGTCAGATACAGCGGCGTCCCGCCTCCGATCACCACCTGGGAAAATACGGGAGAAACTTCTTCCAAAACCTCCCTGTACTGTCTGCATTGCCGCTCTGCTGCCTGCAGATACCGATCCACGGCTTCCCTGCCCTGCCCCGTTACCGAAAACAGATTACAATAGCCGCATTTTGACCGGCAAAAGGGAATATGCACATACAGGCCGTTTTCCCTGCCGGCCAGACAGGACACATAATCCTTCAGAAAAACGCCCTCCAGAGGGCCATATGCCGTCTTATGCGGATAACTGTACATATACTGCCTGTAAGGATTCATAACACATGTTTCCTTTTCTGTTCTCTGATTCTCCGTCATCAATTCCGGTTGTTTTTAATACCCTATATGCTATTTTCCCGCATGTTACAGGAAAAAATGTTTATAGGGGACGGTATTGACTGCCGGATGGTTGATCCCATGAAACTGACATCCGTCCTCCCCATAGCAGGTCCCGTGATCCGAGCAGCAGATCACAAAAGCGCCGCCGCGTCTTTCTTTCCATCCGGCAAACAATCTGCCCAATTCCCCGTCCACATACCGCAGGGCCGCTCCGTGACTGGCCAGACTGTCACCGGAGGCGCCTTCCAGATAGAAATAATTGGGATAGTGAATGGCATCCACATTCAGATAGAGAAAAATACGCTCCGCCTCTGCCTTTTCTATCTTCCGCAAAATAAAATCCACCTGATTTTTCGTGCTGTCTTTTACCGGGCAGGCAAAAGAAGGATGCCAGAAACTCTTCTGAAAATAACCGGGAAATACCCGGCCCAGATCAGAACGCTTGTCAAAAAAGGCCACACCGCCCACACACCAGGTTTCATAGCCTTCCTGTTCCAGCCCTTCCATAATCGTCGCTCCGGAAAAAGAATACGCCCCTTTGGGGCCTTTACTTCCCAGTCCGATGGACGCCGGGAAAAACAACAGTTCCCGGTCTGCCACAGTTTTGGCATCAAAGCGGCCGGGCAGAAATCCTGCAAACATGGCATGGTGAGAAGGCAGCGTGAAATTTCCCGGCGCCTGACACTTTTCCCAGGGCCCGTATGCATCTAAGACAGGGGTGGTCCCTGCCGCTTCTTCCTGTACCGCCACATCATACCGCAGGGTATCCAGACAGACAAACAAAATGTCCGAACTGCCCACCACCTGATTCATATCCACGGAAGGCTGTCTGCCTGAGGAAGAGGCGGCAAACAGCCGCATCGGCACCTCCTGCCGGGCTGATTGTTCTGTTTCGTCATGATTGTTCATAGATTTCTCTCCCATGCTTCTATAACGTTTGCTCCGTCCACTGTTTCATCCGCTCTGCCTGACGAAGGTAAATCCTGTTTTCCCGGAAAATATCCTGATAGATCAGATCCCCCTGGGCATTCATCTCAATGATCCTGGGACGCAGGCTTCCTTTCTCCAGCAGGATATCAATACCTGCGCTTTTGAGGGCCGGGAAGCATGCCATTGCCTGCAGGCACAGTTCCCTGACAGAAGTCATAACCTCCGGCGCAAGCCCCAGTGCTTCTGTCTCCAGAGGATGATTGTTCAGATGCAGATTGGTAACGGGCCCTCTGGAAAGCCTTGCCAGGATATACTCCACCCTGCCTTCCTGCACCACTGCCCGCAGATCATAGGAAAACCCCTGATGCTCCGCTTTGGCATACCAGCGTTCTGCCATACAGCCCAGCCTGAGAATCTCCCTCAGCAGCCCGCTGATCTGTTCCGGATCAGAATACCGCTGCAGACGTCTGGTATTGACCAGGCCGTACTCCGGATGGAGGGCGGCACAGGTGTAGAGCGCCATCCGTCCTGTCCCGGACTGTATCCGGAATGCCGACACCCCTGCCGCCCCGCTGCCCCGTACCGGTTTCAGGAAAATCTGACAGATGTTCCTGCCTTTCATCTGTTCCAGCAAAACCTCCACAGGTTCCTTTTCCTGTTCACCGTCAGATACGGACAGCGGCAACAGCAACGGCACTGCTTCCGTTACCGGCAGTCCCGCTGCTGTCAGCCGCCTCTTACATGCTTCCTTATCCAGCAGCATTTCTATCGCTTCAGGGGGATTCCAGAATGTGACGCAGTTGTTTTCCTTCCGGGCCAGACGGGACAATTCTGCAAGACGCTGCCTGTACTCTGCTGTCAGTCTGTCCAGTTCCCGCAGACGATAACTGTCCCAGGAGGGAGGATCGATTTTTACAAACCACTCCGTTTTCCGTCCCTCTCCGGCCCGGCTCCACAGCCCCGCCGCTTTTTCCCAGTCCTTCCAGTCCAGCACACACAGTGCCGTCCCTGTCTGCACCATAGCCCGTTTCAGATAAACGGCCCGCCTGCTGTCCGGATTTCCCAAAAGGCAGACCTGCCTCATTCGGTCAGCATGGGACAGTAATAGCTGACCCCTTTGTACACATCCGGCTTATTTGCCTCGGAAGCATCCAGTTCCACCGGAAGCTGTGCCAGCTTCTTTACCGTTTCTTCCGGCATATAATGGTAATGTACATCCAGTTTCTTCACATTGGGAAAGGCGGGAAGTTTTTCCAGCAAAAGAGCGCCGCCTTTTTCCGTCAGGGAGCCCATAGACAGATCCAGAGTGCTGATCTGTTCCATAAACCGGCTTTCCAGCACCAGTTCTGTCACCTCATCCTGGATCTCGCTGTCCACGATCCCCAGATAGGAGAGTTTTGGAAAATCGGCCTCTTCCAACAGCGTCCGGATCGTATCCACACTGCCGTCAAAACCGTAGTTGTCAACACCAATATAAAGGAGCAGCTTTTTCAGATTGGGGAGTTTGGCCTTCTGGATGGATTCGATCACATAGGCGGGAAGGCCGCCGCAGATAATGGTCAGCGCTTCCAGTTTTTCATGGCAGACATCTCCCAGGTCCAGATCCGTGCTGCCCTTGACAGTCAGCTCCCGCAGCCCCGGCAGAGCCTCCCACAGTTTGCTGTAATCGCCCTGCATAATCCAGGAGACTTCGCACTCCTCATAATCCATATCCCCGATAAACAACGATTCTATATGGGAAAATTCTTCTGCATGTTCCACGATCCCGTCAATGATGGGCTGACAGCTTTCTTCCCAGCACTCTCCCCAGTCACCGACGGCCACCTCCCGGAGCCCGGAAAATTCCGGATCTGCCAGAATATCCTCCACCATACTGTGAGCCCCTTTTTCCCCTTCCTCATATTCCTCGTACTCATAGCTGTACCGCTTCTTTCCCTCACCATACTTCTCCTGATTCATCTTCCTGCCTCCTTATCCCTTTCCTTCTGTTTCCATGGTTCCCGATTCCTCCAGCATATGGCAGATCACCTCCATAAGCTGAGGTGTATCAATGGGTTTTTCCATATGCGCATTCATACCGCTTTCCCTGGACTTTCTTTTATCTTCATCGAATGCATTGGCGGAAAGCGCCACAATCGGAATGCTGGCCAGCGCCGGATCTGCCAGACGCCGGATGGCCTTTGTCGCATGATAACCGTCCATCACCGGCATCTGTATATCCATCAGAATCAAATCGTAGTATCCCGGCCTGGAATGTCTGACCTTTTCCAGTGCAATGCTGCCATTTATCGCGCAGTCCACAAGATATCCGGCATCTTTCAGCAGTTCTGTCACAATTTCCAGATTGATTTCCGTATCTTCCACCACCAGAATCCGTTTCCGCCCCGGCCTGCCCCCTTTTTTCTTTTTTTCTGCGGCATGCATCTCCCGCCCCATCTCTTCCGTGCGCAGGTGCAGGCTGACGGTAAAGCGGCTCCGCTTTCCCTCTTCGCTGACCACCTCTATTGTACCGCCCAGCATATCCACAATGCTCCTGGTAATCGTAAGCCCCAGGCCGGTACCGTGAACACCGCTCTGTGTCGTATTTTTCCCTCTTTCAAAAGGCTTGAAAATCTGCTGCAGCATCTTTTTGCTGATGCCGATCCCGTTATCCTCCACAATCAGCCGATAGGTACTGTATTCCCTGGAATCCCTGTCCGGTTCTTCTTCTATCATGACGGTAACCTGTCCGCCCTCACCTGTATATTTTACCGCATTGTTGACAAGACGCATCAGTATCTGCGTCAGCTTGCGTCTGTCACTGTATACCGTCTCATGCTGCAGGCCGGCGCTGTCCAGAGATACCGTAATCCCCTTATCCTCTGCCCGCAAAAAAGCATCGGTGCCTGCCTCCTGCAGAATCTCAGGCAGGCTGCACCTGTTTTCCTCAATATGTACCTTTCCCGATTCAATCCGGGATATTTCCAATACATCATTCAGAAGCTGCAGAAGCTGAGTCCCGGATGTTTCGATCCGGTTCAGATAATGCAGCACCCGCTCGCTGTCAGAAGCATTCTTTTTGGCAAGCCCGGTAAATCCGATAATGGCATTCATCGGAGTACGGATATCATGGGACATATTGGAAAGAAATGCATTTTGGGCCACAATCGCCGTCCTGGCAGATTCCAGTGCCTCCTCCAGCACCTTCTGCCGCTCCATCTCCTGAATGATCTCTTCATCCATATTCTGATATCCCATAACGATCTGTAAACCGCCGTCCTTTTTTCCCACATTGACAATCCGCAGCTGGATGTACTGGATCCTGCCGTCCTTGATCACACGATAGTTCAGATGAAAGGTATGGCTGTCTGCCAGTCTGCTGCGGATATACTCCGGGCTGGTGGCCTTTGACACAAATTCCTGCTCCTCCGGATGCACCCATGTTTTCACATAATCCGCAGCAAAACTTCCGTAACTGCGTATCTGGAGTTCTTTTGAAAACTGCCTGTGGGTACGGTCATTCAGACGGTATGCCTGCACTGTATCCGCATCCAGATCGGCATACAGAATGGATTCATAACCGATGCTCAGACCTTCCACCAGATCAAGATACCGTTTTTTCTCCCAGTCCAGCGTATTTACGGTATCCATATGCTGCTGTTTCCGATCCGTGGCATCCCCGGCAAATACATAAAATACATCCCCGATAGCACTGTGAATAAAGTGCCCGTAATCGTCAACCCACCGGATTGCTCCTCCCTGTGCCACAATACGGTATTCCACGTAGTCCAGATCATACTGGCTCTCTGCAATCTGTTTTTTGATACTTTCCTCCACTTCCTCCAGATCGTCAGGATGCACAAGGCCCCGAAAAGAATTGCCTGTCAGTTTCCGGAATTCTTCCATCGTACTGCAGTTGCAGATCCGCAGCAGCGCTTTATTGGCATAGATGATCTCTTCCGCTCCGTCTGCCCGGTAAATAAAAAAGCCCCCCGGCATTTCATCAATAAAACTGATAAACTGATCCGCTTTGCTCTCATGTCCGGACAATATGTATTCAATCAAACCAATGTCCAATCTCTCTGGCTGGTCCATCACACTACTCCCTCCGCTTTCCCTCTTACTCTGCTACTATCCTACCACGTTCCGGAAAATTTGTCATGCTGCACAGACAAAATTTTCCGGAACGCTTTTGGGGGATCCGTATTCTTCTCATCACTATGTCCGGTGCATTTTCTCTTCTCCGGCAGCCTCCCGTCGGATCCGCTGCATATGCTCTCTGATCTTCACCTCATACCCATTGCCGGAAGGACGGTAAAATTCTTTCCCGCTGAGTTCATAGGGCAGATATTGCTGCTCCACATAATGATTGGGATAGTCATGGGCATACAGATAACCGATGCCCCGCCCCAGTTTTGCAGAACCCCTGTAATGGGCATCCTGCAGATGAGGCGGTACAGGCAGATTTCCCGTAGCCTTAACCGTATCCATCGCCTCCCCGATGGCATTGACAGCCGCATTGCTTTTGGGCGCGGTGGCAATATAAGAAGCCGCCTGTGCCAGTATGATCTGTGCTTCCGGCATCCCCACCCGTTCCGCCGCCAGAGAAGCACTGACCGCCACAGTCAGGGCACGTGGGTCTGCATTGCCCACATCTTCTGATGCACAGATCATCATCCGCCTTGCGATAAAGGTAACGCTCTCCCCTGCATACAGCATCTTAGCCAGATAGTATACTGCCGCATCCGGGTCGGACCCCCGCATACTTTTGATAAAAGCGGAAATGGTATCATAATGATTGTCCCCGCCCTTATCATATTTCACCACCCGTTTCTGGATACATTCCGAGGCTGCCTCCAGATCTATATGAATCTTCCCGTCCTCTGCCCTTTCTGTGGTCATCACACCCAGCTCTATGGCATTGAGCGCCAGACGGGCATCCCCTCCGGCCGCATCCGCCAGAAAATCCAGCGCTTCCTCATCGATCACCGCATCATAACTGCCCATCCCCTTTTCCCGGTCATAGACCGCCCGCAGTAAAAGCTCCCGGATCTCCGCTTTTTCCAAAGGCTTTAACTCAAAAATAATGGAACGGGAAATCAATGCGCCGTTGACTTCAAAGTATGGATTTTCCGTTGTGGCGCCAATCAGAATCACCGTGCCGTCCTCCACAAACGGCAAAAGATAATCCTGCTGCCCCTTGTTAAAGCGATGTATCTCATCAATAAACAGGATGGTCTTTTTTCCATACATCCCTCTGATCTCCTTCGCTTTGCCAATGACTTCTTCCATATCTTTTTTCCCTGCGCTTGTGGCATTGATCTGCGTAAATTCCGCGCTGGTGGTATGGGCGATCACCTTCGCCAGCGTGGTTTTTCCCGTTCCCGGCGGCCCGTAAAAGAGCACCGAACTGATCTTATCCGCTTTAATGGCGCGGTAGAGCAGCTTGTCTTTTCCAATGATATGCTTCTGCCCCACTACTTCCTCCAGTGTAACAGGGCGCAGCCTGGCCGCCAGCGGCGACTCCTTTTCCATATTGTTTTCACGCATATAATCAAACAGATTCATTGCCTGCCCCTCTCACTCTTTCCTTATTTGCAGCTGTCTATCACAGCCTTTTCCAGCAGATACCCTTCCGCTTCTGCCTCTTTTGTCACATCCACACCGCCTATCCAGTACCATGAAGTGCTTTCCTCTATCCGTTCTCCTTTATATTCTCCTGCAAAGTCCAGGCAGATACAGAGGTTGGCGCCGCCTTCCGTATCCTGATGGATTGCCTCCGCCATCGCCAGCAAAGCCGCTTCTGCCGCTTCTGCCTCTTCCCGCTGCCGCCTGCGCATACCGGCTTCCTGCCAGGCGTCAATTTCCACATGAAAGTAAAGGAACAAAGGATATTGCCGGAACACTGTCTTGTAATCCACCTGATCCAGCGCAAGTACTTTTTTTCCCTTCTCCAGCCCCTTTACTGTCCGGTACAGGCCTGTCCAAGTCCGGCTTGCCCTGGCAAAGTCCCCGCTGCCCATAATCCGGGCCCGGACACTGCATTCCCACTCGTGTTGCCATTGCACATTCCCCGGCAGAAATTCCTTCAGATAGCACTCGGTATAATAGTCGGTAAGCTGATTTTCCAGCCATGCAAACTGTAAAGACCCCAGGTCAAATTTATCTTTATTGTTCAGTGTCTGCGTGCACGTCCTGCCCAGGCTGTCCTCATAGGAAACCTGCCATTCATAATAATTATAAATGTCCCACGCCTCGCCTGAGGTAGCTCCCGCAGGGGTCTGCACCGGATAAAACCATTCCAGAGCATCCACTTCATCCCGCTTCTCACCAACTGCCATACTGCTGCCGCACAGCGCTTCAAGTTCTTCCCTGTACAGCTTTGGATAATCCTCCGTATAATAATAATACCGATCCTCATAATACTGATTCGTGTCCATGATCCTCAGGAAAATCAAAGCACATATCGCACAAAAAATTCCCGCCGCAAGCAGCTTATATTTTGTTCCCCTTCTCATTTCCCCCTCCCCTGCCAGAATACCGGACTTCCCTTCCCATCCGTTTCCTTTTTTATTGTACTAAAACCCGTTCTTCCTGTAAAGGCTCTTACCGCACTCCTCCGTAAAGGTCTGACGGCATACCGTCACAGAGCCACCGGCGCTTTGGCTTCTTTTTGGAGCATACTGATAAATGCCGGCAGGCTCATGCTTCCCAGATCCTGCCTGCCTTCTTCTGCATCCCTCCTTCGGACTGCGATCTGCTGCTCCCTCTCCTCCTTTTCCCCTGCAATCAGGATATAGGGCAGTTTCATCAGACGTGCCGCCCGGATCTTATACCCCAGCTTTTCATTCCGCTCATCCAGTTCGCACCGTATCCCGGCCTGCCGCAGCTTTTCATATACCTGCCGGGCGTAGACTTCACTCTTCTCAGACAGAGAAAGCACCCGAACCTGTACCGGAGCCAGCCACAGAGGGAATTTCCCTGCATAATGCTCCGTCAGTATCCCGATAAAGCGTTCTATCGAGCCATATACCACCCGATGTATCATAATCGGGCACTCTTTCTTTCCGTCCGCTCCCGTGTATTCGGCTCCGAACCGCATCGGAAGCTGGAAATCCAACTGAATGGTGCCGCACTGCCATGTCCTGCCAATGGAATCCTGCAAATGGAAATCAATCTTGGGACCATAAAATGCACCGTCCCCTTCATTGACTGTATAAGCCACTCCCAAATCCTCCAGGGCGCTGACCAGACCCTGTGTGGCCGTTTCCCAGTCCTCATCACTGCCCATACTGTCCGCAGGCCGGGTGGAAAGCTCCACATGATAGGAGAATCCAAATTTCGTATACACTTCATCAATCAGTCTGAGTACACCTCCTATCTCTGCCGGAATCTGTTCTCTGGTCATAAAAATATGGGCATCATCCTGCGTAAAACAGCGTACCCGCATCAGTCCGTGCATCTGTCCGGACTTTTCATGCCGGTGCACCAGCCCCAGCTCTCCCAGGCGTATGGGCAGCTCCTTATACGAATGAGGCTCCATCTGATAAACCAGCATACCACCCGGACAGTTCATGGGCTTTATCGCAAATTCCCGCTCATCGATTACTGTGGTATACATATTTTCCCGATAATGGTCCCAATGCCCGGAAGTCTCCCACAGTTCCCGATGCAGCATGATCGGTGTGGAAATTTCCTGATACCCTTCCCGTTCATGGAGCCTGCGCCAGTAATCAATCAGTATATTTTTCAGTACCATCCCTCTTGGCAGAAAGAAAGGGAATCCCGGCCCTTCCTCCCTGATGGCAAACAGCCCCAGCTCCTTTCCCAGCCTTCTGTGGTCCCTGCGCTTTGCCTCCTCTAACATAGTCAGATACCCGTCCAGGCGGGCGGCATCCGGAAAGGAAATCCCATAAATCCTCGTCAGCATCCGGTTTTCTTCTTTTCCCCGCCAATATGCCCCTGCCACACTGGTCAGTTTCAGCGCCCTGATCAGACCGGTATTCATCACATGAGGGCCTGCGCACAGCTCTGCATATTCCCCCTGCCTGTAAAAAGTCAGTCTGTCTTTTCCTGTATCGGATAACTCCCTGATCAGTTCCTGCTTATAACACTCTCCCCGTTCTCCCATATAGCGGAGTGCGTCTTTTTCTGTTACCTCTTCCACCGTAACCGGCAGCGCTTCCTTCGCTATTTTGTACATTTCCGCCTCCAGAGCCGGCAGATCCTGCTCTGTAAATGCTGCGGGGAACTCAAAGTCATAATAAAATCCCTCATCCACTGCAGGCCCGATTCCGCACCTGGCCTCAGGATACAGCCGTTTTACCGCCTGCGCCAGCATATGGGCCGTTGTATGCCAGAATGCACGCTTCACCTCCTGTTCCTCAAAACTTCCTTCCCGGACCTCTCCGCTGCTTTTTAAAACCTTCATCATAAGACTCCTTTCAAATCATGAAAAAGAATCCTGCTTTGCAGGATTCTCCGCCTGCGGCGGATCGCTTCAGCGATATATTTCCTCTCCGCCGCAGTGTGATCCCGCCCGGAGGGCTTTTTGTGATACAGGAAATCCGGAGGAATTTCCTGTATCACAAAAAAAACACCCCAAAAGACACGGATTCTGTCTTTCAGGGTGCTTATCGCACGGTTCCACCTTCACTTTTCACTCTCCGGATTCCATCAAATCCTGTCCTTTAACGCAGACATACGGCAGCGCTTACCAGATCAGTCTCCTTGGGCACTGCAGCTTGGGAATGGTTTTCACAGGATTTCCTCATAGGCGGCTTCCACCAAATGCTGCCCTCTCTGGATGTTTCCGGCCTGCTACTCTTTCCGTCATCGCTTTTTACTCTGTTGTGTATATTCAACTTATCACTTCAAAAAGCACCTGTCAAGCACCTGCAGGCACTTTTCTCTCTTTTACTTTCCGTACCGGGAAACATTGCTGCTGTCCACCTTTTCAAAATCCACCCAGACATATTTCCCGTCCTCGCTGATGCCTTCCATATCTTCGGTATCCCCGGCCCCGGCCAGGCGCATTGCCATTTCCACTATGGCTTCTCCCTGTCCCTTGCCTGACTGATAGACCGTAAAGGCCATTTCACCGTTTTGGATCGCCGCACATCCGTCTGCAGTGGCATCCACGCCCAGAACCGGGACCGCGTCAAAATCCATACCGGCCGCCCGGCCCGCCTCCAGCACTCCCAATGCCATCGCATCATTGTTACAGATCACGCAGTCTGCCTGGACACCGGTACGCAGAAACAGCGCAAACAGCTCTTTTGCCTGTTCCGTATCCCAGTCGGCGCTGTCCTCAAATACATAGTTGATTTTCTTTCCGCTGGCCTCCAGCGTCTGTTTGACGCCATTGGTTCTGCCGGCAGTTGCCGAATGGTATCTGGGACCTTTGATCAGCACCACATTGATCTCCTGCCTGCCGGACATTTGCCCCAGCACATATTCTGCCTGAAACTGCCCTGCCACCTGTTCATTGGAGCCGACATAAACATATTTCCCCGCTTCCAGATGCTTGTCATCCGGACAACTGTTGAAAAATACGATGGGGATATCCCCCGCACTCATTTTAAGCTGTACCGCCGTATCCGTAGATACCGCACTGCATACAATCACATCGTATCCCTGGGATGCCGCACGTTTGAGCTGATCCACCTGGGCTTCGATCGAACCCTGGGCATCCGCCACATCCAGCTGGATTCCTTCCTGTTTTGCCCGTTCCGATGCGGCATCCACCAATGTCTTGCGAAAAGTATCCATCTCATTTAAGGAGAGAAAAATTTTCATATGTTTCCCCCCTGCCCCGCTCTGGCCGCCGCTGCCGGCACTTTTACCGCAGCCGCCGGCTGCCATAAGCAGTGTCAGAATCCCCAGCACCGTCAGAAACTTTCGCCAATCTCTTTTTTTCATTACAGCCCGGCCTCCTTTCCGATCTTAAATCGGGCAACCTGTCCATACAGCTCTTCCGCCGAGTCTGTAAGTTCTTTTGCACCTTCCGCCACCCGTTCGCTGCTGCCGGTAATATGGTCGGCCTGCTCCACCATCGTTTCCGAAGTCGCCAGGATTTCCTGGGAGCTGGCAGCCTGCTCCTGGGATATGGCCGCCACATTGGTAGCCACATCATCCACCTGTCCTACCTTATGGAGCATCTCCTGGATCAGAGTATTCATACTGTCTATATTGTCAAATATGGCATCAAAAGTTTTCAGCGCATCTCCCACGAAAGTACTGCTCTGATTGATATTTCTCACACTCTCCTCAGTCTGTTTTACCGTATCTTTTACCAGTGTGTTAATCTCCCCAATCAGATTTTCAATGTTCTGTACGGACTCACCGCTGGTCTTGGCCAGCTGGCCGATCTCCATCGCCACCACTGCAAAGCCCCGTCCCGCTTCTCCTGCCCGTGCCGCCTCTATGGAAGCATTCAGGGAGAGCAGATCCGTCTGGTCAGCAATGTTTCCGATTACCCCTGTAATCGTATTGATCTCCTCCGAAGCCCTGCCCACTTTGTCAATTGCCTGCTGGAGCTTCTGCATGGATGCATTGATGTCCGCCATTGCACTGCTCACGCGCTGCATATCTTCCTTACCCCGTTTGGAAACCGCTACGGTCTCCTGCATCCTGCCATCCACCTGGGCGCCGTCATCCCGGGTGTCCGCCACCACCATAGCCAGCGTAGTGGCATTGTCCGCGATCTCATTGACCGACTGGGAGAGCTGTTCCACTGTGGTATTCAACTCCTTCATAGACCGGCTCTGCACCGTGGACGCCTCATACATCTGACCGGACACTTCGTTGCTGTTGCCTGCCTGATCGTTCAGTTTTTCGGATACTTTATGTATGGAGGCAATCATCTCCCGCATGGAAGCAATAAAGCCTTCCACATATCTGCTCATGACACCGATTTCATCCCTGCTTCCGGTTTTTACCGGAACCGTGAAATCACCGCCTGTCATCGCCGTAATAACGCCCGTCAGATCCTTCACCGGCCTGATCACCATATGGACCACACGCTCTACCAATACTGCCAGCACCAGAATCGACACAAGCCCGATGATGACCATCAGTATCCTGACCCCTTCAATATCTGCATAGATGATCTCTGTGGGAATATAAGATACCAGAATCCAGTCCGTTCCCTGCACCTGGGCAAATGCCGTCATATTCCCGTCCAGCTCCGTCATTTTATAATCCTGCGCTGCAATCATCTCCCCGATATCTTTCATAAAATCATCGGAAGATGCACTGAGCTTTGTGGAAATCAGTTTATTATCATGATGAGCAAGGATCGTTCCGTCTTTGCTGCTCACCAGAAAAGCCATCGCCTGATCCATTTCGATATAGCTGTTTACAATAATGCTGATCCTCTCCAGCGTCAGGTCCGCAGAAATCACTTTCAGCACATCCGAATCATCTTTCAGGATACCGGATGCACTGATAACAGCCGCCCCGGCCTCATTGGTATATGCCTCCGTAAACCCCATATTCCAGCGGGTCAGCCCTTCCCGGTACCAGACAGACTCCCCGGGCACTTCCCCTGTTCTGTCCGCTTCACCGGCCGTGATCAGATTCCCGTTTTCATCTGCAATATACAGCCCCTCCGGATAATTGTCATTGAACCCATAATACCCATCCAGCATCCTTTGCAGCTCTTCCGGTCCCGGATTGGTCTGCTCTATCGTCTGCTTGGCCATCTGGAATGCAGACAGATTTTCATTCAGCCAGGCTTCAATCTGGCCTGCCTGATTCTCAATGGAGGAAGAAAGCAGGTCCTCCGAATACGATTTGATGATATTTCTGGAAATCATAAAGGAAACCCCTACCAGCAATACCATAATGAGAATCACCACCGGCAAAATAATGCCCAGCAGCTTTACCTTGATGGAAACCATTCTTCTTTGCTTGTCCTCTTTCATACCCCTCCACCGTTCCTTATCTGACCTGTGTCTGATCCCCCGTCCCGCGATAAGGCTTTTTTCACAAAAACCATACTATATTTCCGCATTTATTGTACACTTTTTCCAGAATAAAGTCAACAACCCATCAGCACAGGCTCTTCCGTTCAGTCCAGCAGCAATTCCTCCACCGTCACAAATACATACCCGTCCTTCTGCAGCCGGTCTACAATCTCCAACGCGGCTATCACGCTGGATTTATACTGGTCATGCATCAGGATAATATCGCCCTCCTTGATCTTGCTCACTGTATTTCGAACGATACAGTCTGCATCGTCCGAGCACCAGTCCCTGGGATCAATCGACCAGAGCACCGGAAACATGTTCAGTTCTTCCTCATATTTTTTATTCCAGGAACCGTAGGGAGGTCTGATATATTCCGTATCCTCTCCTGTGATTTCCCGTATCACCTCATTGGTGGACACAATTTCATTTCGAAACTGTTCCCCGTTGGCTGCCGTTAACTGGATATGATGATACGTATGATTTCCGATCAGATGCCCTTCTTCCTGAATCCGTTTTACGATTTCCGGATACTTGGATGCATTGGCTCCCGTCACAAAAAAGGTGGCCTTCACACCCCGCTCTTTCAGGCCATCCAACAGCTTTTCCGTATACCGGGGATCCGGGCCGTCATCAAACGTCAGTGCAACCAGCTTTCCTCCGCTCTGAGACTGGTCCGTCGGTACACTGTCCTGCGTCTGCTCCCGGTTCTCCTGATCATACTGTACACTTGCCTGCAGACTCTCTTCATACCCCTGGCAGGTACGCAAAAAAAGCAGTCCTGCCAAAAGTAAGTCGAGAATCACCATCCGCTTCCACCATTTTCTTACTTTCATTCAGACTGCCTCTTTTCTTTTTTCTCTTCCATACTATATGCAGAGTCAATTTGTCTCTATGACTTCTGCCCGGAAGAGCGCCGGATATTCTTATTTATTTTTCCAGTTCTTCCGGCAATTTGGGCTGATATCCCGGTCCCCAGGAAGCCAGTCCGGCTCCCATGCAGGCAAACCTTTTGATAAAATCTGCTATAAATTGAAGAAACATACCTTTCACCTCCCTTTTGTAAAATCCGTAAAAATATTAAGCCCCTCTGCTGCCGCCCTGACCGCTCTGTTCCACAGGCTCTTTATTTTTGACAGTCATAAGAATAACAACAATATATAATGTGACAAGCAGCGCATGTGCCGCATAATAGCAGGAAATATAATAAGCTCCGGCAAGTATGCCTGCCACAGCCAGTACGATACATCTCGCCGCATACCGGTTTCTTCTTCTCCTGCCCTCCGACAATCTGTGATTCGGATGTTCAACCGGCGCTTTCACCCAGATATAGCCGATACAAAACAGCACCGGCGCCAGATTGGCTTTTGCATTGAAAACCCTGTCGGGAACAAAATTCACAATCAGCAGATAACAGATAAATACCGCATTCGTCATCAGAAAACAATTCCGGTAAGATTCCGCATGGTATCCGTTGGCAGTGATCCGAAGCGCCATAAACACTGTCAGATAAAGAAGGCCGTTTGTCAGATTGTCCGTCAGCACCGATATGGCCAGCATCGCCAGAATCGAACTCGCTGTCGAGAAAAAAAGCGCAAATCCGTACAGATAAACCGGTTTTTCTTTTTCTTCAATTACGTTCTGACGGACCAGAACCAATGTACAATACTCTGCAACGGATTCCAGCATATCCCCTGTTCTCCTCTGATTTCATTATGGCATGTCAGTACACTTTTTTATTATATCACCTGCTGCCGCCAAAATTTTCCTGTGACCTTGAAACATGCCACTTTTGTCCTTCAAGACAGCCTACAAAAACAAAAGAACCAGCGCTGTAAACTTCTCACAGGATGCGGAATACGTAAACACCCCATCCGCCTTATTGACCGCCGCCTCTACACTTTTCAGACCCCAGCCATGATGTTTCTTCCCGGATTGGCCAAAAAACGGAATATCCTTTTGCTTCTGTGCCTTTGGACAGATGGGATTTTCCATCTTTAACACAAGCATATCATTGATATGGCGGATGGCAACCGTAATCCACTTACCGTCACTGTCATTCTCTGCACATGCCCGGATGGCATTGTCCAGCAGATTGGAAAAGATTGTACTGATCATAAGATAATCCAGATCCACAGGAAAGGGATCTGCATCAATGGTCATCGTAACTCCCAGCTGTTCACAGTCTTTCTCTTTCATATTGATAATACAGTCTATAATATCGTTCCCTGTCCAGGTACGCTGCAGCATTGTGGATACATCCAGCAGCGAATTGATGTATCTCTTTGTCTGCTCATATTTTTTGCTCTCAATCAGACTGTTCAGGACAGAAATATGATTTTTCATATCATGATACAACTGGGCATGGGCCCTGTAATCTTTTGATAACGCATGATAGCTTTCCGCCATAAATTCATTTCTCATCTCAATCACCGTTTTTTCGTCTTTTGCCCTCTTATAATATAAATAAATTACCAGGGAAAAAACGGTTGATAATATAATAAGCAGGAAGAGAAACCAATGTACCACTATATTGGCATCAATAAACCGGAAAGACAGTCTGGAAAAATAAAATATCCCGATATACCCTGCAACGGAAAAAAAGATCAGATTCCGTTTCTTCCACTGTCCCAGGCCGGGCAGAAATTTCCTGACAAAAAGAAGGCTCAGAAGCAGCAGTACTTTTGAGATCCCGATAAACAGACACCGGCCCACCGACTGCACCTGCACAACCTCTGCCGCAAATTTCTGTTCTCCCAGGTAAAACCCCAACACCGTAATGGAAAAAAAGTCAAAAAATAACAGGCAGAAGCTAAAGAAAAAGGAAACTGCAAATGCGTCCAAAAAAGACAGGCCGAATACAGCAACACTGGTTATTGAAACAAACAGTACTGCAATTCCCAAAGTCAGATAGGAAAACAGAGAAAACGAATTGATGACCAGTATGACCAGCGACAATAAAAACGACAGGATCAGATATCTGCGTCTGCTGTTTTTCTGCTGCCTGAAAAACAGATTCATAAAGGTATAGGATAAATAGCTCTCCAGAAACGTTGCCAAAAACTCAAAAACACCATACAGAACACCTGTCATATTTGATTTCCCCAAAAAAGAACCAGCGTATTTTTAATTTCCTGTATTCGGTTCTTCGGGATATCCAATGCAATCTGATGATGTAAAAATATTTTATGCCTTACAGTATCCACTTTGTATATGTACCGGAGGTTGACAATATAGCAGCGATCCGTCTGTATAAAATCTTCTTCAGACAGATTTTTATAGACTTCGCACAGAGGCTCCCTGACCTTTATTTCCCCTTCCCGCAGGACAAACACAGAATTTTTATTGTTTTTATAGATATAAATGATTTCCTTCAAAGCTATTTTCTGGGTACGCTTTGCATTGGAAATGTAAAAAAACCGGTCGGTCTGCAGCTCCAGCTTCCCAAAAACCGCCTGCAGCGCTTTGGGCAGCATCTCTTTTAAACAGTCTTTGGGAATATAGCGGAATATTTCCAGCTCAAAGGACTCCAGCACATACTGCATATGAAAAGTAATGAAAATGATTATGGCCTCTTTTGAAATTTCCTTGATCTTTCTGGCAAGATCTGTCCCCTGTATTTCTTTCATTTCAATATCCAGAAAATAAACATCATATTGAAACCCATTGCCGATATCCTCCAGCAATAAAACCTCATTGGTATACAGACTGCATTTTGCAACAATTCTATGTTCTTTTACATACCGGTCTATCAACTGATGCATCGCTTTCAGAGAAGCGCTTTCATCATCACATATGGCTATATGGTACATCCGATCACCTCAAAAACCAAATACTTTAATTATATCGACTTTTCAAAAACAATCCTTAACAACCCGTTACAGCAAAACAGCGGTTTCAGAACCGTCCTCCGGTCTGAAAACCGCCGTTTTCTTTTTCTCACAGGGAAACTATTTTCTCATCTGAACCGTTCCGTAATATCTTGTAAAAACAAGAAAATTTTTTAAATACTCTGCCAGTTCCCGATTTGGCTGTCCTTTGATCTCGTGTTCAAATATTTCATACAAATGATACATCTGCGGAAACGGGCGCTGCCTTCCATCATAAATATGAAACATAATTTCTTTCCGAAGATCTGTATTTCCACCCATGCCTGCCTGCAGGCTGCCCACCTCTCTGTCCCCTCTGTTGTCCACCCTGAAAAAGAAACGGAACTGCTCCGGCGGTTTTTCAGACAGGTTCAGCATCTCACATATCCCTGTTCTATTTCTGCTCCCATTGTTCCATACTTCATGAAAGCTGCTGCCATAAAAGGCATGCCGGTCTGTATCCCATCCATAGGTGTCTGTCTCTCCGCAGCCCCATTCCTCCGAAATCTCCCGGGCCGCTTCCTGAAAAAGGACGCTTACTCCTTCCGATTCATAATAAAAATCCGCATTGTAATATACCCAGTCCTTATCCGCTCCCTGACGCCATCCGTTTTTTACAGCCGGCTTTTCTCCCTCTTTGTTACAACCCAGATTTGCCATCACCGAATTTGCCATTCTGAAGCGTTCGTAAGTATCCAGAAGGATCTGTCCGTTATCATCAGGATCTGTCCCTGTTGTTTTTCTTTCCTGAACAAGAGCCGCCCTCCTGTCCCTGCACATATCTTTGAAAAATGCTTTCAACTCCTCTTTTGCGGCTGTTCCATTTACATAATAGTCTTTTAACTTTTTCTGAATTTTTTCATCCTGCCGATACCCAAAAGCAGTTCCGCAGCAGTACTTTGGCGTCAGAAAGGCTCCTGTGATGCTCCATCGCCCTGTACGAAAACCCGGGCTGTAAGCGTCGTCCATGTTGTTAAAATCATTGATTTCCATACATTATCTCCTGTAAAAATGCAATCTGCCAAACCACACTGCACATAAGCCAATAACACTATTCACTATTTTACTACAAAATAAACGGAGAAAATGTACTGCCCTTCAATCGTATAAATTTTGTCCCTTAATGTCGTATGGAACCCATCAGGATTCCTCTCTGAAAACGCTTCCGAAATAGGTATCATAAATACGGAAAAATTCGCTTGTTGTTACATTTTCATCGTGAATCATGGCAACGCTCTCCCACACATCCGTATTCATATTGCGGGCCAGGGAATCTGCAAATGCATCATATTCCTGGCTGAACACTTCCTTTCTGCGCTGCTCCACAATCTTCACTTTATTGGCGTCTGTTTCTTCCCTGTTAAAAGTACTGATGCATTTAATAATGTGATAACCGTATTCGGTTTCCACAATATCACTGATCTCATCCGTTCCCAGGTTAAACGCCGCTTTTTCAAAACCGCTTTCCATCTCTCCTTTCCCGAAAGAATAGATGCTTTTGCTGTCCTCATTGTACTTGGTAACCAGGCTGTCAAAGTCCTCACCGTTTTGTATCCGTGTCAGGATTTCCTCTGCCCGCTCATAGGCCTGCCGCTTTTCTACATCGTCAAAGGGCACCCGCTCCCCGCTTCCGTCCAGGGTATAGGTTTTGATCAGAATATGAGCAACCGTAATGGTTCTGGCCTCATCATCGCTGATTTCCGGATTGATATCCTTGATGATATAGCGATATACCTTGTCTGCTGTGGCATATTCTTCGTACATGGCAGTCAGACTCTTTTCATCCACACCCAGAGCTTCGATCTCCGTTTCATTTAAGGAAGCAAAATAGGTTTCGCCTGCCTGCTGCGCCAGTGTTTTTTCCCGCTCGGTAAGCGTTACGCCATATTTTTCCGCCAGCAGGCTCATCACCTTGATTTCCGCCAGTTCAGCCAGCACAGTGTCTTTCACATTCTGCTCCAGAGTAGTGCCCCGCAGCGTTTTTTTCCAGATCTGCTTTCCGTAAATGCTTTCATACTGATTTTGGGTATTGGTCAGGTATACCATAACCTCCGATACGGAACAGGAGGTGCTTTCTATGCGGAAAATCTCATCCTTGTCAAATCCGGTGGTCAGAACCACTTTGATTTCTTTCCCGCCTGCCTTTTTCTCTTCCTCTGTTTTCTCATGGCAGCCCGTAAGAAGCAAGGCACAGAGCAGAATGCAGAAAACTGCCCGCAGCCATCTGCAGGATTGCATTCTGCCAAAATCAGGCGGAAAATATCCTGTCCTTTTTTTCATACTGTCACTCCACAGATTTCAAAATACTTCTTGCCACGCAAAGTCCGTTGGCCGATGCCTGCTGCAGTCCTCTTGTCACACCGGCGCCGTCGCCGATGGCACGCAGCCCTTTGATACTTGTTTCAAACTCCCGGTTTACCACTACCTTATTACTGTAAAATTTCACTTCCACCCCATATAACAGGGTTTCTTCCGAAGCAATCCCCGGTGTCACCTTATCGAGAGCCAGCAGCATTTCCTCAATATCCACCATAATCCGATGGGGAAATACCAGCGACAGATCCCCCGGTACCGCATCCTTTAACGTGGGAATCAGATTGTTCCGGCAAAGTCTCTCTTCTGTAGTCCTTCTGCCTCTTCTGAAATCCCCGAAAGTCTGTACCAGAATCTTACCGCCGCAGAGCATATTGGAAAGCTCGGCAATCTTTCTGCCGTAGGCAATGGGTGTGGTAAAAGGCTTGGTAAAATTCTTGGAAACCAGGATCGCAAAATTGGTATTGTTTGTTTTGTACTCCTGTGATTTATAAGCATGGCCGTTGACCACGGCAAGGCCGCCCTCATAATATTCTGTAGCCACTTCTCCGGACGGATTGGTGCAGAAGGTCCGTACCTTGTCATCAAACGTGGGCGTATGGTAAATCAGCTTTGCTTCATAGAGATTTTCATTCAGTGTCTGCATCACTTCATCCCGCACTTCCACCCGCACGCCGATGTCCACAGTCCCGGGCAGGGTTTCTATACCGATTTCCAGACATTTGCTTTTAAACCAGTCTGCGCCCTCTCTGCCGACGGCAGAAACGATTTCCTTTCCATACCACACATCGCCGCCGTCGGTCCTGACGCCTTTTGCCACGCCGTCCTCCACAAGGATATCCGTTACCATTGTCTGAAAATGCAGTTCGACGCCCTGTTCTTCCAGATGTTTCTGCAGTCTGGAATAGATTTTATATCCCTCTTCCGTACCCAGATGCCGGATCGGGCATTCCACCAGCTTTAAATTGGCATTGATGGCTTTGCGCCGGATTTCCCGGATCTGGGCTTCTTTATCCAGGCCATACACACTGGTATCCGCACCGAACTGCAGATATACCTGATCCGATTCCCGGATCAGCTCTGTTGTTTTATCATAGCCCAGAATTTCCGGCAGATTGCCGCCCACATCCGGTGACAGAGAAAGTTTTCCGTCGGAAAATGCACCGGCGCCCGCAAACCCTGTTGTAATGGAACAGGGTTTGCAGCCCACGCACTGCTTCGTTTTACGTTTGGGACACTCCCGTTTTTCAATGGAACGTCCCTTTTCAATCATCACCACTTTCAGTCCCGGCCGCTGCCTCAGCAGTTCATAGGCACAGAAAATACCGCCGGGCCCGGCTCCGATGATGATCACATCTGCCTGCTTTGTCATATCTATCCCTCTTTTTTTCTTTTATATTGTCTGTCAACCGTCTGACCTGTCCCTGTCCCGTAAAACCGGAAAACGCCTGTCATTCCAGCAGATTTCCTCTGCGGTCATACCACTGCTCGCCGTTGGTCAGGATATACTCCTCCGAACCCAGGACTGCCGCCGCAAAGTCCTTCCCGTCCCGCAGCCTTCGCTTAAATGCCATGCCGCCTCCCAAAAGCCGTCCTGCCGTATGGATATCCGAGCCTGCAGTAAACGGCAGTCCCTGCTGTCTTCCATAGGCAATCGCCCGCCCGTCAAACTCCGGCTGATTGTGGGCCAGGCTCAGGCTGCTGCTGTGGGTGGCATTGATCCCCTCCACACCGTCCACATACTCCGGAAACAGCCTGACCTCCGGAATATAATATTCCTCCCGGAAAGGATGGGCATGCACCACAATACCGCCTCCCTGATGGATCAGGGCAAACTGTTCCTTCACCGATGCCCTGCGAAGCTGCGGATGGGCCAGCATCCATTCCGGGGACAGTCCGTAAATCAGAAATTCCGTACCATGATAGCCTGCTTCCCATCCGAAAAACACATCCAGCCCGATCTGTTCACCGGCCTTTCTGGCCTCCTCATATCCCCTGACAAACCGCTTCACATAGGCCTTCCAGGGCAGGCGTCTGTCCACTGCCGTATTGCCGCCCCAGTTATGATCCGTTACAAAGATGCCCGTATAACCTGCCTCTTTGCAGGCCGCCGCCATATCCGCGCCGCCGCTTTTGGCACATGCGCTGGCTTCTTTCGTATGCAAATGTGTTTCATATAAATAGGGATATTCTTCCCTCAGATTTTTTCCTGTCACTCCGTTTCTTCTCCGTCCAGAATTTTTTTCAGATAATGTTTCAGGATGGCAATGGCAACCGAATTTCTGCCTCCTCTGGGGATAATCAGATCCGCATACTTTTTGGAAGGTTCCACAAACTGTTCATGCATGGGCTTCACCGTAGTCCGGTACTGGCGCAGAACCGACTCCACACTCCGTCCCCGCTCCGCCATATCCCTTGTAATCCTGCGCATCAGCCGTTCATCCGCATCGGTATCCACAAATATCTTCAAATCCATCAGCTCCCGCAGCGGTTCCGGCTCCAGAATCAGGATACCCTCCAGCATCAGTATTTTTTTCGGATATACCCGTACCGTTTCTTTCGCCCGGTTGTGCACACTGTAATCATACACCGGCCGTTCAATCGCCCGGCCTGCCTTCAATGCAATCACATCTGCAATCATGCGTTCCGTATCAAAGGATTCCGGATGGTCATAATTCAGTTTTTCCCTTTCGGAAAAAGGCATCTCATCATGGGCTTTATAATAACAGTCATGCCCAACCAGCTCGATTCCATCCCCAAAATAGTCTTTGATGATTTTCACGATCGTTGTCTTGCCCGAAGCGGTCCCCCCTGCCACCCCGATTACATAG
Source organism: uncultured Clostridia bacterium (assembly GCA_947385955.1). GTDB lineage: Bacteria > Bacillota > Clostridia > Lachnospirales > Lachnospiraceae > VSOB01. Next base: position 29,276 of record CANDNA010000017.1, read on the forward strand.
GTTCTTTCCATCTTTTGTTTTCCCTTCCTTCTCTGACTGTGCCGTCCGCTTCCTCCTGCGTGTTTACAGAGAAAGGATGTCCCCGGACAAAACCGGAAAGGACATCCTTATTTTACAGTGCCTCTGCGCTGCCCCGTTCCTATCTGATTTCCTGTATCCATCCTTCCGGCGCCTCGATCCGTCCCATCTGAATACCGGTCAGGGTATCATACAGCTTCTTTGTCACAGGACCCATATCTGCCATACCGCTGGGAAGGCAGATTTCCGTGCCGTGATCCACGATCTTTCCCACCGGAGAAATCACTGCCGCCGTACCGCAGAGTCCGCACTCTGCAAAATCCGCCAGTTCTTCTTTGTATATCTCCCGCTCTTCGGTCTCCAGTCCCAGATATTCCTTCGCCACATACATCAGGGACCGTCTGGTGATTGACGGCAGGATACTGCCGGATCTTGGTGTCACCACCTTCTGATCTTTTGTAATAAAGATAAAGTTGGCGCCGCCGGTTTCCTCCACTTTGGTGTGGCTGGCTGCATCCAGATACATATTCTCATCAAATCCCTGTTTATGGGCATCCACAATCGCATGCAGACTCATGGCATAGTTCAGCCCTGCCTTGATATGTCCTGTTCCGTTGGGCGCTGCCCGGTCGAAATCGCTGATCCGAATGGTAAGAGGCTTTACACCGCCCTTGAAATAAGGCCCCACCGGTGTGGTAAACACACGGAACTGATATTCGTCTGCGGGTTTTACCCCGATTACCGGTCCGCTGGCAAACATAAAAGGCCGGATATACAGAGTCGCCCCGCTGCCATAAGGCGGCACATAAGCTGCATTGGCTTTTACCGTCTGCATGACCGCATCCACAAACTTTTCCCTGGGATAAACCGGCATCTCCAGTCTCCTGCAGGAGTCCTCCATCCTCTGCCCGTTCAGATCGGGCCTGAATGTTACGATGCGTCCGTCCTCTGTGGTGTAGGCCTTCAGTCCCTCAAAACAGGACTGGGAGTACTGCAGGACGCCCGCACATTCATTGATCACCACATTGGCATCCTCTGTCAGCCCGCCTGCATCCCAGGCGCCGTCTTTGTAGTTTGTCACAAACCGGCGCTCCGTCCTGATATAACCAAAATCAAGATTTTCCCAGTCTATCTGCTTCTTTTCCATTTTCTTACCTCGCTTTCGCTTCCGTTTCTTTATAGATTTTACCAAATCCCGCAAAATAGTACAAGGGTTCATTTCCCCGGCTTCCTATACCAGATTCCGGATCCCCTCGCATATTCTCCGGGCAACTGCCGGATTGTTCATGGTATAAAGGTGAATGCCGTCCACATCATTGGTCAGAAGATCCACGATCTGATTGATGGCATAGGCCATTCCCGCATCAAACAACGCCTCTTTGTTGTCCTCAAACTTATGCATGATCCGTCTGTATTTCTCCGGCAGACTGGCGCCGCACAATGTTACCATCCGTTCGATCTGAGCCCTGTTGGTCACCGGCATAATCCCCGCCTCAATAGGTACTTTTATTCCTGCAATCGCCGCATCTTCCAGGAATCTGTAAAAAGCGCTGTTTTTAAAAAAGAGCTGAGAAATCAGATGGGTAGCGCCGCTGTCCACCTTTTCTTTCAGATGCTGCAGATCGGCGGCCCGGCTGGCAGCCTCCTGATGGGTTTCCGGATAGCAGGCCGCACAGATATGAAACTCACTGCTCTGCTCCCGGATAAACCGGATCAGGTCATTGGCATAGTGAAACTCCTGTTTCGGTTCATAGTCCGGGCTCCTGTCTCCCCTCAGCGCCAGCAGATTATACAGGCCTGCTTCTTTCATCTCTTCCAGCATACCTTTGATTTCCTCTCTGGTATAGTTCAGGCAGGTCAGATGCACCACCGGTTCTATATGATATACCTCCCGGATCTTTTTGGCCAGTTCTATGGTTTTATTGTTGACTGCACTGCCTCCCGCTCCAAAGGTAATGCTGATAAAATCAGGCCGCAGACTGCTGAGTATCTCCAGTGTGGCATCAATGTCCCGCAAAGCGGCTCCCTTTTTGGGCGGAAATATCTCAAAGGATATCACCTGTTTTTTCTTCTCTTCAAATAAGGTATCCAGATTCATCTCTTTTTCTTCCTTTCGTACCGTCTGTACAGGAATCTTACGCAGATCACGCCCTGTTTTCACAGACGCAAAATGTGCCCTGCACGATTCTATGATATCACAAAATCACTGCAAAGCACACTGTTTTCTCTAATCATTTTCCAGGATATTGGAAACGATTTCTTTCAGCCGTATATACTGTTCCTGATTGACTTCAATCATGCCTTTTTCCTTTACCGCCAGTCCGGCATCCCTGAATTTGCGCAAAGCCCGGTCAATGGTTTTCACACACAGTCCGGTGGCATCGGAAAGCTCCTGCCTGTCGCCTTTCATCCGCAGTACCCCGTCTTTTGCATAGGCGTCATACCGTTTCACAAACAGCATGGCAAGCCGGTCAGAACCCTGCAGAAACAGAAATGCCCGGCTGTCACGTCCCTGCTCCAGCAGATATTCGCCCATCAGTCTGGCTTCCTGCTTCAGCGCTTCAATATCTGTTTTGATCCACCTCTGATAACGGGGCCCCGGAATCTTCAGTACGGTACATTCGGTGACTGTCTCCAGCGTGGTACGATACCGGTCCAGATTCATCACGATTTCCATTCCTCCAAAGGCATACATCTTTCTGAAATGCATAAAATCATATGCGATTCCATAGATCCGGTAATCTGTGGCTTTCACAATTCCCCGGAGAATCAGATAAATGGTATCCACCGGCTCTCCTTCCCGTATAAAGATCACATCCCTGTCCATTTCTTCCACAGTAAAGGATTCGATCAGCCAGATCGGAGCAGTCCGGAAATAGGCTTTGAACTGCTCTCTCCGGTTGGGTTCCATTGTCTTAACAAACGGAAGCGCACATTCCAGGCAGCTTTCTTTTCTGTCTTTGTCCATAGTTAACGTTTCCCTTTGTCATAAGGGATTCCTTCTGCTTTGGGCGCACGGGAATTTCCGGAAAAAACAGCCAACACCAGCAGAGAAATCATATATGGGAACATATTGTATAAAGTACTGGGAATCGGCAGGGCCGCCAGTGCATCAAACCCGGAATACACATTGGACAGTGCCCGGAACAGTCCGAACAATACTGCTGCCATTGCGATCAGTCCCGGCTTCCACTGCCCGAAGATCATAACCGCCAGCGCCAGGAATCCAAATCCGGCCACGCCATTTTCAAACTTCCATTCGCTGACACCTGCCGTAATATAAACGATACCGCCGATGCCTCCCAGCATACCGGAAATCAGCACACCGGCATACCGCATTTTGTACACATTGATTCCCACAGAGTCCGCCGCCTGAGGATGCTCCCCACAGGCCATCAGGCGCAGGCCGAATTTGGTATGGTACAGCACCACATGGGAAATTACCAACAGCACCACTGCCAGTACCATAAACCAGCTCAGTTCAAAGTTGCCGATTTTCAGCAGGGAAAACGCCTTTTTCTGCTCAATATACTGGATGGAAGAAGATACATTGCTGGCATCCTCCGCCATGTTCAGCGCTTTTACAAACACCGTTGCCGCCGCGGTCCCCAGCAGATTCATGGCTGTACCCACCAGGGTCTGGTCAGCTTTCAAATGAATGGCAGCCACCGCCAGCAAAAGGGAATATACCACGCCGAACAGCACACTGCCAAATACCACTGCCACAATCAGCAGCAGGGCCGGCAGATCCGCCATCCCTTTCATCACCAGCGCACCGCCCAGGGCGCCCATTACCATGATTCCTTCCAGGCCCAGATTGATCACTCCGCTGTGTTCGGAAAAACATCCGCCCAGCGCCACAAGAAGCAGCACAGATGCATAGATCAGAGTATACTGCAATAACAGCGCCATACCTATTGTCCTCCCTTCTTTTTACTTAACTGCCGTTTCATGCATACCTTAAAGAACAATACAAAACTGCAGAAATAGATAATGATCGCAGAAATCAGATCGGAAATCTGAGAACAATATACCATCTTGTCTATGTAAGAGCCTCCGCTGGTAATATGCTGGATAAAATAAGCTGAGAAAATACCGCCAATGGGATGCAGCATACCCAGAAATGCCGCCGCAATTCCGTTAAAGCCCATAGCCGGAACCGCCGTCTGGGCACAGGACCACTGTTCGATACCGCTCAGATACAGAAACGCCGCACCCAGCCCGGACAGACATCCTGAAATCACCATTGTCAGAATCATATTTCTCTTTTCTTTCATCCCCGCATATTTTGCCGCATTTTTATTCAAACCCGTGGCTTTCAGCTCATATCCCAGCTTTGTCTTTTCCATCACCACAAAGACCCAGACTGCAATCAGCACAGACAGCGGGATGGCAATGGTCACATATTTATTTCCGGAAAAGAGACCGGCAAGGCCCATGCTGGGAAGCAGCGCACCCGGACTGTTGGTCCGCAGCGCTCCGGTATAGGTTGTACTGGATTCCTTTACTTTGGTCAGCAGCATATTCACACTGTACAGACTGATCCAGTTCAGCATAATTCCTGCAATCACCTCATTGACATTCAGATATGCCTTTAGTGCGCCTGCAACACCGCCCAGGATACCGCCGCCCACCATAGCCGCCGCCAGACATACAAACCAGGGCATCTGAAACGCCAGGGCCAGATACAGGCTCAGGCCCGCACCCACCGCATACTGTCCGGAAGCGCCGATGTTGAACAGGCCCACCTTGTAGGCAAACAGAATGGACAGCGTACACATCAGAAGCGGCGCCGTTTTGGCCAGGGTACTGCCAAAATACTCCAGGGCAACTGCCGGCCTGGGGAAATACATAAAGTTTTTCAGAATCGAAACAATCGCCCTGCCGGCTCCCGCAGGATTGATACACAAAAGCACGATATATCCTGCCAAAAGACCCAGTACAATGCAAATAAACGAAGCAATCAGAGACTGGACGCCTTCCCGGTTCAACAACTGTTCAAAGGATTTCTTTTCATTTTCACGCCTCATGCCTGCTCCCTCCTCTTTGCACCGGTCATATAAAGCCCCAGCTCTTCCACAGTGATCTCATCCGGTTTAAATTCCCCTACCAGCTCCCCTTCATACATCACCAGAATCCTGTCCGGGACATCCATGACCTCATCCAGTTCCAGGCTGACCAGCAATACGGCCTTGCCTGCATCTCTCTGGGCAATCAACTGTTTATGAATAAATTCAATGGCCCCCACATCCACACCTCTTGTGGGCTGCACCGCAATCAGGAAATCCGGGTTTTTGTCGATCTCACGGGCTATAATGGCTTTCTGCTGATTGCCTCCGGACATGGAACGGGTGACGGAAACCGCACCCTGTCCGGAACGGACATCGTATTCTTCAATCAGGCGCTGTGCATATTCCCGTATTTCTTTCCGCTTCAGCAGACCGAACCGGTCCGTAAATTCAGGTTCAAAATACCGTTCCAGCACAATATTGTTTTCCAGGGAATAATCCAGTACCAGGCCATGTTTATGCCTGTCCTCCGGAATATGGCTGGTGCCCAGAATCGAACGCTGGCGGATGGATTCCCTGGTCACATCCTGTCCGTTCAAAGAAATGGTGCCGTTTGACAGCGGCTCCAGACCGGACAGACCATAGATCAGTTCTGTCTGTCCATTGCCGTCGATTCCGGCCACACAGACAATCTCCCCGCTCTTTACCTGGAAGCTCACGTCATGAACCGCATCTTTTTTATGACGGTTGGATGCAACGGACATATGGTTCACATCCAGCACCACCCTGCCGGGCCGGGCCGGTTTTTTGTCCACTGTAAAGCTCACATCCCGTCCCACCATCATGGCAGAGAGCTTTTCCGGTGTGGTATCCTTAATGTCCACCGTTCCCACATACTTCCCCTTCCGCAGAATGGTACACCGGTCTGCCACTTCCATAATTTCATTCAGTTTATGGGAAATAAATAAAATACTCTTCCCCTCTGCTGCCAGCCCCTTCATAATCTGCATCAGCTCAGCGATTTCCTGTACAGCCAGGACCGCCGTCGGCTCATCAAAGATCAGAATTTCATTGTCCCGGTAGAGCATTTTCAAAATTTCCGTCCTCTGCTGCATCCCCACCGTAATGTCCTCAATCAGGGCATCCGGCTCCACCTGCAGATGGTACCGCTCTGAAAGCTCCATCACCTTTTTTCTGGCATCGTCCTTTTTTAGCAGCCCGCCTTTTGTGGTTTCCATTCCCAGGATAATATTGTCCAGCACGGAAAAGCACTCCACCAGCTTAAAGTGCTGATGCACCATCCCGATTCCCAGATCATTGGCATCATTGGGATTCCGGATCTCCACTTCTTTTCCGTCTTTGTAGATTTTGCCTTCTTCCGGCTGATACAAGCCGAATAATACACTCATCAGGGTGGATTTCCCCGCTCCGTTCTCTCCCAGAAGCGCATGGATTTCCCCCTTTTTCAACTGCAGCGTAATATCATCATTTGCCACGATACCGGCAAACCGCTTGGTAATATGAAGCATTTCGATGGCAAATTCTCCCATTTATGCTTTCCCTCCTTGCCTCTTTTTTGTTTCTCCTGCGCTACATAATCGTGCCCTGCCGCACATTCACTTTGACAGATGTTTCCGGCATCTGATCTATGGAATCTTCTATCACCAATGTACCGCTGAAAATCCGGTTAACCAGTTCATGATACTCTTCCAGTGTAAAGTCATCGCTCCACTGAGTCGTATCTTCCGGCAGCCCCACGTAATTCAGTGTGGTATCCTCTCCTGACACCAGCCCCAGATTTTCGATTTTGCCCACATGCTCTTCCCAGGTGCCGTCATAAATAATAGCATCCAGCATGGCATTGATGGTTGCCGTCAGACTCTTCATAGCGGAAGTAACCGTCATACCCTCTCCATAGACATCAATCACCGGCGACTGGTCGCTGTCCACACCGATCATCTTGCCTCCCGTTTTGGCCGCAGCCTCTGCCGCTGAGGTAAAAATACCGCCGCCGCAGGCAAATACCACCTCTGTGCCGCCGCTGAACCAGGTATCCATAGCCGCCGTAATCTCTGTAGAACCGTAAAACTGTCCTCCATAGGCATACTCCACTGATATCTCATCGGTAATACCCAGTTCCTTCGCAGCATCGTCAATTCCCTGCAGATATCCATATCCAAAACGCATGACTGCGGGTACCGCCTGCCCGCCCAGATACCCCAGCCTGCGGTAACCAAGCTGTACCGCCGTATAGCCTGCCATATAGCCGGGGATTTCCTCTTTGTATACGGCACAGTATGTATTCTTTGTGTTGTAATAATCTTCTGCCCGATAGGCATCCGGATTCTCATAATACTTATTGCCCACGGCCGCCGCTATAATATCGCCGGGTGTCATATCCAGGACAATAAATTTTACATCCGGGTATTTGTTTGTGGTTTCCACCAGTGTGGAAGCGAAAATATAGCCTGACATAACCAGAATGTTATACCCTTCTGCCACTGCCACATCCACCATGGCAATCCGGGCATAATCCGTATCCCCGTCCGGCTTTTTATAGGTAAAATCAATATTATGTTTTTCACAATAGGCTGAACATGCCTCATATGTAGTCTGGTTGAATGACTGATCCGTAATATCACCCGCATCGGTAATCATTGCAACCCGGTATTCAGAACTGCCGCTGCTCTCCTGCCCTGACGGCGTGCTCCCGCAGGATGTCGCCCCAAGTGCCAAAGCCACTGCAAGAAGCACAGACAGCGTCTTTTTGATTCGTTTCATCTTACCCTTCTCCTCGTCCCATATGTCAGGAAATTCTCTGTCATTCCTGCTTTGTACCGGTTCCATCCTTTTTCAGATTGCCCGGGCCGAACCCGGCAGGCAGAATTTCCTTTAATGTATAAACCTGATATGTCTCTTCATCCACCGCCAGTATCACCTCAAAGGTTTCCGGATCGCAAAACTCCATCATCACCTGTCTGCATACGCCGCAGGGCGGGGTATATTCTGTCAGTACTCCGTTTTTGCCGCCGACGATACAGATAGCCCGAAAAGCCACAACGCCCTCGCTGACCGCTTTGAAAAATGCAGTGCGTTCCGCACAGTTGGTTGGCGTATACGCTGCATTCTCAATATTGCATCCGGTATATACCTGGCCATTTTCTGCCAGCAGTGCAGCCCCCACCCTGAACTGCGAATAGGGTGTATAGGAAAAATCAAGCTGCCTGATTGCCGTCTGAATCAAATTCTTTATCTGTCCGGTTTCCATCTCTGCCTTCCTCCTTCTTTTCCTGCTTCTTATTATGATGAATCCGTTTATTTTTTCTCTTTCCTGATCAGATTGCGGACAGCCTCCACGGCAACCCGGATTGCCATATCGGTATCATGTACCACCGGATTGGAAAGCCCTTCCCTTTCCCGTTCCTGATTTGCCATGACCAGAAAACAGGAGCCGGCCCGTACTCCCAGACTGCTGGCTGCCACGAACAATGCCGCTGACTCCATTTCAGACGCCAGACACCCCAGACGTTTCCACGCTTCCCATTTATTCAGCAGTTCATAGCTCACCGGCTTTGTCTCCGGTGAATGCTGTCCGTAAAAAGCATCCTTGCATTGTACCACACCCACATGATATCTCTGCTGCAATTCTTCTGCCCCTGCGATCAGTGCATTGGTAATCCGTATGTCTGCCACCGCCGGAAATTCAATGGGCGCATACTCTTTGCTCGTCCCTTCCATCCGGATCGCACCGTTTGCAATCACCACATCCCCGCTCATCACCTCTGTCTGCATACCGCCGCAGGTACCGATCCGGATAAAGGTATCCGCCCCTGACATCACCAGCTCTTCCAGTGCAATGGCTGCCGACGGTCCCCCAATGCCGGTAGAAGTCACGCTGACCATTTCGCCGTCCAGATATCCGGTATAGGTCACATACTCCCTGCTGTCGGCAATCAGCTTCGCATCGTCAAAATACCTGGCAATCTTGGCGCAGCGTTTCGGATCTCCCGGCAGGATCACATAGCGTCCCACATCCCCCTTCCCCACCTGGATATGATACTGTTTTCCTTCTGTTTCTGAATAATTCATAAATCCATCCTCCATTCCGTCCTGTATGTTAGGATAATTTTACAAAGTATCTCATTCGAAAAAAAGGACACAAGTCTTTTTTTCTTTCTTTTCCCATCACTTTGTTTATTATATCCAAATTCCGCAGCATATATTTGTATGGTTTGCACAACAGCAAAAAAAGAACCCTGCATGCAGGATTCTTTTTTTGCTCAAAGCTGGGAAATCACAAAAATATCATAAATGGCCTTAATGGCAGCTTCAAAATCATTGTCACTGACGCCGATGATAATATTCAGCTCACTGGAGCCCTGGTCGATCATCTTGACATTGACATTGGCATGTGCCAGCGCAGAAAAGATCCGGCCTGCCGTACCTCTGGTGGAACGCATTCCCCGGCCCACCACTGCAATCAGCGCCAGATCAGACTCAATATCTATGGAATCCGGCCTGGTCAGGCGGTGCAGACCGGCCACCACCTTCTGTTCCTTGTCAATAAACTCATCCAGATGCACAAATACCGTCAGTGTATCAATACCGGAAGGCATATGCTCAAAGGAAATGCCGTTTTCCTCAAATACCTGCAGCACCTTTCTGCCAAAGCCCACTTCCGAGTTCATCATATCTTTTTCGATATTGATCGAACAAAAGCCCCTCTTTCCGGCAATCCCGGTAATGGTATATCTGGATTTCTGGCAGGTGCTTTCCACGATCCAGGTGCCCCGGTCCTCCGGCGCATTGGTGTTGCGGATGTTAATGGGAATGCCTTCCTTTCGTACCGGAAAAATCGCATCCTCATGCAGTACCGTGGCCCCCATATAAGAAAGTTCCCGCAGCTCTCTGTAAGTAATGGTTTCGATCCCCTCCGGTCTGTCGATAATGCGTGGGTCCGCAATCAGAAACCCGGATACATCCGTCCAGTTTTCATAAACATCGGCATGTACTGCCCGGGCCACAACAGAGCCGGTAATATCCGAGCCTCCCCTGGAAAAGGTCCTGACACATCCGTCTGCTTTCGCCCCGTAAAAGCCCGGTATCACCGCATGTTCGCATCCTTCCAGCCGTTCCCGTAAAAGCCGGTCACTCTCCTCCGGCAGAAATGCCCCGTCCTCATCAAATCTGACTACCTCCGCTGCATCCACAAAGGTAAAGTGCAGATAGCCGGCCATAATAATACCGTTCAGATATTCTCCCCGGGAGGCCGCGTAGTCCTTTCCCGCTTTCTTTTTAAACTGCTCTGCGATTTCCTTAAATTCCGATTCCAGGGAAAGTTCAATCTCCAGCCCTGCAATGATCTCTTCATACCGGAGCTTGATCTGCCTAAGCTGTGCGCCGAAGTTCTTATCCTGCTCTGCCAGTCCATAGCATTCATACAGCATATCCGTTACTTTTGTATCATGCATATGCCGTTTTCCCGGCGCCGACGGCACCACATACCGTCTTTCCGGATCGCTGCGGATAATCTCTCCCACTTTCTGAAACTGTTTCGCACTGGCAAGAGAACTGCCCCCGAATTTCACTACCTTTATCATTTCATTCCGTTCTCCTTGTTTGTTATTGCGTAAGCTGCGGCAGATTTCCTGCCGCCGTCACTGTTATGAAAACAGTCTGAGAATCAGCTCATGCCCTTTCTCCACCCGGATTCCCGTCCCGGCCGCCTCTTTCTCATTGTACAGACCGTTCCCTTTCACCGGATGGGTACTGTCATACAAAAGGTATGGCACATCATCCCCGGTATGGGTCCTGAGCCGGACCGGTGTGGGATGATCCGGCAGGACCATCATCCGGTAGGAAACACCGGCATCGTCCAGCCCCTGTTTCAGAGGCTTTATCACATGCACATCAATATTTTCAATGGCTTTTATTTTCTTTTCCGCACTGCCCTGATGTCCCATCTCGTCCGGGGCCTCAATATGGATATAGGCAAAATCATATCCGTCCTCTGTCAGTGCCTTTACCGCCGCTTTTGCCTTGCCCTCATAGTTGGTATCCAGCCCGCCGTTGGCCCCTTCCACTTCTATATTGTCCATACCGGCTCCCACTGCAATGCCTTTCAGCAGATCCACGGCAGAAATCATCACACCTTTTTTCTGATGGGCCTGCTCAAAGCCGGAAAGCATCGGTTTCGTGCCGGCGCCCCAGAACCAGCAGCAGTTTGCAGGATTGCGCCCCTGCCGGCGCCGCTCCTCATTGATGGGATGATGCTCTAAAATTGCGTGGCTCTTTTTCATCATTTCATACAGCACCGGATCTTTGGGAAGATATGCCCCGATTGTCTGCCCCAGTATATCATGGGGCGGGGTCAGCTCTGCTGCCTGTCCGTGCTCCCAGATCAGGCAGTGCCGGTAGCTGGTCCCTTTATAAAATCTGTAGGTTTCGTTTTCCAGTTCCTTCTTCACCGCTTCCAGCAGCACTGCCGCATCCCCGGTACTGATCTCGCCGGCGCTGTGGTCTGTCATCGTATACGCTTCAAAAGGGTCGGACGCTTCTCCGGAAATGGTAACAAGATTACAGCGCAGGGCAATATCCGTTTCTTTCATAGGTACACCGATGCTCAGCGCTTCCAGCGGGGAACGCCCGGAATAGTACCGCCTGGGATCATATCCCATCACGGACAGATTGGCCGTATCCGAGCCGGGCTTCATACCGTCCGGTATGGTATGTACCATACCGATTTCCGATACGGCGCTCAACGCGTCCAGATTTGCTGTTCTGGCACAGGCAAGCGGGGTCTGGTTTCCCAGTTCCGGAATGGGTTCATCGGCCATTCCGTCCCCCAGCACAATTACATATTTCATATTCAGTCCTCCAAACGGATTCTTCCCAGAATCCCTTCTGCCTGACTCATTTTCTCCTCAAACTCCTGCTCTTTTACAGGCGGTGTGACAAAGCCATACTCCTCCGGCAGCTCTTTCAGCCGGACCACCTGAATATCGCCAAACAGCTCCCGCGCCTTCGCTTCTTCCAGCGCAGCTTCCCTGGCACGTACAAAAAACCGCCGCACCATCACTCTGTAATCCACCGGCCTGATCTCTTCCTCATCCCAAAAACACATCACGGTCTTGCCCTGATGTCTGGCGCAGTCCACCACATCCGATACCACCGCACTGGCTGTGGGCAGCTTGCCTGCTCCTCTTCCGTAATACATGGAGTCCCCCAGCATATTGCTGTGTACAAATACCGCATTGTATACATCATGGATGCCATGCAGCGGATTGGTATTGGAAAGCATAAACGGAGCCACCATCACAAAACAGCCTTCTTCCTGTAACTTGCTGACAGCCAGCAGTTTGATGGTACGTTCCAGCTCCCTGGCATACAGAAAATCCTCTGTGGTAATGCCGGTGATGCCTTCTGTGTGAATATCTTCATAGTGTACCGTTTTCCCCAGCATCAGAGAGGACAAAATGGCAATCTTTCTGCAGGCATCGTAGCCTTCCACATCCGCTTCCGGATTTTTCTCTGCATACCCCTTTTCCTGTGCCTCTTTCAAAACGGTCTCAAAGTCTGCGCCTTCCCGCTTCATTTTTGTCAGAATATAATTGGTGGTTCCGTTTAAAATCCCGGTGATCCCATCGATCTCTTCCGCTGTCAGAGAATAATTCATCGGCCTGATAATCGGAATCCCCCCGCCTACACTGGCTTCGAACAGATAGTTACAGTTATTCTCTCTGGCCAGCCGCAGCAGTTCCGGCCCGTGTGCCGCCACCAGCTCCTTGTTGGAAGTGCATACGCTCTTTCCTGCCAGCAAAGCGCTTTTGGAAAAAGAATAGGCAGGCTCCGTGCCTCCCATCGTTTCACAGATCACACTCACCTCAGGGTCTTTCAGTATCACCTGAAAATCATGGACTACCTTATCCTGATTGGGGTCTCCGGGGAAATCACGCAAATCCAGAATGTATTTGACGCTGATTTCCTCCCCTGCCTTTTTGGCAATCATGTTTCTGTTTTCATTCAATACCTGTGCTACGCCGCTTCCTACCGTGCCATAGCCTAAAATTGCTGCATAAACCATATTTTCTACTCCTTAGCAAGTATTTTTACATTATGGACACCCTTCTGAGTCTCCATTGTTTCAATCATTTCCGATATATTCCGTGTCGTGGGCAGAACCTGCACACTGATGCTCAGGGACGCCACCCCATTGATGGGTATGCTCTGATGAATGGTCAGAATATTGGCCTGAAACTGTGCCACGATTTTCAGTACATCCGACAACAGCCCAGGCTCATCATCCATCTGCAATGTAAAAGTAACCGTCCGGCCCTGGGAACTGTCATGGAAGGGAAAAATGTCCTCTTTGTATTTATAAAAGGAACTTCTGCTGATCCCTGCCGCCTCGGTAGCCTCCTGTACGGTCATCACCTTTTCACTTTCCAGAAGCCGCTTGGCTTCCACCACCCTCAGCAAAACTTCGGGAACGGCCTTCTGTTTGAGTACAAAGTATTTACTTTCATCCTTCATCTCGCATTTTCCTTTCTGTCCGTTTCATAAGGACAGTTGTCTGCTGGCGAAAGATATTTTAACATAGAACACCGGGGAATACAAGGGAAATATTAAACATTTTGTATGAAAAGAGAAGAGAATTTTTGGATATTATATACATACTTATAATAAATACATTAAACCAAAATAGCTATAAAAATCCAATCACAAATACTAATTGTAGAAAATTTTCATTTTATAATTAAAAAATTCAAGTGTATAAAGAAAAGTCTGTCAATGCTAATCTCTTATAATGATGGCTGAGACTGTTTCAAGTTTTGTGTAAGACATAAGATTTATGAATAGTTACAAGCGGGCGGAGCCGAATTTTCTGGTTCTTCCCACTGTTTGTATTATACAGGGATTTTTATCCCTGTCAATGCATTACCTTATTTGAGTTTCCCCATTTTTTAAACTCACCACAAAACAACAAAACAAAGGAGTGTTTTTGCATGATTAATTATAGCAGATTGGGATACGAAAGTCGCCGCCACCCGTAAAACAGGTGGCGGCCACGCAGACTGTCAAAGAACCCATGTTATGTAGAAGCACAGCAGGGGTCCTTTGACAGTCTGCGTGGCTTTCAGCAACTACAGTTTTCTGTATTTGGGTTTCCACAATGCTAAAACGCCAAATAATGCACTCAATGTATTTACTCCAAGCGATAGTCTGTTCCCAAAAACTTTTATACTTTTTGTGTCTACTTACTTGACTATGGTTCATATATTTACATTTTCGCTAACTAAAATGTACTTTAAACCACTTTCACATTCCTTCACATCTTTCCTTATCTCGTCCTCATCCAAGCCATTTTTATAATTAAGCAAGCTAACATACATTTCCCTACATCGTTTCAAAAAAACCTCTTTATCAACTTTTTCATATTTTGAAGCAAAAGCATCATAATAGTCTTTATATGCTCTTGCAACTCTATATTTATAGTATCTACTATTCCTTTTTGTTCTTTCCACCTCACTATTTTTATTCAACAATCTATGTGCTTCTATAAAAACTTCCAATGATCCTTCGATTTTCCTATAATAAAGCTGATTTTCTAATAAATATCTCGCAAAATGATTGTCTATCTGATAAGCAGAAAATGTGCGGCCTCTTTGTTTTGCCAAAGAATAAGCAGTCTTAAAATATCTTTCTGCTCTGTCAAATTGATTAATATTTACGCAAACAATTGCATATTGCTCCCAAAAAAAGAGATTTTTTTTGCAGAATTTTAATTCTTTTGCTTTTTCATAATACTCAATTAATCTCCCTGAATCCATTTGATAGCCAAAAACATATGATATGTAAGAACATGAAACCAAGTTTATCATTGCATTTTTATATTTGTCACTTCCTAAATACAAATTATCAAGCTTTTTCATCACCGAAGTAAGTACTTGGAACACTTCATCTTTAGAAAAAACTTCCGTTTTCATCATCAATTCTTTTGCGATAATTGATGATTTTACAGAAATTTCACCCCGTTCAATATCTAAGAAATCACCGCAGTTTTTACTTCTTTTTATTATCCGCTCAGCATCGTTAATATCTAATAATATTTTATAATCATTAAGATTTAATCCTAATTCCAAAATTCCGCTAACAAATGTCAATATTAATATACGACGTAATTCACTATTTTCTTTCAGACTACCTATACTTTCAACAAATTTTTCAATAATATGCATAGATTCAAAAAGATAAAGTAATATATTCTGAAATCTGGATTTACATTCATATTTCAAATAGCTTATTCTCTTTTGCTGAGAATATCCTGCTAAATCACCATAAAATCCATAATTCGAGATAAGATCATCTAATTCTAATAATTCTAAATCACTTAAAACATCTAAATTTATAGGATTTACAAATTGAACACTTTGCATAGTCTCAATAACATCATAAACACTATTATAATAATTGTCATACATTGATGCTCTCATTACTAAAATAAATCCTATATTTGTTAAATCAAAGTCTGCAAATTTTCTTAAAGTATCCAAAAATAAATTAGCAGGATCACAAATTACTACCTTCTTTTTTCCATCGCTGCAAAAGTTTTTAATTTCATATAATATTTTAGCGTTAACTACCTGCCTTAAATAATAAAATTCCATATCCGAACACAAATCAATAATCTGATTAACAAAAATAGATTTTCCATTACCTAAATCCGAATAAACAATAAACGACTTCCCCTCTTTAATTCCTTTTATAATTTCACTTACTTTATCTCTATTTACTAATGCTTCATAACGTCTTCTTTCATCCTTTTTGTATATACTCTCTTTTTCTTTTCCTTTAAAAAAAAGTTCATATGCATCCCTATCTTCTGGTTTTAATATACTATTATATTTATTAGCTTTTTTAAAAGATTTATAGTAGTATTCGTTCTTTTCAATTCTTCCTTCCAGTTTTACCCTGCTTAAATCCTCACAAAATGTTTTTATTCCACATAATATAACTCTTCCATATTTATTTAGAAATTTTCTACTAGAATCAGAAAGATCTCCCCTTTCAATAAAAAATATTTTGTCTTTCAATTCTTCACTTGATATAATCCTACGTATATCTAAATCACTGTGGAATGACAATCCAATTATAAAAATAACCCTCGCACTATGCAATTCATCAATTAAATATGAATACCAAGGAGTATCAAAAAATCTGGTATTATTATATGATAAATGTGAAAGTCTAAATGATGCTGGTAATATATCTTCTTCTAAATCTTTTATATAGCCATTAAGGTGCAATACCATTTTATCTTTATTTACTCTTCTGATATCAGCATCAATATTATATCCTTTAACTTTATTTCCACAGTCATTACAAACTTTTTCCATCAAATCATCATAATTAGTACTATAAACTTTTATATTTTTAATTCTTGCCAAAGCCTTATAATATTCTTCATATTTTTTCACCGTATAATGCTTTTTTAAATAATCAA
The DNA here is from genome assembly GCA_947385955.1 of uncultured Clostridia bacterium. Lineage (GTDB taxonomy): Bacteria > Bacillota > Clostridia > Lachnospirales > Lachnospiraceae > VSOB01. The sequence continues at coordinate 45,806 of CANDNA010000017.1, forward strand.
TCAGCATTATTTCACCATATATATCAATATATTCTTGTGAAACAATATCTAATTGTACATCCGGATCCATTTCTGTCACTTTCGCTAACTCCTTCGCCAGCTGACTTCCAACCATTAAAAACCTATCATCACCTATAAGTTGATTTTCAGCCCCCACAGAAAACCCTGATCCAACAATAAAAACCGCATCACCCTCTAAAGCATATTTCAATGCACTATCATAATCTATCATAATTTCTTAATATGATGTTTATGAATCATAAACATCATGTTTCCTTTCTTTATTGTTAAGTATATTTAAACCATATAATAAAAAATAAATTGTAAACTAATATAAATTTAATGCTAGTATCTTCCAAAACCTCTAAAATTTGTCTGGCACACAAAATTCAGTTCGTTTTCCCCCCCCTATTTTATCGGTACTAAAACAAAATACAAATCATTAACTCAATAACCTTAATTTAAACCTAGATGTCATTTAAACCCCTAACTGCATTGGCAAAAGGTTACCCTTACCCTATATAACCAACACTACATGCCACAACACTCACACATGGCAAACAATTCTTGATATTGCCTATATTATTATAAAGCTCTGTCTCTAATTTATTGAAAATAATATGACAATGTACTACTACTTACTACAATATTCTATTGAACTGTTGATACTTTCTCTGGTATTATACCCTTTTGCCAAATACAGTTGGTGCTTTAACGCTCTAAAAATAGAAAATTAAAGATAACGTTTATTCTTTCCTAATCAACCTTTAAGTACAATTGCTTAATCGGTTTTACTAAACCTTCCCCAATAGCAAACTTCTGTTATTAAATGTCCAAACCAACTTGCTTTTGTACTTTCCGATTCCTTCCTAAATTACTTTAATCTCTTCTCCATTGATATCATTTAAATATTTCTTCACTGCATGTTAACTTTTACCAAAACATTAAACAAATTCTTACAGAAGGCTTCTGTACAGTTCTGCAATCTCTTCCACGCTGGTTTCGCGGGGATTGCCCGGTCTGCACGCATCGTCATAAGCAGACTGTGCCAGGAAAGGGATGTCCTCTTCTTTTACAATTTCTTTCAGGTCTTTCGGGATTCCCACATCCTCTGACAGTTTCTTCACTGCATCCACTGCCGCTTTTCTGTACTCTTCCTGTGTCATGGATTCGGTTCCGGCCACACCCATTGCCTGGGCGATGTATTTGTACTTATCCCCGGTAGCCTGTGCATTGTATTCCATAACAGTGGGAAGAATGATCGCATTGGCCACACCGTGAGGCGTATCATACAAAGCGCCCAGAGGATGTGCCATAGAATGGACGATGCCAAGTCCCACATTGGAAAAGCCCATACCTGCCACATACTGTCCCAGAGCCATGTCCTCTCTGCCTTCCGGCGTATTGTCCACCGCACCGCGCAGGGAACGGGAAATGATCTCAATGGCTTTCAGATGGAACATATCCGACAGCTCCCACGCACCTGCCGTAATATACCCCTCAATGGCATGGGTCAGCGCATCCATACCGGTCGCCGCTGTCAGCCCTCTGGGCATGGAAGCCATCATGTCAGGATCTACAAATGCTGCCACCGGAATATCTTTGGGGTCTACACAAACCATCTTTCTGTTTTTCTCTGCATCGGTAATGACATAATTGATCGTTACCTCTGCCGCTGTCCCCGCCGTGGTGGGTACCGCAAAAATCGGAACGGATTTCTGTGTGGTTGCCGCCACGCCCTCCAGGCTCCTCACATCCGCAAAGTCCGGGTTATTGATAATAATACCGATTGCCTTGGCCGTATCCATCGAAGAACCGCCGCCTACAGCGATCAGATAATCTGCACCCGATTTCTGATATGCAGCCACACCGGTCTGCACATTTTCGATGGTAGGGTTGGGTTTGATATTGGAATACAGTTCATAGGTAAGCCCTGCTCCATCCAACACATCCAGCACCTTCTTCGTTACTCCGAATTTTACCAGATCCGGATCGGAACATACAAAAGCCTTTCCAAATCCCCTGCCCTTTGCCTCCGTTGCAATCTCCTGAATCGCCCCTGCTCCGTGATACGAAGTTTCATTCAATACAAATCTGTTTGCCATACCGTTTCTCCTTTTCCAAACTCTTCTGCAATCCCGCTGCGCCCATAATAACCGCCGCTGCAAAGACTGCCTGTGCTGTACTTCCTTTACAGTTTATCATATCAGAAGGAAATCTGCACACAAAGATTGTACTTTTTTCCTGCTTTTTCTCTTTCTTAACTCAGGGCAATTCCTGTGGCATTGAATCTTCTGTATTCTGTATCTGTCAATTTGTGTCAATTATTTGCTGACAGTAACCTGTGAAGGATATTAGATGTTCTTAGTGTTTTGCTCATTACCAGCAATTTCCGGACAGGGAGGTCCGGAAAAAGCCCGCCTGAGTCTGGATGACGAATCGGGCTGCTTGCGTCATTTATCAGACGCCTGTATCAAAACACTTAGAATTTCTTATATCCGTAACCCGGAACTGTCAGCAAATAATTGGCACAAATTGATACACGCGTGAATACAAAGAATTTTCCACTTTTCCTGTAAAAAAAGAGAAACCGCCCGGACTCCTGGCCCGCCGCCGTTTCTCTTATTTCCACTGCTTTACTTTTTTTACAGAACTTTGTTCAGAAAATCTATGGTACGGGGCTGTGTGGGGTTCAAAAGCACCTGCTGGGGCGTGCCCTCCTCCACAATCACGCCTTCATCCATAAAGATGACACGGCTGGCCACTTCTCTTGCAAAGCCCATTTCATGTGTCACCACCACCATTGTCATACCGTCCCTGGCCAGGCTTTTCATAACTTCCAGAACTTCTCCCACCATTTCCGGATCCAGTGCGCTGGTCGGTTCATCGAAGAGCATAATATCCGGATTCATGGCCAGCGCCCTGGCAATGGCCACACGCTGTTTCTGGCCGCCGGATAATTTGCTGGGGTATACCTCCGCCTTTTCTTCCAGACCCACCATAGCCAGCAATTCCATACCCTTTTTTCTGGCTTCTTCTTTTGTTATTTTTTTCAGTTCCACCGGCGCCAGCATAATATTCTGAATCACGTTCAGATTGGCGAACAGATTAAAATGCTGAAATACCATACCGATGTTTTCCCTGACTTTATTGATGTTGATTTTTTTATCGGTCAGATCATATCCGTCCACGATTACCTCACCTGCCGTAATCGTTTCCAGAGCATTCAGACATCGCAGGAACGTACTTTTCCCGGAGCCGGAGGGGCCGATCAGGCATACCACTTCCCCTTCGCCAATTTCCACATCCATCCCCTTCAATACTTCCAGATGGCCGAAACTCTTCCGCAGTCCCTTAATACTGATTTTACTAGTTCTTTCCATAGGAAATCTTCCTTTCCAGTGCTCTTGCCGTCTTTGAAAGCGTTGTGATCACAACCAGATACATCACTGCAATAATTGCCCACATTTTGAATGTTTCAAAATTCCTTGCAATGACGATCTGTCCTGCCTTTACCAGTTCCGGGAAACCGATTACAGAAAGAATGGAAGTATCCTTCAGGGTGATGATAAACTGATTGATAATGGATGGGATCATAACCCGGATAGCCTGGGGCAGCACCACCCTGCACATAGCCTTACTGTATGGCAGGCCCAGACTTCTGGCCGCCTCCATCTGTCCCTTGTCTATGGACTGGATTCCCGCGCGGACGATTTCCGCCATATAAGCTCCCGCATTCATACTCAGGGAAATGATACCTGCCGTCAGCGCATCCAGCCTGACCCCGGTCGCCATCGGGATTCCGAAGTACACGAAAAATGCAAGTACGATCAGCGGCACACCCCGGATACAGTCTATGTAGACATTTGCAATGGTATTGCAGACCCTGCTTTTGGACACATTCAAAAGCCCGAAAAACAATCCGATAAACGCCGCAAAAATAAGCGACAACAGGGTAAGCTCCAGGGTTTTCCCCATCGCTCCCAGAAGATATACTCCGTTTTCCCTGATCAGACCCAAAAATGACATTGCCAAACCACCCTTCTCTTCCGTTCTGTACAGAAGTGATGACATATACGCCGCCCTTTCGGTCGTCCGTATATATCATCCATTTCCATACGGAATTATTATTTTGTATAAGTTGCTACGATTTCATCGTATTTTCCGTTTTCCTTGATGTTCTTCAGGCCGGCCTGGAACATGGCAAGCAGCTCTGCATTCTCACCCTTCTTTACGGCAAATCCATACGGGGTCTGGGATTCGTTTACGTCTCCCGGCATTTCCATGCCTGCGCCCTGCTGGATGTTATAGGCCATAACCGGATAATCCTCAAAACATGCAACCGTATTGCCTGTGATGACATCCTGATACATGGTGGGAGAATCGGAAAATTCCACGATCTCAAAGCCATACTCTTCTGCAATGGATTTTGCAAAAGCAGCGCCGTTGGTACCGGTCTTAACAGCAACCTTCTGACCGGACAGATCTTCGTAGGACGCAATTTCAGATCCCTTTGCCACAGCCATTGTCACACCTGCATCATAATAAGAATCGGAAAAATCAAATTTTTCTTTTCTTTCGTCTGTGATGGACATCCCTGCAATCACGCCGTCAGCCTGACCGGATTCCACGGCAAGCAGGGCTGCGTCAAACCCAAGAGGCTGCAGTTCATAGGTAAATCCCTGATCTTCTGCAATCGCTGCCAGCAGATCCACATCAATGCCGACAAAATTATTGGATGCATCATTAAATTCAAACGGTGCAAATACAGTATCGGTAGCAATGATAAAAGATCCGCCCCCTGTGGATGCACTTTCAGTCTCTGCTCCTGCGCTCTCTGTCTCCTGTGCTCCTGCACTTTCGGTCTCTGCTGCCGGTTCGCTGTCAGCCGCAGGCGCCTGTGCATCATTTCCGCAGGCAGTCATGGTCAAAACCATCGCAGCGGCAAGCACTGCCGATAAAAGTTTCTTTTTCATAATCATATCCTCCTTACAATCTGTGTCCGGGATAATTGTATACAATCATCCCACTAAAATCAATTTATACCACAGAATGTTTCCTTTTGTCAAGTAGGACCTAAATCAAAGGATATTTTTTTGTCAGTTCCTCCACAATCGCCCTGGCCGCGGGAACGTTTTCTTCCCCGCCTTTGATCACAAGGGCAATGGCCTGAGCAATCTGCTCCATATCATCCGTCTGCATCCCTCTGGAAGTAACAGCCGGGGTTCCCAGACGGATACCGCTTGTTACAAAAGGAGACTGGGGATCATTGGGTATGGTATTTTTATTGCAGGTAAGATGGGCCATATCCAGCAGCTTTTCCACTGCCTTTCCTGTCAGGCCGAAATTGGTCAGATCCACCAGCATCAGATGGTTGTCCGTACCGCCGGATACGATATGGATCCCTCTCTCCAGCAGTCCCTTACAGAGCGCCTGTGCATTGTCAACAATGCCTTTCTGATACTGCTTAAATTCATCGGTCAGCGCCTCTTTGAAGCATACTGCCTTGGCCGCAATCACATGCATCAGGGGACCGCCCTGAATGCCCGGGAAAATCGCTTTGTTGAAATTATATTTCTTAGCCGCTTCTTCATTGGCCAGAATCAGACCGCCTCTGGGCCCTCTCAGCGTCTTATGGGTGGTCGTGGTCACCACATCCGCATACGGAATCGGGCTGGGATGGAGCCCCGCTGCCACAAGCCCGGCAATATGAGCCATGTCCACCATCAACACGGCGCCCACTTCATCCGCCACTTCCCGGAACTTTTTAAAATCTATGGTCCTGGCATAGGCAGACGCACCTGCGATGATCATTTTAGGCCTTGCTTCCAGCGCGATCTGACGCATCCTGTCATAGTCAAGAAAGCCTTCGTCATTGACACCATACGGCACGATCTTAAAATATTTGCCTGAAATATTCACCGGACTTCCGTGGGTCAGATGACCGCCGTGATCCAGATTCATTCCCATGATCACATCCCCCGGCTCACACACTGCAAACTGCACTGCCAGATTCGCCTGTGCGCCGGAGTGGGCCTGTACATTGGCATACTCACAGCCAAACAGCTCCTTTGCCCGGTCTATGGCAAGATTCTCCACCACATCCACACATTCACACCCGCCATAATAGCGCTTTCCCGGATAACCTTCCGCATACTTATTGGTCAGAGGGCTGCCCATTGCCGCCATAACCGCTTTGCTGACCCAGTTTTCCGATGCAATCAGCTCTATGTGGCTGTTCTGTCTTTCCTGCTCGTCCACAATCGCCCTGGCAATTTCAGGATCCACTTTTTTTACTTCATCCAATGAATACATTATCATTCCTCCATTTATCATTTTGATTGCCTTTTGCTTTTCCGTTTTGCACGTCCTGCGCTCTGCATTCTGTTTTTCCTGTGAGTATAACACAGCCGACGCTCTGTCGCAAGCAAAGAATACGGCCATGCCCTGACTGCTCTATCCCCCGTACCGCTTTACAATCCGCATCACCGACGGCAGATATGCGCTGCCAAACAGATTCAGATGATTCAGAAGATGGTACAGATGGTACAGATCGCGCCGGGATTCATATCCCGGCTCCAGCGGCGCCGCTTCCTGGTAAGCCCGGTAAAAAGCCGGTGGGAATCCGCCGAAAAGCTCTGTCATGGCAAGATCCGTTTCCGCATGCCCCACATAAACCGCCGGATCAATCAGCCATGCATGTCCGTCCCGTCCTGTTATCACATTTCCCGACCACAGGTCTCCGTGCAGCAGAGAAGGATACGCCGGCTCAGTCAGTATTTCTTCTGCCCGCTCCAGCACTCTGGCCGCGCTTTTCCTCCCTGCCTTATCGAAATATCCGAAGGCCCGCTCAAACTGCGGCTCCAGACGGCAGTCCCGGAAAAATCCAGTCCAGCTTTCCTGCGCCGTATTGCACTGTTTTCCCATACCGATATAGTTGTCCATAAAAAAGCCATACCGGCCTCCGGTTACAAAATCCGCTGCCTGCGCCCGGTGCATAGCGGCCAGATTCCGGCCAAACTGCTCCCAGTAGTCATCCCGGCGCCTGCCCTCCAGATATTCCAGAAGCAAAAATGCATACCCGTCCCGCCCCGGCTCTGTCCCGGTACAAAGTACCTGCGGCGTACCGACAGCCTTTGTCCCGGCAATGGCAGAGAGCCCGGCGGCCTCTGCCTGAAAAAACGGAGCATTTTCTTTTGTATTTGCCTTCAGGAACACCCGGGTGCCATCGGATAACCAGAGCAGCCTGGCCTCATTAGAGTCTCCGCCGCCTGCCCTTCTGCTCCTTACAATTTTGACACTGCTTCCAAACAATGTATGAAGCGCCTCTTCCATAGAAGAAAAATGCGGTGTTTCCACCGATATCATACGTTTTCTCTCCTTTGTTCTATTCTGCGTCAAAGAATCTTTCTTCCTGATATTTTTCATTTCCAAGCCTTATTTTTACATATTTGGCATATGCCGAAAAGGCTGACGGAATGGGATATCGCTGCTCTGTTTCGTTTCTTTCCGCAAACAGAAACGGGATTTCTCCCCCGCCGCTTCCCCGCTCCAGTTCATCCACTCTGATGGCATACCCGATCATATTCCATTCCCTGTGCGTAAAAATATGCCTGGCATCTTCCAGCCTTCTGATGTGGACGGCTTTGTATCCCAGTCCGTCCAGATAAGAAAGGACTTCCTCTCTGGTCCGGTGCCCCGGCAGGGAAGGAAATTCGTACATGCCTGCCAGAAGCCCTCTGGAAGGCCTCTTACACAGTGCGGTCCTGTTTTCATCCTGAATCACAAGAATTGTTTTTTCCTCTGTTTTCCTCGGCTTCTTTTTGGATTTTTTCGGATATTCTGATATCTTCCCTGCGGCTCTGGCCCGGCACACAGCCTGCCAGGGGCATTCACCGCATTTGGGTACGCCGTTGGGAATACAGATGACAGCTCCCAGCTCCATCAGCGCCTGGTTAAAATCCCCTGCCCGCTCCTCAGGCATCACTGCCTGCAGTCGCTTTTCCGCCTCTCTGCGCACCTTCTGATCCATAATGTCCCCATCGTCCATACGCACTCTGGAAAGGATACGCAGCACATTCCCATCCACCGCAGGAACCGGCCGGCCAAATGCAATGGATGCAACAGCGCCTGCGGTATAGCTGCCGATTCCCGGCAGTTTGATCAGTTCTTCCCAGGTATCCGGCATTTCTCCGCCATACTCTTTTTGTATCTGCATGGCCGCCTTCTGTAAATTGCGCGCCCGGTTATAATATCCCAGCCCCTCCCACAGCTTTAAAAGCTCTTCCTCCGATACCTGTGCCAGATGGGCAATGTCCGGCAGGGCTTTCAGAAAGCGTTCATAATAAGGCATGACCGCCGCCACCCTGGTCTGCTGCAGCATAATTTCAGACACCCATACCTGATAAGCTGTCGGCATCTCCCGCCACGGCAGAATCCGGTGTGACCGGTCATACCAGGCAAGAAGCGGCTCCACCAGGGCTTTCATTTCGTTAAGCCCGGTCTCTGCCCTGTTCTCATCCTGTTCTTTTTCTCCCTGCTGTCCCATTCTCATGTTCCCTCCTTCCTGCCTGCATCACTTCCGTCCGGACAAAACCGCCTCTCTGCGGATTTCCACCGGCTTTCGAAGCCGCATCCCGCTCTCCCACACCTCACAGTCATACGCCAGGATACGGACACCGCAGTCTGCCGCCTCCCACAATGCCTGGCAAAAGGCCGCATGGGTTTCCCGATTGGGCATAAAATATGACACTCCCGTCATTTGTATAACAAACATCACACAGGTTTCATATCCTTCCTTTTTCGCCTGCATCAGCTCCCTCACATGCTTAACAGCCCGCTCTGACGGCGCATCCGGGAACAGGGCGGCGCCTTCCCGCTCCAGTGTCACACCCTTTACTTCTATTAAAATCCTGTCGCCGCCGCCCGTCCGGATATAAAAATCGAACCGGGAACTTCCATAAGTCGTTTCCGGTCTGATCTCTGTCACATGGGGAAAAAAGCTGCCTGCCGCCAGCCATTCCCCCACCGCCCGGTTGGGCGCAGTGGAATCCATATTGATAAGACGGCTGCCCTTTCTCACCGCCACCAGATCATATCCGGTTTTTCTGCCCGGAGCGTCCGATTTTTCCAAAAATACTTCTGCCCCCTCTGCCAGAAGTTCCCGGCACCTGCCCGTATTTTTTACATGGACCCGTTCGATTCTGCTGCCGATCTGTACATCCGCAATAAAACGGTTGGGCCTTTTTAAAAACAATCCCTTTGTTATGCTTCTGTATTCCATACAGGCTCCTGCCATTTCCTCTATCTGACCCGGTTGCACTCGTATTTTTCCAAAGTGAGGAGACAGTTTTTCAAAGCCTCATACCGCTCTTCAATCTCCCCTTCCGGAATCTCCACATCCAGAGAAACCGCCATCGTATTCACCATATCATCTGTCAGCCGTACATGCAGGGCCGCCAGCAGATTCAGCCGCTCTCTGTACGTGTCTGCATCCAGGAAATCCAGCAGAAACGGGTCCAGCGGAGAATCTTCTGTCATATCCTTTACGTCTGCTTTTACCTGCTCCCCGGGTTCTGTTTCTGTTTTTTCCTGAGCGGATACTTCCTCAGTCCGTTTTGTCTCTTCGGATTTGATCTGAACTGTCTGTGCCCGGACTTCCTGCTTTTCGGTTTCCGGCCCGGTCTGCACCGGCCCTTCCCTGTCAGGCTCTGCCTGCGCCGTTTCGGCCTCTGTCTGCCCGGCCATCCGCTCATCGGTGCCTGTCCGGATCTGTATCGGCTCATCCGGACAGGTCCTCACCTGCAGAGAAGCTCCCTGCCCCTGTCCCACAAGCTCTGTGACCAGTTTGAAACGTTCTTCCTGATCCGCCTCCGGATATTCTGTCCTGTCCACCCTGCCTGCAAACATGGAAAGCTCTCTCACATAGACTGTGTAGTCTCCGTAAAGGGCCTGATAGACCACCATTTTCTCCCCGGTTTCCGAATGTACTGCTATCGTTACGATTCTGTATAAATTCCCTTTGAAATGTCTGTAAATCTGATCTGTTTTTGGAATTTCTGTCATTCTCATCCACTCCTGTCCCATACGCTTTTCCACATTTATATTAACTCTTTTCCGCTTCTTTATCAGCATCAGCAATGCAAAACGGATATTTTTTCTTATAGGCTGCCTTATACCGATACATCCGGTCATCGGCACATTTTACCATATTTCTTAACACCTGATCGTTTTCCCCGGGCTGATACCCGCAGATGCCATAACTGAAAGAATAGGAAATCTGCTCTCCCATAGCCGTGACCGGCTCCTGCCGGATCTCCTCCTGCAGCGCTTCCATCCGCCTCGTCATTTCCTGTTCGCTTTCCGCATAAAAAATGCCTGCGAACTCATCACCGCCCATGCGGGCAATGGCTTCCTTCTGCTGCCTGATGCCTTCCAGTTTTCTGACAAATTCACAGATAATACGGTCTCCCCATGCATGTCCGTATCTGTCATTGACCGGCTTTAAATGGTTCATATCAAACTGCACCACCCACAGATTCTTTTTATCTGCAGCCTGAAAGGCTTTTTCAAAATAACGCCGGTTACCGATCCCCGTCAGAAAATCCAGCTCCGCATTCAGTGCCTGCAGATGAAGTTTCCTGTTGGTCAGGGCAATCTCCACATTGTTTTTCACAAGAGAAAGCAGCGCCGTATCTTCCTCATCAAAGGCATTGACCTGTGCACTGTCAAGATTGATCATCCCGGTCAGCATACCGTCTATGTAGATCGGCGCCGAAATGGTGGAACAGATCCTGCCCTTTCCCTCTGTTGACAGAACCTGCCTGCTGTAAATACCGTCATAAGGCTGTAAATGCAGATCTCCGATATTGACAATCCTGTCACATTTCCCCTGGGTGGCATGATACAGAAAGGTATCCTCCACCGGCATCCGCAGCCCGTATACCCGATCCGGATACCCGGTTTTTTCCACAATTACCGCAGTGCCGTTCTGGACAGACATCACCGAACAGTATCCATAGTCTTTGACTGCTTTCTGGGAATATTCCAGAATAAAATGATAAATCTCCTCTTCCGAGGAAAACCGCCCCATCTTCTGTGTCATCTCCAGCATCATCCGGTAGACCGCAGAGCCGGCAGCATCCATAGTCTCTCCCTCAGGAGCCGCCTCCTGAATCTCACCGATCAGAAAGGTATCTCCCCGGTACGAAACCCGCCTGGCCGCGATACGGACACGAATCGAAATCCCGTCCGTGTCCTGGAGCTTTTCCTTTATTTTTACCTTTTCGGATTTTTTATATGTGTTAAAAAGACGCTGGAGCCCACAGTCCGCAACGGGGAACTGCTTCGCCCGGCTGTTCAGCCGGATCACCCGGTCTGCATTGAACAGCATGGCAGGTGTGTCTATGACTTCTCCAATGGTTTCCAAATCCGTATCCAAAAGTACCCTGTCATTCATTTATTTTCTCCATCCTCAATTTTATAAACCCGTCCTTTTGTTATAACACAATTCGACCGGAAAAACAATTGCAGTATCCCATTTTGTATGCTAACATGAATGGAATGCTATAAAAATCACGGATATTGTAACATAATCAGAGAGGAAAGAAACCGCAAAATCAGGAGGAAATCATATGCAGGATCCCAAAATCCCTTATAAAATTTATTTACAGGAAACAGAAATTCCCACCGCATGGTATAACCTGCGTGCAGACATGAAAAACAAACCGGCTCCCCTGTTAAATCCCGATACCCTGAAACCCATGACGGCACAGGAACTGTCCGAAGTGTTCTGCGATGAACTGGTGGCCCAGGAATTGGATGAAACCAACGCCTATATACCGATTCCCCGGGAAATCCAGGATTTTTATAAAATGTACCGGCCCTCGCCTCTGGTAAGAGCTTATTGTCTGGAAGAAAAACTCCAGACCCCGGCTAAAATCTATTATAAATTCGAGGGCAATAATACCAGCGGCAGCCACAAGCTCAATTCCGCGATTGCCCAGGCATATTATGCCAAAAAGCAGGGGCTGAAGGGTGTCACCACGGAAACCGGCGCCGGACAGTGGGGTACAGCCCTGTCTATGGCCTGTTCCTACTTCGGCCTGGACTGCCTGGTATATATGGTTAAAGTTTCCTACGAGCAGAAACCTTTCCGCCGGGAAGTCATGAAAACATACGGGGCCACCGTTACGCCTTCCCCCAGCACCACTACCGAAATCGGCAGGAAAATCCTGGCAGAGCACCCCGGTACCACCGGAAGCCTGGGATGCGCCATCTCAGAAGCCGTGGAAGCCGAGAGCACCAGGGAGGGCTACCGGTATGTCCTGGGCAGCGTACTCAATCAGGTACTGCTGCATCAGACCATTATCGGCCTGGAAACAAAAGCGGCCCTTGACAAGTACAATATCGTTCCCGATATCATCATCGGATGTGCCGGAGGCGGCTCCAATCTGGGCGGCCTGATCTCTCCCTTTGCAGGCGAAGTGATCCGGGGAGAACAGAATTACCGTATCATCGCTGTAGAACCGGCATCCTGTCCCAGCCTGACGCGGGGTGTATTTGCCTATGACTTCTGCGATACCGGAAAAGTATGCCCTCTGGCCAAAATGTATACACTGGGAAGCGGATTTATTCCCTCTGCCAACCATGCAGGCGGCCTGCGCTATCACGGCATGAGTCCCGTCCTGTCCCAGCTTTATCATGACGGCATTATGGAAGCGGTCAGTGTGGAGCAGTCTGCCGTATTTGAAGCTGCAGTCCGGTTTGCACGGGTGGAAGGCATCCTGCCGGCTCCGGAAAGCAGTCATGCAATCCGCATCGCCATCGACGAAGCCCTGAAATGCAAAGAAACCGGCGAAGAAAAAACCATTGTGTTCGGTCTGACCGGTACAGGATATTTTGATATGACCGCCTACGGAAAATACAACGACGGCGAAATGACCGATTACATTCCCACCGACGAAGATTTAAAACCCGGTCTGCAGGGCATTCCCCGCTTTCCCGGCAATACCTTTTAACAACCCTATGTTGATTCCAAACGAACAGAAAGGAGAGATACTGTGAAACAAAACGAAACCGAAACTCTGATCCTGAAAGCAAAAGAACTGTGTAACGCCCCTTCCTGCTGTCCTGAAGCCAAAGCAGCGGCACAAAACTGGCTGGATGCTCTGGGAACGGACAAAGGAAAAGACGCTGCCCGGTCTCTGATCGCAGAACTGGAAGCGGACATTATGCCCGTTGACGATTTGATCGCCTTTGCAGGCTCAGAGACCGGAGCTCAGTTATTCGGTCAGGAAACGGCCCAAAAAATCGCCGCACACGGAGCGGAAATCAAGGCAGCCGGCGCAAAATACTGCGACTGCCCTGCCTGCGCCGCCGCTGCGGCCATCCTGGAAAAAAAGGAAGCATTGTTGGACTGATACCGTAAAAAGAACCAAACGACAGGAAGAACCCCCTGTCGTTTTTCTTTGTCCGAAATCCTCTTGCAGCAAATTTTTTATTCCACTATACTGGATGCAGATTTACCGGAAAATGCAAAAGGAGGATAAAAAATGTATCATTTAAGGCTAAGGGGTAAACATTACGAAATGGGCAGGAAACGGGGAAATATCTTCAAAAAGCAGCATATCTCTTTCCCGCTCTGTCTGGACGATTTCCAGCTCAGGCACGGGACAGAAAGCGAAACAATACTGCATACTTTTTTCCCTGAAGTATGTGAGGAAATACGGGGAATCAGCGATACTCTGGACAAAGATTACCTGTATTTCTGCTCCTGGATGCTGTGCATGGGCTGTTGTATGTACAATCTGGAACAGAATATCCCTGTGGAAATCAGAGGCTGCACCGCATTCGCCTACTCCAGAGAGGGGCATCTGATCTACGGCAGAAACAATGATCTGCCGCCATTTCTCCGTTCCGGCTGTAAAAGCGAACTGTATGCGCCGGAAAACGGAAACCGTTTTCTCATTACCACCTCTTCTTTTGTCAACGGGGAGGAAGGCCTGAATGAGCATGGGCTTGCCGTTGCCATGACCTTTGTTATGACCAGACCGGAAAAGATAAAAGCCGGTTTCAATTCCTGCTTTATCGTCAGATATCTGCTGGAAAAAGCCAGGGATACACAGCAGGCCATTTCTCTGCTGGCCAGCCTTCCTGTCGCATCCAACTGCAACATCCTGCTGGCCGATCCAAACGGCAGCATGGCAGTTGTTGAATGCACTCCCGAACGCAAAAAAGTACGGCCTCCGGAGCATTTTGGCAGTGATGTTACCTTCGATTGACAAGAGCACATACGGTCAGGACAGAGGAGATTTGGCGTCCTGCATTGTTACTTTCACTCCGCGTACGTCCAGTACGCGTCGCTCAAGTGCCTTGCAGGGCACCAAATCTCCTTCTGCCTGACTCTGCGACCTCAAGCGGAGAGAATTTCAGCAGTTTCAAGGCAGACAACAGAGGCGTACTGGACGTACGCCGATGGAGGATAACACAGAAACTGCTGAAATAATCCCGCTTTGAGGCGTATGTGTCCTTGTCAATCGAAGGTATCGTCTGTACCGTCAACAGCTTCACTTCCGATGAAATGAAGCCCTATGACGATGCCAACGGAAACGACTATCGTTCCCGTGAACGGTATCAGGTGGTACTGGACAGCTTTCCAGATCATATAAAACCCCATGATATCGAAAATACCAAACGGCTTTTAAGGGGAGATTATGGCTTTATGTGCCAATATGATAAGGAACCGGACTTTGAAACTGTCTGGAGCTCTCTGTTTGATCTGAAAACTCTGGAAGTTTACCGGGCAGAAGGCGACCCCAGAAAAAAGAAATTCATCCCGGATATGCGGTTAGCCAATTTGCGGGCCAAATCCTGAAAAAGAGAGCTCCCCGGTTTACACTGACCAGGGAGCTCTCTTTTTCAGGCAGACCTCAGTACCCCAGCTTTCGCAGCAACGCACTGCAGCCCTCTGTAATATCACGATAGGTTTCTTCAAAATTGCCGGTATACCAGGGATCTGCAATTTCATCTCCCGGTCTGTCCGTATAGTCCAGCAGAAGAGACAGCTTCCCTTCCCGGTCCGGCCCTGTGATCCTCTCCATACTCCTCAGATTCCATCGGTCCATACCGATCAGATAATCATATTTACTGTAATCTTCTTTTGTCATCTGTCTGGCATATTTCCCCGCCGTACTGATTCCCTCCCTGGCAAGGCGTCTGCGCGTCCCCGGATGCACCGGATTGCCGATTTCTTCTGTGCTGGTGGCTGCAGATGCGATCTGAAACGCATCCCCGGCCCCGATCTTTTCCACCATATCCTTCATGACAAATTCGGCCATCGGGGAACGGCAGATATTGCCGTGGCAGACAAAAAGTATCTTAATCATAATAAAAATTCCTCCTGAAATGCATTGATTTGCTTATGTTTGGCGCGATTTGCGGGGTTTGCTTTTTCGGTGGAGATTGTTAAAAATGTAACGGAAATGGCAAATCGGGGCAAAACGGGGCATATTGATTCCGTCAATCGTAGTAAAAACGTAGTAGGAATTGAGGATTTTTACTACTGTGGAGTTTTAACACGAGCCTGTGTTATAAAACAATGTAGCAGTGGCTTTGATATTGTAATAATGTTTTTAAATGTCATACCTTGTTCTAATTCTTCACTCCACCGCCCAATCCCTATCTAAAAAGTTTGGTATTTCGTCCATTTGTATAGGTTGGTATTTCATTCCAAAAAAGTTATCCGGTCCTAAAAAACCTAGATTTGGATAACCCGTATTTTCCTGAGCAAGTTGTATCAACTTTTCATTCGACTCTATATCCATCTGAATCGTTTTGGAGATAAAATAATTCTCTGCATATGCAAATACAATATAATTCAAAAACTGGAGAACTTTCTGTTTTGATGAACTATTTAGTTGGTGCCTTAATTTTCTATATAATTTATCTCTTTTATGACAAAATGCTAAAATGACGCTTTCTTCTTTCAAAGGCAAAATCACCAAATGCATAAACTGCATTCTCACCGTGTCTGACATATCAAAAACATCATTGACTTCATTCCCCTCTAAATCTTTCGCCAAAGCAATGGCACTCTGAATTGCAATGGGAACTTTATAGGGTAACACAGACCAATATAATATCTGATATCCGCCCGCAATATTTTTATCAGCAATGTCCTTATGAAACTGTAGTTCTTCTGTATAATCTTTTACATCTAATTCTTTAATCTCTTCCAAATCCTCCAAATTAGTATAGGCATGAAATTCTTTTTGCACTTCACGATACAGTTCTTTTTCCTGTCCTCGTTTGCTTAATTGCAATAGTATATTCTTTACTGCAATTTCTGCAAGCATTTTATCAGTGGGCATTGCTTTTAAATTCTGCTCGTTCTCATAATCTTGAAAAAACGTTCCATCACATTCATTGCATATAAAATGAAATGTACCTGAGTTATTAACCCCTTTTTCAATATCTATAACATCTATTCCCATCAACACTGACGCATGTAACACTTTTCCATTCTCGGCAATATTCTTAAGTGATAATTGCGGAACCGAATGTGAATTGCAAAAACTCGTTTGAGACTTTCCACATAAAATACATTTATCCGGTTTTGCACTATTTCTTGCTTTTGAAAGCAAATCGTTCACTTTTTTACGAACACCGATCATATCAGTTCCTTCAGGTATATCAATTAGCTTTGGCATAAAATGTCCTTTCATATCTTTCACAATTTTTCACAAATCTTCCTAAGTATTCATTATAAAGCGTCTAGCTGATATACACAATATATCTCTTTAATAGTTCATCAAAAAAATGCCCTGCCGAAGCAGGGCGCAAAACTCTCTTTATTCAGATTGCCCGGAACATCTTCTGTGAAACGGGCTTCTCTTCCTTGTTCTTTTCCAGTTCCTTTCTGGCGTTCTCCAAATCCTCCATCCGGCGCAGCTCGTCCGTGGCATCCTCCAAGCCAAGGTGCGTGTAGGTATTCAACGTCACCCCGATATCGCTATGCCCCATCAGGTATTGGAGCGTCTTGGGGTTCATGCCCGACTTCGCCATGTTGCTGCAGTAGGTATGACGGCAGACATGGGGCGTGATGTTGGGCATCTGCACCCGGTAGATATCATTGTACCGCTTGACCATGTGGTTAAAGCGGTGTTCCCAATGCATCGCCACTTCCGGGTAGCCGTTCTTATCCGTGAAAAGGAATCCGGCATATCCTTCCACCACCCTCTCGCACTCCGGTTCTTCCCTGTCCTCGATGATCGCCCGGAAGCACTGCGCCACATCTTCCGTCATGGGCAGCTTCCTTGTCCCCGCATTCGTCTTGGTGGATTCGATGACCAGCCGCATATCCGAAGTCCGCTGGAGCTGGTGGTCGATGTTGATGACCTTATTTTCCAAATGGATATCCTTGAGGGTCAGCCCGCAGAATTCTGAAATCCGCATTCCCGTATGGAAAAGGATATAGACCACTTCGTAATACTTGCAGTAGACATTGTCGTCATGGATGAATTTTAGGAACTTCCGCATCTGGTCTTTTGTGATGGCTTCCCTCGTCACGCTGTCATTGACCACCACCCCGGCAAGCTCAAAGCCGAAGGGGTTCTTCATCAGCACGTCATCGTCAACCGCCATCTGGAAGGCCGGGCGCAGGACGCCCCGCACCGTCTTGACGGTGCTGTAATGCCTTCCGTCCTGCTGCAGCTTGATCAGGAACAGCTTTGCGTCCGATGTCTTAATCTGCGAAATCTTTTTGTCGTTAAAAGTCTCGCCTCTGAGGAGGTTCTGCACAAACTTGTAATTCGCGAGTGTGTTCGGCTTGGCCGCCGTCTTCGTTGCAAGGTAACGTTCCACCAGTTCCCCGACCGTGATGTTCTTCCCCAAAGGGTCTGACAGGGAATCAAGGTCATACCCGATCTGCTTCTCCAACTCCCTCAGTGATAAGCAGGGTTTCTTCCCCACCGGGAGGGTGTCTGTTGGTTCCAGCCGCCAGCTATACACGAAATGCGGCCTGCCGTTCACATGGTACTTGAACTGGTATTTCCCGTCCGCACGGATGGATTCTCCCCTGCGCAGGACGCGGTGCTTGGAATCACGCCGTGACTTTGTTTTTCCCGCCATTTAGCAGCCCCTCCTTTACTTTCGGGTTTTCTTCCAGATACTTTTCAAACTCCCTGCGCAGGATCAGCCTGCGCCTGCCGTATAAAGCAGTGTACTTTTGAAATTTCCCTTCCCTGAGCATCCCGAAAAATTTCCTCCTGCTGAATCCGAAATATTGTACGGCTTCCTCCGGGTTCAGGACGTCTTTTAGTTCCGGTGATGGTTTCTTCATATTGGCTTTCCTCCTTTCTGTCGCCGGGTTTCCCGGTCATGACATCTATCACTCTAAAGCCCCTAAAAGTCAACTACTTACGGCAAATAAAACAGATTTATAACGCAGAACATTCCTCCACGAACTTCTCAAATTTTGCGCGGATGATGAGGTACCTGTTCCCGCTGAAAACTGCGAAACGTCCGGCGTTATCTTCTGCCAGACGTCTCATCTTTTTGATCCCAATATTAAAATAGACCGACGCCTCCCGGATGGTCAGCATATATTTTTCGCTGACCGGCACCGTTACATTTTCAGTTTTCATTTCCTGCATAAAATTCCCCTTCCTTTCCATCTAAATCCTTGTGGTAAACGAAAGCGAAATCCACCCGTCCCGCTTTTCCGCATAGGCCTTAAGCAGCCCCCAGCCGTCCTGTTCCTCGACAATGGTGAAAATACCCACACCCGTGAACTTCCCCGTCTTTGGATGTGACGTTCCGGGGCCTTTTCGGATATTTAAGTCAGGAATGGATACGCGCACCATGTAGGGCGCGGAAAGGGTGAGGCTCTCCATGAACTGCACTTTCCCTTCACTGGTAACAGCTTTCAGGATGGAGCGTATCTTCTCCCCATACTTCTCCCCTGCCGCCCAGCCCTTCCCCTGCGGGTTTTCCTTCTGGCCGAGCCACTCCGCATAGGGCGCACAGCCCCGTTTCACATAGCGGAAACGCGGGTCTATAAGTGCGTTCCGCAGCTTATCCGTGGAGGCGTAGGCTTTGAGGTGCTGCATCTGCGCCCGGATGCCAAGCTGTGGTGTTTCAAAGGACTGCCCCGCCTTGCCCCTCTGCGTCACACCCAGCCCGCAGAAATTGTTCTGCTTTAAGTTAACCGCAGAGCCGGAGAAAGTGAAATTCCCCGTTTCCAGACAGGACTGTGCAAAGGCGATATCACCCCTCACGCCCTCCGCCTCCCCTTCCAAAAGGTACAGCGGGATCATATCCAGAACGGACTGCGACACGGACGGGTTCTTCTTTTTGAGGTATGCTTTCATCTGCTCCGCAGTTGCCACCGCTTTCCCCATAATGGCGGTAACGGAATCCGCCGCTGTGCCTCCCTCCATCGCCGCCCTAATATCCTTTCGGAACTGCCCCATCGACAATCCAAACTTTGACCATAAATGCTCCACGTCCCCGTGGTTGCTGGCAATGCCCCGTCTGCATCCCTCGCTGTGGCTGATGATAACGCCGTCCGCCATAGGGTCTAAGCGGAACTGCTGACAGAGATATGCAAACAATTCCACCGCGCATTTGTAAGTGGCAAGCACATGGTTCTTCGTATTCTCCCCGTCCCCGGTCTCCACCCATGATGCGCCGCCTACATATTTAATGGTGGACGGCTCCGTCATTTCCACACCGATGTGCGTATTATTTGCGCTGCCTCCGCAATGCCAGCCCCGGAAATCCCACGGGAGCAGTTGGTACACATCCCCGTCCGGCTCTACGATGGCATGGACGCAGGCGGATGCCTCTGCCCTGTTCCAGTTCTTCATGAACACATCCGCCTTTGGCTGCGGGCATCCCACCGAGTGGATCATAAGACCTTTCACGGTGATGTGCTTTCCCGCTTTATAACAGCCAGACTGTGTAAGGTAATTCTGTTTTAAGTTCATCCCATTTCCCTCTCTTTCTGCACATGAAAAAAGGCACCAGTTTTTACACCGATGCCTCACACCAAAAACTCCATTATTTTTCTTTTTCCTCCCGTAGCTGCTCCAATACCGCTTTCAGTTTCCCCGGAATAGGAAGCCCCGTCCGGGCGGCATTCTCCAAAATAGAGATGCCCTCATTGGAAAGGTAAAAAAAGATGACCGCCGTCCGCAGGACGCTCCCCTCCCGGATGACATGGGCGTCTATGATATGCCCCACCGCCACGAGACTGAAAATGATCACCTTCTTGAAGATGCCCTTGAAGCCCACCTCGCTGGAGAGCTTCTTCTCCACCGCTGCCGCCATCAATCCTGTGGCATAGTCCACGATGACGAATACCACCAAAGCATAAAGGAAACCGTCAAAGCCTCCCATGACCGCGCCCAGCGCACCGCCGAGCGCCGCGAACGCATACTGCGCCGCCTCGATAAAATTTTTCATTCCGATTCCTCCTTAAAAATTGCATTAAAAAAAGCACCTTTACAGTGCCGTTTCCAGTTACGCGCATTCCACATATCGGATGAATGCCTTTCCGTTTCCTTCGTTCACCCCCGCTTCGGTTTCTGCGGGGTAATATTTCCCATTGTGGGTGAATGGTGCGACACCGTCTATATAGCCGGAACCGCCTGCGCCGGATTCCCCGCGCAGGCCATAGTTCCCGGCAAACCACCCGCCGCCTCCGCCGGATTCCGCTATGTTGCTCCCGGAGTAATACGGTGCTTTTCCGAAATTGTCGGAAGGGCTGCTTCCTGTTGAAATCTGCCGCCCGCCCAACGCGCCTCCGGAACCATTGCCGCCACGCTCGCCGCCGCCGTCTCCGCCTTTGTGTACGGTTCCGTTGTCTATCCCGCCACCACCGCCGCCTCCCGCCACGATCAGGACACAGTCCCTGTTATTATAGCTTGGGCCGCTGTTGTTGCTGTACGCCACCCCCAATCCGCCGGGCTTTGTTGCCACATGGGTAGAGCCGCCCCCGCCTGCCCCATACTGCTTGCTGCTGGCATAATTACTCCCGTCCCCGCCGCCATTATTTCCTGTGTAAGTCCCATTCGGTGAGCCGCCATTAAAAATATAAACCACTTCATCCTTCCTCATTTTCTTACAGCCTTTGGAATGGCCTCCCTTTCCACCCTCCGCCACAAGGGAGTCTGCCTTTGCCGCAGCACCGGATGCGCCCCACACCTCAAACTCATAGATGCCGTCCTGCGGGATAACGAACTGTACATAATTCCCGGTATAGGGGAAATCATATTCCGTTGTCACCCACATGGCATAGAGCGTAGCCCCGGCAGGGAACACGCCTTTCTCCCCCGGCTTATAAGATGGCGTGGAGAGGGAATCCGTACTCCATCCGCAGAAAGACATATTTTTTCTCGTATAGGGACTTGCCGGGACTGTGGTAGGCTCGCTCTGTGCATTCCCATTGTTGTAATAACAGGATGCGGTGAAACTTTCCTTTGCCCCGTTTTCTGTAAGTGTCCCGCCGTTGGGCATCAGCCCGATGGTCATCTGCTTCTTGAACACCGCATAGAGCGTAACGGGTTCTTCCAAAGTAATGACATATTCCGAAAGCACCTTCTTTTCCGCAGTATCATCCTGCCGCCATCCCACAAAGGTATAACCCTCCAGCGCAGCGTCCGGGGCGGCGGCAATGGCATCCTCCCTGTCCGGCACAGTACGCTCCAATACATATCCCGTGTCAATCTGATAGGTCACCTTTACCCCTGCCGCATATACCCTGTCCTCTCCCACAAAAATCCGCGTCACCCTTTTGGTGGATTCATCCTCATAACAGAGATAAATAGTCGTTGCGCTGTAGCTTTCCAATGCCCGGTACTCGTCTATGCTCACCAGTTTCATCACAAGGCCGGTGCTGCTCATCATTTCCGTCACTTTGGTATCCAGTTCCGTCATGGATTCCCCCATACTGGAAACATTGGAAATGACGCCGTCCAATTCCCCGATGATGTTCCTCGCCGTGAACACCGCTGTGCCGTCTAGCACCTTATCCCCAACCTTCGTAATCCTCGAATACCCGGAAGGCTCGGAGGCGGCTGTTGTTCCCGCCTGTGTGCAGACAAGCGTTGCCCACCCCGGAGCGCCTACTGCGGTTACCGCATCCCCTACGGCATAGGAAGTGGCGCGGGTGAGGGTTTCCCCTCCGCCGCCTCCACCGCCGCTCCCGGCTTTCAGCGTGGGGAATACCTTCGTCAGCCCGTCCAAGCCTGCCGAAGATACGGTGAAGATGGCAAGTTCCAGATCGTAGGAGGAATTGTTGTAATTGATATTCACGTCCGCATCTAGCGGCGGAAGCTCCGATGCCGCCTGCGCCAGTATCTTAATGGGTTCATCCGCATTGGATAAATCCAGATGGATATATACACGCCCCTGTAGCGTCTCCCCCACATCCGCAAGGCGCACATCTATCTCCGTTTCATACACTTCAAAGAACCGCCCCCGTATCATGCCAAAACCCTGTGAGATATGAAGGACGTTGCCCCTGGCATACGTCACTTCACAGCCCTTGAAGATGCCGCTGCCGGGGATCGCCGTCTCATAGATGATGGCGTCATCCTGCGGGGTCACGTTCCCGCCCTTATAGGTTTTTAATGTGATATTGTCAGCCATTCTCCTGCCTCCTTAAAATCTTTGTTAGGTCAAGCCGCACCGTGCCGAATACCAGCTTTGTGTTCTTCCCCCGTTCCCTGCCCGTGAGGATGCTGCGGTAACTCTCTCCGTCCGAGATGATATCCGCCACCTGTCCGAATTCCAGTTCCTCCGGCTTCACCAGCGCGTCACCGTTCATCATGGTAAGCTCTATGAGGTTTGAATAGGATAAATTTGCGAACTTGTTATGGGCGGCGCTGATTGCCGCGCTCTCAAAGCTGCTCCCCTCTTCATGGGAAACAGACTGCATCTCACATACCACCGGGGTAATGCGGTCACGGTCCTTCGTGTCATAGCCAAGATCGGGATGTAGATAATAAATCCGGGTGTTGGCATAGTTTTCCGCATCATAAATAATGAGTTTATTCACATCGGCGCTGACCTGCCGTATGGTGACGCTCTTTTTGATGATGTTCGGCAAATCGCTCTCTATGGTGATAATGCCAGCCGCCGCTTTCCCCACCGTGATCTGCACTTCCCGGTTCTGGATATCCAGCCTCGTCTTTACAAGGATGCTGTACTTCTCCATTGCCGGAATGATGACGGAATCAATGAGATTCACGATGTTGTAATGCCCGCCCTTATCGGAGGGCGTAATGTGCAGGCTCCAGTCCTTTGTGGCGGTGGCCGCATTGACCGAAAGCCCTTTGATATTCTGCATTTCATCCTCATTGGTGATGAACATTTCACGGATACGGTCACAGATGAACTGCTCCATGCTGCCCTGCCCCTGCAAATCCACATCAAAAAGCACATCCGTATTCAGCAGCTCCATCAATGGCTTATAGGAAATGGTCTGTAGCTTTTTGGACTTGTCCGTGCCATAGCCGATTTCCGTCACAATTCCGGCATATTCCTCACTGCCCCGGCTGATGCGGATATAGTCCTGTTTCTTCACACCAGGCAGGGCAAGCACCGTCACGGTATTGCCGTCCGATGACAGATAATCTTCCTTATAGGTAATCTCATTCACATTGGTGTTCCCCACCATCTCAAAGTCCTGCGTGAATATCTCCACGTTATACGGTCTCATAGCTGATCCTCCCTTCCACCATCACGTTCAGAATATTCAGCCCTTCATGCACCACGGAAATGCGGTTGCTGCCGTATTGCAGGTGGAAGAACCGCTCCGTGGTAAAGTCGCACATCTGGTAGCGGTCTGCCACCACCTCGTCACTGACGCCCCGCTCCGTAATGCTGTAGGGAATCT
>CANDNA010000018.1 GCA_947385955.1 uncultured Clostridia bacterium
AGTCCTTAGCTGACCACTGCTCCTTTAAAGACATCGCTTCCGTCTTAAAGAAGGACCCCTCTACGGTCTCCAAGGAAGTCAGGAAGCACAGAACCCTGAAAGAAGGTTCCCATTTTGGTATGAAAAATAACTGCGCCTTTCTTTCCTCCTGTCAGTCTGCCCGTATCTGTGAAGGGAAACCCTGCAATACTCTTTGCAAACGTTCAAAAGTCTGCGACTGTACAAAACACTGTCCTGCGTTTACTCCGTTTCTATGCCCTGCCCTGAAAAAGCCTCCTTATGTCTGCAATGGCTGCCCCAACCGCGCCTGCAGGCATGATAAGTATTTCTATCGGGCAAAGGATGCCGATTCTTCTTACCAGCAGCTCAAGCATGACTGCCGCCAGGGCGTAAACCTCACCCCGGAAGAAAGGGCTTCCCTGGACGCGCTCGTATCCCCGCTCATCCTCAGCGGACAGACAATGGATCATATTTTCGCAGAACACGGTGAGGCCATCCCCTGCTCGCAACGCACCCTCTACCGCTACATTGATTCCGGGATTCTTTCCGTAAGGAACATCGACCTGCCCAGAAAAGTAAAATACAAACCCCGCAGGCAGTCAGATAATTCCGAACGGTTATCCAGGGAATATATCCCTGGCAGAACCTACTCTGATTTCCTGGAGTATCTCGAAGATCATCCTGAAACGGATGTGGTGGAACTGGATACTGTTGTCGGCCCTGAACCCGGCAAAGTCCTCCTTACTATGCTTTTTAGGAGCTGTACCTTTATGCTTGCCTTCCTCATGGATGACACAAAGAGCAATTCCGTCCTGTAGGTGTTCCGCTTTCTACAAAGGGAACTTGGTCCCGATACCTTTGCGCGGCTCTTTCCGATCATCCTCACAGACAGGGGGCCTGAATTTTCAAACCCTCTGGCTTTGGAGTGTGACGAATACGGCCAGAACCTTTCAAAGGTCTTTTATTGTAATGCAAATGCTCCCTATCAGAAAGGACGGTTGGAAAAAAATCATGAGTTCCTGCGTTATATCATTCCAAAGGGAACCTCGTTTGATGCCATGACACAGGAAGACATTACCCTTGCCATCAACCATATCAATTCCACAGCAAGGGGCAGTTTAAATGGCCGAACCCCATTTGAACTCGCCTCCCTGCTGCTTGATGAGAAGCTGTTAAAGTTTCTTCACCTGGAACGGGTAGAACCTGACAGCGTTCTACTGAAACCAGCACTGCTTAAGCAGCACTAAACATTTTTTGAAACAGACATACTGCACGACAGCTTCATAGCACAAAGCCAGCCAGACAAGCGGAATTTAGTTTGACAGACCCCCTCCCGGTTGTCTGTTTCCCATGCAGAAAAACAGACTGTTTCCTATTCATCATACATCATTACGGGAAAAATGCCAAAGTAAAAGTTGACTCAATCCCGCATTTTCTCTGGCACTCTGGAATTTCAGTTGTCACTGGAATTTACTTTGACATTCAACCCTTTTTATATTAGAGCCACAAGCCATTTTCAATGAAATTCCGGCAAGTGGCTTTTCCTTTTGTTCGCTATTATTTTTAGGCATTAAGAAACCGCAACCCCTTGATTTTTCAAAGGATTGCGGTGCTTATTTTACTTATTTGGCTCTCATCACAAGATTACTCAATGATAGTAGCAACCCTTCCAGAACCTACTGTCCTACCACCCTCACGGATAGCAAAGGTAAGACCCTGCTCCATAGCGATGGGATGGATCAGTTCGATAGTCATTTCCACGTTATCACCAGGCATGCACATTTCTGTACCTTCAGGAAGGTTGCAAACGCCTGTTACGTCAGTTGTTCTGAAATAGAACTGAGGTCTGTAGTTGTTGAAGAAAGGAGTGTGACGTCCGCCTTCATCCTTTGTCAGTACGTATACCTGAGCAGTAAATTTCTTATGGCAGGTAACGGAACCCGGTTTGGAAAGAACCTGTCCTCTTTCGATTTCAGTTCTCTGTACGCCACGAAGCAGTGCGCCGATGTTATCACCTGCCTGTGCCTCATCAAGCAGCTTACGGAACATCTCGATACCGGTAACAACAGTCTTACGTGTCTCTTCCTTGATACCAACGATTTCAACTTCTTCATTGAGATGCAGTGTACCACGCTCTACTCTACCGGTAGCAACTGTACCACGGCCGGTGATCGTAAATACGTCCTCAACAGGCATAAGGAAAGGCTTATCTGTTGCTCTTTCAGGATCCGGAATGTATGCATCCACAGTATCCATCAGCTCCATGATCTTGTCGCCCCATTCGCCGCTGGGATCTTCCAGAGCTTTCAGAGCGGAACCCTTGATGATCGGGCAGTCATTGAAACCGTACTCTTCCAGCTGCTCTGTAACTTCCATCTCAACCAGCTCAATCAGTTCCGGATCGTCTACCATGTCGCATTTGTTCAGGAATACGATGATGTAAGGTACACCTACCTGACGGGAAAGAAGGATATGCTCTTTTGTCTGAGCCATAACACCGTCTGTAGCAGCTACTACAAGGATTGCACCATCCATCTGAGCAGCGCCGGTGATCATGTTCTTTACATAGTCAGCATGGCCAGGGCAGTCAACGTGTGCATAATGTCTGTTGCTTGTAGAGTACTCAACGTGAGCGGTAGAAATGGTAATACCTCTTTCTCTCTCTTCCGGAGCCTTATCAATGTTTTCGAAATCAGTTGCTGTATTTCCTTCTACTCTGGAAGCAAGCACTTTGGTAATAGCTGCTGTCAGAGTTGTTTTACCATGGTCAACGTGACCAATGGTACCAATATTACAATGGGTTTTGGTTCTGTCAAATTTAGCTTTAGCCATTTTGGATATTCCTCCTTAATTTTGCTTTTTCAATTGATACCCGTCTACCTCTGATTATAGTAAACATATCTGAATATTTCAAGTATTTTTTCATATTTCAGGCGCTTCAGGGCCGTTGTTCCGCCTTCTCCGGCCCGCTTTGTGACCTCCCGGAAAGCAGAACCGGTTTCCTGATTTTGCCGTACATCATTTATTTCGATTTTGCAGCCAGCACCTTTTCCTGAACATTTTTAGGAACCTGTTCATACTTTTCAAAGAACATGGAATAGTTACCGCGGCCCTGTGTTCTGGAACGCAGATTTGTGGAATAGCTGAACATTTCTGCCAGCGGTACGAAAGCCTTTACCATCTTGCCGCCGCCGATGTCCTCCATACCTTCGATACGTCCCCGACGGGAGTTGATGTCACCGATCACATCGCCCATATACTCTTCCGGCATGGTCACTTCCACCTTCATGATGGGCTCCAGCAATACCAGAGCTGCCTTCTGCATAGCCTCTTTAAACGCAAGGGAACCTGCGATATGGAATGCCATTTCAGAAGAATCGACTTCATGGTAGGAACCGTCATACACCGTGGCATGCACACCCACCACCGGGAATCCGCCCAGGATACCGGCTTTGGTAGCCTCTTCGATACCTTCCCCTACTGCAGGGATATATTCCTTCGGAATTGCACCGCCCACAACTGTGGATTCGAACTTAAACAGCTCTTCACCGTTGGCATCCATAGGTGCAAATCTGACTTTACAATGTCCATACTGTCCGCGTCCACCGGACTGTTTTGCATACTTGCTGTCCACTTCCACTTCTTTCGTGAGTGCTTCCTTATATGCAACCTGGGGATCGCCTACATTTGCTTCCACTTTAAATTCACGCAGAAGTCTGTCCACAATAATCTCAAGATGCAGCTCGCCCATACCGGCAATGATCGTCTGCCCGGTTTCCTGATTGGTATGCGCCCGGAACGTAGGATCTTCTTCTGCCAGCTTTGCAAGTGCCTCGCCCATCTTGCCCTGACCTGCTTTTGTCTTGGGCTCGATTGCCAGCTCGATAACCGGTTCCGGGAACTCCATGGATTCCAGAATCACCGGATGCTGTTCGTCACAGATGGTATCGCCTGTGGTGGTAAACTTAAATCCTACTGCTGCCGCAATATCACCGGAATACACTTTGTCAAGCTCCGCTCTTTTATTGGCATGCATCTGCAGGATACGTCCCACACGTTCCTTCTTACCCTTTGTTGCATTCAGTACATAGGAACCGGAGTTCATCATACCGGAATACACACGGAAGAAAGCAAGTTTTCCCACGAAGGGATCTGCCATAATCTTAAACGCCAGTGCGGAAAAAGGCTCCTCATCAGAAGAATGTCTTTCCACTTCATTGCCGTCCGGATCCGTTCCTTTAATAGAAGCAATGTCGGTAGGCGCCGGCATAAACTCAAGAATCGCATCCAGCAGTTTCTGTACGCCCTTGTTTCTGTAAGCAGAACCACAGCATACAGGGACTGCCGTACATTCACAGGTCCCTTTCCGGAGCGCCGCCTTCAAAGCATCCGCTGAAGGTTCTTCCCCTTCCAGATATGTCATCATCAAATCATCATCCAGCTCGCAGATCTTCTCTACCAGCTCTGTATGATACAGTTCCGCATCATCCTTCATATCTTCCGGAATGTCCACAATGGAAATATCATCGCCCTTATCATCATTATAGATATAGGCTTTCATCTCAAACAGGTCAATGATCCCTTTGAAATCATCTTCCTTGCCGATGGGAAGCTGAAGAATGATTGCATTCTTTCCCAATCTTGTCTTAATCTGTTCTACTGCACCGTAAAAATTCGCACCTAAAATGTCCATCTTATTGATAAAGGCCATTCTCGGTACATTGTAGGTATCAGCCTGTCTCCATACGTTCTCCGACTGAGGTTCCACGCCTCCTTTGGCACAGAACACACCGACTGCACCGTCAAGTACACGAAGGGAACGTTCCACCTCAACCGTAAAATCAACGTGACCGGGCGTATCAATAATATTGATACGATGCTCCAGTGCCCCCGGTTTCGGTTTGCAGTTCTCTTCCAGTGTCCAGTGGCATGTGGTAGCGGCTGATGTGATGGTAATACCCCTCTCCTGTTCCTGCTCCATCCAGTCCATCGTAGCAGTTCCTTCGTGAGTATCACCAATCTTATAATTCACACCGGTATAATACAGGATACGTTCTGTAAGCGTTGTCTTACCCGCATCGATATGCGCCATAATACCGATATTTCTGGTTCTCTCTAATGGATATTCTCTTCCAGCCAAGGATTTTTCCTCCTTTAGAATCTGTAATGAGCAAATGCCTTATTGGCCTCTGCCATCTTATGCATATCTTCTTTCCTCTTTACTGCAGCACCTGTATTGTTTGCAGCATCCAGGATTTCATTCGCCAGCCGGTCCACCATTGTCTTTTCGTTCCGTTTACGGGAAAACATGGTCAGCCATCTGAGCGCCAATGCCTGCCGTCTGTCGGCTCTTACATCGATAGGTACCTGATACGTAGCGCCGCCGATACGTCTTGCCTTTACTTCCAGAACAGGCATGATATTATTCATAGCTTCTTCAAATACGTCAAGCGCCGGCTTTCCTGCCTTTGCCTCAACCTTTGCAAATGCACCATATACAATCTTCTGTGCAACGCCCTTCTTACCGTCCAACATAATGTTATTGATAAGTTTGGTTACCACTTTGTTGTTGTATAAAGGATCTGCCAATACGTCTCTTTTCTGAATATGTCCTTTACGTGGCACGGTTCTTCCCTCCTTAATCATGAAAGACTTAATTCATCGGTACTCACAATCTGTGTTCGTGCGGTATTCTTATCACAAAATCCCAACACTTTTCAATCAGCTACTTGTGGTACGCGCAAACAAGCGAACTTGTATTGCTTATTTCGCAGCTTTCGGCCTCTTAGCGCCGTATTTGGAACGAGCCTGTTTTCTGTTGGCAACGCCTGCAGTATCAAGGGTACCTCTGATTACATGGTATCTGGTACCAGGCAGGTCCTTTACTCTTCCGCCCCTGATCAGAACAACGCTGTGTTCCTGCAGGTTATGGCCTTCACCCGGAATATAGCTGGTTACTTCGATTCCGTTGGAAAGACGTACTCTGGCAATCTTTCTGAGTGCGGAGTTCGGCTTCTTCGGTGTGGCAGTCTTAACGGCTGTACATACCCCTCTCTTCTGAGGAGAAGAAGTATTGATCGCTTTCTTGCGCAAAGAGTTATACCCTCTCTGCAGTGCCGGCGCTGTAGACTTCTTTACAGATGTCTCACGGCCCTTTCTTACTAACTGGTTAAATGTTGGCATTCTGTTTCACCTCTTTCATAATATCATATAACGATAGTTTCTTATGCACATACAAAAGCCTTCTGTTTTTATGGCATCAAAACAAAAACAATGCATCTGCATGCACACTTAGTCAGTATAAGTGCTTGCAAATGCATTGTCAATCATTTTTTTGAAATTCCGAGAATTTTATTATACTTTTCCGGCCAGTTCTTCCACTTCTTCTGTTGCTGCCGCGTCCTCTTCCTCCGAATCTGCCAGTTCCTCCTCTTCGGATTCAGGCAGCTCCAGTTCTTCGGCCTCCAGCTCAGACTCTTCCGGATAAGAAAGCGGCTCTGTCATCTCATCGGCTGCCGTCACTGCCTCTGCATCTTCGTCAAATGCCAGTTCTTCCTCCAGTGACAGAGTATCCTCCATCTTCAGATCCGTACTGAGCCTTACATTACGATACCGCTTCATCCCTGTACCTGCCGGAATCAGCTTACCGATGATAATATTTTCCTTCAGACCGATCAGGTTATCCACCTTGCCTTTGATTGCCGCCTCTGTCAGGACTTTGGTGGTTTCCTGGAATGAAGCGGCGGACAGGAAGGAATTGGTTGCCAGGGCTGCTTTCGTAATACCCAGCATTACCTGTTTGCCTTCTGCAGGCTCCTTTCCTTCTGCAATCAACTGTTCATTGATCTCCTCAAAGTCCAGTACATCCACCAGCGTACCCGGCAGAAACTCTGTATCGCCGCTGTTTTCGATGCGGGTTTTCTTCAGCATCTGACGCACGATCACTTCAATATGCTTATCGCTGATATCCACACCCTGCAGACGGTAAACACGCTGTACCTCACGCAGCATGTAATCCTGAACGGCACGGATGCCTTTGATTTTCAGCAAATCGTGGGGATTCACGCTGCCCTCTGTCAGCTCATCGCCCGCCTCCAGTATGGCGCCGTCCAGAATCTTGATACGGGAACCATAGGGAATCAGATATGCCTTGCTCTCTCCGGTTTCATGATTGGTAATAATGATTTCACGCTTTTTCTTGGTATCCCGGATCTCGGCCACACCGCCAAACTCTGCAATGATTGCCAGTCCTTTCGGCTTTCTCGCCTCAAAAAGCTCCTCCACACGGGGAAGACCCTGGGTGATATCGTCGCCGGCCACACCGCCGGTATGGAAGGTACGCATCGTAAGCTGTGTACCCGGTTCCCCGATGGACTGTGCGGCAATAATTCCAACTGCCTCACCTACCTGCACAGGCTCACCGGTAGCCATATTGGCTCCGTAGCACTTCGCACAGATACCGTTGTGAGAGCGGCAGCCCAGAATGGTACGGATCTTTACTGCTTCGACGGGTTCTCCCTTTTCATTTACGCCCGTGCTTAAAATACGGGCGGCACGGCCGGGTGTAATCATATGATTTTTCTTTACAATCACATTGCCGTCCCGGTCCTTAATCTCCTCACAGGAAAATCTGCCTGTAATCCGGTCTTTCAGCCCTTCAATGGTTTCTTTCCCGTCCATAAAGGCTCTTACCGTCATACCCGGAATTTCGTCCCTGCCTTCACAGCAGTCCACCTCCCGGATAATCAGTTCCTGGGATACATCCACCATACGGCGTGTCAGATATCCGGAGTCCGCAGTACGCAGCGCCGTATCCGACAGTCCCTTCCGGGCGCCGTGGGCCGACATAAAGTATTCCAGTACATCCAGGCCCTCCCGGAAATTGGATTTGATCGGCAGCTCGATGGTCCGTCCTGTCGTATCTGCCATCAATCCCCGCATTCCCGCCAACTGTTTGATCTGCTGGTTGGAACCACGGGCGCCGGAATCCGCCATCATAAAGATATTGTTGTATTTGTCCAGACCTGCCAGCAGCACGTCTGTCAGTTCCTTATCGGTTTCGTTCCAGGTTTCCACCACTGCACGATACCGCTCTTCTTCCGTGATCAGGCCTCTTCTGAAGTTCTGGGAAATCTTATCGACCGTTGCCTGCGCATCCTGCAGCATCTGCTGCTTCTGTTCCGGCACCGTCATATCGGAAATAGACACGGTCATGGCGGCTTTTGTGGAATATTTATACCCTGTGGACTTGATATCATCCAGTACTTCTGCCGTCCGGGAAGCGCCATGCGTATTGATGACTTTCTCCAGAATCTGCTTCAGGCCCTTTTTCCCCACATGGAAGTCCACTTCCAGCTTCAGGAAGTTGGCCGGATCGCTTCTGTCCACAAATCCCAGATCCTGAGGCAGAATTTCATTGAAGATAAAACGGCCCAGTGTGGATTCCACATTGCCGGTGATCAGCTCTCCCGCCGCATTTTTCCGGCTCACTCTGGCCGTAATCCTGGTATGCAGCGTGATTACTTTATTTTCATAGGCAAGTATCGCCTCATTGACACTCTTGAAAAACTTGCCTTCTCCCAAGGCCCCCGGCCTTTCCTGGGTCAGATAATAGATACCCAGCACCATATCCTGTGACGGAACAGCCACCGGGCCGCCGTCGGAAGGCTTTAACAGGTTATTCGGAGACAGCAGCAAAAACCGGCACTCTGCCTGTGCTTCTACGGAAAGAGGCAGATGGACAGCCATCTGATCGCCGTCAAAGTCTGCATTGAAAGCAGTACATACCAATGGATGAAGTTTAATGGCCTTACCTTCCACCAAAATGGGCTCAAAAGCCTGGATCCCCAGCCTGTGCAGGGTAGGAGCACGGTTCAGCATCACCGGATGTTCTTTGATCACTTCTTCCAGCACATCCCATACCTGTGTGTCCAGACGCTCCACCAGTTTTTTGGCCGCCTTGATATTCTGGGAAATTCCTTTGGCCACCAGCTCTTTCATCACAAAGGGTTTGAACAGCTCAATCGCCATTTCCTTAGGCAGGCCGCACTGATAAATTTTCAGCTCCGGCCCTACCACGATAACGGAACGGCCTGAATAGTCCACACGTTTTCCCAGAAGGTTCTGACGGAAACGGCCTGACTTTCCCTTCAGCATATCGGACAGAGATTTCAGCGCCCGGTTCCCGGGGCCGGTTACCGGACGGCCTCTTCTGCCGTTGTCTATCAGTGCATCCACAGCTTCCTGCAGCATTCTTTTCTCATTTCTGACAATAATGTCAGGAGCTCCCAGCTCCAGCAGCCGTTTCAGACGATTGTTTCTGTTAATGATCCTTCTATATAAATCATTCAGGTCAGAGGTGGCAAAGCGTCCGCCGTCAAGCTGTACCATAGGACGCAGATCCGGCGGAATCACAGGAATCACATCCATAATCATCCACTCCGGCCTGTTGCCGGATTCCCTGAATGCCTCCACCACTTCCAGCCTCTTTACGATTCTGGCCCGCTTCTGCCCGGTGGAATCCTTCAATGCTTCTTTTAACTGCTGTGCATCCTCTTCCAGGTCAATTGCCTGCAGCAGCTCTTTGATGGCCTCAGCCCCCATTCCCACACGGAATTTACTGCCCCAGGTTTCTCTTGCATCCTGATATTCCTTCTCTGTCAGCACCTGTCTGAGCTGCAGGTCTGTTCCTCCGGCATCCAGTACAATATAGGAAGCAAAATAGAGCACTTTTTCCAACACCCGGGGAGACAGATCCAGAATCAGTCCCATACGGCTGGGGATTCCTTTAAAATACCAGATATGGGAAACCGGCGCCGCCAGTGCGATATGCCCCATACGCTCTCTGCGGACATTGGATTTGGTTACTTCCACTCCGCAGCGGTCGCAGATCACACCTTTGTATCTGATTTTTTTATATTTACCGCAATGGCATTCCCAGTCCTTGCTTGGACCGAAGATTCTCTCACAGTACAGACCGTCTTTTTCCGGTTTCAGAGTTCTGTAATTGATTGTCTCCGGCTTCAGCACTTCACCGCGGGACCATTCCAGAATCTTATCGGGCGACGCCAGTCCGATTTTGATTGCATCAAATGTCATAGGTTGATACATTTCGTTTGTTGTTTCTGACATGTATGGCACTCCTTCCAAACAGTTTCAACGGTTACTCATCCAGAGACTCTTCATATTCCTCATCGAAGTCGTCTTCAAATGCCTCATCCTCTTCCTCTTCTGCGCTGATCAGCTCGCCGTCCTCATCAAATTCCTGCTTCTGATAGCCCATAGAGCCAAGCCCTTTTTCCTCACGGTCATAGGAACCGGGTTCTCCTTCCATCTCATAACGGTAGTCTGATTCGCCGTAATCAATGCTTTCCACGATTTCCACTTCCGTCTGATCCTCACGTAATACCTTCACATCCAGGCCAAGAGACTGCAGCTCTTTCAGCAGCACCTTGAACGATTCCGGAATGCCGGGAGCCGGTATATTATCTCCTTTGATGATGGCTTCATAGGTCTTGACACGTCCCACCACATCATCGGACTTAACTGTCAGGATTTCCTGCAATGTATAAGCAGCGCCGTATGCTTCCAGCGCCCATACTTCCATCTCTCCGAAACGCTGTCCGCCGAACTGTGCCTTGCCGCCCAGAGGCTGCTGAGTCACCAGTGCATAAGGGCCTGTGGAACGGGCATGAATCTTATCATCCACCAGATGATGCAGCTTCAGATAATGCATGTGGCCGATGGTAACCGGACTGTCAAACTCTTCTCCGGTACGTCCGTCACGCAGCCGCACCTTACCGTCCCTTGAAATCGGTACACCTTTCCACAGCTCTCTGTGCTCTCTGTGCTCCGATAAATATGCCATCACTTCCGGAAGCAGCGTATCCTTATGCTTTGCTTCAAACTCTTCCCACTCCAGATTGACATAATCATTGGCCAGATCCAGAGTATCCATAATATCTATTTCATTGGCGCCGTCAAATACAGGCGTTGCCACATTAAATCCAAGCGCTTTGGCTGCCAGGGACAGATGGATCTCCAGTACCTGTCCAATGTTCATACGGGACGGCACACCCAGCGGATTCAAGACAATATCCAGCGGCCGTCCATTGGGCAGATAGGGCATATCCTCCACCGGAAGCACGCGGGAAACCACACCTTTGTTACCGTGACGTCCGGCCATCTTATCCCCTACGGAAATCTTTCTCTTCTGTGCAATATAGATACGGACTGCCTGATTGACACCCGGCGGCAGCTCGTCGCCGTTTTCCCTCGTAAACACTTTGGCATCCACCACAATACCATATTCTCCGTGCGGCACCTTCAGCGATGTGTCCCTCACTTCCCGGGCCTTCTCACCGAAAATAGCCCGCAGCAGTCTTTCTTCCGCGGTCAGCTCTGTCTCGCCCTTGGGCGTTACCTTACCTACCAGAATATCCCCTGCACGCACTTCCGCACCGATACGGATAATCCCTCTTTCGTCCAGATCTTTCAGCGCATCGTCGCCCACACCCGGTACATCGCAGGTGATTTCCTCTGCTCCCAGCTTTGTATCCCGCGCTTCTGCTTCATATTCTTCAATATGGACCGATGTATAAACATCGTCCCGCACCAGTTTTTCACTGAGCAATACCGCATCTTCATAGTTATAGCCTTCCCAGGTCATAAATCCGATCAGCGGATTTTTGCCCAGTGCAAGCTCTCCCTCGGAAGTAGACGGACCGTCCGCAATCACCTGGCCTGCGGCCACCCGGTCCCCTTTGAATACAATAGGCTTCTGGTTATAGCAGTTGGACTGGTTGCTTCTGGAAAACTTGGTCAGACGGATGCTTTCCTTCTCTCCGTCGTCATATTCAAGCCGGATCTCATTGGAAGCCACATAACTCACAGTACCCGGCTTCTTTGCCACCACGCACACACCGGAATCCACTGCGGCTTTGGGTTCCATCCCCGTACCTACCACCGGCGCCTCTGTCAGCAGCAGCGGCACTGCCTGACGCTGCATATTGGATCCCATCAGCGCCCGGTTGGCATCGTCATTTTCCAGGAAAGGGATCAATGCCGTCGCCACCGAAAATACCATTTTCGGCGACACATCCATATAATCAAACATGGACTTGGGATATTCCTGTGTCTCTTCGTGGAACCGGCCGGATACGCTGTTTCTGACAAAGTATCCCTTCTCATCCAGCGCCTCATTCGCCTGCGCCACATGATAATTGTCCTCTTCATCCGCCGTCATATAGACCACTTCGTCTGTGACACGGGGATTTTTCGGATCACTCTTATCAATCTTACGATAAGGCGCTTCCACAAAGCCATATTCATTGATCCTGGCATAACTTGCAAGGGAGTTGATCAGGCCGATGTTAGGACCTTCAGGCGTTTCGATAGGGCACATCCTGCCATAATGGGAATAATGCACGTCACGAACCTCAAACCCGGCCCGGTCTCTGGACAGACCGCCCGGCCCCAATGCGGAAAGACGTCTTTTATGGGTCAGCTCACCCAGCGGATTGTTCTGATCCATAAACTGAGACAACTGGGAAGAACCGAAAAATTCCTTCACTGCTGCCTGCACAGGCTTGATGTTAATCAATACCTGGGGGGAAATTTCTTCCGCATCATGGGTAGTCATACGCTCCCGCACCACCCGTTCCAGTCTGGACAGACCGATCCTGTACTGATTCTGCAAAAGCTCTCCTACCGCACGGATACGCCTGTTGCCCAGATGGTCAATATCGTCATCATTGCCGATGCCATATTCCAGATGGATATTATAATTGATGGAGGCCAGAATGTCCTCCTTGGTAATATGCTTGGGAATCAGTTCATGCACATTTCTCTTAATGGCCGCTGCCAGCTCACCCGGCTGATCGCCATACTCTTCCAATATCTGTGCCAGAACCGGGTAATATACCAGTTCCGTAATCCCCAGCTCTTTGGGATTACAGTCTACAAAGCTGGTAATATCCACCATCATATTGGAAAGAACCTTTACATTTTTCTCCTCTGTCTGGATGAATACATAGGGAATGGCAGCATTCTGAATCGTATCTGCCAGTTCTGCAGACACTTTGGTACCTGCTTCTGCCAGAATCTCACCGGTAGTCATATCCACTACATCTTCTGCCAGCACATGTCTGCGGATACGGTTTTTCAGCGCCAGCTTCTTATTGAATTTATAACGCCCCACTTTTGCCAGATCATATCTTCTGGGATCAAAAAACATGGCATTGATCAGGCTTTCTGCACTTTCTACGGAAAGCGGCTCACCCGGACGGATTTTTTTGTATAACTCTAAAAGACCTTCCTGATAGTTCTCAGCAACGTCTTTGGTAAAGCTGGCTTCAATCTTCGGTTCCTCACCGAACAGCTCTCTGATTTCATCATTGGTCCCCACACCCAGAGCACGGATCAGCACCGTAATCGGGACCTTTCTTGTCCTGTCCACACGGACATAAAAAATATCATTGGAATCTGTCTCATACTCCAGCCACGCACCGCGGTTGGGGATTACCGTACAGGAAAACAGTCTTTTGCCAATTTTATCATGGTCAATCGCATAGTAGATACCGGGGGAACGCACCAACTGACTGACGATAACACGTTCTGCGCCGTTGATGACAAAGGTGCCCGTTTCTGTCATAAGCGGGAGGTCACCCATAAATATTTCATGCTCGCTGATTTCTTCTTTTTCTTTATTATACAGCCGTACCCTTACTTTCAGAGGCGCCGCATAGGTGGCATCTCTTTCCTTACATTTCTCGATGGTGTTTTTATTCACCGGCATCTCGTCCCTGCACAGTTCAAAATCCACGAACTCAAGGCTCAGGTGACCGCTGTAATCTGCAATCGGAGAAATATCGTCGAATACTTCTTTCAAGCCCTCTTTTAAAAACCACTGATAGGAATTCTTCTGAACTTCTATCAGGTTTGGCATCTCTAAAACCTCTTTTTGTCGAGAATAACTCATACGTACATTCTTGCCGGCGGCAGTAGGTCGTATTCTGTTTTTTTCCATTGACATTTCACCCCGTTCTTCTATGATCTTAGCCTACTTTCCAGTATCTTTCATGCAAATAAGCATACCATACCACAATAGTGCACTATCCATTCTACTACAAGAAAATCAACACGTCAAGAAAAATTTCCCATACCGGAAGAATTTTCCGATGAAAGAAGAAACAACAGAAAACACACTGTGCAAACTTTCTGTTGTCATAAATAAAAACCGGGAAAGCACTTGTCTGTCTGTAAACCCAATGCTTTCCCGGTATCTTATCTCTTGTTGTCAGCGGTATAACTGTTATTTCAGTGTCACCTTTGCGCCTTCGCCCTCTAACTTGGTCTTGATATCCTCTGCTTCTTCCTTGGATGCGCCTTCCTTTACTGTCTTGGGAGCGGAATCCACCAGATCCTTTGCTTCTTTCAGGCCAAGACCGGTCACTTCACGAACCACCTTGATTACCTTAACCTTGTTCGGGCCAACTTCTGTCAGCTCAACATCAAATTCTGTCTTTTCTTCTTCTGCTGCTGCCTCGCCGCCGCCTGTAGCGATTACCATATTGGCTGCTGCAGATACGCCGAACTCTTCTTCGCAGGCTTTTACCAGATCATTTAATTCCAGTACGGTCAACTCTTTGATTGCATCAATAATTTCCTGTGCGGACAATTTTGCCATTTTATTTCCCTCCGTTTTCTTTCTTCTTACTTTTATGTTTCAAACATGATTCAGACGCCTGTTACCCGGCGCCTACTCAGCAGACGCTTCTGCATCGGATGCTGCCGCTCCCTTTGCAGCAATAGCTGCTTCCGCACCGCCTTTTTCAGCAAGCTGATCCATAACGCGGGCAAAGTTTGCGATCGGAGCCTGCATACTGCCAAGCAGCTTGGACAACAGCTCTTCTCTGGATGGAATGCTTGCGATCGAAGCAATTCCCTTTGCATCATAGGCGATGCCTTCCACTACGCCGCCCTTAATCTCCAGTACCGGCGCTTCTTTTGCAAACTTGCTGACAATTCTTGCCGGAGCTGTTGCATCCGTCGTCGAAAGCGCAATTGCACTGGGTCCCTCCAGATACGGAGACAGAACTTCAAATTCTGTTCCCTTGAAGGCGAAATTCATCATCGTGTTCTTGTATACCTTATAGGTAACGCCAGCCTCCCGAAGCTGTTTGCGGAGCCTTGTATCCTGCTCAACCGTAAGTCCGCGGTAATCAATCAGAATAACAGACTGGGCATCCTTGATGCTCTCGGAAATCTCTTCCACGATAGGCCTTTTTAATTCCACTTTTGCCATTGCTTTACCTCCTTATAGATTTTGTGCCGAAAGGAGTCCTCACATAGAAAAAGCCCTCCCGTCAAAGACAGAAAGGCTGAAGTGTTCTGTAAACTCTTTCCTCGGCAGGCGTTTTTCCTTACGCCGGTCCTCTACCGGCGCCTGCTGTCTTCGGCATGGTTTGATAAACCTTACCTATCGTATCAGAGTTAACGGAACCTGTCAAGAGTTTTGTTGGGAATTTGGGCGTTCTGAAAGGGAGGGCTTCCCGGCGCAGATGCAGCGGACTGCGGGCATAAGATTTTCTAATTGTTGTGGCCAGTCTGTTCCGGCAGGTGTGCAACCGGTTTCTATGCGCCATCCGGGCGCAGAGAAACCTTTTCCGGACATCCCTGTCCGGAAATTGCAGAGGCTGACACAACAATAAGAATATCTAATGCCCTTCGTATGCGCATCTGCGCCGGGAAGCCCTCCCTTTCAGAATCATAGTAACTGTTCATGGATACAGGCGGGCCTTGCTTTTTCTGTCCTACGGAGGATATTAGCAGTTCTTAGTGTTTCGTCAACAGCCTGCAATTTCCGGGCACGGATGCCCGGAAAAGGTCTTTTTGTGCCTGGATGGCGCATAAAGACCGGTTGCACGCCAGTCATAATCCTCTGTCGAAACGCTTAGAACTCCTTATATCCGCTGTCCGGCACAGAAAAGGCAAGGCCCGCCTGTATCACAAAAATATTACCTGCTGTGCAGATATCCGTCCTCATCCAGCACCCCGCTGTCCGAAATGGAATTGAGGTAGCTGATGACACGGGCTTTTTCACCGCCGTCCAGCAGTTTTGTCCTGCAGTCTGACTGTCTGGCAGGGAGCACTCTGACTGTCACTTCTCCGTCTGCCAGAATCCGTACCTGCAGCAGGCAGGTATCCAGTGATTTGGAATTGAACCAGAAGTTGCCCAGGCTGTAAATCACAGGCACCTGCTCCACATATCCTACCGGCTGCAGACAGTGGGAATGGGCGCCAATGATAATATCCGCACCTGCCTGTGCAATGGCCAGAGCCTGATCTCTCTGGGCCCAGTCTGTCTCTGCCTGGCTTTCCGTTCCCCAATGGATAAATACGATCAGCACATCGCAGTCTGCCCTGGCCTTCTCCACCGCTTCCAACAGCTTGTCCGGATTCCAGCAGCGAAAGACCCCCGGCGTATCCTCTCCTGCACCCTTTGTATCCGGATTGTCATTCCGCTCAATCTGGGTTGCGGACAGAATCGAGATTTTCCGGTCATTGGCAATAAAGCTGACCGGCGCAGACGCTTCTTCCAGATTTCTGCCTGCCCCTATGCAGGGCATTCCCATAGCTTCCATTGTATCCAGGCTGTCCAGCAGAGAAATTTCTCCATAGTCATAGGCATGATTATTGGCAAAGGAAACCAGATCCACTCCCATATCGGTCAGATAAGCCGCACTTTCCGGTTTGGCCCGGAAGGTGAACTGTTTGCCCGCAAGGGGCGTCCCCCGGCTGGAATAAGGGAACTCATTGTTTACCACAAAAATATCCGCGCCCCGCATTTCCGCCAGCAGTTCTGCGGAAAAAGCCTCTTCAATGGCGCCGCCCCTCTGGAGCAGTCTTGCCATCATGGCATAATTCGGGTCAAAGAGGATGTCTCCGGCAAATGCCATCACCACTTCTTCCGAAGATGCGGTTTCCGCTGCATAGATCCGCTCCTGTTTCATACGCTCTGTATCCTGAAGCAGCGCACCGTATCTGCTTTCATCTGCCTCTTCTTCCCCGGTCTCCTCGCTTTCCGGCAGTTTATCCGGCTCCTCTTCCATCTGGGAAAGTATCGTTTCCTCTTCTGCCTGCTTTTCGTTTTTCCCCGCTGTCTCTGCGGTTTCTTCTTTCTCTTTTCCGGCGGCCGCCACTGCAAGAAACATACCTCCCACGGTCAGCACGCCACAAAACACAACGGTGAACAAAAGCAGCTTATTGGTCCGTTTTTTCTTCTTCCGTTTTCTTTTTTTCCCTTGCTTACCTGTAGATGCTGTCATAGTCATATGCTCCATAAAATTCATATACACGTTCCAGATAATCCAGATAATTGTCCTGATCCAGACGCCCTTCTCCTGCTTTCATCCATTGAAGAAGCAGAGAATTGATGTCCTCGCTGTAATGCATCTGATCCTGATAATGGTCCAGGTTACAGGTCAGATCCGTATGATCGTCATATGCATACAGCCGTATGTTTTCGCAGGTCAGGATTTCTTCCATCACCAGTTTCTGCAATTCCATATACCAGTCCAGTTTCCCCTGCTGCATCACATGCACATCCCAGTAACAGATGCTGTAAGGAGAAAAATAATAATAAAAAGTAATGTCCGGATTCTCCCTTGCCACATCCGTCACATTCTGTCTGATATTGGCCAGTGTCTGTTCCCGTTCTTCTTCTGCCAGCGGTTTGTCATAAGTACTCCTGCCCGGCCTGGTATAAGTGGCCAGCACCGCCTCTTTTCCAAAAGCATATTCCCCCTGCCAGTTCATATACGCATCAAAAGACGTCATCTGCTTTCCCGATGCAGTATCTGCCAGCACATTATCCGACAAAACAAATACATTTTTATTCAGAATGTACTCCATATCGTTGAACGGATTGCTGTCATACAGATAATAAGGGATTCCCTCATAATTTACATAATCTTTTTCCTGGGTAAAATTCCCCTGATCCAGGCACCGGATCACCGTATGCAGATTCGGATTGGCCCGGATCGCCGCTTCCAGATTGTCATTGACTTCCCGGAAGGTACCGCCGTGAAAAGGTGTTTTGACAGAAGTGCCTCCAAACAAGGCATCACATTCACTGGTTTTGAAATTGGACACCATAGAAGTGCCTGTAATTAAGGTATCATAGGAAAAATGCCGGACAATCCCGTCATTTTGATAACGGCTGTTATCCATTGTATAGGCAACACCTGCCAGCGGGCGGTGATAATGAAAAAACGGATCCACTGTAATGATATACCCTGCAAATACAGCCAGTACCAGAATCGTTCCCGAAAGCGCACAGCCAAACCATACCTTTGCCTTCATATTTTATCTCCCAAAGAAATTCTCAATAAGCTCTTAACGCTTTGTCAGTCCGGATCTTAAAAATTAAAATAAAGGAATGTGGAAATCTCCGACAGAGATACAATCGTCCAGGCCAGCATCCCCACTGTGGCAGCCAGATTTCTTTTGCTGCACTTAAATTCCTTTTCCTGACAGTTTTTACTCCCCAGCGTCACACCCATAACGATCAGAAGAAACAGGACGAAATGTACGGCCCCTCCACCCGGCAGACCGCC
Organism: uncultured Clostridia bacterium; assembly: GCA_947385955.1. Taxonomy (GTDB): domain Bacteria; phylum Bacillota; class Clostridia; order Lachnospirales; family Lachnospiraceae; genus VSOB01. Next base: position 18,618 of record CANDNA010000018.1, read on the forward strand.
GGGGCACAACAGCTCTTCCAGATGCCGCATTTCCGGCAGTGTCAATCCTTCCAGCATCACCGGCGTAATATACAATGCTTCCAGCTTTGCCACTTTCCGGAACATAATATACGCCTGCTCCAGTGTATCCGCCCGGAAAATCAGGAAGGCAAAGCTGACAAACCCAAATGTGAGAAACCATTGTATCACACCCGGTATTTTACTCCAGGTATTGCGGAATCTTCTTGTCAGCACTTCAGCCAGCCCATGCAGCAGCCCCCACACCACAAAGGTCCAGTTGGCCCCATGCCAGAACCCGCTGATCAGAAATACGATCATAATATTCCCATAAGTCCTGAGCCTGCCCCTGCGGCTCCCTCCCAGCGGAAAATAAATATACCGCCGCAGGAATCTGGTCAGCGTCATATGCCACCTGTCCCAGAATTCCAGAATCGAACGGGCCTTGTAAGGCGAATGAAAGTTCACCGGCAGCTCAATATGAAACATAGAGGCAATGCCTGTGGCCATATCGCTGTATCCGCTGAAATCATAATAGAGCTGCAGCGCAAAGCAGACAATCACAAGCAGCACATCCAGCGAGGTCAGAATTTCCACACCGCCAAACCCCAGTGCCACCAGATTTCCCAATGTATCTGCAACAATTACCTTTTTAAACAGCCCCGCCGCAAACAGATACAGCCCTCTGGAAAGCCAGAGGGCATCCGGCCTGTGCTTTTTTTCATCCAGAAGCTGCGGGATCAGCTCATCATGCAAAACAATCGGGCCTGCTACAAGCTGGGGAAAAAAGGATACAAATACCGCATAATCCAGCAGACTGTACTGTTTTGTCTCTCCCCGCCAGGAATCCACCACATAAGAGATCTGCTGGAACGTAAAAAAACTGATCCCCAGCGGCAGAACGATTCTGCGCAGGGCAAAATCCGTGTGAAAGACGGCATTGATATTTTCCACAAAAAAATCAAAATATTTAAAGTAGAAAAGAATCGCCACATTCATGGCAACCCCCAATATCATACCGGCTCTGCCTGCCCCCTGTGCCCCCTCCTGGTACCGCTTCAACAGATATCTGGAAACACCATAATTGGCCAGAATGCTGCCACAGATAATCAGCACATAAGAGGGGTTAAAATATCCGTAAAACCAAAGAGACATACCAAGCAGCCACAGCCTTGCAGCCTTCCCTGCCCGGATGCGGTAAAGCAGAAAGTAAACCGCCACACACAGGGGCAGAAAAAACAGGATGAAAATATAAGAATTAAACAGCATTCCCCTATCCTCTATCTTCCATGATACAAAAGGAAGCAGCGAATCCCCGCTGCCTCCGTCTGATAACTGTTATGCAGTTAAACCCATTAAAGTTTTGCCACATTGACCTTGACGCCGGGTCCCATTGTAGAAGCCAGTGTCACGCTCCGCAGATACTGTCCTTTTACTGCGCTGGGTTTTGCCTTCATAATCGCGTCCATAATGGCATTGAAATTTTCCTGCAGCTTCTCTTCGCTGAAAGAAACCTTTCCTACCGGTACATGGACAATATTGGTCTTGTCCAGTCTGTACTCAATCTTACCTGCCTTGATATCGTTAATGGCTTTTGTCACATCCATCGTAACGGTACCTGCCTTAGGATTGGGCATCAATCCCTTCGGTCCCAGGACCTTACCAAGACGGCCTACAATACCCATCATATCAGGAGTCGCTACCACTACATCAAAGTCCAGCCATCCGTCATTCTGAATCTTCGGAATCAGTTCATCCCCGCCAACATAATCAGCGCCGGCTGCCTCTGCTTCATTTACCTTATCGCCCTTTGCAAATACCAGCACCTTAACGGTTTTACCGGTTCCGTTGGGCAGTACAACAGCGCCGCGGATCTGCTGCTCTGCATGACGCCCGTCGCAGCCTGTTCTGATGTGCAGCTCCATTGTCTCGTCAAACTTTGCCGCTGCTGCTTTTTTTACCAGAGCAATTGCTTCCGCAGGCTCATACAGGGCAGAACGGTCGATCTGCTTCGCCGCTTCTTCATATTTTTTCCCATGTTTCATTTTGTTTTCCTCCTTGTGGTAGTGGCGGGGCCAAAGGCTCCTCCCACATCTGTCATTTCTTAGTCCTCAACAACGATTCCCATACTCTTGGCAGTACCGGTAATCATACTCATGGCAGCTTCCAGGCTGGCAGCATTCAAATCAGGCATCTTCATCTCTGCGATTTCCTTTACCTTGTCTTTGGAAATCGTGGCAACCTTTGCCTTGTTGGGCGTACCGGAACCGGATTTGATGTTTGCTGCTTTTTTCAGCAGAACTGCTGCAGGCGGAGTTTTTGTTACAAAACTGAAACTTCTGTCTGCGTACACAGTGATCACGACAGGGATGATCAAATCTCCCTTATCTGCCGTCCTTGCGTTGAACTGCTTGGTAAATTCAACGATATTCACACCATGCTGACCCAATGCAGGACCAACCGGCGGTGCAGGTGTAGCTTTACCGGCAGGAATCTGCAACTTAATATATCCTTCTACTTTTTTTGCCATTTTGGCACCTCCTAAAATTTTGTGGTAGTGGCGGGTATATGCCGGAAGTTTCCACTGCGCCGGTTCACCTGATGATCCCCGTGCCGTTCGTTCCGTCTTTCCCTCCCACAGTTCATACAGCCTTCTTCCTCTCATGAAACGGTTCTGTTTCATGGAATCTATCAGCAGGAGCCGCTCTCTTCCTGTCAGCTCCTATGAACTTCTTTGTCTGTGACAGCCCGGCTGCAAACGCCTTCGCTGCTGTTGTTACATTTTTTTGATCTCTGCAAAGCTGATTTCCACAGGGGTCTCCCTGCCGAACAGCTCCACATTGATCGTCGCCGTCTGTTTGCTGTAATCCATTCTCTGCACAGCGCCCACCGTATCTTTCCAGACACCCGCAATCACAGCAATCATATCGCCTTCCCCGAAATCCACGGAGATATTTTCCGTCTTGATTCCCAGAGGGCGCATCTCCACCTCTGTCAGCGGTACAGGCTTGCTGCCCGGACCGACAAAGCCCGTCACGCCTCTGGTGTTCCTGACCACATACCAGGTATCATCATTCATTACCATATGAATCAGCACATAGCCGGGAAACATCTTCTTCTGGACATTCTTTTTGGCCCCGTTTTTCACCTCTACAACATCCTGCATCGGCACTCTGACCTCCAGAATTTCCTCCTCTAGATGTCTGTTTTCAATCGTCTTTTCAATATTGGCTTTTACTTTGTTTTCATATCCCGAATACGTATGCACCACATACCAGTTCGCTTCTGCCATATGCTCACCCTCGCCCTTACATTGTCAGGAAGTTGTTTACACCGTACTGGAGGAGCATATCAATTACCGCTATGGCAGCTCCCAGTACAACCGAAACACAAACAACCGCAACTGACTGTTTCAAAAGGGATGTGCGGTCAGGCCAGGTAATTTTTTTGAACTCGGTCTGCACACCTTTGGAAAAGCTGGGCTTCTCCTTCTTGTTTGAATCTCCCATCTGCTGCTTTCCTTTCACGACCACAGATTATTTTGTTTCTTTGTGTAACGTATGGGTCCTGCAGAATCTGCAGTATTTCTTTGTTTCCATTCTGTCCGGGTGTGCTTTCTTATCCTTTGTCGTATTGTAGTTGCGCTGCTTGCATTCTGTGCATGCCAATGTAATTCTTGTACGCATATCCATCCACCTCCACGTGCTTTTCTGCTATTTTACTCTTTCCGGTCATCTTCTTTTTTTCAATATATTTGTGCATAAAAAAAAGACCTAAATCTTATCTCGCTTATTTACTATAGCACAGGCAGTGATTACCGTCAATGATTTTTTTCCGGAAAAGAGTACTTTCGCATTATTGAAAATCTTATCTTCCCGTGGTATGATAAATCTATAAAAGTAGGTTATTATGCCCTCTTATTATAAATGCAGGCTGGAACGGATTCCGATTGCCTGTAAAGATCCCATACATATATGTTCTTTTCATGGAGGAGAGGAGGGACAGTTATGGCAAATATGTTGGCATTGCATACCGTCTACAATCACTACCTGACTTCTTATTCCCGCAGTTCGGTAACGAAGTACGATACACACGATAAAAAGGAACTGCGTAATGTATACCATTCTATTGTAAAACTAAACAAAGAGGCGCCGCTGTATCTTCTGGATTCCAGCCGGGAGTCCCATGCATTTGCCATCGGTGTCAAAGAAGGCGCCAGAGAGCTGCACAATGTGATTGCTTCTCTGGGCGGTTTAAAAGAAGATGAACTGCTGAATAAAAAAGCCGCTTTTTCCACCAATGAAAATATTGTCAGCGCACAATACATCGGCAGTGCAGGCGGGGGTGCAGAGATCCCTTCTTTTGAGGTAGAAGTGCGTTCACTGGCTGCTCCCCAGGTGAATCTGGGTAATTTCCTGCCGTCTGACAGTTTGGAGCTGCCGCCGGATACTTACTCTTTTGATATCAACATTCATAATACCAATTATGAATTTCAGTATAAGGTTACCAGCAATGATACCAATAAAAGTCTTCAGGAAAAGCTGGCCCGCCTGATTTCCAACGCCGGCATCGGAATTGATGCCATTGTGGAAACGGACGATGACCTGTCTGCTCTCCGGCTGACTTCTTCCGCTACCGGTACGCCTATTGGAAAAGAAAATATCTTTACCATTTCCGATACCCACTCCAGCAAGGCTTCCGGTTCCGTAGAATATTTCGGCATCGGACAGGTGACGCGCCCTGCCGCCAATGCTTCCCTGGTGGTGAACGGGGAGGAACATACCAGTCCTTCCAACCGTTTCACCCTGGAGAAAACCTACGAACTGACGCTGAACGGCATCAGCCCCGTAGAAGGGCAGACTGCTACCGTCAGTGTAAAGGATGATACCGAATCCCTGGGAGAAAATATCAGCAAACTGGTGGACGGTTATAATTCCTTCCTGGATTTTGCCGTTCAAAACAAGGGAAGGCGGACCAAAAACGCCGATCTGCTCAAGGAAATGCGCGGCATCGCTTCCATATACAAAGACGGCCTGAATCATATGGGGCTGCAGATCAAAGAGGACGGCACACTTTCTCTGAACGCCGCCACTTACACCCAATCTATGGAGGACGGACAGGCCAAGCATACAGTCTCCATGATGCAGGATTTTGCAGATTCCCTGTTCCGCAAGACCACTTTGATCTCCCTGGATCCGATGCAGTACATCAACAATACAATGGTGGCCTACAAAAACCCGGCCAAAACCCATTTTGCCACACCCTATCATACCAGCCCTTACAGCGGGATGATGTTTAACAGTTATTGCTGATTACAGTATGTAACAGACTTTTATCCACGCTATCCACGAATACCAAAGGCCCTGCCGCAGGGCCTTTCTGATCCGATGATTTTACAACGGAATATTTCCATGTTTTTTCTTAGGTGTCTCCACCTTCTTGCCTTCCAGTCCCCGCAGACCTTTCAAAATACAAAGTCTGGTTTCTTCCGGCTTGATGACTTCATTTACATATCCTCTTGCAGCAGCCACATAAGGATTTAAAAATCTCTCCTCATACTCCTTTTTGCACTGTTCGCGCATGGCTTCCGGCTCTTCAGCCGCCTTGATTTTCTTTTTAAATGCAATGTTGACCGCCCCGTCAGCGCCCATGACCGCAATCTCTGCAATTGGCCATGCATATACCAGATCGGCTCCCATTTCCTTGGAATTCATGGCAATGTAAGCACCGCCGTAAGCCTTCCTCATAATAATGGAAATCTTCGGTACCGTAGCTTCGGAATAAGCATACAACACTTTAGCGCCATGACGGATAATGCCGCTGTGCTCCTGCGCCGTTCCCGGCAGGAATGCAGGTACATCCACCAATGTCACCAACGGAATATTGAAGCAGTCGCAGAAACGGATAAATCTTGCCACTTTATCGGAAGCATGATAATCCAGAGAGCCGGCGCTGCAGTTTGCCTGATTTGCCACAAATCCTACCGTCTTTCCTTCCATACGGCCCCAGCCTACTACCACATTCATGGCAAACTCTTTCTGTACCTCAAAGAAGCTGTCGTTGTCTACGATACAGTCTATCACTTCCTTCACATCATACGGATGTCTGGAATTGTCCGGTACGATATCCCGGAGTTTTGCACACTGGTCGTCGTTCTTTTCCAGATAGGTCTTTCCGAAATTCCCTACCTTGTTCAGCATCTTGTTCACTGCAAACAGAAGAGACTGTTTTTCCCTGATCGGTTTGATCACCGGAGGCTGCTGCTCATTGTTGCTGGGCAGATAAGACAGGAGCTTGCGGACACCCATCAGGCACTCTCCCTCTGAATCATAGGTAAAATGGGAAACACCGCTTTTCTTTGCATGTACCTCCGCACCACCCAGTTCCTCTACGGATACTTCTTCATTGATTACCGTCTTGACCACATTCGGACCGGTGATAAACATTTTGGAAATATCTTTTACCATAAAGATATAATCACAGATAGCCGGCGCATAGCATGCACCGCCGGAGCAGGGTCCCAGGATAACCGCAATCTGGGGGATTACACCCGATGCCTTTGTATGACGCAGGAACATACCGCTGTAGCCGCTGAGAGAGGAGATCCCCTCTTCGATCCTGGCTCCGCCGCTGTCATTGATGCAGATCAGGGGGGCTTTCATCTGCATGGCCATATCCTGAATCCTGCAGATTTTAAAGGAATGGTACTCACCCAGTGTACCGCCGATTACCGTAAAGTCCTCACTGACTACATAGACCAGTCTGCCGTCGATTTCTCCGTATCCTGTTACCACACCGTCTCCCGGCACCCTTCTCTTATCCAGATCAAAATCATCGATTCTGGACTCCATCATGCCGTCTATTTCCACAAAAGTCCCTTTATCCAGGAGAATATCGATCCGCTCCCGTGCTGTCAGTTTCCCCGACTTATGCTGCTTATCAATTTTGGCCTGTCCACCGCCCTGCAGCGCCTTTTCTCTTCTCTGCTCTAAATTTTTAATCGCTTCATCCCAATTCATAACTGCGGTCCTTTCCTGCTGATTTTTATTTTTCCACATTTCATGAGACATATGTTTTGCACTTCAAATACTTTGAATATCAAAGTATATTATAACATGCTTTTCAAAATGTGCAAGTGGAAATTATACGAAACCCGGACAGGCGCCAAAACATGAAAAAGAATCCTGCTTTGCAGGATTCCCCGCCTGCGGCGGATCGCTTCAGCGATTTATTTCCTCTCCGCCGCAGTGCGATCCTGCCCGGAGAGCTTTTTGTGAGATAGGAAATCCGTAGGAATTTCCTATCTCATAAAAAAGAACGGCCGAAACCGTTCTTTCTCAAATCCCTTATTTTTTCTGATCTAATAGCTGCGGATCTACAAAATTCGTCTGACTCATGCTTTTATAGTAATCATTGGCCGCACGAACACTTTTTTTGGCCCGACGTATCTTGCCTCTTGCATAGGAAAAATACTGCTCTACCAACTGCTTATTCCGCTGTTCCGATGCCTGGATACGGACATTTAAATCCGTGATCTCCGAAATCAACTGCTGCATACGGGCAATCTCATTTCGCAGCCCGTCTTTTGCCTGGGGCAGTTCCTCCCTGATCCTGTCGTAAATCTTCTCAAATCCGCTGTCCAGCAATTCAAGTTCTGCAATGAAACGGCTTTTACTTTCCACAATATGATCAAAGGCTGCCAGATCGCTGTTCTTTTTGATTGCCTCTTCCTGTTTGCCGTTTTCTTTCTGAATCATCTGCAGTATGGTTTTCTTTCTCTCCAAACTTTCCAGAAGGATATCCACATATTGTCTGATTTCTGCCATTTTCATCCTTTCCTGCTCAGGACCTGTGCGTATTGCTCTGCTTCATGACCTCTTTCCAGGTATCCCTCATACCACGCAGATGCGTCAGCACCTCTTCCAGAATCGCTTTGTCCTTATGAACATTGGCTTCCTGAAGCCTTCCCATCAAATAATTATATACGTTTTCAAAATCTTTGTAAACCGGATATTTTTCATCCAGTGTACGCAGAAATTCTTCAATGATCTTTTCTGTTTTAATGATGTTGTTGTGTGCTTTCTCAATATCTTTGCTCTCAATCCCCGCAATCGCAATATTACAGAATTTGATCGCGCCGTCGTACAGCATAAGGGTCAGTTCTGCCGGAGATGCTGTCAGAACCTTGTTTTTGTTATAAGCTGCATACGCATTAGGCAATGGCATACCTTGGTACCTCCTTGTTCCGTGTTGATTCCGTTACCTTTTCTGTCAGCCTCCGAACAGGCTGGTGAGATAGCTCTGCTGTGAGTTCAGTTTGGACAGTGCTTTTTCCATCTGCGTGAACTGGTTATAGTATCTGTCCTCCAAAGCCTGCAGTTTCTTCTCCTGATCTTTTATTTTGGTCTTATAATCATCATACTCTGTCTGCATCCGTTTGTCATCATATACTTTGTACATGCTACGGTAATTGGTACGCTGCATCAGGGTATTGACTTTCCCTTTGAGATCGGTGGCCAGTTTGCTGAAGAATCCGGCTACCGCCTGAGGATCGCTGGCAATGGCAGCTTTCAGTTCGTTTGTATTATATGAAGTATTGGTATCATCCGCATCTCCGTCAATGTGGAATACGCCTCTTTCATTTTCAGGGGCTTTGAAATAACTCATTGTATTGATTCCAAAGCTGGAAAGACTGTAGTCTTTCCCATTTATCGTATATGTGCCCAACATGGTGGATTTGAAAATATTGATCAGAGTCCCCAGGTCACCGTCCCGGCGCAGCAGGGAATCTTTGATCTTCTTTTCCCACTTTTCGACTTCCGTTTCGGACATGGCGTCTTTTTCGTCATCGGTAAGCGGCTCATATCCTTTGGCGGAATCTGCATTGTACAGTGTATCCATCTCTTTGATCAGATCATTGTACTGCTTGAAAAAGTTCTTGACCATATCATAGATGCCATCCACATCATCAGATGTGTTGATGGTGGTTTCCGCCCAGCCGGTGGGTTCCCCATTGGCATCCCTGGAAGTCACTGCGCTCTCTGCCGTAGCCGTTATGGTCAGTCCATTGATATTGAATGTATTGGTATCCGAAGTAAATTCGGCGCCATTGAGCATAATCGTTGCATCCGAGCCTTCCACACGGACAGCGCTTTTACTTGCTTCCGTCAGTTTGGAACTCATATTGTGCACTGCTTCATTGGCTGTCGCCGCGAACTCCCGGTTTTCCTTTTCCACCTTCTCAGACAGTTTATAGGGAGCCGTGTCAGGCACACTGGAACCCATCGCAGTTGCCGCAGCAGAAGCAATGGCATATGCCTGGCTGGCCTTAATCATGCTTTCTTTGTTTGCGTCATTTTCCTTCGTCAGCTCTTCCAGTTTGACTTTGGCTGCCTCAATCTCATCTGCCGTAGCGGAACCGTCATCATTCTGAATGATCTTTTTCTGTTCTGCAATCAGTGCGTTATTGGACTGTATCACACTGTCATAATAATCTTTTAATACATTGGCTGTATCTGCCAGCTCTTTCTGAGCAGCCTCAGAAGCCGTAAAGTTCCGGTTCAGAGCAGCCGGATCCGATAATTTGCTTCTTTCTTCCCGCAGTTCCTGAACCTTTTTCTGATACTCTGCCAGATCTTCCAGCATGGAAGCCGCTTCTTCTTTTGTCTTTTCCGCGATCTTCTGCTTCAGGATGTCCTCGTCCAGCTTGTAAGTACCATCGCCCTGATCCACATAGGCATCCGCCCAGAACTGATACTCCTGATAGGTTGCATTGTTCGGGTCACTGATATCGCTTTCACTCAGAAGGCCCATGCTGTTCAATGCATGCAGTGCATTGATGTTGCCTGCCGTAATGGTGAAATCATTTTCAGCACCTGTCTCGGTGGAGCTTAAAAAGATGCGCTGGTTGGCTTCGTCAAAGTTGGCTGACAGCCCTGCCTCTTTCAGACTCTTCAATACATCATCAATACTGGAAGAACCCCGCAGTTCCACTATAGTTTCTTGGCCCCCCGCATTGACCCGCAGGGAAATCTTTTCGGTGGGGTCTATCGTCACACCGTTCTTGCCTGCCAGCTCTGACAGAGTGGTGGTGCTCTTCACACTCTTGTCACTGCTCATCTTACCGCCTGTCAGACGTCCCGCTTTTGCCAGCTTTTTCACAGCCAGCGTCTGAGAACCATTGACTGCCGTATCCGTCGCAATCACACTGGCAATCGTACTGTCTGCAATGGTGGTCTTTTTCTTGATAAAGGAACCTTCCAGAGACAGATTGCTCAACTGGTCATTGAAAAAACTGTATACCTTAGCATTCAGATCTTTCCAGCTTTCCTGTTTCCAGCCCAGTTTGGTCTGGGCTTTCTCCAGCTCCTCTTTTTTTGCACTGGATACCTTTACCAGCTCCTGTACCATGCTGTCTGTATCCAAACCGGATGCAATACCGGAAATTCTCATTGCCATATTTCTTTCCTCCTAGCGCTTTTCATCTACTAAAATGCCTGCCATCTCCCACACCTTAGCGATCATATCCAGCGTCTTTTCCGGCGGGTATTCCTTGATGACTTCCTTTGTCTCCCTGTCCACGATCTTAATGGTGACCCGGTTCGTATCCTCATGGATACCAAAGATAGCCTCTGAATTGCTCATCTTTTTGTTCATCTGGTCCACCATCTTTTTCATGGATTCCTGAGACTGCTGCTCTCTTGCGCCGGCTCCCTGATTGCCCTGGCTGTCTGCCTCTCCGGCATTTTTGACTGCAAGGGTGGTGGCGTCCACTACAGGTCTTTCCATATTGGCTGCGGTTACATCCGTGTCTGCCGCAGGCGCTTTTTCCACCGGCTTTTTTGTTTGTGTCTGTGCCTGAAATGTCATAACACTGTTTACTGGCTCAATGTTCATATCCATCACCTCCGTGTGATACCTGTCACTGTCAAATGTCCTGATTATCTGAATATAATATCGGCTAAAAAGAGAAAATGTTTATAGATTTCTATAAACATTTTCCTGCTTTCCCGTATTGATTTTCAGCCCAGCAGCTCTTTCAGACTCTCTAATCCATCCGCATTGACAGCTTCTTTATTGGCTTCCTGAATCTGCACATATACTTCTTTTCGATACACCGGCACATCCCGCGGTGCGGAAATTCCCAGCTTCACCTGTTCACCCTTGATTTCCAGAACAGTGATTTCAATGTTGTTGTTGATCACCAGTGCTTCGTTTTTCTTTCTGGACAATGCCAGCATATTATTCACCTGCCTTTTTCGCTGCCTGCAGCATCTCATAGATCGGATACTTCACAGGATGTTTCTCGTCATCTACGATAACCTGACATGCCTTTCTGGACTCTGTATGCACCACAATAGGCGCCCGCAGATTAACGCTCATCTTTTTCAGGTCAGACGGCACCGACAGTGTCACAAGCACAAGCATATGATCCGGATCCAGGCTTCCGATCGGCTTTAACAGCTCATCCTCCACCTGCGGATTATACTCCGGCATAATCACAAGCGGATCCAGAACCGGCATGGCAAAAGCCGGTTCCTGCAGGGACTGCAGCCATTTGACGCCGCTTCCGTCAATATGATCCGCATCATGCATCAGAGAAAATTCCTTCAGATCAGGAAATCCAACGATGCCATTGGTAAAACGGATAATTTTATCATCATCGATCTCAACTTCTCCGAAAATCTTGGTCTTTATTTTCATTTGCTGCTCCTTTTATTGATATCAGATAAAATTCAACAGACTGTTTTCCGTAATCTTACCGGTCGCCATCAGCGCCCCGTCATACGCCAGCTTGGCAGTGGACAGATTGGTGGCTGCTTCTGCCGTATCCACCTGCTCATTGTCTGTTACCAGATCTTTAAAACTGGTCTTTTGAGAAGAAAGCCGCTCCATAACCAGCTCCAGCTTCTTGGAACGGGTTCCCACGGAGGTCAGGGCCAGTGTGGCGCCTTTCTGATGTTTCTGCATTTTGGTAATCCCCTGTTCAAAGGATACCTGCAGTTTATCTTCCAGGAACGTCAATGTCTTATTGGCCGCTGCCAGGCTTTTTTCCGCACTCTCTCTGTCAGCATCGGAAGTATTGGTATCTTCAATTACACCTTTTAGGGCACTGATGGCGGCTTCCACATCCTGTACCTGCTCCAGTGTCTTGATCAGATCATCCACATCCCTGCCGATGGCATGGGTATACACCTCAGATGCCAGTGTATTCACCCGCAGTTCCTGGTTAAAGCCCACATCATAAGAGATGATCTGGTCATTGGGGTCATCACTCTGATTGTGCTGGATATTCTTTCCGTCCGGATCTTCCACACACTCGAAATAATGCTCCGGACGCAGATCCCCGTTTCTCCAGTCCGTCTTGCTGTAAGAAATATTGATTTTGCCTTCATCCACGCCTTCTGTTCTGGAATAATCCCTGGTGGCTGACAGCGTATTATAAGCCGCATCGTTCAGGATCAGTTCTCCGGTTTCCGGAATAAACACGGCATACGGCGTGGTGGCATCTTCTTTCTCGAACACCGGATTGCCATCCGCATCAAACATCGGGGCGCCATTGCCCGGATCCGTTGCCTGGATCAGATTGCCTGCCGCATCCGTTTTATATATATTCTGTGCATACTGATAAGGATCCACCTTCACTTCTGCCGGCGGAGGTGTGGTTACAGTATCGTTCACCGGATTGCCGTTGGCATCACTGAGAACCGTTCCGTATTTGGACACCGTTACCACCGGTATGTTCAGCGGGCCGTTTCCGGCAATACCGGAATCTCCTTTGTAATAGCTGATAACCGGCTTTACATCCTGATCCAGCTTATCATAGGAAAGTCTGAGTCTGTGAACCGTTTCCTTGCTGATATCGGTATCGGCTATGATATAATCAGCCTCGGTATAATTCCCTGCATTGATCTCCCCGATATTGCCGGCGCCTTTGTCCATTTTCACATAAGTAATGTCATCCAGTGCCGACTTATCCACGCTCTCTGTAATCGCATAAGTCTTTTTGATATCCTGCTGGAACCGCAGTTTTACACTGGTGCGGTATCCGGTAAACAGTCCCCTGCCTGCATAGTCTGCATCACCGGTGGCATAGATCTCATCCCTTAACTGTTTTAAGTTATCCAGTATGGTCTTTCTGTCTGCCGACTGTTTGAATTTCACAGAACCGGTATTGCACTCCTCCAGCATATCCTCTATGATATCATTCACTGTCTTGATGGCATCTTCTGTCACGGAAAGCCAGCTTTCCGCATCTTCTGCATTCTTATCCCGGTACTGGGTAATCTCAGACAGCGTGGTACGCAGCCTCAGCGAACGAATCGCAATCACCGGGTCCTCAGAAGGTCTTAATATCTTTTTGCCGGTGGACATCTGATTGTTGTATTTGTCCTCCATCAGTTTATTGGTATTGAGATTGGAAAGAGAATTGTTCTGTATGATTTTATTGGTAATCCTCATGTGTTGTCCTCCCCTGTTATGCTGTTTATACGCCGGTCTGCAGAATCAGCCTGTCATATACTTCGGTCAGAGTCTGCACCATCTTGCAGGCCAGATTATATGCATGACGGTATTTTACCAGATTGATGGCCTCTTCGTCCTCATCTACGCCATGTACCGAAAGCCGCTGGGTTTCAATGCTTTTGCCTATGTTTTCATAATTTTCACTGAAGTCATCGGCCCGCCGGGTGTTCAGGGCCACATCCGATAAGATACACTGCAGGAACTGGCTGGCAGAACTGCCGCGGAAACTCATCTTTTCCACATTGGTTTTCAGGTCAATCAGCTCATCCACCACATCGTACTTGCTTTCCTCATCCTGATTGCCGGTATGGGTTGCCATCTTATCCGGATCATCCAGCAGTTCATCCGATACGGAAAAATTAAATGCCGTCATCCAGTAATAGCTGTCATCCGAAGTGGAAATGGAATAGGAAAAGCTGCCGTCCAGTTTCTGGTTGCCGTAAGACGGGGTACCGTCTGCGTATTTATCAAAGTTCCACTGGGTATCGTCTGTTGCCTTATCTGCACGGAACAGGTTCTGGCCCGGATTGCCGTAATTATCAATCGCGCCGTCCTGGGTAATGATCTCGTTAAAGGCTCTGGAATAACAGCGGATCCACTCATTCATCTGTTCCATATAGTACGGGATTCCCTGATATTCCACTCTGTCACCGATGGAAGCGTCCTTGCCGATCAGGCCGCCTGTACTGGTATCCGAATTTCTGGGCGGATTGCTTAAAACAAAGTCATAGGAATATTTGCCTGTATCCGCATTGTAATTCATCGTCCAGGAATCAAAGTAATACTCCTTGCTTCCCAGCATGATCTTGCCCCCATTGTCCGGCAGGGTGCATTTATTGATATCCTTTAAATATTCTGCCGTTACATCTATGGTAACGATACTGTGCCGTTCCCCGTCGGGCTGCCGCTTTACATCCACCATAGACACACTGCCTCTGAAATTTTCGCCGTTGTTCCCGTCACGGAGCTGCGCCAGTGCTTTCAGCTTGCCGCCCAGGCTGGCATTTTTCAGGCTGAACCGATTGCCGTTGGACCAGTAAATATCATAAAGCCCGTCAGAATCGTTCTGGTTTACCTTTTCATAGTTGGCTCTGGCCTCGCAGGACAGAGAATAGGAAATCTGATCGTCCAGCAGTGTCTGACGGCCTGCGATTTTTACAATAAAACGGGTGGCTCCGGTATATCTGCCCGGATTGTGGGGATCTGTCACCTGCTGCTCCTCCACTTCCACATCCACGATCTCAGAAAGCTGGTCAATCAGCAGCGCTCTCTGGTCTCTCAGTTCATTGGCGGCTCCGCCGCCTATCTCAATCACATTGATCTGTTTATTCAGAGTAACGATTTCCTGTGCCAGGGAATTGATCTGATCCACACAGGTACGGATCTCTGTATTCACATCCTTCTGCAGCTTCTGCAGATTGCCTGCCATCGTATTAAAATACTCTGCCAGGGATTCCGCCGTCCCCAGGAAAGCACGTCTGGGATCATCCGTACCGGAGTCTTTCTTTACATCTGCCAGAGCCTCATACATCTCATCCAGAAGTGTGTTAAAGCCTCTCAGCTCTCCTTCTTCCAGGTCACCGTCATCCCTGAAATAGGCTTCAATCTGCTTCATATAGTAGGATTTCACAGAATATTCCCCTACGTTCGTATTGTTTTCCCAGTATTTTACATCATAATATTCATTTCTGTACCGTTCGATGGCCAGCACATCCACGCCTGCGCCGGCACATCCATAACTGGTAAACGTACGGAGCGCTTCACTGGCCTGCTGTACCGTATGCTGTCTGCTGTAACCGTCTGTATTCACATTGGAAATATTGTTTCCGGTGGTGTTGATGCCGGCGTTGGCCGCCGTAATTCCCAAATAAGCTGTATTCAAACCAAAAAATGTAGATGGCATACCTTTCCTCCTTTACTCCCCGTCAGCTTGCAAGGCTGTTCAGAAGATGTGCCAGCATTTCATTTACCACATTGATATAACGGCTGGCTGCGTTATAGGCATTCTGAAACTTCACCATGTTGGTCATTTCCTCATCGGAAGAAACCCCAACCACCTCTTCTCTCGCGTAGTTGGTGGCTTCCACAGTATCCGACTGGGTCTGACAGATCTTATAAAGCACTTCACCGGTATTTCCCACCTGGGATACCAGATCGGAATAATAATCCGCAAAATTGGTTTTCATTTTCACATTGGGATTCAGATTCAGCTCCTCTGTCTGGAACGCCTTCGCCAGTTTGGCTGCCGTTTCAAAATCCTCTTTCATATTCGGCTTCAGAAGGCCCAGTTTGGTAGGCTCTTTCAGCAAATCCGGATTGATTACCATGTTCATTGTGGTATACAGACTTTCCGTATCCCCTGCATCTTCCTGATTGTAATCCCACTGCTCTGTATTGGTATTGTAAGTATACCCTTCCGATACTTTCTTCTGGAACATCTGAATGGGCTGATAGGTTTCTCTGCCGTTTACCATCACCTTTTCACACAGATAGCCGGTCGTCGGATCGGCTGCCTCTGCCAGGATACCATTGATCTTGGTGGTAACGGCATGGATCAACTGATCAAACTCAGCCTGCATATTCATCACGATAGACTGGGAAATATCTCTGTCATAGGCCTTTTCATCCAGAAGATCCGTATAATTGGCACGCTTGTTTCCTCTTGCCAGCAGCTTTGCCTTCGTGCCGCCAATATCCGTATTGGAAGCCGAGGAAATGGTATGCCGCAGATTGAATACCTCGCACCCTTCTGTATCGTAATGTTTGATTCCGTTGCCATCTATCGTATAACGTGCGTCCATCTTCCAGAACGGTGTATAGAATCCGGTAATATTATCCTGTTCCAGGCCGATTTCAAATACCATATTACGGGAAACGAGGTCATGGCCTTCCAGTTGAACCGTTACATTGCCGAAGGTGTCCTCCTTGTAAGAGATCCGCCCCATTGCCCCCAGTTCATCCAGAATCTGATTTCTGGCATCCCGCAGGTCATTGGCCGTCTCTCTTCCGCCTGCCTCTACCTTAACGATCCGCTGATTCAGAGTGAATAACTGCTTTGCGTATTCATTCATCTTTTTGACATCGGCTTCGATCTGCAGATTCAGATTATCCTGATAGTCGGACAGTCCCTGATATACTCCCTGTGCGCTCTCCAGAAATGCGGAAGCACGCTGGATGACCAGTCCCTGTACCACCGAATCCGTGGGTGTTTTTGCAAGCTCATCAATGGCGCGCTGTATATTTTCCATAGAAGTATTAAAGGTAGCCCCATGCATCTCACCGAGAATGGTTTCTACCTGAGACATCGTCTCATAAGAAGCGGTATAATACGCGCTCCTGCCGGACTCTCTCCTGTATGCCTGATCCAGGAAAACATCCCTGACCTGTCTTACTTTGGAATATACGACACCCTGACCGATTTGTTTATGAGAAATGGCGGCAGGATCTCTGGCGATTGTATTGTAATACATATCGCTCTGCATTACCTGCTGCCTTGTATAGCCTGTCGTGTCCAGATTGGACATATTATGTGCGGTTGTGTTCAGTGCATTCTGACTTGTCTGAAGCCCTGACTGCCCTACGAATAAATTTGCCATTAACGACATGATATCACCCCTTTGTCAACTTACTGTTTTGCGTCAAAGTTCCCTCTGTCCACACCCATAATGCTTCCTGCATTATAGGCGCCCCTGTTATAATTTGCGGTCTCCGGCGCTCTTCTCATGGACTGAAGAAGATTCAGATCAAACTCCACCATTTCCAGTGCTCCCATCAGCAGCTCTCTGTTCTGTGCATTGACATCCTGCATCTGGGAAAGGGTAATGCGGAGCTTATCATGAATTTCCGAAAGGGCCTTCTGCTCTTTCGGACTTTTCTCAAACATCTGAATCAGATTTTCCAGTTTTAATTCTTCAACATCCTTGTTGATCACATTGGCAATATCGCGGATATGCTCTTCTCTTTTGCTTTCCAGAAGATGAATCCTGTCGATAATGTTCTGTTCCTCATCCGTGATTTCCTGTAACTGCGCTATATTGCCCTGCACAATAACAGGTGTTTTCTTTCTTGATAATTCCAGCAAAATTTCATATTCTGCATTTTCCTGTTCCAAAACAGAAATTAAATTTTCTACCAGACTTGCCACCGGAATTACCTCATTTCCCTGTATTTTTGGAAGAGCTTTGCTGCCAGGCTTTCTTCGCTCACCTGATAGGTTCCGCTCTGTACTGCGCTTTTCAAAGGCGCCGTGATATCTTCTCTGATATCAGGTGTACTGGCCATCGCCTGTTTCGCTGTCTGGATATCCTTTCCTGTATTGGAAATCTGCAGATGGTCCGAAAAACCGCCCTTTGTTGCCTTATCTGTCTTTACCGGCTTCTGCGTCTGGTAAAGCTGCTGTACCTGTGTATAAGTCTCAATACGCATAAAACTCCTCCTTCCGTGGATCACTTGCGTAATTGTTTTCTCATTATGTGTATCGGTTATTTTATGTGAGACTTTAGTTCTTTCCCCAAAATTATACAATCAGATTCTTTTCGTCAGGGTTTCCATCAAAAGATCCACCGCCTTTTTTTCCGCAAGATTTTCCGAAAAAGCACTGGCGCTTCCGGCAGCCAGTCCCATATAAAAAGCATGGCGGCAGCCCTTCCCGGAAAGCCATCCGGCCAGAAATCCGGCCACCATAGAATCCCCGGCGCCCACCGCGTTGACCAGCTTTCCGGACGGCGCCGGGCTTTCATAAACAGCGCCGTCCCCTCCTGCCAGTACCGCTCCTTCGCCCGACAGGGATACCAGCACATTCACCGCCCCCATTTCCTGTAATTTCCGGGCATATGGTATGGCTTCCTGTCTGGTACGTATCGAAACGCCAAACAGCTCTCCCAGCTCGTCCCGGTTGGGCTTGATCAGAAACGGACGCCATTTCAGCACCTGTAAAAGTTCCCTTCCGGCGGTATCCACAATGCACAAAACCTTCCTGCCTGACAGCCGCTGCATCAGCTCCCCGTAAAAACCCCCCGGCAGTCCAAAAGGCAGGCTGCCCGCCATGACCAGCATATCACCCTCCTGCAGTCTGTCGATCTGCGCATACAGTTTTTCCACATCTTCCGGCCCCACCTCCGGTCCCATTCCATTGATTTCCGTACCGTCATAATTTTTCAGTTTCAGATTGATCCGGGAATTTCCCGATGCAAGAGGAATCCATTCCGCCCGGACACCCTGTGCCTGCACCCGACGCCTGATCTCCTCCCCTGTAAAACCGGCAGAAAATCCCAGCGCAATGCTTTCCACGCCCAGATTGCCCAGCACTGTGGAGACATTGATTCCTTTCCCTCCGGGAAGCATCTGCTCCGAAGCGGTCCTGTTGGTCTTTCCCAACGTAAAATCCTCCACCGATACAATATAGTCCAGGGAAGGATTGCAAGTGATCGTATAAATCATATTCTGTTCCTCTCTTTTTCAAAAAATACGGACGGTTTTTAAATGACGGCATCCGTTTATGCCCGGACTTTCCTGTCCGGACACGAAACGCCCTCTTATATATTTGATTGTAAAATAATTATTTACTCTGCACAATACGTATTTTATTGACAAACCGGACCGTAAGTGCAATCATTCTGTAGGAAACAAAAGTTTGAAGAAATCACAAAAGACTCTGAAAGAGAGGCCAGGCAATGATTATCAACACCGGCGGGCGGACAGATACCGTACAATATTACACAGAGTGGCTTTTAAACCGTTTTTGGGAAGGGTATGTACTTTCACGCAATCCTCTGTTTCCCAATAAGGTGATGCGACAGGGAGCACAGAAATCTTTTCAGAAGGTGAAGCGCTCATGACAGAACCATTGATCCGGGAAATCTGCGTAAAGAGTATTTTATCCAAATCCAATCTGCCTGTCGGTGAATACTCTGTCAATCCCTATGTGGGATGTACTCATGCCTGTCAATATTGTTATGCATCCTTTATGAAACGGTTTACAGGGCATCCGGAGCCCTGGGGAACATTTATCGATGTAAAGTACTGGAAAGAAATCAAAAATCCGGAGAAATATGCAGGGAAAGAACTGTTTATCGGTTCTGTCACAGACCCATACAATCCCCAGGAAGAACAGTACAGGCGTACAAGAGCGCTGCTGGAACAGCTCAAAGGCAGTGGTGCAAAAATCACCATTGCCACCAAATCCGATCTGGTACTGCGGGACCTTGATCTGATCAGGGCCTTTCCGGATGCCCTTGTTTCCTGGTCTGTGAACACACTGGACGAAGCGTTTTGCAGAGATATGGACCGGGCGGCTTCCATCAGCAGGCGGCTGGCGGCTATGAAAGCATTTTATCATGCAGGCGTGCGTACCACTTGCTTTATCTCTCCCATCTTTCCGGGCATTACAGAGGTAAAGGCAATCATACAGCAGGTAAAACAGCAGTGTCATTTCATCTGGCTGGAAAATCTCAACCTGCGGGGCGGCTATAAAACTGTCATTATGGACTACATACAGGAAAAATATCCGCGGCTTTTACCGCTCTACCATGAAATTTATCATCAGAAAAACCGCAGCTACTGGAACGCACTGGACGCTGACCTGAAAGCCTTTGCCGCAGAAACAGGACTTGATTATGCAGTAAATGACGATCTGTCATCCCTGCGGGATTTTAACGCTCCGCCTCTTATCGTCAATTACTTTTATCATGAACAGATCAGAAAATCAGCCAAAATACAGAAATGAGGAAATACTATGATCGGAACCCTTTACAATACGGCCGCCATTTTAATCGGAAGCACAGCAGGAAGCCTGCTGAAAAAGAGCATCGGAGAAAAGCGGCAGACTGTTCTGTTTGATGCCATGGGACTGGCGGCAGCCGGCATCGGCATCAATTCCATCGTCAACAATATGCCGGACAGCAAATATCCGGTCCTGTTTATTGTCAGCCTGGCGGCAGGCTGTCTGATCGGAAACTGGCTGGACATCGACGGGGCTTTTCAGAAACTGGTGAAACGCACCGGAAACGAAGGACTGGGGCAGGGCCTTTCCACTGCCATCCTTCTTTTCTGTATCGGTACCCTGTCGATCCTGGGCCCGATCCAAAGTGCGCTTTACAATGACCATACCTATCTTTTCACCAACGGCACACTGGATCTGGTGACCTCCGCCGTGCTGGCCTCCACCTACGGCATCGGTATCGCACTGGCAGCCATCGTACTGTTTCTCTGGCAGGGCGCCATCTACCTCTGCGCCGGTTTTGCAGAAGGATTCCTCTCACCGGAATTTATGACAGAACTGTCAATTGTGGGCGGCTTCCTGATTGCCGCATCCGGTATCAGCATCCTGAAAATCAAAGCCTTCAAAACCATGAATATGCTGCCGGCGCTGTGCATCCCCGCGGTATTTTTTCTGGTCAGATCCCTGTTTCCCTGAGGGATTGGAGGAGGCATAAATCCTTGCCGGTTATATTATCAGTTTACACCAATCGTTTGTTTCCTGTGACTTGCGAAGGATATTAGAATTTCTTAGTACTTTATCTATTGCCAGCAATTCCCGGACAGGGATGTCCGGGAATTGCCCGCTTGAGCCTGGATGGCGAATGTGGGACGGTTGTGTCATCTGCCAGAATCTTATTTTAAAGTACTTAGAAATTCTTATATCCGCAGCCCGGAACAGGAAGCAAATGATTGGTGTAAACTGACAATATAATTGGCAAGTCCTCTAAGCCTCCCCATCCCGCCGGATCAGCAGTACTGTCACATCGTTCACATTGGTGCCAGTGGGGCCGGTAAAGATCAGTCCGCCCGTTCTCTGCAGGGCATGGTAGGCGTCATTGTTCCGGAGCACATCATAAATCCGGATGCCCTGCCCGGCCAGTTTTTCTCTGGTCTGACCGTCGCAATAGCCTCCGGCAGCATCGGTAGGGCCGTCGGTTCCGTCACTGCCCACGCTGCATACCGCCACATGGGTAAGGCCGGCGATGCCTTCCGCCGCCGCCAGCGCCAGCTCCTGATTACGGCCGCCCTTTCCTTTTCCCGTCAGATGTACCACGGTCTCCCCGCCTGCCACAAAAGCCAGGCTTTTTTTCGTATGCCTGTGGGTCCTGCCCACTGCTGCCAGAAAAACGCCGGCTTCCCTGGCCTCACAGGAGAGCTGATCGGTCAGAAGCATTGGCTCATAGCCCAGCCTTGCGGCTGCCTGTACAGCCGCAGCGCACAGGCCCGTTACACTGCCTGAGATGCTGGTTTCCACATTGGGAAGTATTTTGGGTGTCTCACGCTGCAGCAGTTCCCATGCCTGCTCACTCAGCCGCAGGCCATATTTCCGGGCCACCCTCACCGCATCATTGCAGGTGGATGTATCCGGATACGCCGGGCCGGAGGCAATCATATCCAGCCGATCGCCCAGAACATCGCTGAGTACCACACTGTATACGTGCGCCGGCAGGCAGGCCAGCGCGAACCGGCCTCCCTTGACCGCCGAGAGCCGCTTGCGGACGGTATTGATTTCCACAATGTCCGCCCCGCAGGCCAGGAGCTGTTCTGTTATATCCTGCAGCTCTGCCCCCGGCAGCAGCGGCTTTTCAAACAGCGCCGAGCCGCCTCCGGAAAGCAAAAACAGCACGGTGTCCTCAGATGTCAGACCGCTTACCAGTTCCAGCGCCGCCTGCGTCCCGGCAAAAGAATTTTCATCGGGAACCGGATGCCCTGCCTCAAAGCATCTGACTCTGGCAATCTCTCCCCTGACATGGCCGTATTTGGTCACTGCCACGCCTGCAAAGAGCCGCTCTCCCAGCCTGTCTGCGGCAGTCTGCGCCATCTGCCACGCCGCCTTTCCGGCAGCAACCAGACAGATCCGTCCGGCGCCGAATGTCTTTCCTTCCAGCGCACGGATCACCGCCTCATCCGGAAGTGAGGACCGGATGGCCTCCTGTATGATCGTTTCCGCATCTTTCCGCAGGTTCCCGCTCATTTGTCCGATTCCTCCTGCAGATCCAGATACCCCAGTGTTTTTTCATCCAGTTCCAGATGCATCGCTTTTATATTTTCCACCATCCGCTTTGGCTTTCCTGTGCTGACCACCGCAAAGGTATTGAGCTTTTGCGAAAACAGCCAGGCCATAGCGATCTGTGGTACGCTCACTCCCAGTCTTTCCGCCACTTTCTCACAGCGCCGCAGGCGTTCAAAATTGTCCGGGTACGCATAGCCCTTCATGGCAAATTCATCCATCACTTCCGATGCCGCTTCCGGCTTTTCGCTCTTTACCCTGCCGGAAAACAGCCCCCGGCCCAGGCTGGAATAGGCAATCACCGGCATGTGCTGTTTTTTATACCAGTTCCTTGCCGCCTGATGGGAAGGCCCCGATATCCCGATGCCGCCTCCGCCCCACATATCCTGCACCTGTTCTGCCAGCCCGAAATTGGGGCTGGATACGGTAAAGGGAATCATATCATGTTTATAGGCATACTCATTGGCCTCTTCGATCCGTTCATGCGTCCAGTTGGAGCCGCCGAATGCGCCGATCTTTCCTTCCGCATGCATCGCATTGAAAATTTCCACCACATCCCCCGCCGGTACGTCTGCATCGTCCCGGTGGGCCAGATAGATGTCAATGTATCCGGTCCGCAGACAGGCAGATGACTGCGCAAAATCCGACCGGATCTCTGTTTCACTGATCCGCTTCGTCCAGTCCGTATCCGGATGGCCGCATTTGCTCAGGATAATCACCTGTTCCCTCACGCCCCGCTCATCCATCCATCTGCCCAGTGCCGTTTCCGCATTCCCGTATACCCGCGCCGTATCAAACGCATTGATCCCCAGTTCCAGCATGGCGTCCAGCAGTTCCTTCCCTTCTCCTGAGGTGGAAAAGGGCGGCGAGGCCGTTCCGTAAAAAATACGGGACACCTCCTGTCTTACATAAGGGATTCTGGCATATTTCATTTTCAGTCCTGTTTCGTCCATTTTATGTGCATCCATGAAGTCTCCTCATCTTTCAGACCAACGGCCTGACTGCTTCATACACCCGTCTGTACCGTTCATATATCTTCCGATACCTTTCATGCATCTCTTTTCTCGGCTCATAAGTCTCTCTTTTTTCCACCATATGTGCCGCCGCATCTTCCAGACCGTCAAACAGCCCGGTGGCAATGCCTGTCAGCATGGCGCTGCCCACAGTTCCCGCGTCCGCCGTGGCAAGAGCCGTTATGGGGACATTCAGCATATCCGCCTTCATCTGCATCCAGACCGCCGAACGGGCGCCGCCGCCGGTGGCATGGAGCCGCTGAAACCGGGTTCCTGCCTTCTCCAGATATTCCATATTGACAAGCATCTCATAGACCACGCCTTCCATACAGGCATGGTAGAGCTGCGTTGTTGTCACACTGGTGTCCAGCCCCAGAATCGCCCCTTTGGAGCCGTTGTCCATATACGGCGTGGCCGCACCTGCAAAATGAGGCAGTACCAGAAGGCCGGTAGGCTCTGTATAGCCCTGTTCCAGATACGCATTCACAGAAATCCCCTTCTGCGCCGCCAGCTCTTTTTCCTTTTTCGCCAGCGTATCCGCACACCACTGAATCAATGCACCGCCGGTATGGGAGAAGGCATAGCAGACATATTTCCCTGGCAGGACGTAAGGCACCACCGCAAATTTCCCCCGGCTCATGGCATCCAGGTCAGGCAGCCCGTCATAGACCGGTGTGATGCACTCCACCGTACCGGCGCCGTCCACTGCCGTATCGGAAGTAAAAACCCCCGCGCCGATGGCAGCAGCCACCTGGTCGTGCCCTATAGATATGACTGTCGTGTCAGGAGAAAGCCCTGTTTTTTGTGACACAATTGTCAGTATCTTTCCTGCCGGGGTGCCGATAGGCACAGGCTCCGATAAAAGCCCCGGATTTATCCCTGCCGCCTCCAGTATCGCCCCGCTCCAGGCCAGCTCTGTAATATCAAACGCCTGGGTGCGTGCCGCCAGGGAATAGTCAATCTGCGCCCTGCCTGTCAGATGGAATACCACATAGTCCTCGATCAGGAAAACATGCTCTGTTTTCGCATAGATCTCCGGCTGGTGGCTTTTCAGCCACATCAGCTTGGAAATACTGTACATTTCATGGGGATCCACTCCCGTAATATGCAGGATTTTCTCTTTGCCCAGCCGCTCTGTCAGCAGCTCCCGCTCTGCTGCGCCTCTGGGGTCGGTATACAGCATGGCAGGAAACAATGCTTTTCCTTCTCCGTCTGCCGCCACAAAGGTCTCCCCGAAGCTGGTGACACCGATGCCGCCGATGTCCGGATACCTGCCTGCCATCTGACTGATCACTTCCCATACCATATCCAGAATGGCATCTGCATCCACCTCATGAGCGCTTCCTGTCCGTCTGGCAGGATACTCCCGGTATGCCCGGTCCAGATAACTTCCGTTTTCATCGAATACCGTCAGTTTGCATCCTGTGGTTCCTATGTCCAGTCCCGCTGTTTTCATTCTCATTCCCCCGCATCAATGTCCACCCAGTCATACCCCAGATAGACCGTAAAGGCTTCCTGTAAAACCGCCTTCATATGTCCCACACCTACAGACGTATGATGCTTGAAACCGCCTCTTGCCAGCCGGATCAGCTTATCCTGAAGAGCCGGAATCTCCGCCACGCCGCCGCATCCGAAAAATTCCGCTTCAATCACATCTTCCGTGAACTTTCCTTCACTGGCATACACAATGATCTTACCGTCCTTTGTCTGACAGTTGGAAAATGTCATGTCAAAGGGCCTGATCCTGCCTTCATTGCTGCCCCAGCCGCTGCCCGGATCGCCTTTGGCAAACATCTTGTGCTCTGTCACCGTCCCTTTTCCGGTCATCAGGCTCTGGGCCACCGGGCCGCAGTGGAAGAGGATCACCTTGTTTTCCGCTTCTCCATAGTTATTGTTCCAGTCCAGCACCGCCGTGGGCTGCCCGCTGGCGAGCTGCATAGCCCGCATAGTCAGGGCAGAACACATATCAATTTCACAGGAGGCCACAATCCCTCTGTCATTCAGTTCACTGAGCAGTACGCAGGGACAGATGCGGAGCACCTCCTCCATCTCATTCCAGCACCGGAGTGTCAGTGCATCCAGGCGATAGGCCTCTATGTACTCATCCAGTACTGCAGAAACCTTGGCCAGGGTCAGCAGGTTGGTCCGGGGCACACCGGAACAGTCGGTATACTCCTGCAGCCGTTTTACCTTTTTCAGTACCGCTTCCTCATCATCCGCTTTTTTCCCGACCTTGAAAAATACCTCGGACAGATCAAAAGACTCTACATTGATGCCATATTTCTGCAGCGTGATCTCGTCAAACCGCACCGTCTTAAAAGCGGTGGTCCGGGCGCCGATACAGCCCACATTAAACCGCTTCATCCCGTTTACCACACGGCAGACCGCCGCAAAATCTTTCAGATTCTGTTCGAAAGCCCCGGAAAGGGGATGCACCACATGCGGCTTCATCACCGTAAACGGCACCCGGTACTGGGTAAACACATCGGTAACGGAAAACTTGCCGCAGTACGCATCTCTGCGGTGGGCAAAATCCATCTTCCCGATCTCATCCGGATACGCCTGCATCAGGATCGGCACGCCCGCATCCTGCAGGGCGGTAATGGCGCCGTTTTCATCTGCAAAAATCGGCATGGAAAAAATCACGCCGTCATATTCCCCTTCATGCGCTTTCAGCCACTCTGCATACAGTCTGCCCTCTTCTCTTGTTTCCACGCCCCCATAGCGGGTCAGCTCCGCATCCATCGCCAGATAGTCATAACCGGCCTTTGTCACTGCCTGAATCATATCTTCTCTTGCGCCATAGATCAGCTCCCCCGGCATAAACCCTCTGTTGCAGAAGCAGAGGGCAAACGTCATCTTCCTGCTCATCCCCATACTCCCTTCTCAGGCCATGCCTGCAAATACCTTCATTGCCTCTTTGAGGTTTTCTTTCATTGCCTCACCGGCCTTTACAATGGCTTCCGTAAAGAATACCGGCATGCCTGCTTCCACCCCTGCCACATATTCAGCCACTGCTGCACCGGCAGCTTTGTCCATATAAGTAAAATAATTGATTTTACGCACTCCTGCGGCTACGGCTTTTCTAAAGTCCTCACTGCTCACTCCCGAACCGCCGTGCATAACCACCGGAATCCCGTTCGTTTCCTTTCTCACCTGCTCCACCACGCCAAAATCCAGTTTCGGCTCCGTCAGGTAGATGCCGTGAGTCGTTCCAAAAGAGCAGGCCAGTGCGGCGATTCCCGTTTCTCTGACAAATTCCCTTGCCTGTACCGGATCGGTATAGATCTTGGTATCGTCCTCTGCGCCGGTCCCTTCTCCCGCACCGGATTCCCTGCGGCCCATAGAGCCCAGCTCTGCTTCCACAGAAGCCCCGGTCACAGCAGCCATTTCCACTGCTTTTTTCACCTGTGCCACATTTTCCTCATAAGGCAGTGTGGAACCGTCGAACATAATACCGGTAAAGCCCAGATCCAGTACTTTCTGTACATAGTCCAATGTCTCTCCGTGATCCAGATGGACACACACCGGCACCGATGCCACTTTGGCATGAGCCACCATAATCGGCCCCATAACCGACACAGGTGTCAGTACTTCATGGCACTGGGCTGCCTGTATGATAACCGGAAGCTGCAGCTCCTCCGCTGCTCCCAGGATTGCCAGCAGGCTTTCCAGATTGGGCGTATTGAATGCCCCCACCGCAATTTTCTTTTCTTCCGCAATTTCCAGAATTTCTTTTAATGTTACCAGCATATGCGCTCCTCCTTTGTTTTTCTGCGAATCTGATATGTTAATAGTAACAGATATTGCCCGGCAATGATATAGAATTTCGTTTTTCTTTCTTTGAATTTGTTCGCAAAAAACGATATAATAAAATAACCGATCACTGCTTACTGACTCAGGAGAATGCCCTATGATTTCCGATTTTGATCTGACCAAACTCCGCTCTCTTTTACAGGACTTTCATACCCTGACCCATATCCGGATCACCGTATTCAATGACCATTTGCAGGAACTGATCTCCTGGCCGGAGCACCTTCCTTCCTTTTGCCGTATGATCCGCAGCCATCCGGACGGACTGGCCCGGTGCCAGAGCTGTGACCGGGATGCGTGCCATATGGCCCTGCACAGACAGGACACCTGCATCTACCGCTGCCACGCGGGACTGACCGAGGCCGTTTCCCCCATTTATCTCGGAGATATGGTCATCGGCTATCTTCTGTTCGGGCATATCCTGGCCCAGCCTGACAGAGAATCCCTGCAGAGCATCCTGGAGACAGCCTCCCGCCGCTATGAACTGGCGCCCGACCGGCTCTATGACTGCTGCAGACAGCTTCCTGTCTGTTCTGCCGATTACATCGCCGCCGCTTCCAACCTGCTCCGGGCCGTGGCTTCCTATCTGTGCATGGAGCGGATGATTCTGCTGCGGCAGAACGATCTGCCGATCAAGCTGGACCGCTACATCCAGGAGCATCTTCACGAACCGCTTTCGGCCCGATGTCTCTGTGACCATCTGAAAATCGGAAAAACCCGGCTCTATGAACTGTCAAGACAAAGCTATGGCTGCGGCATCGCCCGGCACATCCGCAGTCTGCGGATTGACCGTGCCAAAAGCCTGCTGCTGGAGCAGCCTGATCTGCCGGTAGCCAAGATTGCTGAACTCTGCGGTTTTCAGGATTACAATTACTTTATTACGGTATTTAAAAAGCAGACCAAAACCACGCCATCCAGATTTCGGTCTGCAGAAGCAGAAAAATTCAGTTCCGGGCCCGTCCCGCCCTAATCCCGGTAAAAATACGCCAACGCTTTTACCGCATAGCCCGTATCCCGAAGCCCTGCCGTTTCCACTGCCGAATGCATGGCGAGCTGGGGCAGGCCGATGTCCACCGATTCCACCGGTACATGGGAGGCAGACAGATTGCCCAGCGTGGAGCCTCCTGCCATATCGGCCCGGTTGGCATACGTCTGAAACGGCACCCCCGCCTGGCGGCAGAGCTGTTTCATCCTGGCCCCGGAACCGGCATCCGTTGTATATTTCTGGCCGCCATGATATTTGATCACAATCCCGCCGTTGAGATAAGGCCGGTTGGTGGGATCTGATTTTTCCGGATGGGCAGGATGCACCGCATGGGCATTGTCCGCCGAAATCAGAAAGCTCTCTGCCAGCATCCGCAGACGTTTCTCTTCGTCCAGTCCCAGCCCTTTGCAGATCCGAAACAGTACCGTATCCAGAAATGACGAATCCGCCCCCTGTCTTGTCCTGCTTCCCACCTCTTCATGGTCAAAGACGGCGCACACATGGATATATGTCTGAGAGCGGCCGCCTGTAAAAGCCCTGGCACAGGCAAAGACGCACTGGAGATCGTCCAGTCTGGGCGATAAGACAAACTCGCCCGCCCTTCCCACTATCCTGCCCGGCTGCCGCACGTACAGAAACAGGTCATGGCCCAGTATATCCTCCGCCGACACTTTCGTGCTGTCAGCGATCTGAGACAACAGCCATCCCCGGCCTTCCTCTCCGCCTGCCCCATACAGGGGCAGCAGATCCACCTGTGGATTGTACTGCGCCGCAGTATCTTTGTCCCGGCTCATATGGGCGGCCACACTGGGAATCACCAGCAAATCCTGATCCAGATTTACAAGGTGCGTTTCCACGCCTCCGCTCCCCTTTACCGCGATCCTTCCCGCCACAGACAGCGGACGGTCCAGCCAGGAGGAGAGAATCATGCCGCCGTATTTCTCTGTATTCAGCATCACATATTGCTTTTCCACCGGGATTTCCGGATTTTCCTTGATTTTAAAAGCAGGGGAATCACTGTGGGCTGCCGTCATTTTAAAGCCTTTTATCTCTCCCTCCGGGGGAATCCGAAACCCAATCAGGGAACCGTCACCCCGGATGACATAATACGCCTGTCCATATTCCAGTTTCCATACTTCCGTTTCCAAAAGTCTCCGAAACCCTTCTGCTTCCAGCATCTGCCGCACATTGGAAACCGCATGAAAACTGCACGGACTCTGCTCAATAAACCCAAGCATCTCTTTTCCGATTTCCAGATATTCCTTTTCCATTTCTTTTCCTTTCTGTCATGCCAGGCAATCTCTCCGCCCTGCCTTTGCTCCTTCTAACGGTCCCACCGTACAAACACCGCCGGCAGCCACAGAAAAGCCGCCAGTGCGCTGGCATAATAGAGATAATCCCAGATCAGTTTGACGGAATAGGGCTGATAATAAAGACTGCCCTTATACAGCCAGGCGCTGTGGGGATAGCCGCTCATTTTGGCAAATGACATCTCATTATAATTTGTATGACCGGCCCCCTTCAGTTCATACAGTTCCCCTTCATAAGAAACGCTTACCAACAGCTTACTGCCGCCAATCATCCTGGGAACTGTTTTTACCCCTTCCACTTTTACGTCCACTTCCGTGCACAGGGCTTCTTTGTCTATACTCAGCATTTTCCTGTTCAGGACAATGCTCAATACCAGAAGTATGGCAAAAACCGCTGACATCCATACCCGCCGCCTTATGGTTTTTTGATCTTTCTGACGGTTTCCCTGATTCCCTCTGATGCCTGCTATACCCATAAGTTTCCCCTTCCCATCCTTGCCTTGTTTTTTTATCCCAGACTGGCCTGATAGATAGCCAGCATGTCCGCTTCCTCTAACACCTTTGCGGAGCCTTTCTTTCCGCCGCTGGCAATGCTGCATTTCTCTGCCAGCTCTTTAAGCTGCTCATTCGTGGGATCGATGCCCAGTTCATGCAGATTGGTGGGCATACCGATCTCCCGGTAAAATGCCTCCATCGCCTCGATTCCCCGCAGCACCGTTTCCTCCGCATCCCTGCCCGGCTCCACTTCCATCACCCGAAGCGCGAACAGTTCAAACCGGGGCAGGCAGTCTTTGTATACATATCTGGCCCAGCTTCCCCATACGGCTGCCAGGCCGGCTCCGTGCGCCACATCAAACATGCCGCCCAGCTCATGCTCCAGTGCATGAGAGGAAAAATCCTTTTCCCGGATTCCACAGCTCATCAGGTCATTATGGGACAGGCTGCCTGCCCACATCACCTCTGCCCGCGCATCATAATCATCCGGATGCTCCCGCAGTATCCTTGCATTGCGCAGTACGGTACGCATCAGCCCCTCTGCCAGAGCATCCGTCAGTTCCATATGTCCTCCGTTGGTAAAATACCGCTCCATTGTATGCATCAGGATATCCGTACAGCCGCAGGCCGTCTGATAATCCGGCAGGCTCATCGTCAGCTCAGGATTCATCACAGCGAATCTGGCCCGGCTTAAGTCACTGGCATAGCCCCGCTTGATTCCGCCCTCATCCTTTGTGATCACGCAGGAAGAGCTCATCTCACTGCCTGCTGCCGCAATCGTCAATACCACACCGATGGGAAGGCATGCGCCGGCCTGCCTCTTTCTGTCATACAGATCCCATACATCTCCTTCATTGGCCACTCCATACCCGATGGCTTTGGCTGAATCAATCACACTGCCGCCGCCCACTGCCAGGATAAAATCCACCCCTTCTTTTTTGCACAGCTCAATTCCCTGATAAACCAGAGACAGTCTGGGATTGGGAACCACACCGCCCAGCTCCACATAGTCAACGCCCGCTTCCTGCAGGCTCTTTTCAATCCTCGCCAACAGCCCCGATCTGCTGGCACTGCCGCTGCCATAGTGCACCAGCGCTTTACGGCAGCCCTGCTCCCTGACCAGAGCGCCGGTCTGCTGCTCTGTATTCCTGCCGAATACCACACGGGTAGGGGTATAGTAAGTAAAATGATGTAACATAGATACACCTCCTGTTATATTTGATACAAAATCCTGTACGACAACAAAGCAGAAACGGGCCAGCCCGTTCCTGCTTATTCCTTACAATAGAAAGTCTTTCCGATTCCTTTCCACTACTGTCGTCAGACTACTCTGAACTTACTGATATATACAGGGAAGCTGTCTGTTCCCTTCATCTCTTTTCCGGCTCTGATGGTCACATTCTTATCCGCCACCAGATATTCCACACTGGCGCCCGCTTCGATCACGGAACCCTGCATCAGAATACTGTTTCTGACTTTGGCGCCCTTTGCCACCTTGACGCCACGGAACAGTACGCTGTTCTCCACTTCGCCTTCAATGATACAGCCGTCTGCCACCATCACGTTCTGTACCTTTGCCCCTTCAATATACCGGGTCGGGTTATCGTCACGAATCTTGGTGTAAATCGGAGGCCCGGAGAACAGTGCATCCAGATTGTAGTCATCCAGAAGTTTCATATTCTCATCAAAATAACTCTTCAGATCACTGATACGTGCCACATAACCATCATATTTATAAGCCTGTACATTCAGTATGTTCAACTGAGGCAGCAGCACATCCCGTTCGAAATACTGCTCGCCGCGTACAAACGCCGTATTGATCAGGTCAATCAGAAGTTCTCTCTCCACTACAAAAATATTCATGGAGTAATTCTGAATCCCTTTTTCCCTCATATTGACAAAGATATTTTTTACCCGTCCGTCCTCAATGTCAAAGGTATAATAATACCCCTGGTCATTGGAAGTGGACTTTAACAGATTTTCCGGAAGCTCCTGCTGGTTGTAGGCGGCGGTCACATCCGCCCCGCTCTCAATATGTGCTTTGATCATGGCACTGAAATCAAAATTCACAGCAAGATTGGTGTCCGTAATCACCGCATATTTTTCCTTCTGATCCCGCAGGAAATCCAGAATGCTGGCAATGGCGCTGACACGTCCCACATAAGGCTTGGACTCCTTCTCCGCAAACGGAGGGAAAATATGTAAGCCGCCGTTCTTACGTACCAGATCCCACTCCCGGCCGGAATCCAGATGATCCATCAGAGAGTGGTAATTGTGGTTCACCATAACGGAAATATTGTCAATGTTGCAGTGGGTCATGCTGGACAAAACAAAGTCAATCAGACGGTAACGGCTGGCAAAAGGAATCGAAGCCATCAGACGTACATTCACCAGCTCCGGAACCAAAGCGTCATAACTGTTGGGGAAAATAATGCCAAGGGCACTCTTGCTCGATTTTACCATTGTTCTTCACCGCCTTCTATATTATTTCTTACCATTGCTTTCGGTCCCACTTTCGCCCCTGCACCAATGGTTACGCCGTCGCCCACGGTTGCCACACCATTTTCATCACCG
Source organism: uncultured Clostridia bacterium (assembly GCA_947385955.1). Classification (GTDB taxonomy): domain Bacteria; phylum Bacillota; class Clostridia; order Lachnospirales; family Lachnospiraceae; genus VSOB01. The sequence continues at coordinate 51,318 of CANDNA010000018.1, forward strand.
GAAGGCATCTCACCTACCACTGCATTCTCATTGATGGTGACATTCTCGGCTATGATGCAGTGTCTTACCACAGCCCCGGCTTTGACCACCGAATTGCCCATGATAACCGCATCTTCTACAACAGCGCCTTTCTCTACTTTCACACCCGAAAACAGAATCGAATGCTTTACCGTACCTTTGATCCGGCAGCCGTCTGTCAGCATGGAATTTTCCACCACTGCGCCTGCGCTGATCTTATGACCGGTCATACCGCTATTACGGCTGTAAATCTTCCAGTCGTCATCGAACAGGTTGATACCGCTGTGCTCCGGATCCAGCACTTCCATGTTAGCTTCCCACAGGGAAGAAATGGTTCCCACGTCCTTCCAGTATCCGTCAAAATGATATGCATACATCCTGCGGTTGTCTCTGAGGAGATTGGGGATGATATTGTTGCCAAAATCATTTTCGGAATTGGGATCCGCTTCATCCTCTTCCAGATATTTCCTTAAAATATCCCAGTTGAAAATATAAATACCCATAGAAGCCAGATTGGACTTGGGCTCCTTCGGTTTCTCCTGGAACTCTGTAATCCTGTCATCCTCTCCTGCCACCATCAGACCGAAGCGGGATGCCTCTTCCCACGGAACTTCCATAACCGCCACGCTGAACTCCGCGTCTTTCTCTTTGTGGAACTTCAAAAAATCGCTGTAATCCTGCTTGCAGATCTGATCACCGGAAAGAATAATAACATACTGAGGGTCATACCGCTCAATAAAGGAAATATTCTGATAGATCGCATTTGCCGTCCCCTTATACCAGTCCGAACCGCTTGCTTTCTGATAAGGCGGCAGTACATGTACGCCTCCGTAAAGACGGTCCAGATCCCAGGGCTGGCCGTTTCCAATATATTCATTCAGTACCAATGGCTGATACTGTGTCAAAATACCTACCGTATCAATTCCGGAATTGACACAGTTGGAAAGCGGAAAATCAATGATACGGTATTTTCCGCCAAATGGAACTGCTGGTTTTGCAAGCTTCTCCGTCAAGGCATACAGGCGGGAACCCTGTCCGCCGGCAAGAAGCATCGCAATCATTTCTTTCGCCATAAAGCTACCCTCCTACAATTAATACCTATGCAGGGATTATACTACAAAATAACCAAAAATGATAGTCTAATGTTAATTTTTTGGGGAAATTCTACAAATTTATCCAAATCTACCAGTTTATGATTTCAGGGCAGCGCTTATGCCTTCTTTTTACTGTGAAATCCCTGTTATTTCAGATCCCTCCGGACAGAAGCTCCAGCAGTTCACTGATGTCCAGAGAGCCCGGCTCCGGCAGCCCCTGCCGTCTGGCCAGCGCCCTCTTTTCCATCAGTTCTTCCAGCATCTTTTGCAGTTTTTTCCTGCGCTCCATGCGCCGTTCCCAATAGCTCTCCTCTTCCTTTCCCTGATCTGCCGGGCTGTCATAGACAAAGCTATGGCCATAGGATTCTTCTCTGGATGCCCCGAAATGCAGGATGCCGAAGCTCCTGCTGCAAAAAGGGTCCGGCGCCGAAAAATACTGTTTTACAGTGCCCATCACATATGCTTCATAAGCCGGATCGTTTTTCATGGCTTCCAGGCCGGCATCGCTGATGTCCACATACCAGTTCCAGCCTGACTGGGACAGAGCCAGCGGCAGCAGGGCAATCCTGTCATAGACAAAATGCCGGTATTCCTCCATCGTCATATCCTGCACCATCCGCTGTGCGCCGGTATCTCCGGCATCGGAAAGAGAGCCTGCCTTCCCGCTCTGTGCGATCCGCTCCGCCGCACTGCAAAAATCCCCCACGCCTCTGGTCTGCCCGTCACGCCTGCCCTGGCTGCTTTTCAAAAACCCGGCATATGCTCCTGTCAGATGACTGACCTGTATTCCGCCGCTCATAACATCCCTCCGTTTCTTTTATCTCCGGAAATCGTATTTGCCGGACGGCATCGACCAGACATTACCGGAGGCATCATACCGGCTGGAAAGGCTCTCTGCACCGGCCTGTGCATTTTCGGCAACTCTGCCCGAAACAAATGACAGCCTGGAGGAAAAACCGCCTGCTTTGCCCAGCGCCCGTTCCAACGCATCCACGTCTGCCGCTTTCAGCTTTTCTTTGTCAATATGCAGCGTACCGTCCGCCGCCTGTGTGATCCCGATTGCTTCCAGCGCTTCGCTGCTGCCGCCTGCCGCATCCTTTAACATCTTTTTATAATATTCGTTCAGTTCCGAAAAATCTTTTCCCAGCTCCTTCAGCGTATTGTTATAGCTGTTGACCAGCTCCTGTGCCCGGCTTATGATATCCTTTGTACTGCCGCTCTCCCTGGCTTCATCGAAAACGGATTTTTTTCCGTCCCCTGCCAGAAGCTCTGCCAGTCCGGACAGTTCCTCCGCTGTCTTTTCCAGCTTCTCATAGCCGGATTTTTTCTCTGTGCTCTTTTCTTCTTTTCCCTTCCTAAGCGCCTGCAGCAGGCTCTCATCCGAGCTGTCTGTATCCACATAATCCAGCAATGTGCTTTTATTCAAAGGCATGCCCGCCTCTGCAGAAGTCTTATTCAACATCGTATTGGTGATTCTCATGTCATTTCCTCCTTCAACCCGTTATTTTCTGACTGTGACTACCATATATATCGGCACAACTTTCCGATTTGTTTGCAGAATGGAATGAAATACCGTCCAAATGGCATGAAACAGATCCCGGAGCTTTTTTATGCCTGTCCCGCCAGCCTGCAGATCCAGTCCCGGTATGCTTCTCCCATCTCCAACGCCATATTGACTTCGATTTGTTTCCGTTCGGCCCTCTCTTCCTGCCCGCTCACCGGATTGAATCCCTTTTTCTCATGGACGGCATAGTACAGGCCGATCCCCCGCTTCTGCCATACGGGAAGGTCATTGAAATTGATCTCTTCCCGGAACAACAGTTCATTTTTATACGAAACACTTTTTCCTTCCAGTTCCGCCGTGGCTTCTCCGGCAGACAGTCCTTTGCGCCGAAGCGCCCAATAGCAGTGGGCATTCAGGGAATTTCTGTGGGCATCCTCCTGACGCCAGGCAAAATAGTCCCCCACACATTCCAGATTCGGCAGCGGCACCACGCGGCAGTCAAAGCAGGCCGGCACCCCCAGTTGCAGAGACATATAGGCACTTGCCTCTCCGGCCAGAATGGAATTGATTTTCCTCGTTTTCCGTCCAAAAGTGTTGTCATCCGGATGAAACAACAGAGAAATCTCGTCACTCTGCGTATACCCATAAAGAATCCGGAAGCCGCATTCCATCAAATGTCTGACAGTTCCCACCATCCCGTCCCGGAACCGCAGATCAAACGGAGCTTCAAACTCGCAGATTTCTTTGGTCAGCCGCGTGAAATTCCTGCCATCCACACGGACCACCAGATACAGTTCCGGCCATATGACCTGATCCAGAGACTTTTCAAACCGCCTCATTTTTTCATCCAACTGTTCAAAATTCATCTTTTTCTCCTCTCCACCGGCTTATTACGCTTTCCACGGCTCCACTGCAAAGGTATCCTTTTCGATCCGTACAAAATAAAGCCGGTCAAACCCTTCCTCCACAGACGGCAGCTCCAGACGCCCGGAAGAGCCCAAAAGCGCCACATCAGGAACACGGGCCTTTCCTGTACGTCCCCGGTTCCGCTCCATACAGTCTGCCAGAACAGACTGGAAAAAGTATCCTTCCACTCTGTATCCACACGCTCTGGCCGCCCGGATATATACCGCCCTCTCCGCTGTCGTCAGATTGGTATTGTCCACTGCAAAGGAGCGCCCCTCTTCCAGGCATTTCTCCAACAGGATTCGCTCCTTATTTCTTGTATGCAGAGTATCCAGATTGATATGCACACAATCTGTCAGTTTCTTTCGATAAAATGTGGATTTACCGCTGGCCTGCAGCCCCATCAGTACAATCGCTCTCAAAGCCTCCATCCTGCCCATCCCCCTCTTATGCTCTCAATTTCTTATATCGGCTTTCTTTCCGGGTTTGTTAGCCAAAAACCGCAGGCACTTTTTACAGCAGTTTACCTGCTGTGAGCAGAAATAGGCATTGACCGGATATCTTCCTATCCGGTATAATGATGTATTGGAATTATAGGAAAAACGTACCACCATATATAAAAATATACAAAGAGGAAGGATCAGACCGTGAAACAATTTTTTGGAACCAGTCAGAGCGGAAATCTGCAGGAAGCTGTCCGCGGATTGAAAAACCCCCAGTTGATTATGCTGTTGTCCAACAGCGAACAGTTTGAAGGCCATGTAAAGGAGTTGGAGAAACTCTTTCCCCGTGTACCCAGCATCGGATGTATGGGCATGAGCTATGATGTAAGAGTTGTGGAAAAAGGCGTGGGCGTCATTGCTTATTACGACGGCGTCAGTGCCGCTGCCAATGTACTGGAGCATGCCTCCACTATGCCCGTCAAATATATCAAACGCGTGGAAACGGATCTGGCGGCCATACACGGTTCCCAGAGAGATACTGTCTGCATTGATTTCTGTACGGGGAACGATGCCTGTGTACTGACTACCCTGTACAGTGTGCTGAAACGGCATGGCATCTCTCTGGTGGGCGGCACCGGTGATGCCGGCAAAGTATCTGTCAATGGAACCGTCTACCAGGATGCAGCCGCCTATGCGCTGATCAAAAATCACGGTGGACGTGTCAAAGCCTACAAAGAAAATATTTACCGCCAGATGGGCGACTATCGTTTCGTTGCCTCCAAAACAGACAAAGCAAACTATATCATCGGCGAACTGAACGGCAGGTCTGCCAAAAAGGTATATCAGGATATTCTGCATGTCACCGAACGGGAAATCCTGACCCAGACCTTTAAAAATCCCTTTGGGAAAGTCAACGGCACCGATACCTGTATCATATCCATTAAGGAAGTGACCGGAAATGCACTGACCTGTTTCCGGCAGGTCAATGATTCGGATGTCCTGATTCTGCTGGAACTGGGTGACTATAAAGCCATTGTCAGGGATACCATCCGGGCCATTCAAAGTGACTTTTCCAGAATTTCTGCCGTATTTTCGGTGAACTGTCTCTTCCGGTATCTCCTGTTTACCGAAAATCACTATATGCAGGACTATCTGAAAGAGATGAGCGTGCTGGGGCACCATGCGGGCCTTGTGGGCTATGGGGAACATTACAACAATCAGTTTGTCAACCAGTCCATGACCTGTGTGGTATTTGAATAATAAGGTACATAACGGAAGGAGACATCATGCCGATCAGAAAGAAAACCGACAAAAAACAATCCAGAGAAGAAGCTTTATATCCCATTCTTCATGTAGCCAACAGTCTGAGGGATTACCGGACCGAGATCGTACAGAAAGAGGTGGCATCCCTTCAGAAACTGACCATGGTAAACAATTCATTTAACAATGTCCTTCGGGAGGCGGAAAATTTCTACGGAAAACTGAATGATTTCGGACAGACCTTTTCCAACATCGATCAGGTGGACGGCCAGTTTACAGACGTAAAAGATAAAATCGAACAGTCTGTGGTACAGGCGCAGGATGAAGTGGAAGCGCTGAAAAACAGTTCTCTGCAGGTGGAAACCCATTTTAGTGAAATGGAAAGCACCTTTGACGATTTCCAGGCAGCTTTAAAGAAAATCAAAGTATGCACCAACAAAATCGTTTCCATTGCCGAACAGACCAATATTCTGGCGCTCAATGCCACCATTGAGGCTGCCCGCGCAGGCGAACAGGGCAAGGGGTTTGGCGTAGTGGCTGTAGAAGTCAAACATCTGGCAGATGAGATCAAAGATCTGGTGGCCGAAGTGGATGCCGGCATCAGTGAAGTGGAGCAGGGAACCGACAAATTAAGTACCAGCATTGCCACTTCCCAGGAAGCTCTGGATCAAAGCATTGAAAAAGTCAACGAAACCTATGATATGTTTGACCAGATCACGCAGTCCGCAGAGGGAGCCACCTCGGTACAGGAGGAAATTTCCGGCGTTATTCAGGATTCCCGGACGGAACTGCAGGAGCTGTGCCGCTTTTTTGACAGTACCAAAAAGCTCCATCAGGATGTGCAGCAGCATATTATGCAGGCCAATTATCTGGGCACCACCAAGAGCAGTATGTTCGAAGATGTGGAAAATATGCTGGCCCAGATTCCTCCCATAATACAGGACTATACTACATAACCCCTTTATTGTCACAGATCATCCAGGCGGATAAAACCCGGACTGGTATCCGGCAAGCCGGCTTCCCTGCTGCTTTCCCGGATACCGGTCCGGGTTTATTGATTTCTCATAATTTCCGTATGTATATAAGAATAGTTTTTTGCAGACAGATATGATATGATAAATCGTAAACAGCAATGCATTCATGCAGCCAGAAGGAGCGGCTATGGCCATCAATAAAGCAATGCGGGCAGCTTTACACGTGCTGTCCTATCCGGATATCGACATCAAAAAAACCTATATGCTTGAGCGGGAACTGAAAAAACTCCTGTCCCACAGACTGAAAAAGCCGTCCCTTTACCGCATCTGGGAACAGGCTGTCCCCTGCGGGGATCATGAAGTTCCGGTCCGCATCTTTACCCCGGCCCAAAAAGCCCATCCCCGGGTGCTTCTCTTTTTTCACGGCGGCGGATGGGTACTGGGCGACATTGACAGCTATGACGGTGTCTGCGCAGACATGGCTGCTTCCACCGGCTGTATTGTTGCTTCCGCCGATTACCGGCTTGCCCCGGAACATCCCTTTCCGGCCGCACCGGAGGACTGCTATGCTGTGGCCAGGACACTGTTTCAAAACAGCGGGGTATTCGGTGTAAAGCCTTCGGATATTACATTGATCGGAGACAGCGCCGGAGGCAATCTTGCCGCAGTCGTATCTCTGATGGCAAGGGACCGGGGAGAATTTCTCCCCAGACGCCAGATACTGATTTATCCGGCTGCCGGAAACGATCATTCGGACACGTCCCCCTTTCCCTCTGTTCATGAAAACGGCACCGGATACCTGCTGACATCCAAACGCATCTGTGATTATCTTTCTCTTTACCGCAGCTCGGAGCAGGATCTGCAGAATCCGTATTTTGCGCCTCTGCTTGCCGAAAACCTGGCAAACCAGCCGGATACGCTGCTGATCACCGCCCAGTACTGCCCCCTCCGTGATGAAGGAGAAGCCTATGGAAAACGGCTGCTTGACGCAGGGAACCGGGTGGAACTTTTCCGGATGCCCGATGCCCTGCACGGCTATTTCTCTCTTCCTGTACGTTTCGAGCAGGTAAAAAAGACATACGCACTGATCAACCGCTTTCTGGAGGAATGACTATGAAATCCAAAGGGTCTCAACGCTGGTGGAAACTGGACAACGCTGCCAAGATCTTTCCTTCCAGTACCTCCCGTCACAATTCAAAGGTATTCCGTTTTGTCTGCGAACTGCAGGAAAACGTGGACCCGCAGATTTTACAGGCTGCCCTGGATCAGACCGTCGAACGTTTTCCCATCTACCGGTCTGTTATGAAACGGGGATTGTTCTGGTACTATCTGGAGGACAGCACACTCCGCGCCCGTGTCCGTTCGGAAGATCTGCCGCCCTGCTTTCCGATCTATCCGTCCATACGCCGCGGCCTGCTCTTCCGGGTCCTGTATTATAAAAAGCGTATCATTCTGGAAGTGTACCATGCCCTGACCGACGGCGCCGGTGCACTGCAGTTTCTGCGTACACTGGTCTGCGCATATCTGCTGGCCCGCTTTCCGGATGCTTTTGTCCCCCCGTATCCCACCGTACTGCCGGATGCCTCCGAGTGGCAAAAGCAGGCAGACAGCTTTCAAAAATATTATGAAAAACCGGCAGGACGCCGGCTGTATCTGCCCGGAAACGCTTATCGGATGCGGGGCAGCCGGCTGCCCAAAAACCATCTGGCCGTTCTGGAAGGCCAGATCCCACTGGCAAAAGCGCTGTGCTGTGCACGGGAACGGGGCATTACGCTGACAGAACTGATGACCGCTGTGCTGATCCGCGCCATCCATGAGCGGATGTCCCTGCGGGATATGAAAAAACCGGTGGTCATCTCGATCCCGGTCAATCTGCGCAGCTATTTTCCCTCAAAATCTGCCCGCAATTTCTTTGCCACCATCCAGGTCAGCTATGACTTCAGCCGTCAGGAGGACAGTCTGGATGCGGTTGCCGCCCATGTCAGAGAGACATTTCAGTCCAATCTGACCAAAGAATATCTGCGTGCACGTATCAATACACTGTGTGCGCTGGAGCACAGCATCCCTCTGCGTCTGGTACCGCTGCCTGTCAAGGATATCGTGCTGCGCATCGCCAATCTGCTGGCCATGCGGGGTGTTACTTCTTCTTTTTCCAATGTGGGAAAGGTATCCATGCCCCCTCCGATGGAACGCATGATCCGACGGTTCAGCGTCCTGACCTGCGCCGGTGTTCTGCAGGCATGTGCCTGTTCTTATGGGGAATCTTATGTGGTCAGCTTTGCAGGCCCGTTCCGGGAACATGAAGTGGAACGTACCTTTTTCCGGGAGCTGGCCGGGCTGGGACTGGAAATTGTATTAACCACCAATTTCCCGTCAGAAGGAGAGGTGAATTAGAAATGCGTTATTGTGAAGCATGTCATATTTCCATAGAAGGCTCCATTGAATACTGCCCTCTCTGTCAGAGCAGGCTGTCCGGTGAGCCGGAGGAGGATTCTTATCCCATCCTTCTGCCCGGCCGGAAACCTTACCGGCTTGTGGTACGCATCCTTGCCATGATTACGATCATCGCCGCTGTCGTCTGTGCCGTGGTCAATCTCAGTCTGCCGCAGGATGGCTGGTGGTCCCTTTTCGTAATGGCAGGGCTGGCCAGTGCCTGGCTGTCACTGGGCATGACGATCCGCAGACGGCGCAATCCCATGAAGGCCGCCCTGTGGCATCTGGGGCTGGTATCTGTACTGCTCCTTCTCTGGGACTGGTTTACCGGCCGACGGGGCTGGTCCATCCATTTCGTACTGCCGGTATTTTACTCCTGTATGCAGTTTGCCGTAGCCATAGCTGCCTGGGTACTACGGCTGCGGCCCTCTGACTATATGCTGTATCTCCTACTCTGCGTCCTGGCAGGATTTCTCCCGCTGATCCTGCTTTTTTGCGGCCTGTTACAGATCATGTATCCTTCCGCTGTCTGCGGCGGTATCAGCGTGATCTTTCTGGCAGCCCTGCTGCTGTTCCGCGGCTCCGCCCTGAAAAACGAGCTGGCCCGCCGGCTGCATCTCTGACAGCCGCCAGGCTCACATCCGGGAAACAGCCGCCAATGCACCTTCCAGATCTGCCAGGATATCATCCACATGCTCCAGCCCCACCGAAAGCCGTACCATCCCGCCGTCGATACCCGCAGCCAAAAGCTGCTCATCCGTAAGCTGACGGTGGGTTTCACTGGCCGGATGCAGTACACAGGTCCGGATATCCGCCACATGCACCTCATTGGACGCCAGATGCAGATTATCCATAAATACTTTGGCAGCCGACCGGCCGCCCCCAAGCAGGAACGAAACCACTCCGCTGGCGCCTCTCAGATATTTCTCCGCCAGGGCATGTCCCGCATCTGACGGAAGGCCGGGGTAGATCACCCTCTCCACTGCCTCTGACTGCTCCAGATATCCGGCTACCTTAAGAGCATTCTCACAATACTGCCTCATCCGTACCGGCAGCGTTTCCAGTCCCAAATTCAGCAAAAATGCGGAATGTGCGGCAGGATAAACACCGAAATCACGCATGAGCTGCATCCTTGCCTTGATGATATAGGCCATTTTTCCATAAGAATCCGTATAGGAAATCCCATGATAAGAAGGATCCGGCTCTGTCAGCTCCGGAAACTTCCCGCAGGTCCAGTCAAATTTCCCGCCGTCCACGATCACCCCGCCGATCTGAACCGCATGCCCGTCCATATATTTGCTGGTGGAGTGCACTATAATATCTGCACCAAAGGAAAACGGCTTGCACAAAATGGGGGTGGCAAAGGTATTGTCTACCAGAAGCGGCACTTCCATCTCATGGGCGATCCGTGCAAAACGTTCAATGTCCAGTACGGTCAGCGCCGGATTGGCAATGGTTTCTCCGAACACCAGTCTGGTCCGGGGCGTGAAGGATGCTTTGATCTCCTCATCTGTCATGGACGGATCCACATAGATACAGGAAATGCCCAGTCTCTTCAGCGTATGGGAAAAGAGGTTAATGGTACCGCCGTAGATCTGTGAAGTGCTGACGATACTGTCTCCCGCCTGACAGATATTCAGAACGGCCAGCAGCACCGCCGCCTGCCCGGAGGTAGTGCACATCGCTCCCACGCCTCCTTCCAGCGCTGCGATCTTCTCCTCCACTGCCATCACTGTAGGATTGCCAAAGCGGGAATAGCACAGACCTTTGGTAGGGTCATCAAAAATAGCCGCCACCTCATCTGCAGAATCATATACATATGTGGTACTCTGTACAATAGGAAGTACCCGCGGTTCCCCGTTGCCGGGCGTATAACCGGCGTGTAAACATTTTGTTTCATCTTTCATCGTTCGTTTCTCCTGTTCTGCAACAATAGAAAATCTTCAACGGATTTATTCTAACATACTATAGTCATACTGTGCAATGCTGCCACGGACAGTCTTTCAGAGCGGAATGCTTTCCAGATCATCGGGAATATACAGATTCCCATGAAAATAGCGGCTCCCTTCTTCTCTGTACAGCCGTTTCCGTTCCGGCAGGTTACTGTCCTCTGTATGATACAGAACCAGATTGGCAACCCCCATTGTTTCTGCCAGTTCACAGGCGTCCCTGACTGTGGCATGGTGCTTTTCATAGGGAGAAAAAGCATCCGCCTGGGCATACAGGCAGAACGCTTCATGCAGCAGCCACCGGCTGTTTTCCACATATGCCCGCTCACATGGATGGGCGGGTTCATCGCCGCAGCAGGTCAGTTTTTCTCCGTTATCCAGTTCCATGCAAAAGCCGAACTGCTTTTCTTTTGCGGACTGAATATCAAAAAAAGTGACCGCTCTGTCCAGAATCGTCCGTATTTCACCGTCATGTACCTCTACCAGATGAATCGCCTTGTCCATCCACTTTTTCTGTTTGCCCCAGAGTAACTGCCGCACCATATCCCTGAGAGCATCCAGCACCCTGTCATGAGCATAAATGGTCACCGCTTCTGTCAGATGCCCCTGCGCCATCTGCTGGCACAGTACTCTGATCATCCATACAATTCCCAGCAGATGATCCATATGCTTGTGGGTCACAAAGATTTCCTTCATATCTCCGGCAGAAAATCCGGCATGCTTTAACTGCCCCAATATGGCATTGCCGCCGCCTCCGTCCACCATAAAATGTCTGTCTTTTTCGCTGATTACAAAACAGGTGTTATAACACTCTGTAACCGTTGCATGTCCTGTTCCCAACATGGTAAGTTTCATCTGATTTTCCATTTCTTTCCCCGCTTCTCCCATCCGGAAGTCATTCTGCCGTTAACGTCCCCTGGTACACAGGACTGTTCCATACACGTTCAAATTCTTCTTTGCTGATCACTGACGCAGAAAAGCCGCTGCCCCACAGACCTTTATTCAGCTCTTTTGCTGTTGGAATGGGAACCATCTCTGTCACATCGTGGTACAGGTCCTCCATACACGTTGCCTGTCTGTTTACAAAGATTTCAATGGCCCGGCATGCCAGCCGTTCCTCTTCCACGTCCACTTCATAGAAATAAAGTACCGGCATATCATCCGATTCATACTCCATAAAAACTCTGAGGTATTCCATATGACCCCCACTGGCAGTTTCCTCTGCCACGATTTTATTATACTAAAGAAGCTACTTCTTTCAAACACAGCCAAATTAACAGACTTTCCACAATCCCATCAGATACCAGGTCAACTCATATGTTCATCCATATAATCAGCCACATGGTATTTCGATGGTAAATTCTTCGTCATATTCATCATTTTTGTCATCATAGGACATTCTGATTTTATCCTCTGACAGCCATTCCAGTTCAAAAGACACCGTTTCCATAAAGCCGCCGCCGGGATAAGTCCAGATGTGTTTTTTCCCGAACCGTGTTTTTCGGTAAACATATGGACGGCATACATGGTCATATTCCACGATAATCGTATTGGTACCCTGCGGCGAAGTATAGATCTCCCGCTCTGAAACGGACAAAGCATAACTGCATTTCTGACAAAGGCAGATCAACAGAAACAGCGTCACCAACAGTATACTGCATTTTCGCCATTTATTCTTCCTTTTTCTCTGTAACATAATATACATTTTCCAGACCTTCGTCTTTCCTGACCGTTTCTTTGCCGCAAGCAGCGTTGTTACCTTCTCTGATTCTCCCCGTTCTCACACTCTGTCCAATCCGGACGCGGCATGCCCTGCTCAAAGGAATTTTTTACTGCTTTATAGTATTTTACTTTTCTCTGTATATGCAGGAAATCCTCTTTCAGATGAGTAAGCTGTTCATATACGCACTGTTCCTGGTTTTCCAGCAGGCTGATAATCTCATCAATATGTTCGGCTTCGTTTTCTTCATACTGGAATAAGGAACGGAGCTGTGCTATTGTCATACCTGTCCGTTTAAAACAGTGGATACAGTTTATCCGTTCAATATGTTCTTCTGTATAAATCCTCTGCCCGGAAGCATTTCTTTGCACATTTATGAGCAGTCCTTCGCTCTCGTAGTAACGAAGCGTAGAAGACGGAAGGGAAAGCAGATTTGATATTTCCTGAATACTATATGTTTTCATCCTAATATCTCCCTGTATCAATAAAAATAAGTGAAATAAAAACTTGACTTCAAGTATACTTTAAGTGTTAATCTTTGTAAATACCAAATAACTTTTTACAGGAGGATTTGTCGTGGAAAAATCAACCGTCTATTTTACTGATTTCAGATGTCCGGTAGGGACCAGCCAGCTCGATAAATTAAAAAAGCTCTGTATTGCGGCAGGTATAAAAAACATTGATATGGAAGGAAAATTCGTCGCAATCAAAATGCATTTCGGGGAACTGGGAAATATGGCCTTTCTCCGTCCCAATTATGCAAAAGTCATAGCCGATTTGTGCAAAGAGCAGGGAGGACTTCCCTTTCTGACAGACTGCAATACCCTTTATCCCGGAAGCAGAAAGAACGCGCTGGAGCATTTAGACTGTGCCAATCTCAACGGATTCAATCCGACTACCACCGGCTGCCAGATCATCATTGGTGACGGGCTCAGGGGAACGGATGAAGTCGAAGTTCCGGTAGTCAACGGCGAATATTGCAAAACGGCTTTGATTGGAAGAGCTATTATGGATGCGGACGTTTTTATCAGTCTCAGCCACTTCAAGGGACATGAGTTAACCGGTTTTGGAGGAGCCATTAAAAATATCGGAATGGGCTGCGGAAGCCGTGCCGGAAAAATGAAACAGCACGCCAGCGGAAAGCCTTCTGTCAGCCAGGATCTTTGCCGTGGCTGCCGCCGCTGTGCTAAGGAATGCGGAAGTAATGCGATCTCCTATGTGAACCAAAAGGCTGTTATTGATTATGATAAATGCAAGGGATGCGGCCGATGCATTGGCGCTTGTACCTTTGATGCCATTTACAGTGAGAATGACAGTGCCAATGAACTGCTGGATCGCAAAATGGCAGAATATGCACAGGCAGTCTGCCATAACCGGCCATGCTTCCATATTTCTCTGGTACAGGATATCACTCCGAACTGTGACTGTCACGGAGAAAACGATGCGCCGATTCTGCCGGATATCGGAATGTTTGCAAGTTTTGACCCGGTTGCCCTGGATCAGGCCTGCGCCGATGCCTGCCTTGATGCCAAACCGATTGAAAACAGCCAGCTTGGCGACCATCTGGCCGACAAACACTGGCACTGCCACCATGACCATTTCATGGATTCCAATCCGAATATTGAGTGGAAAGCAACGCTGGAACAGTCGGAAAAAATCGGCCTCGGAACCAGACAGTATGAACTGAAAAAAATATAATGTCTTTTTCATCATCAGTCTCCCGTTACATATACAGAGCTGAACACCAGGCCATAAGGAAGCTGATACCCGCCCAAAAGAACTTGTTTTTGGGCGGGTGTTTCTTTATAATGAATCCAGTGATAAACAATGGGAAGTATGCTGCGCGAACTTTCTATTGTCATGAATTAAAATTTTTTTTTTGGGGGAAGATTCCTAAAATGGATACGATTATAGAACTGATCAAAAGAAATGAACAGCTTTTCCTTGAAAATGCCGAAGAACTCAACGATGAAGAAGTGGAACAGGAAGATATCGACGAATATTTTGCAATTCAGGGAGCAACAGAAGAACAGTTAAACGCTTTTGAGCAACAATTTCAAATAAAATTGCCGGAAGATTTCAAGCGGGTATACAGGTATAAAAACGGTTCCGGATATATCAGTTTACTCTGGCCACAAGAAGGGTTCTATCGCGGGTATCGTTTGTTGTCATTACAGGAAATGACCAAAATCAAATCTTACTTTCAAAATGAAAACCGCAGGATGAGTGAGTTTCCGGATGTGATTGATGAAAAACAAGTACAGCAATTAGATAAACACATACAGCCGTATTTATTTTGCGAACGTTGGTTTCCCTTTGCAGAATATGCGGATTCCCTTTATCTCATGTTAGACTATAATCCAAGCCCCAAAGGAACCGCAGCCCAGATCATCTGTTATGTGCATGACCCGGATTTTATATATTATATTGCGTCTGACATTACCGAAGCGTTGAAATTGACGGAAACAGTTATCAAGGAATTGGTGTAGAAACAGCCGGCCATTTCCCGTGTATCGCTCTCCCCTGCAAACACTTTTTTGAAAGTGTCACAGTCGATTACACAGTATAAAAAGGCAGAAAATTCTGATTTTATGATACAGATTTTATCAAATCCAGTTCTTTCAGCATGGCTACAGCATCTTTCATCCCCTGTATGTACGCCAGTTCACTGTATCTGAAATTGCATTCATTATTCGCCGTCAGAAGCCTGTCCACTGCCAGACGCTGCTCTTTTGTTAATTCCTGCCTCCTTAGCTGCTCTGACAACATTTCTATTTTCTCACTTCTCCTTTTGTATTCTTTTTCGGCAGATACAATATTCTCAAACCGCTCTCCGGTCATCTTCTTTACCAGTAATTTCAGAATCGTATCTTCCATATTGTCTGCCTTCCCTGATATCTGCCTGACACCAGAAAGTCCGTCTGGCGGACTTTCTATTGTGACGAATAAAAGAGCCGTACACTCTGACCCGCTACGGCCCCTCAGACCCTGATCCCCACCGGGCGCCGCATGGTGACAGGACACATCCTCCTGCCACCGGAACACCCCGGCGAGAAATCAAAAACGAGGTGCAAGGTATGCGTCCACACCTTCACCCCATTTATATCAAAGGTAACAGCATCATCCACTGACAACACAAAATCCATTGAACCCTTGTAATCATCACAAAATTACTTTATAATAGACTTACGTGTATCGCAGACAACGTCTGTATCGTGTGGTAGCTCTACTACCGCCCTTGCCTGACGCTGCTCCAACAGTGTCAGGTGGTACACCATAGATTCTGATTTCTCTAACCTATTTTAGCATACCTGCCATATTTATACAAGTGGCAAAGTGCCGGATTTCCCACGTATGACACGCTCCGCCGGCCTGATCTGACAGATGCGGAGATTGTCTGTTAATCTCTGATTGTCTTTATCCCCGCCCTATGATAGAATATCCCACAAGGACAACCGTGTTGCAGGGTGGGCTGACCTCTCATTTTTACAGAATGGGGGTGATGCCTGTGAAAAATCATTTTGATTTTAAGGATTTAATGACCTTTGGTCTTTTCCTTTTGGCATTGCTTACATTCGTTTTTACGTTTTGTAGGTAGCCATACATAGAAAAACCACCCCTAAACTTTGACCGAGTACGGGGTGGATTTTCTATTCACATTATTGGGTCAACCCACCCTGTGGGCGGCTGTTCCTTTTATATGTCTAATATAACATGCCTCTCCTGCTTTTTCAAGAAGAAAACCTTTTCCATTCTCATTCCATGTTCATGGAAAAATTGTGACACAGACATACAGTAACGAAGTCAAAAATGAGATCTGCATTTCAAACTAATATGTTGACTGCCTCCCGACCAAAATGATAAGTCTTTCATCAACTGAAAATCCAAGGTCATTATAATCTTGAGCTGTCCCCAGCAGCATAGACTATTGGTATTGCTCTATCGCTCACTCACAGGTATATGGCTTTCTGTATCGGGTGCTTTCGGATCTCCTGGTTGTTGTATTCCTCTCTTTGATGATACAAGTATGGCACTATCTTTAGTGCGTGATAAGTGCTATAATAATAGCTTAACATGGAGAAGGTAGCTTTATTTTCTGCCGCCTCATTGGAAAACTGAAAGAAGGCGAATAAATGGGTAGCATCAATTTTAAAAAACTGGAATCTTTGCTATCAAACAATCGCAAAACTTTTTACAGTCTATGTAAAGATAAGGTTATAGATACTGAAACCATTAAAAAATTACAATAGGGCTATGGATTCATAGACACACGCCCGATCGCAAATCTTTGTAAATACCTCAACTGTCAGCCGTGGGATTTAATGGAGTATGTGCCGGATAATAAAATGGAATAAGGCAGCAGGCGGGGCAATCCCACTATTTCCCACTGTTAAAGATGCTTTTGTATCCTGCTGCCAGTCTGCATACTTTCCCGGTATCTGCATATAATATTTACGTAAAATACGTATATTCTTATGTTTTCCTCTTGATAATACGTAAAATACGTGTTATTATATAATTGTAAGGAGGAAACATACATGAGATT
>CANDNA010000019.1 GCA_947385955.1 uncultured Clostridia bacterium
TTCCCATTATCTCCGCCCCGTCTGCTTCCAGGGCGGCCAGGTTTTCATTTACCTTGGTTTCAAGGTCTTTCAAATCGGTGTCCTTTTGTTTCAATCTCTCCGCCGCCAACAATACCCTATCCGGCAATTCACCCCAATGTTTAGTTGTCTTTGGGCTATTCCCTTGTTGACTGGAACGGAAGCCATTTTTATAAACATTGCTGCTACCCATCCCCATCCAACAGCGAACCATAAATTTCCTTGCCCTTTCCATATCCGTTTCAGCTGAACCTACCGCATAGGCATTTTCATATTCTTCACGGCTATATGGTGTCATTTCAAGCCCTTTTGCAAATTCATCCGGTTGTTCCCGTATCATCCTAAAAAGATTGCAGACATTTCCATCTAAATCATTGATGGTTTCTATCTTTGCCGGGTCTTTATTAAAAAACACGGCTCCACTTCCAAAGAATGGTTCTAAATAAACCCGGTGTTCCGGAATGAAAGAAATTATCCATTCTGCCAGACGGTTCTTTGCCCCTGGATATTTTAGAATCGTTTCCATATTAAGTTCCTCGCTTCCCATTTTTCCGGCAATATGGACATAGCACGTTTTTCCCAATGCTCCACCCTGCTTTTCTTGCCCAACTTACAAGATGCACCTTTGACGGCAACCATTCTTTGTTTGTGCGTCTGTATTCAATAGCCGTTCCGCACTTATCGCATGAATACCCACTATAAAACATTTTTTCCTTTCTGTCCTGCTGCCGCATGGCCTATAATGCTTTCTGTGCTACCTCTGCCCGGTAAGGCTCCCCACCACGTTTCAATTCATTGTAGATGGTTGCCCTATGCACCCCCACTTCATCCGCAATAGCTGAAACCTTTACCCCTGCTGCGTGCATCCTCTCAATGGTCTGGCGGTCCGTGAAGTTCAGCCGTCTATTTCCTTTCCTCATGCCCCTTTATCTCCTTTCTGCTTTTGGTGAAATAAAAAAAGAGTGCCCACAAGAGTTTTTAATTCTCTTGTAGCACTCTCTTATTTTCTGTTAAAAATAAGATGCTTTAGAGTATATTACCCTTGTCGCATCTTATTTTACAATGAAGCCCCACAGTGCCGGTGGTCAGGCATCAAAATATCCGGAAACAAGTCTGACCGCAATTTCCTTCGCTCTTTGACTGGACACATTCTGAGCATCATCCCTTCCCAGGTATACACAGAAAAAGATCTTTTTTCCGTCATTCTCCGCAAATCCGGTAAACCATGCATCCACTACAACCCCTTCCGCCTTTCCCATTCCCGTTTTTCCGTAAATCTGCACATCCCTGTTTTCCTGCTCAGTTACCAGCATTACCTCTTTTAACCGGTTCTGTGTATCCATTGAATACAAAGAATCCTCCCCGAAAATGCGCTCCATCACTTCCGTCTGCTCTTTCGGCGAAATTAACAGGGACGACTCGATCCAGAATCCGGTCAACGCCCGGTTACTGTTGTTGGTATTCAGCTTTCCTTCCCAGTCGGAACAGTCACAGTTTCCGTATTGCAGCTGTTCCAGCCCTTCCTGCATGCTTTCCCGGCCGATCTCATTTGCCACCTCCCGGAAATACCAGACACAGGATGCCCGGAACGCCTCCGGAAAATCCATATCCTGATTCCATGCTTCATTCCAGAATGTCTCACCGCTCCATGCACGGACGGCATGTTCCGGATCGATCACGCCGCTTTCCAGCCCTATCAGGGAAGAAACAATTTTAAAGGTGGAACACGGCGATCTGCGGGTACCGGCCAGTTCCTGATTCATTATGGTATATTGGCCGGCCAGAGGGTCATACACGACTGCCGCTCCGTTCAGCCCTTCAAAATATTCGGACCAGTCCGCTTCTTTTATTTCAGGTTCTGTTGTTTCCGTTTCCGCAGATTCTGATTCTATGTTTTCTGAAAGTCCCCTTTCATCAGTTTCCGATGCGGCTTCGTTATTTTCCGGCGCCTGCGTTTCCCCGGACAGAGCCTCTTCCGGTTCCTGCTGCAGATTTTCCCGGGCCGCTTCCTGCCCACGGCTGCATCCTGCCAGAATACCGAAAATACAGAGACATGTCATTCCCAGACCTGTGATTTTTGCAAAACAATCCCATTTCTTCAAAACAGCCTCCTGCCCCCTCTCCGGCGTCTGTTTCTTCTGTGTCTTTTCATCCTTCTGTATCTGATGGTCCTGTTGATCTGCATCCCACGTTCCCGTCTTTTCAGCAGAAACCACACGCCGACTCCTATTCCAATGGCCGCCGCTCCCACACAGATTCCCAGGACAGGATAGTTCCAGGAAACAGAATCCTCTTCCTGGTCTTTCTCTGCCCATATCTCTTTAAACCGGCTTCTGCCGCCCTCTGTTTCCACTTCCCTGTCTATGACTTTAAATTCCCCTGTCCCGGCCATAAAATCATCATAGTAATAAGTGACCGTAACCAGTCCTTTTTCTTTTTCATAAGCAAGCTCCATTTCCAGATCGGAAAGTTCCACATTCTCCGGCATAATCACAAAGATCCGTTCTTTTAACGGTATCAGGAAACAGTGTTCAAGTCCGGGATTTTCCTCCTTCAGCAGCACCAGATAATCGTCCTTATCCCTGCCGGTTTCCGTCTTTTTAAAATGATCCATCCCATACTCTAACAATGTGACGGTATCCGGGTAAACTTCCGCCCTCTGCTCCTTCATCACCACGCAGATCAGCTCCATCTCGCCCTTCCTGGCACAGGTCACCAACGTGTTTTGCGCCACATTGGTATATCCGTTTTTTCCGGCAAACACTTCCTCCCGGTAAAACTCACCCTTTCCGATCATCTTATGATGGTTGTACATACAGATCAGATCCTTCTGGCCTGCAGAAGGCTGAATTTCATAATAGGAAGTTCCGGATACCGTCCGGAATATGTCATATTCCAGCGCCGCCCTGGTAATCAGGGCCATATCATAAGCGCTGGTCACATGATTCTCATCAGGCAGTCCGTGAGGATTTGTAAAATGTGTATTTTCGCATCCCAGCTCCTTTGCCTTTTCATTCATCATCGTGATAAAATTTTCAATGGTTCCGCCGGTATGTTCCGCCAATGCATAGGCGGCATCATTTGCAGAGGCCAGCATCACCGCATAAAGACATTGCTCCACTGTCAATTGCTCACCCACATCCAATGCAATATGTGTCCCCTTATCTTCCATGTAAACAGCTTCCGGCGGTATCGTCACGATTTCATCCGGCTCACAGTTTTCAATCGCCAAAAGCACTGTCATAATCTTGGTAATACTTGCCGGATAGCAGACCGCGTGCATATCTTTTTCATAAAGGATGGCTCCTGTAGATGCCTCCATTACAATACCGGACACTCCGCCAATCGACGGGGCCTCCGGCCAGTCAGCCTCTGCCTCTTTCTCATCCTGGTTTTCCACCGCTTCTGCCTGCATTGGCATAGACCATACCATAAATCCAAACCATATGATACAATACAGCATAACCGCCGTCCGGCCCGCCCTGCTTCTGATGCTTCTCATCTGTGCCATCCCTCTTTCCTGCCCTGATCCGCTTCCTCTTTCCCTTCCAAATATTACATAGGTAAGATTTATAAGTCAAGCATATTTTATAAACTTTCCCATGAAACAGAAAAGAAAAAAGAGCATGCGTTCTGTCCGCAAACAGATGGCACACTCTTTTTTTCTGATAGCCGGTCAGGCATTTCCTGCCGCCAGATCATCTCCGTCAAATACCTCACTGATGGCTGCTCCCGGCGAAACCATCGGAAATACTTTGTCATCTTTGGGAATCATACATTCGATGACCACCGGACCATTCGCTGCAATAGCCTGTTCTATGGCCGGGGCCACTTCTTCTTTTTTGGTCACGCGGATTGCCTGACAGCCCAGACCTTCGGAAACCTTGCAGAAATCCACCTTATCTTCCAGTACGGTCTGGGAATACCGCCGGCCATAAAACAAGGTCTGCCACTGGCGTACCATTCCCAGCACATGATTGTTGATTACTACCTGTATGATCGGTATCTGGTATCTGCTGGCAGTAGCCAGCTCGTTCATATTCATGCGGAAACATCCGTCTCCGGCAATGTTGATGCATATTTTTTCCGGCCGTCCCGTCTTTGCGCCGATGCATGCGCCCAGCCCATATCCCATCGTACCCAGCCCGCCGGAAGAAAGAAAGCTCCTGGGCTCTGTATACTGATAGTACTGGGCCGCCCACATCTGATGCTGTCCCACATCGGTCGTAATAATCGCTTTTCCTTCTGTGATCCGGTCAATCTCCTCTATAATATAGGGGCAGGAAAGCTCTGTTTTATCATATTTCAGAGGGAATTTCTCCTTCAGCTCCAGAATATGTGCATGCCAATCCGGATGACTCATCCGGTCAATCCTTTCATTCAGCAAAGAAAGTACTTCTTTTAAGTCTCCTACCACAGAAGTATCCGTTTTGATGTTTTTATTGATCTCGGCAGCGTCAATATCAATATGCAGTACTTTTGCCCCTGCTGCAAATTTTTCCGTATTGCCCACCACCCGGTCGGAAAATCTGGCTCCCAGTGCAATCAGCAGATCACACTGGCTGACTCCCAGGTTAGAAGTTTTGGTACCATGCATACCTATCATACCCGTATACATCTCATCCCTGCCGTCAAAAGCGCCCTTTCCCATCAGAGTATCGCACACCGGCGCATCAATCCTGGCAGCAAACTCCCGTACTTCTTTGCAGGCTCCCGACAGAATCGCGCCGCCGCCCAGATAAATATAGGGGCGCTCTGCTTTCTCAATCAGCGCCAGTGCCGCTTCCAGGTCAGCCTCCGTATATTTTTTGGAAGAAGGCAATGTTTTCGGCGCCTCCGGTTCATACTCATACATGGCAGCCGTCACATCCTTGGTAATGTCCACCAGCACCGGCCCCGGCCGGCCTGACCGGGCAATCTGAAAAGCCTTGCGGATGGTATCCGCCAGAATGGAAATATCCTTTACAATATACCCATGCTTGGTAATGGGCATGGTAACCCCGGCAATGTCCACTTCCTGAAAGGTATCTTTGCCCAGAAGAGGCAGCACAACATTGGCAGTGATAGCCACCATAGGCACACTGTCCATATAGGCCGTGGCAATCCCCGTCACCAGATTGGTGGCGCCGGGGCCGCTGGTAGCCATACAGACCCCCACCTTCCCGGTGGCTCTTGCATAGCCGTCTGCCGCATGGGCGGCTCCCTGTTCATGGGATGTCAGGATGTGCCGGATTTTCTTTTCCTTATATAACGCATCATATATATTTAAGATCGTACCGCCGGGATAACCGAATACCGTATCCACACCCTGTTCCTTCAAACATTCGATTACGATCTCCGAACCTGTTAACCGCATCTGTTTTCCTTTCCTCCTGTACTTTTTTTCTGTTTCCTTAAGACTGTTTTTTTACCTCCAGAATCGCCCCTCTGTTGCCGCTTGTTACCATTTCACGATACCTTGCCAGATACCCGGTCGTCACTTTCGGCTCTCTTGGCTGCCAATTGGCTCTTCGTGCTGCCAGCACTTCGTCGGATACGTTTACGTTCAACGTATTTTCCGGAATATTGATGCTGATGATGTCTCCTTCTTCCACAAGGGCAATCGGCCCGCCTACGGCTGCTTCCGGAGACACATGTCCGATGGAGGCGCCGCGGGAAGCGCCGGAAAATCTTCCGTCCGTAATCAGCGCCACACTGGAGCCAAGCCCCATGCCTGCAATCGCAGAGGTGGGATTGAGCATCTCCCGCATACCGGGCCCTCCCTTCGGGCCTTCATAGCGGATTACCACCACATCCCCTTCTTTGATCCTGCCGCCGGTAATTGCGGCGATCGCGTCCTCTTCACAGTCAAATACCCTCGCAGGGCCCTCATGTACCATCATTTCCGGTACCACAGCCGAACGCTTCACCACACCCGAGTCAGGCGCCAGATTCCCCTTCAGTACAGCGATACCGCCCGTTTCCGAATAAGGGTTTTCAATGGGCCGGATCACTTCCGGATCCCGGTTCACACAGTCTTTTATATTTTCTCCCACCGTTTTGCCCGTTACGGTAGGCAGATCGGTATACAGAAGATTTTTCCGATCCAGTTCATGCATTACCGCATACACACCGCCGGCTTCGTTCAAATCCTCCATATAGGTCGGTCCTGCAGGCGCCAGATGGCACAGATTGGGTGTCTTTGCTGACAGCTCATTGGCAATATCCAGATTCAGTTCCACACCCGCTTCGTGGGCAATGGCAGGAAGATGCAGCATGGAATTGGTGGAGCATCCCAGCGCCATATCCACAGTCAATGCATTCAGAAAGGCTTTTTCCGTCATAATGTCCCTGGGCTTTCTGTCCTGTCTGACCAGTTCCATAATCTGCATGCCCGCGTGCTTTGCCAGACGGATCCGCTCAGAATACACAGCAGGAATCGTACCGTTTCCCTTAAGCCCCATACCCAGCGCCTCTGTCAGACAGTTCATGGAATTGGCCGTATACATACCGGAACAGGAACCACAGGTAGGACAGCACTTCTCTTCCATTTCTTCCAGCTCTTCCATCGTCATCGTACCGGCGGCCACACTGCCTACGGCTTCAAACATGGAAGAGAGGCTTCTCTTCTTTCCCCCTACCCGGCCTGCCATCATCGGCCCGCCGGATACAAAAATAGTGGGGATGTTCACTCTTGCCGCCGCCATCAAAAGCCCCGGCACATTTTTATCACAGTTGGGCACACATACCAGCCCGTCAAAACCATGTGCCAGTGCCATGCATTCCGTACTGTCCGCAATCAGATCTCTGGTTACCAGAGAATACTTCATACCGATATGTCCCATAGCAATCCCGTCGCATACCGCAATCGCCGGAAATACCACCGGTGTTCCGCCGGCCATTGCCACTCCCATTTTTACCGCTTCCACGATTTTATCCAGGTTCATATGCCCCGGAACGATCTCATTATAAGAGCTGACAATCCCGATCAACGGACGTTCCCGCTCTTCCCGGGTATACCCCAATGCATTAAACAGACTCCTGTGGGGCGCCTGCTGCACTCCCTTTTTTACCGAATCACTTCTCATCCCTGCTCTCCTCCTTCCAGATGTTCTGCAATCAGACGTCCCATTTCCCGGCAGCCCACCTGTTTACATCCCGGCGACATAATATCTGCTGTCCGCCATCCCTCCTGCAGCACAGCCTTGACCGCTCTGTCAACCGCATCCGCTTCCCTGTCCAGATCAAAACTGTAACGAAGCATCATAGAAGCCGAAAGAATGGTTGCAATCGGGTTGGCAATGTCCGCACCTGCAATATCCGGCGCAGAACCGTGGCTTGGTTCATACAGCCCGAACTTTGTATCATTCAGACTGGCAGAAGCCAGCATTCCGATGGAGCCCGTCACCATACTGGCTTCATCTGAAAGAATATCTCCAAACATATTTTCTGTTAAAATCACATCAAACTGGGCCGGGTCCTTTACAAGCTGCATCGCACAGTTGTCCACCAGCATATGGGAAAGCGCCACATCCGGATATCCCTTTGCCACCTCTTCCACCACGGCTCTCCACAGTCTGGAAGAATCCAGCACATTGGCCTTGTCCACGCTGGTCACCTTTTTCTTTCTCTTTTGCGCAATTTCAAACCCTTTTATGGCAATCCGGCGTATCTCTTCTTCACTGTAAGTCAGAGTATCCACCGCATGACGCATCCCGTTTTCCGTATAGGTCTTTCTTTCCCCGAAATAAAGGCCCCCTGTCAGCTCCCGCATAATCAGCATATCGAAACCGCCCTGCCTGATCTCCCCCCGCAGCGGGCAGGCATCTGCCAGTTCTTCATACAGCACTGCCGGTCGCAGATTGGCAAACAGCCCAAGTGCCTTGCGGATTCCCAGAAGCCCCGCCTCCGGCCTCTTATCCGGCGGCAGCCTGTACCAGGGAGATTTTGCCGCATCTCCTCCGATGGAACCCATCAGCACCGCATCTGCAGCCTTTGCGTCTGCAATCGCCTCTTCTGTCAAAGGCACCCCGTGCACATCAATGGATGCCCCGCCCAGCAGCACCTCTTTATATGTAATTTCATGTCCATACAACTCTGCCGTCCGATCCAGCACAGCCCTGGCCTGCGTCACGATTTCCGGACCGATTCCGTCACCCGGTATACATACGATATTCAGCTTCATTTTCTTCACACTCCTGCTTCACCATATTTCATTCAGTGTATCATAAATCCCATAATCTTTACAATGCATAATATTTATGGATGTCATAACCGATAATTATACTAATAAGACCTGACAACAGGAAAACACTTTACTTTAACGCTTTACAATAACAAGAACTTTCCTGTGAAATGAAAAAGCTCCGGACTTCCCAATCCAAAGCTCTTTTCCCCGCAGGTCTTTCCCTTTATTTCTCAAACGCCTTTTCAACCTGTGCAATTGCCGTTTTCTGCATGGGAATACGGCAGTTTTTGTTATTGCCGAACTCTACGATTACCGTATCATCCGTAATGTCAATTACGATTCCATAAAAACCACTGGTCGTCAGGATGCTGTCTCCGATCTCCAATGTGGAAAGCATGGCGCCTACCCGCTTCTGTTCTTTTTTCTGCGGACGAATCATCATAAAATAAACAAAGACGCAAATGATTACCACATATACAAGCAAAGCCATTCCCGAACCGTCACCACCCGGTGCTGTTAACAAGATTCCCATTCCTTTTCCTCCTAATCAAAATACAATCTAACGAATATCATACCGAAAATCCAGCCATTGGGCAAGCCTTTTCTGCAAAATATTGTTTTTCAGGTCTGTTCCATGCCCTCCAGCTTTTTCTTTTTATAGGAGGCAAAGCGGCCCTCATCCAGCGCTTCCCGGATTTCCGTCATCATGGTATTGTAAAAATACAGATTGTGCAGTACACAAAGACGCATGCCCAGCATCTCTTTTGCCTTTAAGAGATGGCGGATATAGGCTCTGGAATACCGCCTGCAGGCCGGGCATCCGCATCCTTCCTCAATGGGCCTGTTATCTGTTTCATACCGGGCATTGAACAGGTTCCGTTTTCCCTCATTGGTATAAACATGCCCGTGGCGCCCGTTCCGGGAGGGATACACACAGTCAAAAAAATCAACGCCCCGTTCCACACCTTCCAGTATATTGGCCGGCGTTCCCACACCCATCAGATAGGTGGGTTTTTCCAACGGCAGGCAGGGAACCGTCTCTTCCAGAATCTCATACATCTCCTCATGGGTCTCCCCTACGGCAAGTCCGCCGATTGCATAGCCGTCCAGGGAAAGCTCTGCAATCTGCCTGGCATGTTCCCTGCGGATATCCGCAAACACTGCCCCCTGATTGATACCGAACAGGAGCTGTTCCCTGTTCAGAGTATCTTCCAGTCCGTTCAGTCTTTCCATCTCTTTCCTGCACCGTACCAGCCACCGGGTAGTCCGGTCCACAGAAGCCTGTACATATGCCCTGTCCGCACGGCTGGAAGGACATTCATCAAAAGCCATCGCAATGGTGGAGCCTAAGTTGGACTGGATCTGCATACTTTCCTCCGGTCCCATAAATATCTTTCTGCCGTCAATATGGGACTGGAAATAAACGCCTTCTTCTTTGATCTTCCTGAGCCCTGCCAGGGAAAATACCTGAAATCCTCCGGAATCCGTCAGAATCGGCCGGTTCCAGGACATAAACTGATGCAGACCCCCCATCTGCCTGATCAGCAGATCACCGGGACGTACATGCAGGTGATAGGTGTTGGAAAGCTCCACCTGTGTCCCGATCTGCTCCAGATCTTCTGTGGAAACAGCGCCTTTGATTGCCGCCACAGTTCCCACATTCATAAAAACCGGGGTCTGTATTACCCCATGCACCGTATGCAGTTCTCCCCGTTTGGCCCGTCCTTCCTGTTTCAGAATACGGTACTGTACCTGTTTCATATTTTATAAACTGTCTATCAGTTCTTCCAGACAGATTCCTTTCTCTTTCATCACTGCCGCCGCTTCCTTTCCCACATACCGGAAATGCCACGGCTCATATTCAATGCCTGTTATGTATTCCTTTCCCTTCGGATAGCGCAGGGTAAATCCATATTCATGACTGTGCTCCTGCAGCCACTGCCCCGCTTCTGTCTCTCCATAGCCCTCATTCAGGTTATAGTAAGTCGTACAGACAATATCCAGGGCCAGTCCGATCTGATGCTCACTGGCGCCGGGAACCGTAACTGCCTGAGAGGAGATTTTATACGCCTCAATATAGCTCATCTCCTTATCCATATAAGCCTTTACCTTCCGTTCAAACAACACCTTCTGACGGTTTAAGTCCCGATAGGGAGAACAGATCACAAGATTGATGCCGTCATCCTTAGCCGCCTGCAGCATGTCCAGCAGATCATCCAGTATCCGTTCATCACATTTCATGGTCCCTTTGATTGTTCCCAGCCGGAATGTATAATCCTCCGGAATCGGATGCTGCTTATTGATCAGCAAAAGCCGCCAGTCCGACCGGTCAAATACCACCGTATCCAGAGAAACCGCTCCGTCGGCGCCGCTCCCGCCGCCTGACCCGTCATTTTCCTCCAGAATTTCATCGGACGTATATTTGTCCACATCTTCCATATGCTCCAGTTCCGTATCTTCATAGCCGTCCAGCACCTCCGCATCATCCAACACTTCATCAGCTGACGGCAGCTCCGTCCGGGAGGCAAGATCTATGGTTTCCTTTTCTTCGATAAAAGCAGTCTGCTCCTCTGTCTCATACGCATAGGGCATCGCCAGACCCTCTGCCTCCTCAAAGATAGGAAATGAAAAGCTGCTGCTCAGTACAAAGAAAAGAACTACTGCCAGCATACAGGCATATCTCTTTCCGTTGGCATTCAACCTGTCCAGCATTTTATTATAAAGCTCTGCAGCCCCAAAAAGCGGCTGCAACAGCCCTTTCTTTTCTTTACTTCCGGCCTCTCTGTTATCCCGGGTTTTCTGATTTTCTTTTGTCAATCCCTTCATCCCAATTCCCCATACCAACCACTCTCATATTGCATTATCTTACCACATCCGCAGTGGAATACTCAATCCCTTTTTACAGAAAATCCGGGGAACCCCTACCCGTATACATACTTCGTATATCGGTACTTGTGAAATCTCTCAATCTTTTATATACTGGTAAAAAACAGCAATTCATCAAACCACAGGAGGAAATTATGGCAGGTTCAATATTCGGAAAATGTTTTACGATCACTACATGGGGAGAATCACACGGCCCTGCGCTGGGTGTGGTCATTGACGGCTGCCCCGCCGGGCTGCCTTTGGAGACTTCCGATATCCAGCACTGGCTGGATCGGCGAAAACCCGGCCAGACCTCCATTTCCACGCCCCGGAAAGAAAGCGATACCGTCCGTATCCTCTCAGGCGTTTTTGAAGGGCGTACCACAGGCACTCCCATCTCGCTGATGGTGGAAAATACCTCCCAGAAATCCGGAGACTATAGCCAGATTGCCTCCTGCTATCGTCCTGGTCATGCGGACTATACCTTTGACCGGAAATATGGCTTCCGGGATTATCGCGGGGGCGGCCGCTCTTCCGGCCGGGAAACCATAGGACGGGTGGCAGCAGGCGCTGTGGCAGCCAAACTGCTGGCAGCCCTTAACATTGACATCTGTGCCTATACCAGATCCATAGGCCCCGTTTCCATATCCCAGGAGCGGTTTGACCGGGAAGCCATCCTGAAAACCCCCACTTCCATGCCCGACTATGAAGCCAGCAGACAGGCTGAGGACTATCTCGCCGCATGTATGCAGGAAAAGGATTCTGTGGGCGGTGTCATCGAGTGCCGTATCCAGGGTATGCCCGCCGGTATCGGGGAAACCGTATTTCATAAACTGGATGCCAGGCTGGGACAGGCCATCCTCTCCATCGGCGCAGTCAAAGCCTTCGAAATCGGGGACGGACTGTGGGCTTCACAGGCAAAGGGTTCGGAAAACAACGATGCCTTTGTCTCCTCTGACGGAGCCATCTTCAAAAAAACCAACCATGCAGGCGGGATTCTGGGCGGTATGAGCGACGGCTCTCCTATTCTGCTGCGGGCCTATGTAAAGCCCACCCCCTCCATTTTCCGTCCCCAGGAAACCGTCAGCCAGGCGGGGGAAAACATCACATTGGAAATCAAAGGCCGCCACGATCCGGTGATTGTTCCCAGAGCCGTGGTGGTAGTGGAAGCTATGACCGCCCTGACACTGGTGGATCTGTTATTCGAACATATGTATGCCAGACTGGACGGTATTATGGATTTTTACCATGCCCCTCATTGAGAAGATATTCCGCCTGCTATGATTCTGTTATGATCAGATTTACACATCAGCAGATCGGAATTGGAGGAAACAGGACAAATGATAAAAAAATCAAATGTATACTCACTTTTTTTACCATTTATTATTGGTATTGCTTTGGGGATAATTGCAAAACTCATAGATGTGCCATATGTCACATCTAAATTTCCTGTATTTGATGATATAATGGGGCGGTTTGGAATATGGGTTTGGGTGGCTGCAATCATTTCTATTCTTTCGAAAACGGCTTTATTTGCAGCAGTACGTTCTTTTGCATTTTTTGTTGGAATGTTATCTGCTTATTATGGCTATACTGTTCTTTTTTTGAATTTTTTCCCAAAATCACAGATAGTTTTGTGGGGCAGTATTGCTATCGTTACTCCGTTTTGTGGAGTTATGATATGGCAGATACACGGAGAACATCATTATACAAATTTCATTTCTTCCTTACCTTTTATGATTTTCTTCACCGAATGGTATTTGACCGCTTTTACTGGCCGGTATTGGACTTTCAGTACTGCAAAAGATAAACTGCTGTTAGGTATTGTCTATTTATGTTTTACTTCTTCATTATTAGCAGTTATTCCAACGAATAAAAAACGATTCTTCAGCCTGCTTTATGGGATATTGGAATCAATTATACTGATATTACTAATAAGGACAGATATCATATTCAACCCGTATGAATTGTTAAATATATAAATTCTATTTTGTAGAATTGCAGCCAGTTCAAAACTGAATGACCACCATACATAAGTTAATACAGAAGGTATCACATATTGAAAACAAATCATATTACCATAAACAATGTTCCTGCGCCGATCAGCATGCAGCCAAGCAGAGACTTTATCGTAAATTGTTCATGGAGGAAAATAAATGCCAGTAAAAGCGTTATCACAACACTCAGCTTATCAACAGGCACCACCTTAGAGGCTTCCCCCATCTGCAGTGCCCGGTAATAGCAAAGCCATGACGCACCGGTTGCCAGCCCGGAAAGAATCAAAAAGAACCAGCTTTTTTTACTGATTTCTGTTATTCCGCTTTGTGCATTGGTTAAGAATACCATTCCCCATGACAGGATAACAACTACTACCGTCCGGATTGCTGTGGCAAGATTTGAATTAACCCCCTCTATACCGATTTTAGCCAGTATAGACGTTAATGCTGCAAACAATGCAGACAGTATTGCAAATAAAAACCACATATACCTTCTCTCCCCTGATTTCAAATATCCTTATTTCTTACTGAACGAATCTCTGATTCTTTGTAGAATACCCCACAGAATTTGAGTGCCTGCCCCAACGCCGATATCCTTTTGACCGTGTTCCCAAAACAGCCCCAACTTCCGGCAAAGCTGCACAACAATGCCGCCTTACCGAAAATCGGGGCTGTTTTCTGTTATCCTTTCCAATCCGATTAATTGTTAATCAGTTTATCCTCATCACTCCAGCTATACAGCTTTCTGATCTCCTCACCGATCACCTCAGAGGGATGCTCGCTGGCCAGTTTCCTCATAGCACGGAAATGTACCTGCTTTCCTGCATCGGACATATCCAGCAGGAATTCTTTGGCAAAGGTTCCGTCCTGAATATCGGAAAGAATCTTCTTCATGGCCTTTTTGGTATCTTCTGTAATAATCTTGGGTCCGGTGATATAATCACCATATTCCGCTGTATTGGAGATCGAATACCGCATCCCGGAAAAACCGGACTGGTAAATCAGATCAACAATCAGTTTCATTTCATGGATACATTCAAAGTAGGCATTTCTGGGATCATATCCGGCTTCCACCAGGGTTTCAAAGCCTGCCTGCATCAATGCGCATACACCGCCGCAGAGTACTGCCTGCTCACCGAACAGGTCAGTTTCTGTCTCGGTACGGAAAGTAGTCTCCAGCACGCCTGCTCTGGCGCCGCCGATTCCCAGCGCATAAGCCAGTGCCACCTCCTTTGCCTTTCCTGTAAAATCCTGCTCCACCGCTACCAGGCAGGGAACCCCCTTGCCTTCCTGGTATTCACTCCGTACGGTATGTCCCGGTCCCTTGGGAGCAATCATGGTAACATCCACGTTGGCAGGAGGTACGATACATCCGAAATGAATGTTAAAGCCATGTGCAAACATCAGCATATTGCCCTCTTCCAGATTGGGTGCAATATCTTTTTTATAAAGCTCGGCCTGCTTCTCATCGTTGATCAGAATCATAATAATATCGGCCTGCTTTGCAGCCTCTGCAGCCGTAAACACTTCAAAGCCCTGCTCCTGCGCCCTGCTCCATGACTTTGAGCCCTGATAAAGCCCGATAATCACATGGCAGCCTGATTCCTTCAGATTCAGCGCATGGGCATGTCCCTGACTGCCGTATCCGATAATTGCAATGGTCTTGCCTTCCAGTAACGAAAGATTACAATCCTCCTGATAATAAATATTTGCCATTTTCTTCTCCTCCTGTTTCCGGTTCCAAAGCCCCGTACTGTTTATTTGTATTTAATCTTTAAAATATACCACATTTTCCACGCCGCGGCCCAGACCCGCGATTCCCGTCCTGGCCAGCTCCAGAATCTCATAACCTTCCAACAGGCTCAGGAATGCCTCAATCTTGGCCTGATTTCCCGTCAGCTCTATGGTCAGGCTTTCTGCACATACATCAATGATCTTGGCACGGAAAATATCCGTCACACTGATTACACCCTCTCTCTGGGCCGCCGTAGCTGCCACTTTGATCAGTGCCAGTTCACGGTATACGCTGTTCTCAGGTTTCAGCTCACGGATGTCCCTTACATCCACCAGCTTTTCCACCTGTTTCTCAATCTGATCCAGAATCTCATCGTCACCGCTCGCCACAATGGTAATCCGGGTAAACCTGGGATCTGCGGTCACACCTGCGGTAATACTTTCAATATTATAGCCCCGCCTTGAGAAAAGACCTGAAATACGGCTTAAAACACCTGAAGTGTTGTCAACCAGAAGCTGAAATACTTTCTTATGCATAATTCACTTCCTCTTTTTCTGTTATCCACCGGCCTGTCATCCCGGCCGGAGATCTTCCTGTCTCATGTTACCCATTCTAGCAACAAAAATTTTCCTTGTCAACGTATGCATCTGCGGAATATCTGTCATAATGCAGGGTTATAAAATATCTGCATAGAACTCAGTCACATTTCTGTAATGCCAGTGTCCCGGTCCTTGCCACTTCCACGATGCTGACAGAAGCCAGCAGAGTAATCAAAAGCGCAGTCCGCTCCGGCACATCGCAGATCTGTATCATCATCTGGTGCTTGGACATATCCACAATCTGAGCCTTCATGATCTCACAGATTTCCATAATGTCCCTGCGGTTTCCCTTGTTAAATTTCACCTTAACCAGCATCAGTTCCCGGCTGATGCTCTGAGATTCATCAAAGGTCTTTACTTTAATGATATCCAGTTTTTTATTCAGCTGCTTTTCGATCTGTTCAATGGTTCTTTCGTCACCACTGCTGACAATCGTCATACAGGATACTGCCGGATCATCAGTCTCTCCCACTGCAAGACTGTCAATATTGAAATTTCTTCTGGAAAAAAGCCCGGCCACCTTACACAGTACGCCGGAGCGGTTTTCCACCAGAACCGAATATATTCTCTTCATCGCATCCATCCTCCTACTTTACCAGATCCATCGGATCAATCAGGCATTCCATCAGCATGGAGACATCCTCCTTAAGAAACCGATCCAGCGCTTCCTGTGCCCCATCCATCGTTTCCAGGCGGATAAAGGGCAGATCATAAGCCGCTGCCAGCTTTTCCAGATCCGGACCGCCGGAAAGATCCACCACCGAATACTGATCCTGATAGGTATAATGCTGATACTCCCGCACCATACCCAGATAGTTGTTTTTCAGGACAACGATTTTTACCGGCACCTGATGCTGGCACATGGTTGCCAGCTCCATCATGGACATCTGAAAAGAACCGTCCCCGCAGACTGCAATCACCTGTTTGGACGGATCGCCCAGCTTTGCGCCTACCGCCGCGGGAATGGAATAGCCCATCGTCCCCATACCGCCGGAAGTCAGAAACCGACCCTTTCTGACGATATGATAGCCGCAGGACCAGATCTGATTCTGTCCCACATCCGCCACATACACCCCGTCCTCCTGCATCTTCTCAGAAAGCATCCGAATCAGGGCCGCCGGATCCACATAGTCCGGATTGGGATGCCGCTTCGGCGCCATCTTTACCCGGTATTCGTCCAGTGTTTCAATCCAGGCTTCATGGGCACAGGAAATATCCTGGCTGGCAAATTCCTGGAAAATATGTTTGATATCCCCTACCAGCGGAATCGTCGGACCCACATTTTTGCCGATCTCCGCCGGGTCCACATCAATATGTACCAGCACTTTATTTTCTGTAATCAGATCAGGCTGGCTCACTGCCCGGTCTGCCACACGGGCCCCTGCCATAATCAACAGATCCGATTCATTCATGGCACGGTTGGCACAGGGTTTTCCATTGTTGCCCACCATGCCATAATACATGGGATGCTCCGTCGGCATAACGCCGATCCCCATCATGGTGGAAACCACCGGTACCCGGTACCGCGCTGCAAACTCCCGCAGCTCCTGCCGGGCACCGCTTAAAAGCACACCGCCGCCTGCACAGATTATAGGCCGCTTTGCCTTTTCCAGCTCTTTGATTACCTTTTGAATCTGTACCACATGCCCTTTTACCGTAGGCTTATAGGTCCGCAGATTCACTTCTTCCGGATATTTAAACCGGGAAATAGCAGCATTCTGTACATCAATGGGAACATCAATCAGCACCGGTCCCCTGCGCCCTGTGGAAGCAATATGGAACGCTTCTTTAAAAATACGGGGGATCTCATTGACATCCCGTACCAGATAGCTGTATTTCACAAAAGATTCCGCCGCTCCGGTCACATCCGCCTCCTGGAATACGTCCGAACCGATCAGCTCACTGTTAACCTGTCCCGTAATGCACACGAGGGGAATACTGTCTGCAAAGGCTGTAGCTATTCCGGTCAGCAGATTGGTTGCCCCAGGACCGCTTGTTACCGCACATACGCCAACCTTCCCCGTCACTCTGGCCAGCCCGCTTGCCGCATGCGCTGCATTCTGTTCTGTCCGGATCAGAATACTCCGGATGGAGGAATGTAAGATACTGTTATAAAACGGGCAAATCGCCACTCCCGGATAGCCGAATACCATATCCACGCCTTCCG
The DNA here is from genome assembly GCA_947385955.1 of uncultured Clostridia bacterium. Taxonomy (GTDB): domain Bacteria; phylum Bacillota; class Clostridia; order Lachnospirales; family Lachnospiraceae; genus VSOB01. Next base: position 17,549 of record CANDNA010000019.1, read on the forward strand.
CTTCCAGACATTTGATCATTGCATCTGCACCTGTCATGTTCTAATCTCCTGTTCTTCTCTATTGAATTGATGGATTCTTATAATCCCAATATTCTCTGTGTCAGCTTCACCGCTTCCGCCGCATCTTTGGAATATCCGTCCGCACCGATTTCATCCGCATATTCCTGCGTAATCACCGCGCCGCCGATGATGATTTTCGCTTTGCAGCCCTGCTCTCTGGCATAGGCAATCACATGACGCATCTCCTGCATGGTAGTGGTCATCAGAGCCGACAGGGCGATGATCTCTGCCTGATGGCGTATGGCCGTTTCCACGATCACTTCTCTCGGCACATCCTTGCCCAGATCAATCACCTGAAACCCGTGGTTTTTCAGCATCAGCGCCACCAGATTCTTGCCAATATCATGAATATCCCCTTTTACCGTAGCAATCACAATGGCAGGCAGTACTTTCCGGTCCCCTGCCTCCAATAGCATTGGCTCCAGGTAGGATACGGCAGTTTTCATAGCCTCTGCCCCGGCAATCAACTGGGGCAGAAAATATTTTCCCCGGTCAAACAGCTCTCCCACCTGATTGATACCGGGCAGAAGGGCCAGATCCAATATTTCCTTTGCTGTTTTTCCTTCCTCCAGAGCCGCTTTTACCAGCTCTGTTATATTCCTCTGGCTGCCTCCTATGACAGCTTCCTTTACTCTGCCCAGCGCATCGGATACCATCACTGCCTGCCCGGATTCTGTGACAGAAGTTTTCTCTCTCCTGCTGCCCTTGTTTTCTGAGCCGTCTCCACTGCCCTGCCTCATGACCGGCTTTTCTTCCGGCTGCTGTGCCCTCCATTCTTCCATCCGGTTAATATAACGCAGATCGGCCCCTTCCCTGCAAAGCAGCAGGTCAGATGCCAGCGCACAGTTTCGCAGCAGCTCCTGAGACGGGTTGGCAATGGCCATCGTCAGTCCTGCCTGTATGGCCATCGTCAGAAATGCCGTATTGACAAAACTCCGCTCAGGAAGACCAAAGGAAATATTAGACAGTCCGCAGATGGTAGCCAGTCCGTTTGCCCGGCAGTAACGTATGGTTTCCAGAGTTTCCAGCGCCGCTCCCGGATTGGCTCCCACCGTAGTCACAAGCCCGTCCACAATGATATCTTCCTTTTCCATACCAAGAGCACAGGCACGCTCTGTGATCTGACGGATAATCTGAATCTTTTCCTCCTGATTCTTTGGCAGACCCGAATCTGAAAGAGGAAGCAGAATAAACATGGCGCCGTATTTTTGGGCAACGGGCAGCAGTTTCTCAAACTTTTCCGATTCCAACGATATGGAATTGATTAACGCCCGGCCCGGATACCGCCGCAATGCGGCCTCCAGTACATCCACATGGCTGGAATCTATGGACAGAGGCAGAGAAGTTGCTCCTCCCACCTCTGTAATGGCCTGCAGCATCATCTCTTTTTCATCAATGCCGCTCATACCCATATTGATATCCAGCACCTCTGCTCCGCAGGCCTCCTGCTCCCGGGCAAATTCAAGTACCAGATCCAGATCCCCTTCCCGCAGCTTTTCCTGCAGCTTCTTCTTACCGGTGGGATTGATCCGCTCTCCCACAATCATAAACCGGTCCTGTAATCCAAAGGAAATCGTCTTTCTCTCACTGGTCAGATACCGCACTGCCTTCTTTTCTCTGACCTGTACTTCCATATCTTTTGTGTGTTTTACCAGTTCCTTTATATAATCAGGGTCCGTACCGCAGCAGCCTCCCAGTATGGAAGCCCCTGCACGGACAAGCCCTGCCATCTCTTTTCCGAACGTTTTTGCATCCATATCATAGACAGTACTGCCATCCGCCGCCAGAGAAGGCAGTCCCGCATTGGGCTTGGCAATCAGCGGCACTGTCGTCACCTCTGCCATCGCCCGGATCACCTCTGCCATCCGGTCCGGTCCTGTGGAACAGTTGGCGCCAATGGCGTCTGCTCCCAGATGCTCCAGCACCACCGCAGCCGTAACCGCGTCTGTACCAAACAGACTCCTGCCGTCTGTTTCAAAAGTCATCGTTACCATCACTGGCAGATCACAGACTTCTTTTGCCGCAATCAGCGCCGCTCTGGACTCCTGCAGACTCATCATGGTTTCCACTACAAAAAGATCCACACCCGCTTCCACGCAATACCCGATCTGTTCTTTGTAAATTGTAATCAGTTCTTCAAATTCCAGTGTCCCCATCGGCGCAAGCTGACGCCCGGTCATCGTCAGATCACCGGCTACATAAGCATTCTCTCCGGCTGCTTCCCGCGACAGGGATACAAGCTGCCGATTGATTTCCCCGGCCTGGCCTTCCAGACCATATTCCGCCAGTTTGATCCGATTGCTGGTAAAAGTAGGCGCATAGACAATATGGCTGCCTGCCTGTATATATTCCCGCTGCAGTTTCGTTATGATCTGCGGATGCTCCAGAATCCAGCGTTCCGGGCAGACTCCTGCAGGCATCCCTCTTTTGATCAGGTTGGAGCCTGTGGCGCCGTCCAGACAGACAATTTTTTCTCTGCAGAGCATCTGAAATTCTTTTTTTGTCATCTGTTATCCTTTCCGGCTTTCCTCTATGTATGATTCCCACATTCTTTGTTTATACTGGTTGATAGATGATTCGTGCATTTAATCATAGCACGATTTCTTTGATTTCTCAATTTATTTTTATTTCCTTACTGTTCACTTTTTGTTGCTTTCATGTATTGAATGTGATAAATTGATAAGAGGTATTTTATGGAAAAGGAAACGGATTCCCATATCCGCCGGAGGTCCCGTATGAAAAAAACCTGGTTTTTACTCGCTGCCTTTCTGCTTGCCCTGGCGTTGACCGGCTGTGGAAAAAAAGACGATGATCTGGAACAGTACAAATCAGAAATGACTGAATTTACCAATACCATCAATGATCTGGTCTCTAAAATTGAAAATATTGATCTGGAGTCCGAAACCCGGACACAGGAGCTTTTGGGATATCTGGATGAAATGGATGCCGCCTTTGTGGCAATGGGGAATCTGGAGGTGCCGGAGCAGTTTGCCAATATTGAAGAGCTGGCGGATGATGCCAGCGCCAACCTTTCCAAATCCGTTTCCCTGTACCATCAGGCATTTGACAATCCTGATGACTATGATCCCCAGTTGATTGATGCCGCACTGGAATACTATGGCCGTGCGTTCAAACGCCTGGATTACATCGGTACCATTTTGCAGGGAGATCTGCCGGAAGATGAATCTATCACCATCATCCATGAAAGCGATGAAGAAGTACCGGAAGAGGCTCCTGAGCAGGAAGAGACTCCTGATGAAGAGGCCCCGGACACCGGAACAGAGGAATCCGGAGAATCTGCTGAATAAGAACATCCTTTCCGGACTTTATATGGGTATTACGATACAAAAACAGAGAGCGGGCATCCTGTACCGCTCTCTGTTTTATGCGCAGGGGTGCGTAAAGAAGTTTGCCGCTTTGCAGCACGCACTCCGCGGGGCGGGCAGGGGAAGTGACCTTCCCTGCTCAATTAGCAATTTCCATTTTCGCTGCTTTTCTTTTTGTCCAGCCAGACTATGTATTCAAGAACATTCAAATCCGGATCCGCAAAATAAATCCATCGTTCAGACCCTGCTATCTCATTGGGTCCGTCCAGGATTTCAATATGATTTTCCTCCAGCGTACGGATCACCTTATCCATATCATCTGTTTCAAAACAAAGATGCGGGCAAAAAGGCGGCTCCGGCTTAACCGGCTGATAAGGTACGCCTATCGTTTCAATCAATTCCAGACGCGCCCCGTTATAATCAAGAAATGCGCCCTTTTCTCCGCCCTGTCCCTCAGGGTTTACATAAAACAAAAAGGTAAATCCCAGCTTATCAGTATAAAAACGAATGGCTTCTTCAAGATTCCTCACACGGAATGCACCATGATCGTATGCCATTGTTCTTTCTCCTCTCTATGTAAAAATCTGTTAACATGATCTTATCCGCTGCTATCTGACCGTATCCTCCGCTTCCGGCAAATCCATGTGCGAAACGCTTCCGGCTTCTGTTTCACCTGCCACTTCCGCATCACCGGTATGTCCCGACAAAAGCACCATCGGCAGTATCATAGACAAATACAAAGCAGATAACCATTCTCCATTCATTTTCCAGCACCCCTTTCCTGTCTTTTTACGCACATTGCACAAAAGTGTTTCTCTGACCACTGTTCTGTGCCCGTTCCGATAGAAAAAGTATACCAGAATCTCATGTCAAAACTGTGTACAATTCATAAAAGAAAAATAAAATTTTCCACCTGTTTATCGCCATGTCTGTGCCTGCGGGCAGTTCCGTGCAATGGCATCCATCAGCTTCCTGAACTGGTCTCCGCTTTGCAGGAACATGCTCATTTCTTTGTCTTTTCTGCCGGCTGCAGAAGGAGAGCCGTCTTTGTATTTTACAATCAGAGAAACCCCTACGGTTACTCTCGCCTTCACACCGCCGGAAGAAACGCGCGTCTGCTCCTCTACACCGCTGACGTCGGCGATATCCGCCGTCCTGACAAAGCGGCAGTATCCGTTACCGGCAAAAAGAACCCAATAATCAGGACCCACAAGAAAACGTGCCGGATAGGATTCCGCTTTGGTATTCATAAAATGAAGTTCTGTGTAGCGGCCATCTGCCATCTGTTTACAAAAAGCCTCTTCATCTTCCGGTCCGCAAAAAAAAGAACCCATTTCTTTTTCATAAGCCGCCAATACTTTTTTCATGGAAGTCGCCTTGCCCTGTATCCAGAAGCAAAGCCAGATAAACGCCGCTATTCCTACCCCGATCAGCAAATGCATTCTGGCCACGTAAGCCAGATCGTATCCCACACCCAGCCCCAGCGCTACCATACCGATAATGCTGACTGCCATCCAGACAGGCACCATTCTTTTGACCTTTTTCCTGAATTCCTTAAACAATTCAGAATATTCCTTCATTTCTTTTTCCAGCCATACTTTTAGCTGTCCACTCATCATACATCCCTCCTGTTTTGATTTCTTCTGTATCTTCAGACAAAAAGCCACACTCCTTCGGCAAATGCCAAAGCCACACAGCCCCTGCCTGTCTGTTACTCACAGAAATAGACTGCCCGCACGGCATATGCCCTGTCGTGAAATTCCGCCAGAGAAACCATTTCTTTTGTATCTGACATGGGATCCATGCACAGATAGCCATTCTCATCCGAGCCTGTCAGCAGTACCCAATGCCAGGCACCCACACCCTTCATCCGCACTTTTATAACCGGAAAAATACCGTCCTTCAGTAATCTCCCGATCTCTTCCCCATCCACGGAATCCATAACCAGACTTTCCATCCCCGGTACAGCCAGTGAAATCCTGTCCCATATGACCGCTCCGTTTTCCGTATATACTTCTGCTTCTGAAAAAGCCTCATTCAGCTCACCGGCAGTCAGATCAAATACAAGCCCCTGTTCTGAGGCCTGCATGGCAAGCCCTGATGCCAGCGCACAGACAAGGCAGCCGGAAGATGCCATTGTATCCCTGGCTCCTCCCAGATGATCCTCTGCCCATGCAGGATCCTGCTGGCAAAAATAAACCACATGCTCCGGCTTCCTGATCTCCAGAGGCTCCAACAGTACGCCTTCTCCGCCTGTACCGCGTCGAAAGCAGACTGCCAGTATCAGTCCCAGAAAAATACCGGCGGCCACAACAGACAAACGCCGTATCATCTTGTGTTCCGTCAAATCACCCCCATCATCTACCTGAAAAATCTGTCCGGATTTCTCCGAAACAGCTTTGCCGGCCTGTGGCCGGCCCCCTCCACAATACTCTCTGTTTCCATCACCCAGTCCGCTATCTTCCTTCTGAAATTTGCAGACAACAGGGATCTGCCCAGAACCGCTTCATAAGCCTTCTGCAGCTCCGATAATGTGAATACCTCCGGCATCAGATCAAATATCATGGGTTTACCGCTTTCCACCAGACTGCGCAGATGCAGAAACGCACATAAAATAATATGCGCATGATCAAAGGCAAGCCCTCCGCTCTCCACAACCTCACAGGTGACCTTTTCATGATATGCAATAAACTGCTTCCGTTCTTTGACTGTTGCAGTCAATTCCAGATTGTCCCGTTCCATACATTGCAGCCTGACGGTATAAAGACTGACAATTTCCCCATACTGTGCCTCCACCGTCCTGCCCGTTTCTTTCTTTTCCACATGGACGCTGAACCATCTGGCTTCCCAGGCATCCGATCCCTCATGTACCCGGTACTTTTCCCCATCTATCAGTGTCAGAAAAGCATGGGAGATAATCCATCCCCTGGGATCCCGCCCGGCTTCGCTGAAAATGGCAAAGGGTTCCAGATAGGCATCCCTGACGCCGGTTTCCTCATACAATTCACGAAATGCGGTTTCCTGTGTGCTCTCTCCCACCCGGCCAAAACCGCCCGGAAGCGCCCAACAATCCCGATACGGAAAAGATCCTCTTCTGATCAGCAGAATCCTCAACCCTTTCTCCGGGTCCTTCCGGTAATTCTCCCGGCTCCTTCCTGCTTTGGAACAGCTCCGGGATTTTGTTTCCAGAATAGAGAAAACCGCCATATCTGATGCAACGGACGGACGGTCGTATTGATTGATATCATAGGATTCCAGCCAGACTCTTTCCTCCTCTGACATTTGATAGGCTTCCATGCATTTACTCCCCCTGTCTGTTTACAGTACCATCAGCATAATATGTTTCATACCGGAAAGCAAGAGAAATCAGAAAATCTTCATAATTTTCCTGTACCGTCAGACTACCAGCCTGCCTTTCTGTTGTGCAATTCCCACACGGATTTCACTCCCTGCAGGAAACTCTATGGTATCTTCTTCCATTCCATCCGAAAAAACCACACCGTTACCTGCCATCTGGGAAATCACGCAAAACTGATCCTGCCGGCCGATTCTTCCGTATACGATTCCCGCCTGGGTCATCCGGCTGGGAAAGGGTTCCCGCACCACAAAAGTCAACTGATCATCCTCCCATTTGAGCGGATACTCTCTGACCGGTCCCAGACCGAGCAGCTCTGCCATCCGTCTGGTCTGTGCCATAACTGATTTGTACCATCCGGTAGCGCCCAGTCCGGTGGATATCACGATCCCGCTGGAGGACTGATGCTCCATGTTCTGATTCCACCTGACATCATAGCGGGCAGAAGTATGTGTCCTGCATCCGATAAACAGATCATTTACTGCCAGCATACACTGACCATCTCTGGTATCTGCTCTGGCCATAGTAATCTCCCTGACATCATAGTCACCGTCCAATACACCGGGGAGCAGCCGGGCAAGCTGCCCGGCCTCAAATGGAAGCAGTATCCCATCCCAGCGCTTTGTATCCGGATTGACACCAATCAGAGGCTGACCCTCCAGATATTTCATCACATTGGCCACCAGGCCGTCCTGTCCCACTACAATCACAACATCCTGCTTTCCAAATATCATATTGGAAACATGCGACCGGTCAATTATCTGTACTCTGGCAAACTGCCGGGCAACCCGGGTAACTTCCGAAACTGCCTGAGAATATATACGATCCTCCTCCACGTAATCCGAAAAGTCCACTCCCATATGCTCAATATAAAACCGGGCCTGCTCTATTGTATTATACTTGCAGATCAGTTCTGCCAGTCTGGTCTTTCTTGTCACCAATACCACCTTGTGCATATCACGATTTCTGCCACTGCCCATTTTACTGCCTCCCTGTCTGATTTTTAACCATTGGCCAATGTCTCCAGCAGATCCGGAGATACATTCAGCACACCGATTTTATCTGCCTTATCTCCGATTTCCGCAAATGCTTTGGCAATCAGGGCCTTGCTGTCCATACCGCTGACCGCCAGCGCCTTAATCACCTCTGTATCCATCCCCATAAAGGTCCGCAGTAAAACCTCTGAATCATATGCTTTGGCATCTGAGCGTTTCTTTGCATTCTCAGTCTGCAGATCCACCAGTTTTTTCCGTTCCTCCTCCAGTGCAATATCCTTTGTAATCCTGCCGGCATCCAGCTCGGCCTGCTTCTCCTGCAGCATGCGTTTGGTTTCCATTTCCTTCTCTTTTTTCTCCTTGGCCTTTTCGGCAATGCAGATTTCCGTATTCAGCTCGTTTTCCTGAATTGCCCTCTCCTGTTCAATGGCTGCATTCCGCCTTTTATAGACAGCATCATCCTGCTGTTTCAAAATTTCTTCCCGCGTGGCGGCTTCCAGCGCCTTCCGTGTGTCCGGCTGGGGCAAAATTCCCAAAATGGAAACTGCCAGAATCTCCAGTCCAAATTCCTGTATCGTTTCATTTCCCTTCAGTGCCTTTCCCAGCACTTTGGCCAGCTCATCCGCAGAACGGATGGCTTCTTTGATCTCCTTTTCCCCCATTGCCTTCGCTGTATACACTTTGGCCAGACTCATAATACGTCTTGCCATCTTTGTTTTGGCTTCGTTTAATGCAGCCTCATATGCCCCATCTGCATTTCCATAAGAAAAGTTCACCATCCTGGAAGCCTTTTCATAATCCGCTATGATATAGGAAATCTCTCCCTGTACCTGAATCTTCTGGAAATCCAGCGTCATAATATCATCATAAACAAAACCGGTATCAAAAGCAGTGGCGGGAATCACCAACATACTTGTTGTCATCGTATTATAAAATCCCGAAAGTCCCAGTCCCTGTTCCGTTACTTTCCCCCGCTTTACCTTCATCACATATTCTGTTGGTTCAAACTTTCTGTATCTGATTGCCATATTCCTTTCCTCCCGTTCTTTATGTTTATATTATTATGATACTATCATAAAGGAAATATGTCAATCGTTTATTTTGTTTTTTTACCACACTCCATGCATCATCATAAAATAAAAAATGCAAAAGTACTGAACCTTTGTTATAATCAAAGCATCACAAAACAATAAACAAATATAGGAAGTGTTAGCTTTATGGCATTTACTGATTCAAAGAATAGTGGGACAGGTATTAAATAAAATTAATGAGATATGGAAACGTCCTGGAGAATTTCCATTTACAGATTGATTGAATTATCATAACTTGAACCTGCTTATAAATTATGCTATATTATGACTTACCAAAAAGCACTTATCTCAAAACCAGGCAGGTGCTTTTTCAGGTATGCCAAAAGATTACCTTAATAACATTACCTCCGTGGCTACGGTCTTTTTTCACTCTCTGTTTGCTCAGATTTTTGTTACCTACGCCTTGTTACCTACCTGTTACCTACCCGTTACCTACTGACCCATTCTCTCCAATTTTCACAACATTTGATGCAAGTTTCAATATTTCCATTCTGAACACAAAAAAGTACCGCAACCCCAGAGATTACGGTACTTTCAAGCCTTATGGCATTTTCACTTTATAAGATAAATTTAAAACTTTCCAGCCGCTGCTGCTTCCTCGATCAGAACAGCCACTGCCACCGTTGCACCAACCATCGGGTTGTTGCCCATACCGATCAGACCCATCATCTCTACATGAGCCGGTACGGAAGAAGAACCTGCAAACTGTGCATCGGAATGCATACGTCCCAGTGTATCCGTAAAGCCATAGGATGCAGGACCTGCTGCCATATTATCAGGATGCAGGGTACGTCCTGTACCACCACCGGATGCTACGGAGAAATATTTCTTACCGGCCTCTGTTCTCTCTTTCTTATAAGTACCTGCTACCGGATGCTGGAATCTGGTAGGATTGGTGGAATTACCGGTAATGGATACATCCACGTTCTCTTTCCACATGATTGCCACACCTTCCGGAACGGAATTTGCACCATAGCAGTTTACCTTTGCACGAAGTCCTTCCGAATAAGGAGTTCTGCTGATTTCCTTTACCTCGTTGGTATAAGGATCATACTCTGTCTCTACAAACGTAAAGCCGTTGATACGGGAAATAATCAGAGCTGCATCCTTGCCAAGTCCGTTTAAGATAACACGAAGGGGTTTCTTACGTACTTTATTTGCCTTCTCGGCAATACCGATTGCACCTTCTGCAGCAGCAAAAGACTCATGGCCTGCCAGAAAAGCAAAGCAGTCTGTTTCTTCTTCCAGAAGCATCTTGCCAAGATTGCCATGTCCCAGACCTACCTTACGGGTATCTGCCACAGAACCGGGAATGCAGAAAGCCTGCAGTCCTTCTCCGATGGCAGCAGCAGCGTCGGCAGCTTTCCTGCAGCCTTTCTTAATTGCGATGGCAGCGCCTACTGTATAAGCCCAGCATGCATTCTCAAAGCAGATAGGCTGAATCTTCTTCACCTGTTCATATACATCAAGTCCGGCATCTTTTGTGATTTTCTCTGCTTCTTCAAGGGAAGAGATGCCATAGCCGTTTAATACACCATTGATTTTATCAATACGTCTTTCATATGATTCAAATAATGCCATTGTATTGTCCTCCTCCTATTATTCTACTCTGGGGTCGATAATCTTCACAGCATCGTCCACGCGTCCGTACTGTCCGCATGCCTTCTCATAAGCTGTATTCGGATCATCACCCTTCTTGATGAAATCTGTCATCTTGCCGAGGCTTACAAACTTGTAACCGATAATCTGGTCATCTTTGTCAAGAGCAATACCTGTTACATAGCCTTCTGCCATCTCAAGATAACGAGGACCCTTCTTTAATGTACCATACATTGTACCAACCTGGCTTCTCAGTCCCTTACCAAGATCTTCAAGGCCTGCGCCTACCGGAAGTCCGTCTTCAGAAAAGGCAGACTGGGTACGTCCATAAACAATCTGTAAAAACAGCTCTCTCATAGCTGTATTAATTGCATCACATACAAGGTCTGTATTCAGAGCTTCCATAACAGTCAGTCCGGGCAGAATCTCGGATGCCATTGCTGCAGAATGTGTCATACCTGAACAGCCGATGGTTTCTACCAGGGCTTCCTGGATAATTCCTTCCTTTACATTCAGTGTCAATTTGCAGGCACCCTGCTGGGGAGCACACCAGCCCACACCATGCGTCAAACCGGAAATGTCTTCTACTTTTTTCGCCTGAACCCATTTAGCTTCTTCCGGGATTGGAGCACAGCCATGATGAACGCCCTGTGCCACACAAGTCATTTCTTCCACTTCTTTTGAATAAATCATGTGAAAACTCCTTTCAATATGTAGATTGTTATTTTTAACAGAGCGGCGCAACCCTTATACGCCGCTCTGCCGCAATCGTTTGTACTATTTTCTCATATTTATACAAAAAAATCCAGTGCTTTTCATGAGAATTTCAAAATTATGAAAGTATCATCCGGTCATTGGCAAACTCGCCGCCGCTGGCTTCCTCAAACTTGGCCATCAGATCCGATACGTGAAGCTGCTTCTTTTCTTCCCCTGATACATCGTAGATAATCCGGCCCTCATGCATCATAATCAGCCGGTTCCCCAGACGGATGGCATCCTTCATATTGTGTGTTACCATCAAAGCCGTCAGATTATTTTCCACAATCATTTTTTCTGTCAGATCCAGCACTGTCCTGGCTGTCTTGGGATCCAGAGCCGCCGTATGCTCATCCAGCAGCAACAGCTTGGGCTCGATCAGAGTGGCCATCAAAAGGGTCAGCGCCTGACGCTGCCCGCCGGATAAAAGCCCTACTTTGGAACTCATCCGGTTCTCCAGACCCAGATTCAGAATCTTCAGTTTTTCTTCATACAGTGCTCTTTCTTTTTTCGTCACGCCCCAGCGGAGTGTCCGTCTTTTCCCCCGTCTGTATGCAAGCGCCAGATTTTCCTCAATTTCCATACCGGCCGCCGTTCCCCGCATAGGGTCCTGAAACACCCTTCCGATGTATTTGGCACGGCAATGCTCCGGCTGTCTGGAAATATTAACGCCGTCTATTTTGATCCACCCGTTATCAATAGGATACACACCCGCTATCATATTGAGCAGTGTGGACTTGCCCGCACCGTTTCCTCCGATTACAGTGACAAACTCTCCCGGATTCAGATGCAGGCTCAGGCCGCAGAGCGCCTTCTTTTCGTTGATTGTCCCTTTGTTAAACGTCTTATATACCTGATTTACTGTCAGCATGTGGGGCCCTCCTCAGAATATGATTTCCAGATTCTCCATTTCCCTACGGCTACCGGAATGCAAAGCGCCAATGCCACAATCACGGCAGAAAGCAGCTTCATATCGTTGGCATCCATACCCATCTGCAATACAATCGCCCGGATCAGGAAATAAACCACACAGCCGGTCACTGCACTTGACAGCTTGCTGCCAAAAGCCTTCAGTTTTCCCATCAGTACTTCACCAATGACAATAGCGGCAAGGCCGATCACAATGGCCCCTGTTCCCATACCGATGTCCGCATATTTCTGACTCTGGCAGACCAGGCCGCCGGAAAGCCCCACCAGGCCGTTGCTGATGGTCAGTGCCAGCAGTTTACTGATTTTTGTATTCACTCCCAGCGCACGGATCATATCTTCATTATTTCCTGTGGCACGCAGGGCACTGCCGATCTCCGTTCCGAACAGCCAGTATAAAAATACAATAATCAATACCGCAATCAGGATACCGATGACAAGCGAGACTGCTGACTGTTTCACACCCAGCATATCCACAATCCTGGAAAAAATCGTATCTACTTTTAAAAGAGGGATATTGCTCTTACCCATAATCCGCAGATTGACAGACCACAGACCAATCTGAGTCAGAATGCCGGCCAGAATCGCCGGAATATCAAACAGGGTATGCAGCAGCCCTGTCACTGCCCCTGCCGCCATGCCTGCCGCCGTAGCGATCACAAGAGCCAGCAGAGGGTCCGTCCCCTTTTCCACCACCAGAATGGCACAGACGCATCCTCCCAGGGCAAAGCTCCCGTCCACTGTCAGATCTGCAATATCCAGTATTTTGTAAGTAATATAGACGCCCAGCACCATGATTCCCCATAAAACCCCCTGAGAAACGGCGCCCTGCATCGCAAGCAAAACTCCATTCATTTCTTCATCCTCCGTCACAGTTTCATACAAAGTTTATTGTACCGATTTGTACCCATGAATGCAAGTATTTTCCGATTCTGCCCAACGGTGAAAAAAGCAGCAAATCTTTTCAGATTCACTGCTCTTCTCGTCAGATCAATCCAGTTACTCCAGTACGGACAAATCCACGCCAAGCAGATCTGCCGTTTCCTGATTGGTTTTCAGAGTACACTTGTCTGCACTCAGGTAACCGATGGGCATCTGGGAAATATCCGCACCATTTACAAGGATATCCACTGCCTGCTCTCCTGCCATATAACCCAACTGATAATAATCAATACCATAGGTGGCAAGTCCGCCGGCATCTACCATACCTTCTTCCCCACAGATGGTAGGCAGTCCGTTGTCATTGGCCACCATGGTTACCGTCGCCATACCTGCTGCAATGGTATTGTCTGTAGGCGCATAGAGCACATCCACTTTCCCTACCATAGATTCCACAACCTGCTGAATCTCATTGGAAGTAGATACCGTAAAGACCTCTGATTCCAATCCTGCTTCTGCACATGCCGCTTTCGCAAGCTCTGCCTGAAATTCCGAATTGGACTCGGCGGAACAGTAAAGAATCCCTACCTTTTTGGCATCCGGAAGCAGTTTGGTCAACAGCTCCATCTGCTCTTTTACCGGTGTCAGATCCGAAGTGCCGGAAACATTGTTGCCGGGCGCTTCATTGGAATTTACCAGCCCTGCATCTGCCGGATCCGTAACTGCCGTGATCAGAATCGGTATATCACTTGTGGCGCCGGCCACCGCCTGTGCTGCAGGAGTTGCAATGGCAAGTATCAGATCATTGCCGTCATTTACCAGTTTTTCTGCAATCGTCTGGCAGGCAGACTGGTCATTCTGTGCGTTCTGCTGATCAATTGTATAATTGAGCCCCGCATCGTTCAGCGCTGCCACAAATCCCTCATTTGCCGCATCCAGCGCCGCATGCTCTGTCAGCTGAATCACACCGATCTTATAAGAATCTCCACCGGCTGCTGCATCACCCGCTGCTTCTGTTTCCTGTGCACTTTCTGTTTCCGCTGCACTGGCATCACCGGCGCCTGCAGCGTTCTGTGTTTCTCCGCTCTGCTGTCCGTCTGCCCCCGCTCCGCATCCGGTCACCATACCGATGATCATAGCTGTCGCAAGGGTCAATGCTACTGCTTTTTTCATAAACCTCTTCTCCTCACCGTTTTCTACATTGACGCTTTAACGCGTCAACGCGATTATCAAACTCCGTTGATAACTATACTCTATTTTGTCGGTTCCGTCAAGAGGTTTATTTTCAGAAAAAAGTGTGTGTCCTGACGCACACCCGCGTCGGAGCGCGGCTGCAACAGCAGCCATTTTCCTTTTGCGCGAAGTGCGATCCCGCCTGGAGGGCTTTTGTGATACAGGAAATTCCTCCGGATTTCCTGTATCACAAAAAACCGGAACCGCCACATCTTATATGGCACCGGTTCCGGCCCGTTTCTTCTGATTCTCTTTATCTGCTTATCATTTGTTTATACTTCCGATAAAATATTCGGAAATATCCATACTGTTTAAAACACAGGTTGCACTGTTTGCATCATTCTGCATCCAGGAGCCGTGTACCTTCATCCAACTGCGCAGGGAAGAACTGAACCATTCTTCGGACCATTTTGCATGGGGATCGTGTCTGTCCAGCTTTCTCATAATACAGGTATCACACGGCTTGTCCTGCCGGGCATAGGTACGGTAACAGAAATCTCCGATCTGCAGATCCGGCAGTGCATTTAACAGTTTCCGGTTGGCAAAACACAGCTCATAGGTATCATAGTCCACTGCCATCACATAACTGTCAAAATCATCCAGCAGCCGGGCATCCTGCAGCGTGGCCCGACCGCTTTCTTTTCTTTCGTTTTTCAGTACATACATCTGTACCAACTGGAGAATACGTTTCAGTTCCTTTTCTTCCTCCGTATTCAGATGCCATTCCCGTCCGGTACATTCCCCCATCAGGAATGCGCCTTTGATCTCGCCTTTCATCATCATCGGCTGAATCAAAAGGGTATGTATCCGGTTGCGGAGCATATAGGAAGCCAGCTCTTCCGGTACTTCATCATAATTATGGATAATCTGGAAGCCGCCCAGCAGATTCACCCTTTTCAGGAAAGAAATCCACTGATGTGTTTCATCAATCACATCCTGTTCGTCCTTTGGCTCATAACCCGGATTGAAATACCGCAGTTCCAGTCCCTTTTTCCCTTCTTTTCCTTCCATAGACAGACATGCTTTCTGGAACCCGAAATGACGGATCACCATTTTCAACATTGCTCTTGTCAGATTTTCATTCTGTCTTTCTTCATTGATAATCCGTTCCAGCAGATTTTCCAGATTTTCCTCACTGTCCGCAGCTTCCAGAAGGCTCTGCTGTCTTTCATTCTCAGCCGCTTCTCTCTTTAAAATACCGGAAAGATCATACACATGATACCCGAACTTTCCGCTTCCCCGAAGGGAATTTACTGCCTTTTCCGCCTTTGTATGCAGCTCCTGCCAGGTATCCCCCTGGTACGGATACAGTGAAATCCCCACTCTTCCTGCCAGTGTAAATCCATCTTCACCGCTTCCCAGCGTCATCTCCGTGCTGTGGCATACCATCGTAGCCAGTGCATCCAGATTATGAACAGAGCCTATGTTCTGTGCAAAAATAACCAGTTCATCCTCACCCAGACGGCCCAGAATATCGGAACGCTTAAAGCCCTTACTCATCTTTTTGGTTATATCCTTCAGGATCCGGTTGCCCATATCTTCGCCCAGACTCTCTGACAGAATACGGAAATCACTGATGTCCACCAGGATAAATCCATGAATATTGCGGTCGCCGGAAGTCGACAGAACCTGATTGACCTGCTCCTTTGTCGCCTCGCTGTTATACCATCCGGTTACTGTATCCAGCTTTTCCTTGCCGCGCAGCTCTTCCTGTAACAGTTTATTTTCATGAATATCCGTGATCTTGCCCACAATATGGGTCACATATCCATCCACCCCGGCAATACTGGTGGTATGAATACGGTACCATCTTTTTTCCTTACCCGTCAGGATATTGGTTTTCAGCTCTATGATATCTGTCCGGGGCGTTTTCAGAGCCTCTTCCATAATTTCAACCAGCTTTCTTTCATCACTGGCTGCCAGAACATCCCGACGCAGCTTAATCATAAATTTGTCTATAATACGGGTACTTTCCAGACCATACTCACTGGCTGTCTTGACACTGAGCACATCTGTCTTGGCATTATAGTCTGCCAGCATCTCTCCCTCTGTTTCCAAAAGCATCTGATACCATTCAGACTGAGCCTGCAGCTCATTTTCCACAAACTTTCTGTCTGTGGCATCCAGAAATACACACAATATGACTGCCCTCTCTGCAGTCCTTTCATACAGATTCCCCCGTATCTGCAGCCAGCGCAGACTACCGGTCGCTGTTACCGTACGCATCTCCAGATCCACTGCTCCGTCGTCCTTCAGCACGTCCTCAATCGCCTGCCAGAACTTGGGCTTATCTTCCTCCAGGATAAGCGATACCAGGTTATTCAGATACTTATAGCCAACATTCGGCGCATATCCCAGCATCCGGAAACCGCCGCTGTTCATATAGAGAAATTCCAGCTTATCTTCCTGCAGCCCCAGAAATGCCACGCCTGTCAGCATGTTTTCCATCATCTCACATATTGTTTTGTAATCAAGATTATTTGCCATAATATCCCCTTTGTGACCTGTCCTGTATCTATTATATCTCCTTTTTCACAATATTTCCACTATCTTTATAGATACTTTTTTCCGGAATATATCCCCTTACTCTGGAAAGCGGATAGATATTGGTTTCTCTCCCGATTACACTGCCCGGATTCAGCACACTGTTGCAGCCCACTTCCACATTGTCCCCCAGCATTGCACCGAATTTTTTCAGCCCGGTTTCGATATTGCCCTCTTTGGATTTTACCACAACCAGTGTTTTATCACTTTTTACATTGGAAGTAATGGAACCTGCTCCCATATGGGCCTTATACCCCAGGATACTGTCACCCACATAATTATAATGAGGCACCTGGACTTTATTGAAAAGGATCACATTTTTTAATTCTGTGGAATTTCCTACCACAGCGCCTTTTCCCACAATGGCATTCCCACGGATGAACGCACAGTGCCTTACCTCGGCTTCTTCATCAATAATGGCCGGACCATTGATAAAAGCGGAAGGATACACTCTGGCAGATTTTGCGATCCATATAGTTTCCCCCTTCTGTTCATACCGGTCTGCCGGAAGCGTCTTACCCAGCCTGATAATAAACTC
The DNA here is from genome assembly GCA_947385955.1 of uncultured Clostridia bacterium. GTDB lineage: Bacteria > Bacillota > Clostridia > Lachnospirales > Lachnospiraceae > VSOB01. The sequence continues at coordinate 34,852 of CANDNA010000019.1, forward strand.
ACTGATCAGAGGCAGCACTTCCCAGGGATAGGTCCTGCCTTCGAACACTTCTTTTGCAATCGTTTCTTCCATACTGTACAGGTTTTGAATCTTCAGATCATCCATTTTCTGTCACCTCTCATAATTTTTTGCGGCCATATCGTACCTTCCATACAGACTGCGTCCGCCGGCAGACTGTTTTACGAAATTCGTCCGTCTGGATACAAATGCATCCAGTTTTCCCATATATTCTTCTCCTGTAATGGTTCCCTGCGCGACCTGGGTCAGCCCCTTCTCCCAGCTTGCAGTCAGTGCCGGATCCAATAACGGTCTGATGGAATAGTCTACTATCTCATATATGATTTCTCCCATCAGAGTAGGAGTAATGATCTGTGTTTTTTTATGCAGGGCCAGATAACCGATATGAACCAGCTTCTTCAAAATCTCTGCCCTGGTGGCAGAAGTCCCGATTCCGCTGCCCCGGATCTGTTCCCGCAGCTCTTCTGCCTCAATAAACTGTCCTGCATTTTCCATTGTCAGAATCAATGTCCCGGAATTGTAACGTTTGGGCGGTGTGGTTTCGCCTTCTTTGATACAATATGGCGTTTTCTTTTGCAAAGTCAGCGCCATCCCTTTTTTCAGACGCCCCAGCGCTTCTGAAAATGCAGAATCCATTGCCGGATCAGGCGCTGTTTCCTCTTCCGCCTCTTTTTTCTTTTTCAGAAAAGAAAAAGCTGTCACTTTCAGGTAGCCTGTATCTTCCAGTGTTTTAAAACTGGAAAAAAAGCGTTCTCCTTTGACCGAAACAGTCAATATAATTTTACGATACACCGCACCCGGATAAAAAATACTGAGAAACCGTCTGGCAATCAGCTCATACACAGAAGCAGCCACACCCTGCAGTCCTTTCAGGCAGTTCAGTCCCTGCCCTGTGGGAATAATGGCATAATGATCCGTAATCTGTCCGTCATTTACATAACGGGATTTCAGCAGCTTTTGATCCATACCCTTCTGCAGCACTTCCGCCGCAAAGGAGGCTGTCTTGTCATACTGGCACAGTCCCTGGATATTTTTCCTGATTTCTTTGGCTACCGCAGTAGAAAGCACTCTAGCATCCGTTCTGGGATACGTGGTCAGCTTTTTTTCATACAATTCCTGGGCGATTCTGAGTGTCTCATCCGGACTGATTTTAAAGTACCTGGCACAGTCATTCTGCAGTTCGGCCAGATTGTAAAGGAGCGGCGGATTTTTTGTTTCTTTTTTCTTTTCTATTTTTTCCACCACAGGCATCTCTGCAGGTGTCTGCTCCAGAAAAGAAATCAACTCACCGGCCGTTTCTTTTTTCAGGAATCCGTTTTCCTTATACAGCAGCGGTGAATCTGCGTACCTGCTTCCCGCCACTGCACGCCATTCCCCTTCAAAAGCTCTGTCACCCAGCACCAGATTCATCAGGACTCTGTAAAAAGGGGTTTTCACAAATTCCCTGATCTCCCGCTCTCTCCTGACCACAATTCCAAGCACACAGGTCATCACACGGCCTGCTGAAATCACCGCCCTGTCAATCTTCAGGTATTCCTTTACTGAATTTCCAAACTTTAAAGTCAATGCTCTGGAAAAGTTAATTCCCATCAGATAATCTTCCTTGGCACGCAGATATGCCGCCTCACCAAGATTGTCATAGTCAGCCAGATCCCTAGCCTCCCGTATGCCCCGACGGATCTCTTCACTTGTCTGAGAATCAATCCAGACCCGCTTTCTTACTTTTCCGGTAACCCCTGCCTGCTTTTCCACAAGCCTGTAGATATATTCTCCTTCTCTTCCGGAATCTGTACATACATAAATAAGATCCACATCACTTCTTTTCAGAAGGCTGCTGACAATTTCAAACTGCTTCTTTACGCTGTCAATTACTTCATATTTAAATTCATCCGGAATAAACGGAAGGGTTTCAAAGGACCAGCGTCTGTATTTTTCATCATACTTTTCCGGATAACTCATCGTCACCAGATGTCCCACGCACCAGGTCACAATAGCTTCTTCGGATTCCATAAAGCCGTCCCTGCCAGTCAGATGATACCCAAGCGCAGCAGCAAACTCTCTTGCCACACTGGGCTTCTCTGTAATAAATAAACTCTTTCCCATAGGATTCCTCAAAATGAATGCAAGTCAATCAGATGCAGATTCTTTTTTTCTTCTGCTTCCTGCATCAGCATCCGGTCAAACCCCTCCGCCGCAAACAAATAGATTTCCTCCGCCGCAAGCCTGGCTTTTCTGGCGCAGAAAAGCATCCATTCATAATCTTCATAAGGCATCACCGGCTTTTCCCAACTGCACAGCCCGATTATGGTATGCCCTTCCTCATCCTGAGCGGCAATATCGATGTCCCCGATCTTTCCTGCCCACTCCCCCATTCTGGTATATACAAAGGGAAGCTGTTTTCCTTCGTTCAGATATCCCATATACTCCCGGCATACCTCCACGAAACTGCCGGATACAAAGCGGCGGAAATCAGGAGCAATATAGGTTTCATAAAAATCCTCCGGTTCCATTTCTGCAAGGCGGCTCAAATGAGGATAGACATAACGGAAATAAAAGGCAATCAAATGATTCCGTATCCGGTAAACACCCTTTCTGGTATGTTCTCTGCCCTCCGTATCAAAGGAAAATACCTTCTCCACAATCTCCAGTTCCATCAGATTCTTCAGATATACACTGATTTTGGCACGGGAAAACCCCGTATGCAGATACAGTTCATTCAACTTCTGCCTGCCACCGGCAAGAGCCGCCAGAATCGTATCATACACACCGGTTTCCCGCAGCTGCCTTGCCACCAGCCCAGGGGCCTCCTCATGCAGAAACCCATTTTCTGAAAGAATAAAACGGCAGATATTTTCTCTGACAGACAATCCTTTTTCAAAATGCTCCCACAGTCCCGGGAATCCTCCCAGAACCGCATAGGTTTCCACCTGCTGAGTTCTTGTGCTTTCTGTAAAATACCGCACCATATCAAAAAAGCTCTGTTCCTTTATTTTCAGGAAACCGGAAATCTCCCGTGCAGCGCCTCCGATTTTTCCCACCATACTGCTCTCTATCCATCCGATTGCAGTGGAACACAACAGCACCATAATCCGGCAGGAACCCTCTCCTGCATGCAGAAAATGAATCAGCGAAGGCATAAAATCCCGGCTCTGCTTCACAATATTCTGAAACTCTTCTATTATAATAACGTTCTTTTCTGTCTGTTTCAAGTAAAATGCCTGGAACAATTCCGAATAAGAAGGATATTCTGCCAGGCGGACTCCCGTTTCCCGTAACTCATTTCCCCACAGAAACAACTGTTCCCGCTCGGAACAGGGTCTGGCCCTGTAAAAAAGTACTGACTTTCCCTGACAGAAAGCTGTTGTCCGCTGAGTCAGTCCCGTATGCTTTTGTCCGTACAGTACAATGATCTGGCTCCCTGCTGCTTCATAATAACGTTTCAGATATTGCAGCTCGGCTCCTTCCTTTTCTGCCATATATGCTCCCTGTTATTCCCAAACCTGCTTTTCCAGTTGTTCTTCCAACAGTTCTTCCAACTGCTCCTGCGGCATTGGCTTACCCATCAGATAGCCCTGTATGTATTCACAGCCGATTTCACGGAGATAATCCAACTGCTCCTGCTGCTCCACGCCTTCCGCAATGGTTTCATAACCAAGGCGGTTCACCATATCCACAATGGATTCTACAATAATATTCCCTGTTTCATCCTTCAGCATCGAGTCAATAAACGATTTGTCGATCTTGATGGTCTGTACCGGCAGACTCCGCAGATAGGAAAAAGCAGAATATCCTGTGCCAAAATCATCAATTGCCGTCTGGATTCCATACTGCCGCAATACTTCCAGTTTCTTTTTGATTCCTTCACAGTCCTCTACCAATACACTTTCCGTAATTTCCAGCTCAATCTCTTCCGGAGCCACTTCATACTCTTCCACAAGCTGTATCAGATGATGGGAAAATTCTTCCATTGCAAAATGAATGGAAGATATATTAATAGACATAATCAGGCTGATACCGAAGCGTTTCTTCCAGCGGGCCAGGGTGGATATTGCTTTTTCCATCACCCACTCCCCGATCTCCACAATCAGACTGCTTTTTTCGGCAATCGGAATAAACTCCCCCGGACTGATGATCCTGCCTTCTTCATCCTTCCAACGGACCAAAGCCTCCACTCCCCGCAAATGCTTCGTTTCCGTATCAAACTGAGGCTGATAATACAGCAGAAACTCTTTTTCCAGTACGGCGTGCTTCAGCCTGTGCTCCATCTGGGCATTCTGTACAAAATCCTCTATAATGGGTGCATCAAAATACCGGATACCGCTCTTCCCCTCGTGCTTTACCTTAAACATTATGATTTCTGCCCGTTCCATCAGGGCCAGCGGTTCCCCGGCTGCTTCCGGATATTCTGCCACCCCCATGCTGACTGTAATAAAAACCTGATGTTCCGTTAACGAGAAGGGCTGTTCCAGACGTTCATGTATCTGCCGGTAAACATTCTCCATTGTGCGGTTTCCATAGGGGTCATACACAGCCATACAATAGGTATCCGCATTCAGATGAGCACACATCATCGTAGAATCCAGACACAGTTTTTTCAGGAACCGGCCAAACTGGGACAATAGCTCATCCCCGACCAGGACGCCGATTCCGTCGTTGATTTTGCGGAAATCATTGATATTGATAAACGCCACACTGACGGTTGTTTCTTCTGCAGATGCCTTCTGAATCCATCCCACCAGCTCCTGTATAAACCGGTTTCTGTTATAAAGCCCGGTCAGTGTATCAAAATATGCCATATAGGCCAAATCATCATTCTGCTGTTTGAACTTGGTAATGTCCCGGAAACGCAGCAGTTTTTCTTTCGGCTCACCCATCTCATCTCTGATCAGGTTCACCTCACATTCGATCCACTGTTTTTTGTTTTTCCTGCAAAATTCCTGTGAGTCAAAAGAGTCCTTTGTCTCTTCTATAAAAACAGCCCTGCGAAGAGGTTCCACATCCTCTTCTCTGACCTGTGAAAAAAGCTGATTCAGATCGTCCCGGTTCCGTACCTGTATTTCAAAAAATCTGTCCCAGTCACCCATCATCAGACAGGTATCTTCCACAAAAGAGTAATAAAGAAACGCATTCCCCGATGTATCCACAAGGGTACGATACATACTGCATTCCCCGTTCAGTTTCTGATTCAGCGCTTTCAGCAGATCTATCTGATATTGGAATTCATCCACGGATTTCCATCCTCCTGCATATCGTCAATCCAGCTTTTCAGTGATATATCCTTTCGCTTTCAAAAGCTCTGCACACAGTACAGCGCCGCCTGCCGCACCCCGTACTGTATTATGGGAAAGGCCCACAAACTTCCAGTCATAAACCGTATCTTCCCGAAGGCGTCCAACAGAAATCCCCATGCCATTCTCAAAGTCCACATCCTGTGTTACCTGGGGTCTGTTATCTTCTTCCATATATTGTATAAACTGCTTCGGCGCACTGGGAAGTTCCAGTTCCTGAGGCAGTCCCCTGTACCGGGTCAGCTTTTCGATCAATTGTTCCTTTGTGGGTTTCTTTTTAAATTTAACAAATACGGCTGCTGTATGACCGTTCAGAACCGGAACCCGGATACACTGACAGGTAATGACCGGGCTGTCTGCCGGTTTGATTACGCCGTCTTCCACTTTACCCAGCACACGCAGCGGCTCCTTTTCTGACTTTTCCTCTTCACCGCCAATATAGGGTATAATATTTCCCTCCATCTCCGGCCAGTCGCGAAACGTCTTGCCGGCACCGGAAATGGCCTGATACGTAGTAGCCACCACTTCATAGGGCTCAAATTCTTTCCATGCAGCCAGGGCAGGCGCATAGCTCTGAATAGAGCAGTTGGGCTTTACAGCAATAAAGCCCCTTTTCGTTCCCAGTCTTTCTTTCTGGAAACGGATCACTTCCATATGTTCCGGATTGACTTCCGGTATCATCATCGGCACATCTTCCGTCCAGCGATGTGCGCTGTTATTGGAAACAACCGGTGTTTCTGTTTTGGCATATGCCTCTTCGATCTTCCTGATCTCATCCTTTGTCATATCCACTGCGCTGAATACAAAGTCCACCAGGGACGCTACCTGTTCCACTTCATTTACATTCATCACAATGATCTTTTTTACCGCCTCAGGCATAGGAGTATCCATTTTCCATCTGTCCCCCACTGCCTCCTCATAGGTCTTACCTGCAGAACGGGGACTTGCTGCAATCACCGTCACCTCAAACCAGGGATGATTTTCCAGAAGGGAAACAAATCTCTGTCCCACCATACCTGTCCCGCCTAAAATGCCTGCTCTTAATTTTTTGCTCATTTTTTCATTCTCCTCGTATCCGTTTTATCTGTCTGCTCCGAAGCCTCCGGCCTTTCCCTGCCTGACAAGCCCCCGGAATCAGTGTTTCTCCCTGCTCCATAGATCCGCTTCTTCCAGAAAAGCCTTTTCTGCCCGGATCACTTCTTCCATCGCCTTCCTGCCCGGTGCGCCGATAGTCAGGCGCTTTTCCACACAGGTCCTGAGACTGACTGCCTCAAATACATCCGCCTCAAATACCGGACTGATGGATTGCAGTTCCTCCAGAGAAAGCGCATCAATCGATGTATCCTTTTCGATGCAGTACAGCACCAGCCTGCCGATCACACTGTGGGCATCCCTGAAAGGCATCCCCTTAGTCACCAGATAATCTGCCGCATCCGTTGCATTGGTAAATCCGTTCATGGCGCTTTTTGCCATCACTTCTTTATGAAACCGCATCGTTTTCAGCATACCGGTAAACAGTGTCAGACATCCCTTCACGGTATCCATCGCATCAAAGGTCAGCTCCTTATCCTCCTGCATATCCTTGTTATAGGCAAGCGGCAGTCCCTTCATCGTAGTCAGCAGCGACATCAACGCCCCGTAAACTCTTCCGGTCTTGCCCCGCACCAGCTCTGCGATATCCGGATTTTTTTTCTGAGGCATAATACTGCTGCCTGTGGAAAAACCGTCATCAATTTCCACAAATCCGTATTCGTTGCTGTTCCAGATAATAATTTCCTCGGAAAAGCGGCTCAGATGCATCATAACCGTCGCTGCCGCCGAAAGATATTCGATCAGATAATCCCTGTCCGACACCCCGTCCATACTGTTCAGCGTAGGACCCGTAAAGCCAAGCAGTCCGGCCGTATACTCTCTGTCCAGCGGATATGTGGTACCCGCCAGTGCCCCGCTGCCCAACGGACAATAATTCATCCGCCGGTCAATATCCTCCATACGCTGTATGTCTCTTTTAAACATCTCAAAATAGGCCCCCAGATGATGGGCCAGTGTAAGAGGCTGTGCCTTCTGCAGATGGGTAAATCCCGGCATATAAGTATCCAGATGCTCTTCCATCATGGAAAGAAGCGTGTGCAAAAGCTCCGTCAGCAGGGCATGTGTCTCCCGGATCTCTTTCCGCGTATACAGCTTCATGTCCAGTGCCACCTGATCATTCCTGCTCCTGCCGGTATGCAGTTTTTTCCCTGCCTCTCCGATCCGCTGTGTCAGATTGGCTTCCACAAAACTATGTATATCCTCATAGGCATCCGTAATCACAAGTCTGCCGCTTTTCACATCCTCACGAATGGAAACCAGCCCGTCCCGGATGGACTCTGCCTCTTTTTGTGTTATGATATTCTGTCTGGCCAGCATCGCCACATGTGCCATACTGCCCTCTATATCCTCTTCCAGAAATCTCCGGTCGAATGATATGGATGCATTGAACTGGTATACAAGCGCATCCGTTTCGCCCGTAAAGCGTCCGCCCCAAAGCTGCGCCATAACCTTCCTCCTTACCTGTTAAATCTGAATCTGATGATACCATATTTTTTTCCTGCCTGCAAGAAATGAGACAGAAATTCCTGCCACAGCGACAAATTCCGCCCCTTTTGTACCGAATTCCAAAAAATTTCATACTATATGATATATCTTTTGGGAGTGATGCTATGAATGCTTCAATTTTGGAACTGCACAATATATCCTATGCGTATCATAGCCTGACAGGAGAAATCCCCGCTCTTTCGGATATTTCCTTCCAGGTCAGACAGGGGGAATTTCTGGCCATTGTAGGGCCCAGCGGCTGTGGCAAATCCACCCTTTTGTCGATTATTGCCAGACTGCTGGAACCGGAAAGCGGTACCATCGCCTTTCAAAATCCGGACGGTTCTCTGGAATATCCGAAAACAGGCTATATGCTCCAGCACGATCATCTCCTGGAATGGAGGACGATTCTGGCCAATGTCACCCTGGGGCTGGAAATTGCCAGAAAAAACACACCAGAGCAAATCGCCTATGCGGAAAAGCTGCTGGATGATTATGATCTGTACAAATTCAAAGACAAACATCCCGGTGAACTTTCCGGCGGTATGCGGCAGCGTGCCGCTCTGATCCGTACCCTCGTGATGAATCCGGATATCCTGCTGTTGGATGAACCGTTCAGTGCACTGGATTACCAGACCCGGCTGGCAGTATCCGGAGACATCGGGACGATCATCCGCACCACCGGCAAAACGGCTATTCTGATCACACATGACCTTTCGGAAGCCATCAGCCTGGCAGACCGCATCATCATTCTTTCCGGACGGCCTGCCACGGTAAAAAAGGAACTGCCCGTCCGTCTGACCAGAGCTGACAATACGCCTTTGGCTGCCAGAAGCGCTCCGGAATTTCACCATTACTTTAATTTATTATGGAAGGAGCTTTCTCATGAAAAATAAAAATACCGAACAGGTTCTTTCCGCCCAGGAACTTTTTATCAGCCATCATAAAAAGCATCATCACCGGGTTGCCGGTATGCGCTTCCTTTTGCTGATTGTATTCCTGGGAGTCTGGGAGCTGTGCGCTGATCTGGATGTGATCGACAGCTTCTTTTTCAGCAGCCCTGCCAGAGTCCTTTCCTGTTTTCTGTCCATGCTGGCCGACTACTCCATTTTCCAGCATATCGGTATCACCCTGTTTGAAACCCTCGCCAGTTTCTTCCTGGTCATCGTCATCGGCCTGCTCGCTGCAACCCTCCTGTGGTATTCCAAAAGTCTGTCGGAAATCATGGAGCCCTATCTGGTGGTACTCAACAGTCTGCCCAAGTCCGCACTGGCCCCTCTCTTTATCGTCTGGCTGGGTACAGGAATGGGAACCATCATCGTAGCCGGCATTTCCGTGGCTCTCTTCGGTTGTATCATCAGCCTCTATACAGGATTTCATCAGGTGGATGAAGAAAAGATGACGCTGATCTACACACTGGGCGGAACCAAAAAAGATGTATTTTTCAAAGTCGTACTGCCCGATTCCATTCCTACCATTCTCAGTACCATGAAGGTCAACATCGGCCTGGCTCTTGTAGGTGTCATCATAGGGGAATTTCTGGCTGCCCGCCGGGGGCTGGGATATCTGATCATTTATGGCAGCCAGGTTTTTCAGCTTCATCTTGTCATCACCAGTATCATCATTCTGTGCGTGATCGCAATGGGACTGTATCAACTGATCCAGTATGCAGAGCACTGGTACAGAAAGCGAATGTAACCCTGTCCATGCAGCAACATATATCCTGTGGCATCAGTGCTTCCGGCTATGATCCATCAGTGTATGCAGCTTTTTCATAGCCTCTCTGATGCCTCCCACCTCATCAATCAGCCCTTCCCGGACCGCTTCTCCGCCCACCAGTATGGTACCCATATCTTTGGTCAGAATCCCGGTAGCCATCATCATCTCTTCCATCCTGTCCCTTGTGACACGACAGTGACTGCATACAAAACCGGTAATACGGTCCTGCATCTGCTTAAAATAATCAAAAGTCTGCGGCGCACCGATGACCATACCGTTCATCCTCACCGGATGGATAACCATTGTCCCTGTAGGTACAATATAGGAATAATCCGTACTGGTGGCAATGGGAACGCCGATGGAATGACTGCCGCCCAATACCAGTGATACGGTAGGCTTGCTCAGGGAAGCAATCATTTCCGCTATGGCAAGCCCGGCCTCCACATCACCGCCCATTGTATTCAGAAGTACCAGCAGCCCCTGTATATCACCGCTGTCTTCAATCGCGGCAAGCTGAGGCAGAATATGCTCATACTTGGTGGTTTTGGCATTGCTGCCCAGATTGTCATGTCCTTCCACCTCTCCGATAATGGTAATCAGATGTACATTTCCCATCGTCGTCTGTCCGGTCTGTTCGATCCGTTCATCCTGATGTTTTTCCTGTTCCCGCTTTTCTTCTTTCTGGTTCATACCGTTTTCCGGATTCCTGTTCTGACTGTTACTCTGTCTGCTGTTCTGACTGTTTTTGGAACTGTTTTTTGAGCTGCTTTTATGATTTTTTGACATAACTGTTTCCTCTTTCCTTTTCCTGCTGTAACCTGTCTCCATGCAACAAAATAGAGAGCATTTCTGCTCCCTATTATCTGCATCTTCGGATTGATTCATGCGTTAAAAATCAAAGTCATCCTCGCCGTCCTTCAGCTCCACATCAAATTTCAGCATTTCCGGCCCCGGCTCAAAGTCAAATCCGATTTCCTTTTTCACATGTTTTTTGGGAAGAGGAAGGGGATTGGGAATATAATGAATCTCCTGTCCGTCCTCTTTTTTTGTCTGTTCTGCCATAAAAATCCTGCTCCTTACTCCTGCATATAGGCTTCCCGAAGCATCTCCACCATCTCTTCGTATTTTTTCAGACACCCTTCATTGTCTCCCTCTTCTATCAATCGTATACAGGGAGCGATATATGTCTGATACAGATGCCTGTAAATTTTTTTCGAATCCTTTTTCCGGTTCACTCTTTTTACAATCGTAGGCGCCATATCATAATACCGGGCGATCATTGCCTCGCCTTCCGGAGAAGCGGCCAGATATCCGTCCCGATAAGACTTCAACACCCTTAACTCATAGCAGTCCAGAGGTTTTTCCAGTCCTTCGCATACCGCTGTGGTAATATAGCAGAGCTTTCTGCGGAAACCATCCTTCAGCGAATCATAATCCGCCGCCTGTATTTTACTGTTTTTAAAAGAAGCATCCCACTTTCTGCAGATCTCCTCTGCCAGATCGGAAAGCATCCCATGATCCACAGAAAGAAGCGCCGGCAGTACATAGGTCACCATATACATATTCATTGTCATCTGCAGAGATTCCCTGCCCAGCTTTCCTTTATGGGCATCCATCACCGCTCTGCCATGCTGCAGAAATATTTCGGAAATTTCATCCACCGCATGATTCCGGTCAGAGGCGGCCAGCACCGCGCTGCGTATGGTTTTGAGATTTTCCTGATGGGCAATCAGATACTGTTGGAAACTGCCCTCATACTGATTTCTCTGAAAACCTTTGACAGTCTTTTCCATATCCTGAAAAAAACTGCCGGCATGTTCCCGAAACCGTTCCAGCTCCGCCATAAACGCTCTGTCATCGGCTTCTCTTCCTTCCTCCACGGAAAACTCCTGTCCGCAGAACATACAGATAATACGGTCTCTTCCTACCGGAATCTGCATGGTCTCATTGCACTTCGGACATCTTCCCTCTCTGTACTCCATACTGTTTTCCTCCACACTCTGCAGCTCTGCCTCTCCGACTGCCGCTTATTCGTCCCAGTTCGTATAAACCGCCTGCACATCGTCGTCTTCATCCAGCAAATCCAGAGTGCGCTGCAGATTTTTAATGTCGCTTTCATCCGTCAGCGCCACATAGTTCTGAGGAATCATCGTCACTTCCGAAGAAACCATTGTAACACCGGCCTCTTCCAGCGCTGCCCGCACAGTTTCCAGACTGTCCGGATCGGTAATGATTTCAAAACTGTCCGCTTCTTCCGTAAAATCTTCTGCTCCGGCATCCAGCGCTGTCATCATCAGATCATCCCCGTCACCGTCATATTCCTCTTTATCAATGATAATCTGTCCTTTTTTGTCAAACATAAAGGAAACACAGCCCTGTGTCCCAATACTGCCCCTGCCCTTTGTAAAAGCACTTCTGACATTCGCCGCGGTACGGTTCTTATTGTCTGTCAATGCATCCACGATCACAGCGATTCCGCCGGGTCCGTATCCTTCATATGTAACATATTCATAGTTTACATTGCCCGCATCCCCGGCTGCCTTCTTGATCCCTCTTTCAATGGTTTCATTGGGCATGTTATTGGCCTTGGCCTTGGCAACCACTGCGGCAAGCCGGAAATTGTTATTGACATCCGGGCCGCCTTCCTTGACCGCCACTGCAATCTCCCTGCCGATTATCGTAAAAATCTTGCCTTTGGCCGCATCGTTTTTTTCTTTTTTATGTTTGATATTTGCAAATTTTGAATGTCCTGACATGGTATTCTCCCTTTCCTGATTCTCCTGCTGTGTCCCGGTTAACCGGGGCCGGCATCTGCACCGGTTCCCGCCTCTGCCTGTGGCGGCGGCTTGGTCACCAGCACGTTTTCTATCACTCTGTTTTTTACAGATAAAACAGTAAAATGCCAGCCGTCCACATCTGTTTCGAACTTCTCATCATCGTCCGGAATCTTGTCCATTCTCGAAATCAGAAATCCGTTCAGTGTTTCAAAATCCTGCTCCTCAAAAGCAATAGCAAACCGCTCCTCCAGCTCTTTTAAGGGCGTCAGCCCTTCTATCACATATTCGTTTTCGCTTTTTTCTTCAATATGGCCTTCTTCCTCGTCATATTCGTCCATAATATTGCCCACGATTTCTTCCAGGATATCCTCCATTGCCACCAGACCGGCTGTCTGCCCATATTCGTCAATGACAATGACCATATGTATTTTCATGGCCCGCATATTGTGGAACAATGCGTCAATATTTCTTGTCTCCGGTATGAACCTGGCCTCCCGCACAAGCCCCTTGATACTTTTGATCTTTTTTTCGGTTATCGTGCTGCTCTTACTGGTTTCCCTTGTCCGAACTGCATCCTTAAAATGCAGAATCCCGATAATATGGTCAATATCACCTTCATAGACCGGATACCGGCTCTTATTCTCATTGATGATAAAAGTCAGGGCTTCCTGCAATGTCATATTGCCGTCCAGTGCCACGATATTTTTCCGATGTATCATAATATCCTGTGCTTCTTTGTCGCCAAATTCAAAGATGTTGGTAATCATCTCTGCTTCGCTTGCCTGCAGCACACCCTGTTCGTGCCCTTCATTGACCATAGAAATGATCTCTTTCTCTGTCACATCCCCGTCCGTCTGTCTGCCGATCAGGCCTGCGATCTTGGAAAATCCCCGTTTCATGATACCTGGTTTCCCGGCAGTAGGCCCACCGTCCTCCATTTTGTCATCTCCTCTTCCTTATCTTTCCAAAGTCTTATGTATGAATATAGCATTTTCTCTATCTGACGTCAAGGACGCCGTTTCTCACAGTCATATACACATCCTCTTTCCAGGTGGTATAAATCTCTGCACCGGTATCGGTCAGTGCCTGCTGTGTCTCTTCTTCCGCCTCTTTTGCTGTCACTACCGCAATTTCAGGCGACAGCATCTCTATCAGCGCATCCCCGTTGCCGCTGTCTCTTCCATGATAAGCCGTCTTATACACATCCACCTGCGGCAGCGCTTCTTCCAGCAGTTCCCCGATCCTTTTTTTCTTGGCATCCCCTGCAAAAAAGAACCTCCTGCCCTCATATTCAGCCAGCACCGCAAGAGAATAGTTGTTGGCACTGCCGTATTCCTCCTCTCCAGGCGGATAGACAGTAAGCTGCAGACTGCCGAACACAAGCTGCTGCCGGGCATCCGGTACGGAAACAACGCATCCGGAAAGTCCGTCCAGCCTCCTCTCCAAATCATCCTGCAGCGCAGAATCTTTGTCACAGGCAGTCTGCATTACCCATTTTACGGGAAAGTTCTCCAATACTGCTGCCGCGCCGCCTATATGGTCCTTGTCAGGATGGGTCAGAATCAGCAGGTCCACCTGTTCCACCTGCAAACGCTTCATCTTTTCCACCAGTTCCGTGCTGTCTGCTTCCACTCCCGTATCAATCAGAATATTGGTATCCTCTGTCTGCAGCAGGATACTGTCCGCATCTTCCGAACAGGCAAAAAACCATACATCCAGTCCTGTGCTCTGCCCGTATCCCGTTTCCGTCCTGCCGCAGGCCTGTGCCATACCCGACAGGAAAAGAAATAACAGGCACACAAAAACGCGTACCTGTATCTTTCTTTTTTGATTGCTTACGCGCATATACTCTCCTTTTATGTATCCAGTTCCAGACTGATCAAAAGCCCTCTGTTCACTTTTTCCATAATATCCCGGTCCAGATGACATACTTTATCCTTTAAGCGTTTCTTATCAATCGTGCGGAGCTGTTCCAGCAGCACAACAGAATCCTTGACCATTTCATACCGGCTGGAATCCAGTTCGATATGTGTGGGCAGTTTTGCCTTATTCATCCTGGAAGTAATGGCAGCGCAGATGACCGTAGGGCTGTGCCGGTTGCCCACATCATTCTGCACGATCAGTACAGGCCGGATGCCGCCCTGCTCGGAGCCGATCACAGGTCTTAAATCCGCATAGTATACATCTCCACGTTTCATGTTCTATGTTACACTTCCTTCATTTCAATATAGCAATATTATTGCCCTTTTTCCGGAAGGTATTCAAAATCCTGATCATAATCTTTTGTTCCTGTAATCTTTCCGCCTCTTTTGTAAACACGGGGGATACGCTTGCTGATTCCGCATACCAGTTCATAATTAAACCGTCCGGACAACTCCCCCAGATATTCGGCAGTAATCCGCTCCCCGCCGTCTGCTCCCAGCAGTGTCACCTCATCGCCTTCCACAGCTTCCGGAATCCCTGACACATCCACCATCATCTGATCCATACAGATCCTGCCCAGAATCTGTGCCCGCCTGCCGTGGATCAGCACATATCCTTTCCCGGACAGTCCTCTGGGATAACCGTCTGCATACCCCACCGGAACCGTGGCTACCCGCATCCGCTCTTTTGTGGTATAGGTCCCTCCATAACTGATCTGCCTGCCTGCTTCCAGCTCCTTCACATATACAATATGGCTTTTGAAGGAAAGCGCCGGTTTCAATAAAACAATATCCTTTTCCACTTCCTCAGACGGCCACAGACCATAAAGGGCAATTCCGGCTCTGACCAAATCCATATTGGCCTGAGGCAGACGGATAATGCCCGCGCTGTTGGAACAGTGCCGCAGAGGAATCAAAAGCCCCAGCTCCTGCTCCACCCGATCCACAAACGCCCTGAATGTTTCATACTGGGCCAGCGCAGCGCTTTTATCCGCTTCGTCTGCTTTGGCAAAATGTGTAAAAATACCTTCTATGCAAATACCCGGCAGCTCCATGATCTGCCGGATCAGCCCGATCCCGCTCTCATCCGGCCGAATCCCGATCCTGGACATTCCTGTGTCTACCTTAATATGCACTTTTGCCTCTTTTCCCAGAGACACAGCCTCCTGCGACAATTCCCTGGCACTGTCCGGCCGAAACAGCGTCGGCCGGATTTCCTGCCGGATCAGCTCTTTGGTGCAATAGGGAAACGTATACCCCAGAATCAGAATCGGCTTTTTCACACCGCTTTTCCGTAACAGTTCCGCCTCTTCAAAAGTAGCCACGGCAAAACCGTACAGATACGGCAGCGGTTCCAGCACCTGTGATAACGGTACACTTCCGTGACCGTAACCGTCAGCCTTAATCACCGCAATCATCTGTGTCTTTTCTGCAATATTGGCTTTCATATGATCCATATTATGGCAAATGGCATCCAGATCCACCTCGGCCCATGCCCTTGCATAGGATGCCAGCCTGTCATTTAAGTCCATCCTCTGTTTCCTCCTTCTGTAAGTACCTCCGGCAGTGCTTCCAGCAAATCGCCTGCCTTTACGGCATAGACTGACTTTACAGAAGATGCCCGGTTTCCGGCAAGCCCATGCAGATATACTGCCAGGGCAGCCGCTTCCAGTCCCTGCATCCCCTGTGCCAGCAATCCGGCCAGAATCCCGGCCAGTACATCGCCGCTTCCCCCGGTAGCCATACCGTTGTCACCGGATGTATTCAGATAAATTTCTCCCGCCGGATCCGCCGCCACCGTTCTGGCATCCTTGCATACAAGAATCACCCCATGATCTCTGGCATAAGATACCGCCGCAGAAATGATATCTTCCTTACAACATTTTATGCTCTTTTTCGCCAACCGTGAAAACTCTCCCAGGTGGGGCGTAAAATATACCTTTGTTTCATGGATTTCCCCGGTTTCCTCCCGCCTGTCCCTGTCCTGTTGTAACCAGTCAGGATGGGAAGCCAGTATATTCAACCCATCCGCATCCACCACCAGGGGCAGACGGCAGTGAGCCCATACATACTGCATCATCAGGCAGGCCCGTTCATCCGTCCCGATTCCGGGTCCGGCCACCACACAGTCCGCCCAGTCAAGCGCCTCTTTTAAGAGCCTTTCCACATCCTCATTTTCATAGGTGTCCACAATGGCCTCCGGCACTGTCTGCATCAGTATATTCCTGTTTTCCTTTACCGTCAGGACACGTACCAGCCCGGCCCCGATACGATAGGCGCCCAGTGCCGCAAACTGGCAGGCTCCGCACATCCGCTCATTGCCCGCAATCACCAGCACCCGGCCAAAGCTGCCTTTATTTCCGTCATTCTTTCTGACGGGAAGCCTGACAAGATCCGTCCTGTCATAGACAAACCCCAGCGGTTTCTCACCGGCAGGATGGGAAATACCGATTTTGCGGCAGACCACCCTGCCTGCGTACTCTGCACCCGGATACAAAATCAGTCCCGGCTTGACATAGCCATACGTTACGGTCAAGTCCGCCCTGACCGCCGCCTCCATAACCTTTCCTGTATCCGCATGGATACCGGAAGGGATGTCCACCGCCACCACACAGGCTGAAGAAGCATTGATCCAGTCGATCATCTCCCTGTATCTTCCTGTTACACTCCTGGACAGCCCGATCCCAAACAAGGCATCCACAATCACCGCAAACGCTCCCCGCGGCACATCGGTTTCCACCACCTCTCCCAGACGCTCCAGAATCTGCATCTGGGCCTTCGTTTCACTGCTGCATCTTTCCCGTTCTCCTGCCAGCACAAAAGAGACCGGATAGCCGTGCTCTGCCAGAATACGCCCAATGGCAAAACCATCTCCTCCATTGTTGCCGCAGCCTGCCAGGATCAACACCCGGCTTTTATCCAGGCTCCGCTCTGTCCCTTTTAGCGGAAACCGGCTCATAATCTCTTCTGCCGTCGCAAAGGCTGCCCGTTCCATCAATACAAGCGAGGGAATCCCCGTGTTTTCCGTAGCTGCCTGATCATATGCCTTCATCTGTGCACTGCTCACCAGATATTGCATGTTTTCCTCCTTACCGCTGCTTTCCTTCTTCCTATCTGAAAATGCGTCAAAGCATTCCCTTTGACGCATCTTATTGCAGATTATTTTTTATCATTTTTTACAACAGGCGGCCTTTCGCCCGGATTGTACTGCATATCAAATATTTCAAGTACCTCTGACCCGAAAATATCATGCATGTAGGAATACAGTTCAAAATTTACAGTTTCGCTGTCCTGCTTTTTTAATACCTTTTTTTTCAGTTCTATTCTGGTACTGGTCAGCCAGTCGTTGATTTCATTGATCTCTTTCGTATTCTGCTGCAGCCTCTGATAGCAGAGTTCCATCGTGGCCACCATCAGTTTATAGTTGATGTCGTCAATTTCCTTTGGGAGCTCCAGATTTTCGTCCCGGTACTGGCCCATCTTCACATTGCACTCTTCTATCAACCGCCGGCTCTCATCCATCTTTTTATCCACCTGAGGAGAAGCCGACTCAATCTCATCCATAGAAGCCACAATATTCTCCATCAGCTTCTTTTTCAGAAGATGCATGTCTTTCAGTTCTGTATTGATCTTTCCCTGCCGTTTCAAAAGATCATTCAGCTTTTCCGACAAACGTCCGATTTCCGCGGTGCTGCCCAGACGTGCAATCAGTTTATGCCATTTATTGTCCAGTGTCAGAACCGGTATCTTTTTCCCTGCCAGTGCTGCCCTGTACTTTTTCTCATCGCCCCGGTTCCCCTTACGTTTTCTGATTACCATATCCCCATCTACCCTCTTTGCTTTTCATAACAACTGATCGTATAGGAAAGCTTCATCAAACTGTCAGACAGATGCACATTTTCCACCTGTACCCCCTCAGGCACATGCAGATCCACATGTGCGAAATTCCAGATTGCTTTGATCCCATAACCGATCAGCCGGTCAGCCACCTCCACCGCACTGTTTTTCGGAACCGTTAATACCGCAATATCGATGTTTTTCTCCCGGATTCTCTGTCCCACCAGCTCCATTGGCTCAACTTCCAGATTTCTTACCACTCTGCCATAGAGCTTTGGATCCACGTCAAAAATCCCCTGCATCAGAAACCCTCTTTTTTCAAAGTTCATATAATTGGCCAATGCCTGCCCCAGATTTCCGGCGCCCACAATAATCAGCCTGTGTTGTTTGTCCAGTCCCAGTATCCTGCCAATCTCTGCATACAGATATTCCACATTATATCCATAGCCCTGCTGTCCAAAGCCGCCAAAATTATTAAAATCCTGTCTGATCTGGGAAGCTGTCACCTGCATAAGCCTGCTCAGATCCTGTGAGGAAATACGTTCCACTCCCTCATCCCTGAGTTCCCCAAGATACCGGAAATACCTTGGCAGCCTGCCGATGACCGCCTGTGATATCCCTTTTCCTTCCATCTTGTATCTGCCCCCGATTCCATATTTCACACGAACCCTTCTGCGTACCGTGCGCATCTACTTTTTATTATATAAAATTGTGAAATTCCTGTCAATGAAATGCAGACTTGTATTTGTAAACCATTTCCATTAAAATAGAGGAGATTACGTTCGGAGGAAATGCATATGATTTTATCTTGTCAGAATATAAAAAAGCAATTTGGAGAAACGCTGATTCTGGACTGCTGTTCCTTCCATATAGAAGAATATGAAAAAGCTGCCGTGGTAGGTATCAATGGTGCAGGAAAAACCACACTGCTCCGTATCCTTGCCGGTGAACTGGAAGCAGACAGCGGCATGGCCGTTCTTTCCAAAGGGAAAACACTGGGGTATCTGCCTCAGTTGGTGGTTTTTGACAGTGAACATACCATTTATGAAGAGCTGCTCTCTGTCAGGCAGAATCTGATTCTTCTGGAAGAACAGATGCGTCAGGCAGAACAGGATATGAAGCAGGTTTCCGGCGAAAAACTGGAACAGCTAATGGAAGTTTACGCTTCTCTGACCCATCAGTTTGAAACGGAAAACGGTTACGCATACAGAAGCGAACTGACCGGTGTGTTAAAAGGCCTGGGATTTGAGGAGGAAGATTTCTCCAGAAAGATCACCACCCTTTCCGGCGGCCAGAAAACCCGTGTGGCACTGGGAAAACTGCTTTTGTTAAAACCCGATCTGATCCTGTTGGACGAGCCCACCAACCATCTGGACATGACTTCTATCTCCTGGCTGGAAACTTATCTGATAAATTACAAAGGAGCAGTACTGGTCGTATCCCATGACCGGTATTTTCTGGATCGCATTGCCACTAAGATCATTGAGATTGATCAGAGCGAAACCACTACATTTTCCGGCAATTATACCAGCTATGCGGCCAAAAAGGAAGCGCTGCGTATTTCCAGATGGAATGCTTATCAGAACCAGCAGCGGGAAATCAGACATCAGGAAGAAGTCATCGAAAAGCTCCGTTCCTTCAATCGGGAAAAATCCATCCGCCGTGCCGAAAGCAGGGAAAAAATGCTGCAGAAAATCGAGGTCATCGAAAAGCCCACCCAGGCACGGACCGATATGAAGATGCGGCTCCTGCCCCGTATTCTGAGTGGAAACGATGTGCTGACGGTTGACTCTCTGTCCAAATCCTTTGACGGTCTTTCTCTCTTTGAAAACCTGGGCTTTGAACTGAAACGGGGAGAACATGTGGCTCTGATCGGCAGCAACGGCACCGGAAAAACCACGATTTTGAAAATTATCAATCATCTGATTCCGGCTGACAGCGGACAGATCCGCATTGGCGCCAATGTGCAGATCGGCTACTATGACCAGGAGCACCATGTACTTCATCCTGAAAAAACTCTGTTTGAAGAGATTTCAGACGCCTATCCCACTCTGACCAATACGGAAATCCGCAATACCCTGGCGGCATTTCTTTTTACCGGAGAAGAAGTGTTCAAGCGGGTAAAGGAACTCAGCGGCGGAGAAAGAGGCCGTGTCTCTCTGGCCAGACTGATGCTGTCCGAAGCCAATTTCCTCATTCTGGATGAGCCTACCAACCATCTGGACATCATGTCCAAAGAAATACTGGAGGATGCGCTGAATCATTATGAAGGCACCGTCCTCTATGTATCCCATGACCGGTATTTTATCAACCGGACAGCCCACCGGATCCTGGAACTGTCTGCCCATGCCCTTACCGGATTTCTGGGAAACTATGACTATTATCTGGAAAAAAAGAACGAAACAGAAATTTCCCGTTCAGATACTGCCCAGTCCCGCCCCACAGCCGAAACGGAAGCCAGGCTGGACTGGAAAAACCAGAGACAGCAGCAGGCCAGAAAACGGAAACTGGAAAACGATCTGAAAAAAGCCGAACAGGCTATCGAAACGCTGGAACAGAGAAATGAAGAGCTGGATATGCTGATGGCACTGCCCGAAAACTGCAGCAATGTCCCCAGGCTTACAGAATTGTCCTCTGAAAAAGAGGATAATCTTCAACAGCTGGAAACATTGTATCTGCAATGGGAAACACTCAGCGAAGAGGCCGGGGACTGATCAGTCCCACGGCCTCTTTCCTGTAAATGCACATTTTTTCAGCACGCTGCGGCAGTTCATTTTACAATGCTTCCAGTGTATTCCTGATTTCTTTGATAAATGCTTCACTGTTCAACACCTGTACATCCTTAAGAGAAGTGATCAGCGCCAGGTCTTTTGTCATCCGTCCGCTTTCAATGGTATGGACCGTAGCCTGTTCCAGCTTTTCTGCAAAGGCTGACAGCGCCGGTATCCCATCCAGTTCTCCCCGCTTTTTCAAGGCGCCTGTCCAGGCAAAGATCGTTGCCACAGAATTGGTGGAAGTCTCCTCTCCCTCCAGATATTTATAATAGTGGCGCTGCACCGTCCCGTGGGCCGCCTCATACTCATATACGCCGTCAGGAGACACCAGTACGCTTGTCATCATGGCCAGGGAACCAAATGCCGAAGATACCATATCACTCATCACATCCCCGTCATAATTCTTGCAGGCCCATATAAAGCCTCCTTTTGCCTTCATCACTCTGGCCACCGCATCGTCAATCAGAGTATAAAAATAAGTAATCCCCGCGTTCTCAAAGGTTTCCTGATATTCCTGTTCATAAATTTCCTGAAAAATATCCTTAAATGTATGGTCATATTTTTTGGAAATGGTGTCTTTGGTGGCAAACCAGAGATCCTGTTTCGTATCCAAAGCATAATTGAAACATGCTCTGGCAAAGCTGCGGATGGACTGTTCTGTATTATGGATACCCTGCAGGATACCCGGTCCTGCAAAACTATGGATCAGTTCCCGCACTTCACTGCCGTCCTCTCCGGTAAACACCAGCTCTGCCTTACCCGGACGGTCCACTTTCAGTTCTGTATTTTTATATACATCACCATAAGCATGCCTTGCCAGCGTAATCGGTTTTTCCCAGTTGCGTACACAGGGGTCGATCCCCTTTACTACAATGGGCGTGCGGAAAACCGTACCATCCAGTGCTGCGCGGATCGTCCCATTGGGGCTTTTCCACATCTCTTTCAGATGATATTCCTCCATCCGGGCAGCATTGGGTGTAATCGTGGCACATTTTACCGCCACCCCGTATTTTGCGGCGGCTCTGGCGCTGTCCATCGTCACCTGATCATCTGTTTCGTTCCGGTGCTCCAGGCCCAGATCATAATATTCTGTTTTCAGATCTATGTAAGGAAGCAGCAGCTCCTCCTTAATCATCTTCCACAGAATTCTTGTCATTTCGTCGCCGTCCATCTCCACCAGCGGTGTTTTCATCTGAATTTTTTCCATCATCCCGTTTCCTTTCTGTTTTTATTCTTCATAATGTTCCATATAACCGTTTTCCACCATATTTTCATAGGCATTGATCATATGCCTGTTGGCAAGCTGTTCTGCCAGTTCTCCGTCGCCGGACTTGATCGCCTCCATAATCTTTCTGTGTTCCGCGTTGGAGGCCGTACTTCTTGTCTGCGTGGATAAGGTCTTTTTCCGTACCCGCAATACATACTGATGATAATCCTTCAGAGCATGTTCCAGCATTTTGCTGTTGCACGCCTCATACATAATCTCATGAAACCGATTATCCAGCTCTGCCATCTGTTCCGTATGGCCCTTGGAAGCATGAAACTCCGACAAAAAAATATTCTCTTCCATCTCTTCCATCTGTTCTCTGGAAATATGCTCTGTGGCCCATTTGGCGCACAGTCCTTCCAGAAGAGAACGGATCATATAAATATCCCGCACATCCTTTACCGTAATCCCGGTTACATAGGCGCCCTTATTGGGCACGATTCGAATCAGCCCTTCCAGCTCCAACTGCCGGAATGCTTCCCTGACAGGTGTACGGCTGACTCCCATTTCTTCCCCTATGGCGACTTCCCGCAGCTCCTCCTTTACCTTATATCTTCCGCTTAAAATATCTTCCCGAATCTTGTGAAATACACGGCCCCGTAAAGAATATTTGTCCGTGACTTCCTTTTTTACATCATAATTTTCCACTTTCATTTCCCCTGCCTGTCCTTCTTGACATTACAGGGCAGTTTCTGCCACCGTTCTTACAACAGAAAACCTCTTTTACCGGCTTTCTGCTTTCTGTACAAAAACATGCCCCGCATAATTGTATACAATTATACGGGGCATGTCAATATCAAAAATCCAGCATTCTTTCAATATTCAGCATTCCCCACCCCTGCTTATACCAGGGTTCCTTCAGATCCGTGGCAGTATATATGATTCTGCGCTTCACTTCACTGTTGCCTGCATCCGGAGATTTTTCCAGACAAAGCGCCGCCGCCCCGGATACAATCGGCGTTGACATGGACGTACCGCTCTTGGCAGCATATCCGTTCTGCCATCCATACAGAGTACGTCTGGCATGGGCATTGCAGGAAACAATATCCGTTCCCGGCGCTACCACATCCGGTTTTCTCAGTTCCGCCCCCTCTTCTTCCCTGCCGGAATAATACTCACACAGAGAAGGCCGTTCTCCAAAATAACCTCCCTCATTACAGCCTACTGTAATTACTTTCCTGCTGTTCCCGATCGGGGAAAGGGTTCCTGGCTTCGGACCCGCATTACCCGCTGCCGCCACGACCACAAGTCCCTGCCCCCATGCTTCTTCCACACAGGAAATCAGAGTTTCTCTCTGTCCTTTTTTCAAATCCAGCCCCAGACCAATGGAAATATTCAAAATCCGGATATTCCAGATCCTTTTTTTCCGCAGAATCCATTCAATGCCTTTCAGCATATGCTCTATCGTCCCGTCACCGTTGCCATTCAATACCTTACCGATCACCAGACTGCACTGCGGTGCGATCCCTCTGTATCTCCCGCCGGAAAGACTGCCGTCACCTGCCAGGATGCCGGAGACATGGGTGAATGTATGAAAACACAATGGGTTTACAAGTTCCAATGTATTTTGATTTCCTGTCTGCCCGTTTCCGGGTCCTTCTCTCCCACTTCGATATACCGGATAAAATCCTCTGCCATTTCAAAGGTCAGTTTATCAAAGGTACAGTACTTTTCAATCAATGTTTCAATGTTCTGTCTCTCCTGTTTTTCCTGCTCTGCCGCCCCGATCTCCTCTTCCAGACGCCGTATATGCTCTTCTGTCTGATTATACTCCAAATCAAACTGCTCCTTCAACTGCCGGAACTGCTCTTCCGAAACCACTCCCTGAATCCGGTCATCATATAATAAGGAAAGTTTCCGGTTCATTCCATCCCTTCTGGACGTAAGCTGCCCCAGGGATCTGCGCATTTCCTTCAGCGCTTCCCCACTCTCTGTCATCCCTTCCAGTATCTGTGCAATCTGTTCTTTCCGCTCCTTGCTTTCCAGTACCTTTGCTGCCAGCTTCCGTATATTCTCCAATACAATATGTTCCAGCACCGAATACCGGATCAGATGGGTGGTACAGTATTTCTTCCTGGATTTGTTGGCCAACTGGCACCGCAGGTTCCAGTCCTCCCGCTTCCTGTTGGTATAACCCGATTTGATCATGGTGGAGCCGCAGTCCGCACACTTCAGCCGGCCGGCCAGCGCATGTACTTTACCTCCCGTGGCACGGGCATAGCGTCTTGCCCTGACAATCCTCTGCACCTTATCAAAGGTTTCCGCAGAGATGATGGCAGGATGGTGGTTCTCTGTCACAATCCAATCTTCCTTTGGCAGTTCCACCACCTTTTTGTCTTTATAGCTGACCTTTTCCCAGCGTCCCTGGGTCATTGTTCCCAGATAAGTGTTATTGGTCAGCATCCGGTACACAGTGGTGGTGCTCCACAGATTGTACCGGATACTGAACTCCTCCGCCCTGGCGTTGGCATAAGCGCCCTGTTTTCTCTTATAGACCGACGGGCTGTCAATCCCCATATCCTCCAGTTTATAACAGATGGCCTTTGTCCCGTATCCTTCCAGGGCAAGGCTGAAAATCATCTTCACCACCCCGGCCGCATATTCGTCTATGATAAAACGGTGCCGGTCCTTCGGGTCCTTCAGATATCCATAGGGCGCATAGGAACCCAGATACTGCCCGTCCCGCATCTTGGCCCTGAATACAGAGCGGATATTCCTGGACAGATCTTCGCTGTACCATTCATTGGTCAGGCCATAAATCTGCCTGGTCTTTTTGTTCCCCTCCATCTCGGTATCAACGCCGTCAGCCAGGCCAATAAAGCGGATGCCCCACATCAGGAAATCATGGTGCAGATATTTCTCCAGATGTTCCATATTGCGGGTAAACCTGGACTGGGATTTACACAATACGATATCAAATCTGCCCCGTCTGCAATCCCTTATCAGCCGGTCAAAGGCCGGCCGGTCATCATACAGACCGGAATAATCATCATCTATATATGTATCTGCCACAGTCCAGCCGTTTCGCAGTGCATAATCTGTCAGAAGCAGTCTCTGGTTGACAATGCTTTCACTGTTGTCACCCGTTTTGAAGCGGTCTATATCCTCTTTGCTTAAGCGCAGATAAAGCGCAACCCGTTTTGTCCCCGGGCTTTTGCCCTGCTTCTCTTTTTCCATCTGATTTACCCGCGGTTTCTTCTGATCTCTTCGATCAGAAGGGCCAAAATCTTCTCTTCCTGCTCCTGTTCTTCCAGACAAAATATATTCTTCACTGTAATCTGCTCCATCGTTTTCCTCCTTCGATTTTTTATTCTAATATACGCATAAAAAACCTGTACTTATACCCGCACAGCCTCCCTCCTTTCCGCATCCGGACGCGCCGCCCATCCGGATGCCGGGAACTGCGTTTTTCGCGAAATCGCCTGTGCATGAAGTTTTCCGCGGCGCTTATATCAAGCGTGTATGCTCAATATCCTCTCGTTGTATGTTCTGCCCTGGCAGCAGCCCTGCCCCTGCTATGGCATATATCTGCCATCCTCCCACTCTTCGATACTGACCTGCCCGTCGATCTGACCGGCGGGTTTTTCTGTATTTTCCCCATGCCACTGCCGCAGCAGCTCTATAATGACCCGTTCCATGTCCTCTGTCCTATACTCCCGGGGAAAGTACCGGCTGAGTATTTCTCTCTTTATGGTCACTCTGCCCGGCCCTCTCTCCTGTTTCCCCTTCAGGACAAGTTCCAGCAGATCCCGGGTAACCGATCCGGGCCTGGCCCTGCTGCATTCCTTCAGGTGCAGCGCCTGTCTCCCTGTGGGCATCAGTCCCTTGTCCGTCATATACCGGTACAGGGTCTGCTGCTCTTCTGTGGTCAGATAGGAAAGGTCAGATGCGGTTATCACCGGCAGCCGCCCGGCGTCTGTCAGATCCATCAGTTCCGGGATCAGCCAGGTAAGGCGGATATACCGCTGTATGGTATTCCGGCTCTCCCCTGTCCTTTGGGCCAACGCTTCATCGGAACGCAGGTTTTCCTGGCCGCAGGTTTTCTGCAGGCGCCTTCCGGCATGGAGGCGCTTTTCGGCCTCCATATGCATCCTGTAGGCAAAGGCTTTCTCCCGGATGCTGATACGGCTCCTGTGCAGGTTGGATTCCACCATAATAACAGCGGCTTCATCGTCACTGCATTCCTTTATGTAAAAGGGCATGGAAGAAAGCCCGGCCAGGATGCATGCCTGTTTCCTTCTGTGCCCGGCAATGGCTTCATAACTGCCGTCCGGCAGGGGACGGGCGATCCCCGGATAAAGAACGCCGTTGTTTTTTATGCTTTCCACCAGCTCCGCCATCTCCCCATCGAGGGCTACGGAAAAAGGATGGCCGTTAAAATCCTTCACCGCAGCCGGATCCAGATCCAGTATCGGAAAGCCCGCCTCCCCTGCCCCGCTTTCCGATATGCCGAACAGCTCTTCCAGCGGTTTTAACTTCATGATAAGATCTCCTCCGTAAAGCTCCTGTAGGCACGGGCGCCGGCGGATGCCCCTTTGTAGGCATAGACACTCATCCCCCTGCCGGTAGCTTCTGCAATGCTGATGTTTCTCGGTATCCAGGAAGTAAAGACGGGGACGGCATCCTGGTAGGCTTCCCTTACCTGGCGCATCACATTTCTGTGCTCGTTTGTCCTGGCATCCACTTTGGTGAACAGGATCCCCCTGATCTCAAGGGTCCGGTTCAGCTTCTTACGCACCATCCCGATGCTCCGGAAAAGCTGCTGCATCCCCACGGCGGACAGGTTTTCCGGTTCCACTGTAATGATCACATCATCCGCAGCGGTCAGGTTGTTCAGTGTGAGAAGGCCCAGGGAGGGCGGGCAGTCAATCAGGATATAGTCATACCCATCCGCAATCAGGCTGATATAATCCTTCAGGATGGATTCCCGGCTCACTGCGGACATTAACGTCATTTCCATAGGGCACAGGTTCAGGTTGGCGGGCAGTATCTGTATGCCTTCCCTGCCATCCAGTATCCCTTCCTGCGGATCCACGCCCTCTTCCCTCATGATCTTCCCATAAATGTCCGCAACCGTTTCCGGCAGCTCGTCCGGATCATATCCCAGTGACTTGGCCAGGTTCCCCTGGGGATCCGTGTCAATCACCAGCACCCGGCATCCCCGCTCTGCCAGCCCGATCCCCAGATGCAGCGCAGTGGTGGTCTTTCCCACCCCGCCTTTCTGGTTCATCACCGCCGTTACCTTTGTATTCTTCATTTCTTTTTTCTCCTGTCCTTTAACAATATCCCGGATAACGAAGCTGCAGCGCCTGCCAGAAATATCCGGCATACTCGCAGTCAAACAGGTTATGGGCCGCATACCGGCTGCTCTCCTCCAGTTTTTCTTCCATGCCCATTTCCCCGTCCATGCCGGGCAGGGCATCCATGTAGAGGGAAACTGCCAGCCGCAGGGCCTTCTCACTGCTTCCGGAAAAATGCCCGGACAAAAGGCTCCCTGTCTGTATCTTATCGGTATCAAAATCATATACGGACTCCGTCTGTTCCCTGAGATCCTGGCTGATCCCAAGGCAATAAAACAATGTCATATGGCGCGTATCCGTACTGCCGCATCTGCCCAGGCACTGTAAGAAGAAATCCCGGTGCTGTGTATCCTGAAACGTGATCTGCAGCTCTGTATCTCTGTATCCCATCTTTTTCCCTTTCTCTGTTTTGGCTATATCCACTTTGCAATTTCTGCCCCTGTCAGGATGGCCAGTATGCCTGCCGACAGGATGCGTATGATCCACTCTGTCACCCCGCCTGTTTTGATGTGTGCCAGCGCGACCCGTTTCCCTGAAAAGGGGAACCATAGCGGTACGCCGCCCGCAAACAGATCCAACAGCAGGTGGCTGGCCACGCCGGCGCCCATGCCCCAGGCCGCCAGTGTGATCATCCCCTCCCATGCCGGGCAGATCAGCACCCCCATATGTACCAAAAGGACGCAGGCCGCGGCCATCAGAAGGGAATGGCTGGCTCCTCTGTGCCCCGCCGCAGTCCTTAAGTAGTTTCCCTGCCGCCCGGGAAGCAGGCCGGAAATGCCCCGGAGCATTATCTGCACCAGTCCCACTGCCCCACGGATACTCCTGTGTTTTCTGCTGATGCTGCTGCGGGGATGGTCAATATCGGGGATCAGGCTGCCCAGCACTGCCGCCGACAGGATCACCGCCTTTCCAGTTATGTCCTCCGGCCCTGTGAGCATATGGGCCGCCAGCATTCCCATTGCCGCCCCGCCAAGCCTGTGTGACGCCGCCATCATATCCATCCACCTCCGCTTCTCTTTTGCATGCTCTTCTGATAGCACCTGTATCCGCACAGATAGAGCCGTTTCCTGCCGCCCCAGATCTGGTACTGCCATGTGCGGTGCCATCCGTAGGGTATGACAAAGCATCGCCCGCAGACGGCGCATCTGTGTTCTTTTATGATTTTGTATCGGTATATACAGCTCAATCTGATTTCTCCTTGCGTTTTCCGGCCGTTTCTGATACGATAAGGGAAATACAGAATCCGGCAAGCGCCCGGAGATATTTTCTTATTCAGCATGTGATGTGTCGCCAAACAGGATCACATGCTTTTTTCTTTTGCTATCGTTCACCCAGGTATCCGTGAAATAAGCTCGTCTGTTTCCAATGTCATTTACTTAAGCCCTTCCTCCGTTAAGTTAAGCTGAAGAGCCAACGTCCATCAACAGGCTTTCCAGACTGCAATTCAGTATCTTCGCAATCTCTGCGCCAAGCTGGAGGGACGGGTTTTTCGTCCCCCTCTCAATCTGACACAGCATTGCCTGCGTCACTCCTGCCTGCTCTGCCACGTACGCCTGCGTTAATCCTGCCCGTTCTCTTTTACGACGGATGTTTTCTCCTACGTTCACTTTCTCCACCTCCTCAAAATCATGGCTATCAGTATGATATCTGCAACAATTACCAGAATATCCACTGCTATCCTTACTACTGCCATTTCCTGACCTCCTTTGCTGCTGTTTTATATTGACAACGGACTTTGAAAAAGCTATTCTTTTATTGGGGAGGTTTCCCTCCCCATTGCTTAATCTAACAGGTTCTGGATGATATCCACGAGCTTGTCAATCAGATTAAGTGCTGCGGTGATAAGGACTATCGTTTCGAGTGTGTGGTTCTTATCACCTTTTTTGTACTTTTTCTTGCCCATTGGCTTTTCCTCCTTTTTATGGTATTGTTAAGATGTATTTCTTAACTTGGTTATATCTTATCACGAAATTTCTTGATAATAAAGTTATAATCACGTTTTTTCTTGAATTTGGCACATTGCACAAAAAGGAGGTATTTCACTTATGTATAATGCACAAATCCTTTCACAACGAATTAAAGAACAAGCCAAAAAACAACGTGTGCTTATCCGTGATATGCTATCCGCTTGTGATTTAAGCATTAATGCTATTAGCCAAATCACTGATAAAAAAGGCTTATCCTGCTTTAGCCTTGCCCGTATCGCCGACTATCTCGACTGCTCCGTTGACTACCTGCTGGGCAGAACCGACAACCCGGAGGTAAACCGTTAACCGGAAATATTTTTTCATTCAGCATGTGATATGTCGCCAAACAGGAGCACATGCTTTTTCTTTTGGAGGATTGTTTTGGGACAGGAATTATAAAAATAACTTAACCAAAATAAAATTATCCTCTTCTCTATGCGGTATATTCTGCTGAAGATTTTCCGATTTGATCTGTTTCATATGTCTCACTTATAATCTGCTCTGCCTCCATTCCAGCCATGAAAATCAATACTTTTGATACACTGTTTTCTGACATTTCTACAATCTTACGAATTGCAATATCTTTATTCGACATTGTCATTTTCCCACTCCTTCCATTGAATTTTTTCTTTAGTGATTTAAGAATAATATAAATGATTAAACTTGTCAACTATTTTTTATTGACTTATTTAAGTAATTTTGATACTGTAAAATCTATGAGGAGGTAAATCTTATGAATCAATGTGATAGAATAAGGCTTATATTGCAAGAAAATAAACTAAAACAAAAACAGTTTGCCTACGAAATTGGGGTATCCGAAAGTTATGTATCTATGCTCCTTAAAAAGCCAGATATTAACCTCTCCCAATCCCTTGCAACCTTGATTGAAGAGAAATATGGTTATAATGCAAAATGGGTACTTACTGGCAATCCCCCCAAATTAAAGCAGTTCAGCAAAAACAAAACTTTGTCTGAACTCCATCAAAAAGCTCTTTCACAACTGGAAAAAATGAACGACGAACAAATTAAAGCAGTTCTTGCATTTATTAATTCTCTTGATGATATAGAAAAGTCTTTTTCCGCAGTACCTGAAAATCAATCTACACAATAGTCGGAGTTTAAAATGAATATTGGAAATCGAGTTAAAACATTGCGTAATAAGCATCATATGACGCAAAAAGAATTATCTGCTAAATTGGGATTAACTCCTAAAATGGTTTCATTTTATGAATCTTCACAACGTATGCCGCCTATAGACATCATCTTAAAACTTGTATCTATATTTGATGTATCTTCAGATTATTTGTTGGGATTGTCAAATACTGAACTTTCGGAAAAAAATATTTCCATGTCTTTTTCTGAGATGCCAGACGGCGCACAAATTCTGCTTGAAACCTACAAGGAACTTTTTCCCCAAAACCAACGTTCTATATTACATTCAGCTCTTACTTTGCTCGAAAACCAAAATAATACCAAGATATTAAAAAGCACAAAATAATTTCTATATAGAATATTGCAAAAAATATTTCAAATATTAACAGTTAGCATAAAACAAGGGCAAAACCAATAACTCCTGGCTTTGCCCCTTTTATAACACTCTTCCTATATTCTCTTTTTCTTATATCAGAAAACACCGCAGACTCTGGTTACCACTCCATTCCGGTTTCTTCTGCTTTAATAGTCCCTATCACCGGATCACTTATCGTCCACTTTGATTCTGCTTCCTCATCATTATAGGCTTCATAATATATCCAGATACCATCTTCCTGCTCAATTCCATTTATTACATAATGTACAGAGCCATTATAGTCCCAATCTGTCATTTCATCCTGAAAATCTTCTTCATCATACCATATATCTGTTACCGTATCCTTTGTTAACGGAAGATTCTCCCAGGGAGACATTGGTGTAATCTCCACATTGACTGACAGACCCATTTCCAGCAATTCTTCTGCCGTCGGGAATGGCACCACAGGTATGATATGCACACTTTCCTGCTGGCTGATGATCTCAGCAGAGGAAAGTACCACTGCTGTTTCCCCCTCGTTGATACTGATATAATAGACTGCTTCCACTGCCTCTTCTGTTTTTAATGCATCATTCTCTATGATTCCCCTTGCCGTAATGCATTCCCAGTCCTGGCTGATTACTTCATAGTTTTTCATATACCCGGTTATTTCCTGATCTACGGTATTCTTTATTTTCGCATCCGGTTTTTCTTCCCCCGGATACCGTTTATAATACCCTGTACCCGTTACTTCCGTATCGGGAATCATGGCTGCCAGCTCTTCCGGGGTTATCTCTTCCAATAGCCTGGCTCCTTTTTCACCTACCAGCTCCGCCATATCATTTCCCGGCTCTTCTTCTGATGTCTCTCCTGCTCCGGCCATCCCTGTACCGGCTTCTGACTGTTCCGGCACCCCGGCCTCTTTCTGATCTGCAGATGTTTCCTTTGCCTGGCCTCCGCAGCCTGCCAGCACCAGCATAACCCCTGCCAGCAGCCCAAATAGCGCATACCTTTGTTTCCTCATCTTCTGTCTCCTCCCTTGTATCCCAAATTGGGACACGGTTATCTTTTCCTTACTGTATCCGATTGCCTTTCTTTTTGCAACCGCTTTTCTTTTTGTTGTATGTCTGGCGCCGGTTTTCGTTCATTCCGCAAATATTCACCAATACATTTTATCATCTCTCTTGTATACTGCCTCCGGATATGTTATATTGAACATAGAAAAGGGAAAGCCATAGAAGCGGCCTACCCCTTAAGTGAATAAGCTAAAACCTCATATGAGGTCTGCCGTCGCTATTGGTGGTAGCGGCGGCTATTTCTTTTTTCCCTTGTAAATCTGATAAATCAAATTAGCAAAGGCAACAATGAGTATACCTATCTGAATTAAATCCTGATATGTAACATACATTGTACCGCCCTCCTTTCTTTCGTCTGGAGGGCTGTGATACCCTCCGAAAAATAGGAAGGGTAAGGCCGCCTTTGGCTCTATGGTTTTCCCATACCGACAATATAACACAGGGTTCCCTGTCAAACAAGCTGTTTGTATTTCAAAAAATACCGCTTACCTTTTGGCTATCACTCCGTTCCGTTTTTCTCTGTTTCCTCATCCGATTACCTTTCTTTTTGTTGTACTGTCTGATGCCGGCTTTCGTTATCCCATTCTGCAAATATTCACTCTGCACATTTTATCATA
>CANDNA010000020.1 GCA_947385955.1 uncultured Clostridia bacterium
TTCAGGGTGGTTTCGTTCGTGTAATTATGTGCAATAATTTGTTGGATTGCTATAAGTGAAGAAGAAATGCTTGTTTTGTTACCTGCAGCGGGAAATTTATTTATATATTTAAGGAGGGATTTTATGATACCAGAAACATCTGTAGATTGGAAAGCATTTGAATATAAATACTCAAATAATCCACAGAGGGCATTTGAGAATCTTGCCTATTGTTTGTTTTGTTATGAATTTAACCAGAAGAATGGTATTTTTCGTTATTTTAATCAACCTCACATAGAAACAAACCCCATTCAAGTGGATGAGCAACTTATAGGTTTTCAAGCAAAATATTATGCAGATAGCGTTTCCATGTCCGGTAAAGAAAAAGATTTGAAAGAAGCTGTAGAAGGGGCTGCAAGATCGTATCCTGGAATCACGACACTATATTTTTATATAAGTAGAGAGTTTTCTCCAAGTTCAAAAAAAGATATGATAGAACCATCCTACAAAATTAATGTAGAAAAAGCGGCACAAAATCTTAATATAAAAATTGAGTGGCGTGTAAGAAGTAATATTGAAGCGCAACTTATGCAGGATAGTCAGCTTACTATCTGCAGGAATGTATTTTTTCAGGCAGATTCTGCTGTGCAGTCATGTTGTGAAAGTCTTGATAAACACAAGACAGATTTATTTGGGAATATTAATACAAGCATGGTTTATAAAGAAAATAAGATTGTTTTAGAACATAATATGTTAAATATTGAAAGTTTTCTTATTTCGGAATATCAGATTTTGATTGTAGATGGAGAGGCGGGTTCTGGAAAGTCTGCATTGATTAAGAGAGTGATACAAAACTTCAGTGATGAAACGGCATTTCTTGCATTTAGAAGTATAGATATGGATGTGGATGATAAACTGAGATTTTTAAGCTTACACGGAGTATTGAAAATTGATGAAGTACTTGGTGTTTATAAAGATGCAGATTTTCGTATTGTATATATTGATGCAGTAGAGAAATATTTTTCTATGGAAAATCAGCAGACATTTGAAGAAATTCTACAGATTTTTATAAAAGCGGGATGGAAATTGATTTTTACAATTAGAACAACATATAAAGAATCATTTCATAATAGTTTGTTAAACAAGGTTAAGGTTCAGCAATATCATGTAGTCCCAATACATTACAATAAACTTTTAGAATTGTCTGATACATATGGCTTCGTACTTCCAGAAGATAAAAAGCTTTTGGAATTGCTTGGAGCACCGTTTTATCTGAATTTGTATCTTTCACTGGATGATTTGGAAAATGAAACAAGTGTTATACTTAACAGAGAAATTTTTGAAAACAAAATATGGGAGGATATTATACGAAATAATAGAAAACGTAAAAATAATATGCCAACCAGAAGAGAAAATACTCTTTTATCCATTACAATGGATATGTTGGAAAATGAGAATTATCAGTATGAGATACAGTCCAATGATGACTATGATGCATTTGGAGATTTAGAGAAGGCAGGAATATTAAATCAGACGAATGACGCCAGAAAATATTATTATAGCCATGATGCATATGAAGAATTAGCTGCAAATCATATATTTACACAGCAGTATAATATGGATAGTGGTGCCGACAAATTTTTTGCAAAATTCAGGACGTCTCTTCGGGTTAGAAAATTGTTCCGTGGCTGGTTGACATATTTTGTGACTACAGATGGACATCAGGATTTTATTTTTAAGATCCTTGAATGCGAAGAGGTTGATAAGATATGGAAAGAAGATGTTCTTCTGACGGTAATTACAAAAGAACATCTTAAAGACATATATTACAGAATTATATCTGACATGGCTGATGGTAATTACGTAATGTTAAAAAGGATTGCGTTTCTGATTAATACATGTTGTCGTGTTGCAGAACATAGAGAAATATATTTCAATCGTGGAAGTCTTATGCCGTTTCGATTGTCGAAGCCTTTTGGATATGCATGGAAAGGGTTATTTGTTTATATTTTTGCCCATAAAGAATCAATATGTTGGGACAAGGAAATGGCTTCTGTTGTAATTGAGGTTCTGGATTCATGGGCAAAGCATATTGAAAATAAGAAAGAAGAAAATACAGCACTTGCCGGGAAAATAGGATTGTTTTTGTTAGAATACGTATCAAATGATAAAGATTTAAGATATGAATTAAAGGATGAAAAGATTGATAAATTGCATGATATTTTATGTAATTCTGCATGGATGATTAAGGATGAACTAAACAATATTTTTCAAACTGTTTTAGATGCTCGGAAAGGCGATGGGGTAGATGCTGGCTATGCTAAAATAAATTCAAATGTTTATAGAATGTATAGTGAGTTGGCAGAGCGCACGGTAACAGACATTTATCACTATGGACAAATACCGTTTGCGATACCTGAATTGACAATCAGATTGATGGAAACAATGTGGATTAGTCAGGGTCAATTACCTGTTTATCGAAGTGTAGATATAGATAGTTATTTCGGACTTGATTCACATCTGTCGAATAAATACTATCCGGCGAGTGCGTACAAGACGCCAATAATAAATTTATTGCAAAATAATCAGGATGTGGCAATTGATTTTTTGATTTGTTTTTGCAATAAGGTAGGCGAAAATTATTTAAAGTCAAATTTGAATATAGATTATAAAGAATGCATGAAGATCATGATTCATGTGAAAGGGAAGGAGGTAGAACAAACAGTATCTGATCGTCTTTGGAAAATGTATAGAGGAACGTATGTGGGTTCAGATCTCCTTGTCAGTTTGTTGATGGGATTTGAGACATGGCTTCTTAATGTAGTAAAAAATTCTGATGCTAATGTGGTAATAGATTTTTGTAGAGATATACTAATAAAATCTGAAAATGTTATGCTGACAGCAGTTATTGTAAGTATTGCTGAAGCGTATCCAGAGAAAATGATTGATATTGTCTGTGATTTCCTTAAAACAAAAGAGATATTTCATTTTGATTCAGATCGATTTGTATCCGAACGACAGGCGTCATTTTTGCTGCATGGAGATAATATTTTTGAAGAAGAACGGAGAGAAGCTAATAAACTTCCACATAGACGAAAGAGGCTAGAGGACATTATTCTTCAATACCAGACGGACAAAAACGAAATATCTGAGGAAGAATATAGTGTGCGGTTACAAAAAATTTATCAGGCTATTGATGATGCGACAAAGGATATTGATACATGGCAAACATCAGACAAGTATGCATATTATAGAATGGATTTGCGTCATTATAAAAGAGTTATTAATGTTGAACCCGATGGTAAAGGAAATAATATGTGCATGGTAATGCCTGATTTTACCGAAGATATGGAAAAGCTAAGTAAAGAGAGTAGGGAGACAAGTGACTATCATTTTAAATATATGGATTTACAGTTATGGAGTGACTATAAATTTAATGGAAATAAGAAGTTTGAAGAATATGGTAAATATACCGATATGTCAATTGTCTTAAAAGAATTGGAAGAACTGTGGGAGTATCTATGTAATTATAATGGCAAAGATAATTTGGAATATGAAGAACAGTCATTTTTATTCCATCGATATCTTTCAATTGTTCCATATATATGTGCAGTATTGCTCAGAGATTTTGGAAAAGATTTGACAGATAGAGATAGAAACTTATGCAGGCATATTATTTTTGAACTTGGAGATTTGTTTTCGGAAATATCAAATTTTGAATTTGGACAAGCAGGAAATGGGGTAGAAGCAATTGCGCTTGGGCTTATATTACTAATAAATAGAGAAAATACAAAAACAACAGACAATAAAAATCCACTATATTTGCTCTTAAAACTGGTGCTTAAAGACTGGAGTGATGACAGCCGCATTATAAAACAGATTGCGAATGCCATTTGGAAACAGAGTCCCACTGATGGATGGAAGCTTGTTTATATTTTTTCTTTGCTTGCTAATGAGTATGAAATACAAATTATGAAACAGAGAGAACTTTCTCTTGATGATTTTTTGGAAAGCTTTCAACATAATATAGAACAGGCTTTCATGAAAGATTCTATTGGTCTAGCTGATATTGACTTTACAAAGATAAGTGGAGCAGTGATGTTTGTTGTCATATCATTTATTTCGGTAGATATGAAAGAGGCATTTAAGATTGTTGAATTGACGAAAGATAAAACAATAAAAATGACATTTGGCAAAAGATATGATGGGAAAGAAGAACGAAGAAATCTCATAGGCTATACATTGAATTTCATTGTTTGGTATGCAGATGTACTGTTACATTGTGATGATTTAGAAAGAAAAGTTTTGATTGAGTCTTTTATGGAAAAGGCAGATATTGTTGGAAATGAGAATGTAAGAGAACTATTAAAATGGCTTATTATAGACCAGGAGGTTTATAGAAAAACAAATGAATTTTGGAATATATGGGAGCTTATGAAACCAAAGATGATTGAACTTGGTAATAAAGGAATGCATGATTATTATGCGAACAGCAATGTACCTTTTGGAGAGGATAGGGTTATTGTAACGTATCTATTTGCAAATACTTCTTGGCGGAAAGATGCTCATAAATGTGATTTGCTTTCTGAGAAAAGGGCTGCATTTTTTACGGATTTTGTTGAAAAATCAAGAAGCGTTAAAGCGGTGTTTTATGCGTTGGCTAAGCTGCTGAATACAGTTGGGATGGAAACTTATAGTGAGATTGGAATTGAGTGGATATATAAACTGATTATGAAAGACTCAGAATGCAGGGTACAGTTTTATGACTATACATTATATTATCTTGAGGAATATATTGGAAGTTTTGTGGCACATCATAGAACAGAGTTTAGGGAGAATACGGGGCTTTTACAGAAGATACAGACTATATTAGAATATATGATAAATCAAGGCTCTCAAATAGCGTATTTTTTGGGAGAAGAAATATGATTGGGAAGGAGTGGAATTGTGACAGATAAAAAAAAGGACGTTGGGAAAAATGAACAAAGCGAAATTATCATATACCAAACAGAAGATGGAAATACAAAAATAGATGTTAAATTTCAGGATGAAACGGTTTGGCTTACACAAGCTCAATTATGTGAATTATATCAAACCAGTAAATCCAATATTAGTGAACATATTAAACATATTTTTGAAGAAGGGGAATTGGAGGAGGGTTCAGTTGTTCGGAAATTCCGAACAACTGGCGCAGATGGCAAGAATTATAATATTATCCATTATAATCTTGATATGATAATTTCCCTTGGATATCGTGTGAAATCTTTCATTGCTACGCAATTTCGGCGTTGGGCGACAGAACGTCTGAAAGAATATATGATAAAAGGCTTTACTATGGATGATGAGCGATTAAAAAATCTGGGAGGCGGAAATTACTGGAAAGAATTATTAGATCGCATACGGGATATTCGCTCGTCGGAAAAAGTGATGTACCGACAGGTACTTGATCTTTATGCTACAAGTGTGGATTACAATCCTAAAAGCAGTGAATCTATCGCGTTTTTTAAAATGGTTCAAAATAAGCTGCATTATGCGGCGCATGGGCATACGGCAGCAGAAGTAATATATGAACGAGCAAATGCAGAACAGCCATTTATGGGGCTAAAAAGTTTTTCGGGTGATTTTCCAACATTAAAAGATATTGGCATTGCAAAGAATTATTTAAGTGAGGAAGAATTGAAAATTTTAAATAATATTGTGTCTGGATATTTTGACTTTGCAGAAATTCAGGCTATGCGTCATAATCTCATGTATATGTCTGATTATGTAGAGCATCTTGATAATGTGTTGAAAACTACTGGAGAAAAGCTATTGCAGGGAGCAGGAACAGTCAGCCATGCTCAGGCAGTCGAAAAAGCAACAGAGGAATATAAAAAATATCAGGTTCAGAACTTATCGCCAGTTGAAGAAGAATATTTAGGAAGTATTAAAAACATACATAGTATGGCCAGGAAAAAGGCGAAGAAGTAATAATACAGAATGGTATTCTTATACGAGTGACGAGGCTGAAAAATTGGGTTTACATAGCAGCTCCGACACATGTGGAGACCGCCATACTGCTGACAAAAAAACTGATAATCAAAGGCCTCTCCCGATTTGGGGTTGCAGTAAGAAGCTGGTTTTTTTGCCAATATCATTACACGATTAAAAATGGGTGGATATATTTTTCTCGAAAGCGTGGAAAGTATCTGCCATGTTTTAAACTGTGGCGTGGACGATATTTTGGAATTTATTCCGGAGGATAACGGAGGAAAAGAGAATGGTTGATACAAAAAAAGAACAAGAGCGTGATGAACTGCATCGTGCAATCTGGGCAATCGCAGATGAATTGCGGGGAGCAGTAGATGGATGGGACTTTAAAAATTATGTTCTCGGAACCATGTTCTATCGATATATTTCTGAAAATTTATGCAACTACATAAACAGTGGCGAGGCGGATGCAGGAAATACCGATTTTGACTTTGCAAAAATGCCGGATAGGGATGCGGAAGAAGCACGAGACGGATTGGTAGAAGAAAAAGGGTTTTTCATTTTGCCAAGTGAATTGTTCTGCAATGTCCGTGCCAACGCTGCAAATGATGAGAATTTGAATGAAACACTGGAGCGTGTATTCCGTCATATTGAGGAATCAGCGAAAGGCAGTGAGGCCGAGAGTGATTTTGCAGGACTGTTCGATGATTATGATGTCAACAGCAATAAATTGGGTTCTACTGTTGCAAAGCGTAATGAGAAACTCGTAAAACTTCTGAATGGTGTGGGCGAAATGAATCTCGGTGATGTCAAAGACCATTCTATTGATGCTTTTGGGGATGCATATGAATACCTTATGACGATGTATGCATCCAATGCAGGGAAATCCGGTGGCGAGTTCTTCACGCCGGCAGATGTGTCCGAACTGCTTACACGGCTTGGAACTGTGGGTAAAACAGAAATCAATAAAGTATATGATCCGGCCTGTGGGTCCGGCTCTCTGCTCTTGAAAACGGAGAAAATTCTCGGTAAAGATGCTATCCGCAATGGTTTTTACGGACAGGAAATTAACATTACTACCTACAACCTGTGTCGTATCAATATGTTTCTGCATGATGTAGAATTTGATAAATTTGATATTGCCTGTGAGGATACCCTTATTAGTCCGCAGCACTGGGATGACGAGCCGTTTGAACTGATCGTTTCTAATCCGCCATATTCTATCAAATGGGCAGGAGATGAAAATCCGCTGCTCATTAACGATCCCCGTTTTGCCCCTGCCGGAGTGCTGGCGCCGAAGAGTAAGGCAGATATGGCATTTATTATGCACAGTTTGTCATGGCTTGCGTCTAATGGCACGGCGGCTATCGTATGCTTTCCGGGTATTATGTACCGTGGCGGTGCGGAACAGAAAATCCGTAAATATCTGATAGATAATAACTATGTGGACTGCGTGATTCAGTTGCCGAGCAATCTGTTCTTTGGTACTTCGATTGCAACCTGTATCATGGTAATGAAAAAGAATAAGGCAGATAATAAGACTCTGTTTATTGATGCCACAAGCGAATGCGTGAAGGTTACGAACAATAATAAGCTGACCCAGAAAAATATAGAACGTATTGTGGATGTGTTTGCAAAACGTGAGGAAGTCAGGCATTTTGCGCATCTGGCAAGCTACGAAGAAGTGTCCGGCAACGATTACAATTTATCGGTGTCCACATATGTTGAAGCAGAGGATACCAGAGAAAAAATAGACATTGTGAAGCTGAATGCGGAGATTAAGGAAATCGTGGCACGAGAGCAGGCACTGCGTGATGAGATTGATAAGATTATTGCAGAGATT
Organism: uncultured Clostridia bacterium; assembly: GCA_947385955.1. Taxonomy (GTDB): domain Bacteria; phylum Bacillota; class Clostridia; order Lachnospirales; family Lachnospiraceae; genus VSOB01. The sequence continues at coordinate 7,793 of CANDNA010000020.1, forward strand.
GAGGTGTAAATGATAATTCAACTTGTTCAGAATATAAAAAAGGCATTGGAAAGTGAATTGTATTTTGTGGCATTAAGTTCTGCACTTACTTTATCAGATATCTGTGGGAAGGCTGCACGACCAACGGAACGGAGCAGTAAAAAGCGATATATTTATGGTATGACGAAGAGATAGGAAGATATAAAAAGAATCCAGAAGATAAGGATGATATGCCATATTTGTCGGGAGAGGTAATTTATAGTTTATGCTGTTCTTTGTTGCATGAAGGAAATCCAAAGATGAAAAATGATAGTTTAAGAACCAATCTTCCGATAGATTATTTCTCATTAGTGGTCGAAAAAGCTAAACGGTTTGATATTTATTCTGATAGCAGTTCAATAACTGATTTTGGAAATAGACATATTCTAAAATACAGAATGAATATAAGGAGAATATTTATGATTTTATGCAACGTGGCAGAATCCTATTATAAGAAAAATAAAGAAAAATTTTATTTTAATAATGGAATTATCGATTGGGATGAGGTCACATATCATCTTCCGCATATCGATATAGAAAAGTTTTTTGCAGAATTAGCAAAAACTAATGATGAGATTTATAGCGGAAGGTAGGAGGGAAAAAATGAATAAAATAAATGAGTTAATTGCAGAACTCTGCCCGGATGGTGTGGGATATAGAAGTATTTCAGAATTATTTAATACCAAAAATGGATATACACCATCTAAATCTCATAGTGAGTATTGGGAGAACGGTACGATTCCGTGGTTTCGTATGGAGGATATTCGAGAAAATGGTCGTATTCTTTCAAAAGCAACACAGTATGTTTCGGAAAGTGCAGTTAAGGGAACTTTATTTCCGGCAAATTCCATAATAGTTGCAACATCAGCAACTATTGGTGAACACGCTTTGATAAAAGTTCCATCATTAGCAAATCAGAGATTTACATACTTGATGCTTAAAGAAGAATATAGTGCTTGTATGGACAGCATGTTTGTCTACTATTATTGTTTTAAGCTGGATGAATATTGTAAAGCATGTTTAAATCAGGGAAATTTTGCATCGGTTGACATGAGAAAATTTGTTAAGTTTAAATTCCCCGTACCTCCTCTGGAGGTACAACGTGAAATAGTCCATATCCTGGACTCTTTCACGTTACTTACAGCCGAGCTTACAGCCGAGCTTACAGCTCGGAAGAAGCAGTATGAATTTTATAGAGATGAACTTCTTTCGATAAAGGGGAATATCCCTATTGTAAAATTAGCAGATATTGCAACCGAGTTCTATCGTAGCTCTGGTATTAAGCGTGATGAGATTACAGAGGACGGTATCCCTTGTGTCCGATATGGAGAAATTTACACGACATATAACACATGGTTTGATAAATGCGTTTCGCATACAAAAATTGATGGTGTTCAATCTCCGAAGTATTTTGAAAATGGAGATATTCTGTTCGCAATTACAGGAGAGAGCGTTGAAGATATCGCAAAATCTGTAGCATATGTTGGACATGAAAAATGCCTGGCAGGTGGCGATATCGTTGTGATGAAGCATAATCAAAATCCCAGATATTTGGCTCATGTGCTTGCAACAACAGAAGCAAGAATGCAAAAAAGCAAAGAGAAGGTTAAGAGCAAAGTAGTGCATTCAAATGTACCTGCTATTAAAGAAATCCAGATTCCGTTACCATCATTGGAGGTACAAGAACGCTATGCGAATGTCCTTGATAATTTTGAGGCCATCTGTACCGATCTCAATATCGGTTTGCCAGCAAAAATTGAAGCAAGACAAAAACAATATGAATATTATCGGGATTTGCTCTTGACGTTTGCTGAAACAGGCAGCACATTCATGACAGACAGACAGACAGAACTGAGCGCAATTAAGCTCATTCAGTATGTGTTTGGGTATGTTACATTGCCGATGGGAAGTTTGTTTGATTTCCGTAATGGTTTGAGCAAAGGAAAGGATTTCTTTGGAACGGGAATCCCTTTTATCAGATACACGGATGTTTATAATAACAGATTTCTCCGAGAGAACGATATTACTGCATTGGTAGAATGCACACCTGCTGAGATTGAGAAACTGGGAGTTCATCGGGGAGATGTATTTTTTACCAGGACATCGGAGACAGCAGAGGATGTTGGTTGGTCATCGGTAATGCTTGATGACATCGGGGATTGTGTCTTTAATGGCTTTACCATCAAAGCAACTCCGAAAACGGATTATTTGCTGCCGGAATACTGCGCGTTTTGTTTTGCTACAAAAGATTTCAGACAGTATGTTACAAGTCATTGTGCATTTACAACCAGAGCATCTTTGACGGGGAAAACTATCGCAGAGTATCAGCTTCATTTTCCAAGTATTGAAAAGCAGCAGGAGATCGTTGATGTGCTGAATAAGTTTCATACCCTCTGTAATGACCTGTCCACAGGACTTCCAGCCGAAATCGAAGCACGTCAGAAGCAATATGAATATTACAGGGATAAATTGTTATCTTTTAAGGAACTATCAAGATAAGGAGGCAAGGACATGCCGTACTTTAATATCGTAGCGGAAACATCGGAAAATACCGTTGTCACAGAATATGAACCGGTTAAACAAAGGTCTGACAGTTACCAGAGCGAATCTGTACTGGAACAGGAGTTTATCCGTCTGCTGTGCGAACAGGGATATGAGTATCTGCCTGTTCATACGGAGAAAGACCTGATCGCCAATCTCCGGGAAAAATTAGAGGAGTTAAATAATTATCGGTTTTCCGATATGGAGTGGGATACCTTTTTCAAAAATACCGTTGCCAATCCCAATGAACATATCGTGGAAAAGACCCGTACCATTCAGGAGGATCATGTTAAAGTATTAAAGCGTGATACGGGAGAAACCAAGAATATTACATTGATTGATAAAACCCATATTCATAATAACAGGCTGCAGGTCATCCATCAGTACGCGATTGGTACGGGGGACGGCGCAAAGCATGACAACCGCTATGATGTTACAGTACTGGTCAATGGCTTGCCGCTTGTGCATATTGAATTGAAACGCAGAGGTGTAGCCATCCGCGAGGCATTCAACCAGATCAACCGTTATCAGAGGGATTCCTTCTGGGCAGGATGCGGACTGTATGAGTATATTCAGATTTTTGTTATTTCCAATGGTACGAATACGAAATATTACTCCAACAGTACCAGACGGAATGCAGAAAAAGAGCATGAGAAAAGAGGAGCAAGTAAGACCAGGACCAGTAACAGCTTTGAGTTTACCTGTTTCTGGGCAGATGCCAATAACAGGGTAATTCCTGACCTCATTGATTTTACAAAGACATTTTTTGCGAAGCATACAATTTTAAATATCCTGACAAAATACTGTATCTTTACATCTGAAGATATGTTAATGGTTATGCGTCCGTATCAGATTACTGCAACAGAGCGTATTTTAAATCGTATTGAGATTGCCAATAATTATAAAAAGTGTGGCAGTGTGGAAGGCGGCGGCTATATCTGGCACACTACCGGTTCCGGTAAAACGCTGACTTCATTTAAGACCGCAAGGCTTGCATCGAAGCTGCCGTATATTGATAAAGTGCTGTTCGTGGTTGATCGAAAGGATCTGGATTATCAGACCATGAAAGAATATGATCGCTTTGAAAATGGGGCTGCCAACAGCAATACTTCTACGATCATATTAAAACGCCAGTTGGAAGATACGGATGCACATATCATTATTACTACAATACAGAAACTGGCTACTTTTATAAAAAAGAACCCAGGGCATGCAGTGTTTATGAAGCACATAGTCATTATTTTTGACGAATGCCACCGCAGCCAGTTCGGAGATATGCACGCGGCTATTGTAAAGAATTTCAAGAAGTACCATCTGTTCGGATTTACGGGAACACCGATTTTTTCCCTGAATTCCGGCAGAGCGAAGAATCCGGAGTTTTTTACCACGGGACAAACCTTTGGGGATCAGCTTCACAGCTACACAATCGTAGATGCTATCAACGATAAAAATGTCCTTCCGTTCCGGGTGGACTATATCAAGACGATGGATACGGATGAAGAAATCACAGATGAAATGGTCTGGGATATTAACCGGGAGAAGGTTATGATGGCTCCTGAGCGTATCCGCATTGTGACGCAGTATATATTGGAGCATTTTGACCAGAAAACCTATCGTGGGGATAAAACATACATATACAATACGTTGACCAATATTGCAGAGGTGGCGTCTGCCAGGCGTGATGAGGTGGAGGAAATTAAGCGGAAACAGCGTATCAGCGGGTTTAATTCTATCTTTGCGGTATCAAGTGTACCAATGGCAAAACTGTATTATCAGGAATTCAAGAAGCAGATGGCAGCAGACCCGACCAGGAAACTGCGCATTGCGACCATATTCAGCTATGGTGCAAATGAAGAAGAGTCGGATGGTATTTTAGATGAGGAAAATTCCGAGGATACCTCTGCCCTTGATCAACCGTCCAGAGATTTTCTGGAAGAGGCTATCAAGGACTATAACGAAATGTTCCATACAAACTATGATACCTCCAGTGAAAAATTCCAGAATTACTATAAAGATGTGTCGCTTCGTATGAAGAATAAGGAATTGGATATTCTGATCGTAGTCAATATGTTCCTTACAGGTTTTGATGCCACAACCATGAATACGCTGTGGGTGGATAAGAATCTGAAGATGCACGGTCTGATACAGGCATTCTCCCGTACCAACCGTATTTTAAATTCCATTAAGACTTTTGGAAATATTGTTTGTTTCCGAAATCTGCAAAAGCGTGTGGACAGCGCCATTTCCCTGTTTGGGGATAAGAATGCCGGAGGCATTGTTCTGCTGCAGAGTTTTAAGGACTATTACTATGGTTATGAGTCTGTCGAAGGAAAGCAGATGCCGGGGTATGTGGATTTGATGGAGGATTTGAATCATAAGTTTCCGCTGTCAGAACCACAAATTGTCGGAGAGCAGAACCAGAAAGACTTTATTGCACTGTTTGGCGCAATTCTCCGTATGCGGAATCTTCTGCTTTCCTTTGATGAGTTTAAGGGCAATGAACTGATTTCCGGGCGTGACTTACAGGATTATCTTGGCCGCTATCAGGATTTACGTGATGAGTGGAAACGCAAGCGTCAGGAAAGTACGGATATTACAGATGATGTGGTCTTTGAGATTGAGCTGATCCGGCAGATCGAAATCAATATTGATTATATTCTTATGCTCGTAAAGAAGTACTATGATACCCATTGTGAAGATAAGGAAGTGCTGATAACCATCAAGAAAGCAATTGATGCAAGCCCGGAGCTGCGCAGTAAGAAAAAACTCATTGAAACCTTTATTGCAGGAATCAATGACGTGGATGATGTCATGAACAAATGGCATAGCTATGTGGTGGAACAGCGTGGCCATGACCTTGATGCGATTATTGCGGAAGAAAAACTGAAATCAGAAGAAACCCGGAAATTTATGGAGAATGCATTCCGGGACGGAGAAATGAAAACGGCCGGGACTGACATAGACAAGCTCATGCCTCCCATCTCTCGCTTTGGCGGTGGCGGCAGAGCTAAGAAGAAACAGGGGATTGTTGATAAGCTAAAGACATTTTTTGAAAAATATTTTGGCATTGGCGGTTCAGCATCTTTTACCGAACCGGGACATGAGGCGATTACGTATGATTCTGACAGACAGGAAACGCTGTCGATGGTAGCAGAGTCAAAAACGCCATACGGAGAAAAATCATAGCAGAAAAAATGATAACTTGGCATAAAGTTTATGATGGAGTCAAGGGGTGTTTCCGGATGAACAAAGTCCCTTTTACCTTTCGTATTGTTTGCCGGAGACTCTGGCAATTTGACAAATCACAGACTGAAACGGGAAATTGGCCATGATATAATCAGTGAGGCAAATCGGGATTTGAGGAGGGGAAATAATGAAACGAGAATTGGGAATTGCAAGATGTGGACTTGCCTGTGTTCAGAAAATGCAAAATGCAATGGCTGTTATTCGGATAACTGTCCTGACTATGCCCAATGCGAAAATAGAAAATGCTCCGTCGAAAAGGGATTCTTGGGCTGTTATGCCTGTGAAAAGGATTGCAAAAGAGGATTACTGAACAAAATCAAGCCATATGGTTTTACATTGTTTATAAAAAGATATGGGATAGAGAATCTTCTTGACTGCCTTGAGGAAAATGAAAAAAGAGGAATCCGATATCATCGTAAAGGAATCATTGGCGACTATGATGATTTTGAAGATGTGGAAAAGCTGATTGCATTTATTAAGACAGGAAAACGATAAATTCCCATTTATCAGGAAGTTATTCATGATGGATAACTTCCTGCATCGTTATTTTGATGAAAAACCAGGAAATGGAACTTTCATCAACATAAAAGGTAAAAGGGAAAAACAAACGAGCGGGCCACAGACAGCGTGCCTGTAAATATGCTGTGCAGCATTACGATCCTGTCATCCATACGTCTGGACGGAAAGGCAGTCCGTTTGTCCAGGTGGAATAACAGCGGAACATTTTGCGGAATATTTAAAAGATATTTTGTGGAAAGTGTTATCAGGGATTGCTATAAAAACTTTTGCCTTGTACATAGATATTAGGGAGGATTAGATGACTGACTTGAAAAAAGAGATAAGATTCAAAAAGTTACCATTGTTGTTAAAAGATATGGAAACAAAAAAATGGGTTATTGATTCTTTTTTCTTTCCATATAAAGATAAAAATTATATTGTTATCTTAAAATTGTATAAAGAAAACGAAAAAAGACCTTCAAAGTATGCAAAAGCAACGGTTGAATTTATAAAACAGGAAAATGTAAATGTATCAATTAAGGGATATATTGATTTTTATAATGTACATTTTGAGAGTGCGTATGAATTTTGTGAGTTTTTCGGCGTTAAAAAAGGCAATGCTAATAGAGATTTGTTTGAAGATTTTTCCGCTATATTTTCACGTTATATACCATCAGAAAAGGTGATTGTGAAGTCTTCAGAAGAGAGGCTGCTGATTGGAAGAAGAGCAGAGGGCAATAATCCTAATGCGATATATTGTTTTGATGTGAGAAGAAATGGTAAAAAGGAAGATGGGACCCCGAATGAAAGAAGTGTTGAAAATAGCAATAAGGCAGAAATATTAAGACCAAATTTGTACAAAAGATATTTTAGAGATACAAACTTGAGTTTTTTCTTTTCTGATGATCCAAAAGCAGAAAGAACGGACAGAGAAATAATGGAGAGTTTTGCTAAAAGAAAATAATTTAAATAAGCTCTGAAAGCTCAGATCAAACATGTAAATAGAAAAAGCCGAAAAGAACATATTATTTTAGATATATTAGAAAATAATATTCAAGAAACAAAGATAGATGTTCAAAAGAAAGAAATAAAAAGAATATTAAAAGGCTATACAAAAGTAGGAGATAGTCTTAAAAGAGAATTGAAGGAATTCGGATTTGAAATATCTAAAGATGGTGGTCATTATAAGATAATTTACAAAGGGGATTCAAGATATGTGTTAACATTAGCTTCGTCAGGAAGTGATAAATGGTATTGATACTTGAGTGGTAAATGTCAGAGCAGAATGATAGAACAACTGGTAAGGCGACTGATAACTTTCTGGTGATATTGTTGTTACTTGATTAAAATATGAAAACTCAGATATTTAAAGATGCTTATTTGTCTGGTTTCTGCTCATCTTTTTTGCGCCAATAATAATACAGCACACCCCAAACAACCTCTTGACACATAAATCTTACAGTTGTAATATTAAATAAATAGAAAACCCAAAGCGTACATTTATATCAGCATACCATTGCCCGGTTTTCATCGCTGTTTTGATCAGCAAAAATTTTTATCCATAAATCTTACAAACGTAATATATGAAAAACAACATTTCCGAAGGAGGCGCTCAACGTGATATGAAACAAAAAAGAAGACGCAGACATAAAAGGAAAAACAACAGAAACAACGGACATAACAGGAATCACAGAGGCAGGAAGCGGCTTCTGCGGGCTTTCGGTCTTGCAGGAGCACTGTTGACGGCAGGTCTTTTTTTATTTGGTATTGTGATCTGGCAGAAAGGCGCAGCCTGGACATCTCCGGAAGAAATTCTGATGCAATATATGGAGTGTATTGGCAGGCAGGAATATGAAACGATGTATACGATGCTGAATGTGGAAGCATCGGGCAATATCAGCCGGGAAGCATTTATAAAACGAAACAGTGCCATTTATGAGGGGATAGAAGCAAAAAATATCCGGATTGAAATAACGGAATATGACAAAGAGCAGTTGGTGGTAAGGTATCGGACGGAACTGGATACTGTTGGAGGCAGGATCAGTTTTGAAAACCGGGCTTTTTTTGTAGAGGGAGAGGAGCGGTATGAGCTGGTATGGGAGGATCGTCTGATCTTTCCCGGATTGTCAGGGGAAGATCGGGTAAAGGTTTCCACGACACCGGCAGAGAGAGGGGAAATCCTGGACAGAAACGAAGAAGTGCTTGCAGGGGAGGGAGTCGCCACTTTGGTGGGAATCGTTCCGGGTAAAATGGAAAATCAGGAGGAAACCATCGAGAGGACGGCACAACTGCTGGAAATTGATCCCAAAGTCATAGAGAAAAAACTGTCGGCCAAGTGGGTTAAGGCTGACTACCTGGTGCCGATACAGACGCTTCCTAAAGTAGAGGAAATAGAGCTGATGGCTCTGGAACCGGATGAGGAAGTACTGCAGGAACAGGAACGGCAGGAAAAGCTGCTGGAAATACCGGGTGTGATGCTGTCTGATACAGAAGTAAGGGCATATCCTCTGGGCCGGGCGGCATCGCATCTGACGGGTTATGTACAGAATGTGACGGCAGAAGATCTGGAAAAACATGCAGGAGAAGGGTATACGACGGATAGTGTGATAGGCAGAAGCGGTATGGAGGGGCTGTTTGAGAAAGAGCTGAAGGGACAGAACGGATGCAGAATTTATATTGTGGATGGCAAGGGCAATCAAAAGGAGGAAATTGCCGACCTGCCGGTGCGGCATGGACAGGATGTGCGGCTGACAATAGACGCCGGCCTGCAAAGGGTGCTGTATGAGCAGTTTGCAGATGACAAAGGGTGCTGTGTGGCTATGAATCCCTATACCGGGGAGGTATTGGCACTGGTAAGTACACCTTCTTTTGACAGCAACGCATTTATCCGGGGCCTGACAGGGACACAGTGGGCCGGGCTGAATGAAGATGCGGACAAACCGATGTACAACCGGTTCCGCCAGGTATGGTGTCCGGGTTCCACCTTTAAACCTGTGATTGCGGCAATCGGGCTGGAATCGGGTGCGGTGAAGCCGCTGGAGGATTACGGGAAGGAAGGACTGAGCTGGCAGAAGGATGCATCCTGGGGCGCTTATTATGTAACCACTCTGCATACATACGAACCTGTGATTCTGGAAAATGCCCTGATTTATTCCGATAATATTTATTTTGCCAAGGCTGCGCTGCGGATCGGGGCGGGGGATATGGAAACATCGCTGGACAGACTGGGGTTTCTGGAAGAGGTACCCTTCGAGATCCGGATGCAGAAATCTCAGTATTCCAATACAGAGCATATAGAAACAGAAATCCAATTGGCTGACAGTGGTTATGGGCAGGGGCAGGTACTGGTCAATCCATTGCATCTGGCATGTATTTATTCTGCATTTTGCAATGAAGGCAATATGATAAAGCCATACCTGCTCTGGCAAAAGGATGCGGAGCCGGAGTACTGGATTTCATCGGCTTTTTCTTCCGAAGTAACAGAGCAGGTACTGGAAGGGACGAAAAAGGTGATAAATGATTCCCACGGGACCGGCTATGGTGCCCACCGGGATACCGTTCTTCTGGCAGGGAAAACAGGAACGGCGGAAATCAAAGCATCCAAGGAGGACACTTCCGGTACGGAACTGGGATGGTTTGTGGTATATACGGCAGAGAAAACGGCAGAACGTCCTGTTCTGTTGGTCAGTATGACAGAGGATGTAAAAGAAAGAGGCGGAAGCGGCTATGTGGTCAGAAAGATCAATCCGGTTCTGGATCAGTGGTTTGGCAGCAATTAGCCTGGGAGGGCTGGCCTGGATTTCTGTATGCAGGGACAGTTCTTCCATAGCAGGGCGGCTGTCCGAACGAGATATGCCGGAGCGTGAAGCACAGATTTCCCGGTGGAAAAAGCCGGCAGAGAAAGAAAAGAACACAAAGGAAGGCAGAGAAAAAGAAAGCGCAGAGCGATGGGCAGAAATCTGTCTGGATCTGTATGTGGCAGCAGAGAACGGACAGAAAGAGAACGATCCGGAAACCGTCCGCAGTATAGTAAACCGGTTTGGTGAACGGGGCTATCCGGCAGTGGACAGCAGGAATCAAATGGATATGGCAGAAGCTGATCAGATGGTCAGGTTTTGTGAGGCGGCCTGTGCGGGAAAAGAAGCGGAGGTGATACTGGCAGAAGTGAGCGGGAGCGGATTTGAGATTTATGAGCTGCGGGCAGAGGCGGGAAAGGGGGAGGGGAAGGCGGAGAAAGTGGCAGTGAAGGTGACCCGGAGCCGGTATGAATATAAAAACAGAAAAATAAAGCAGGTGTTTCAGGGCAGCTATCAGGCGGAGGATTTCCGGTATACAGAAGATGGATATGTGATGTTTTCCGGTGGCTGGTTTTCAGAGGCAGACTATGTACTGACATGCAGCGAAGCCAGCGAATACAAGGCTTTCCGGGTACAGCCTCTGGATGAAATGTGCAGGAAGCTGAACCGGGAGTATATTATGCCTGTAGGGTATCGGTACAACAATATGTTTCTGACCGACTGGCAGGAAGGGGAGTTTGGGAATCTTAATTTTTATGACCTGTTTGATCTTTTCTATCTCCGCAGGAATGCCAGACCGGTACCTTATGAGGATGGCAGCATGATACCAAAGGATGTATTTGAATCTGTGCTGATGGCATATTTTTGCATGGACAGTGCGACATTGCAGGAAGAGGCAGTGTATTGCGCAGAAGAGGGAGGGTATCTTTACAGGCCGAGAGACTTTACAGAAGCGGAGTACCCGGCCTGGCCTTATCCGGAAGTGGTGGAGTATACGGAAAACGGAGATGGGACGATGACGCTTCTGGTGCATGCAGTGTTTCCCTATGGGGGAAATTCCAGAGTGTATGCCCATGAGGTAGTGGTGCGTCCGCTGGAAGAGGGCGGTGTACAGTATGTGTCCAACCGGGTGATCCCGTCAAAAAAAAATAGTGAGATTACCTGGTATACGCCCCGGTCAACCGGAAACGGATGGTGATTAAGAATACTTCGGCAAAAGCATGGAGCTGTTACCGGAGATTCATAGTATCCAGAATGGACATGGTGATTTCTGCCGCCTGGCTGCCGGCAGTATCCTGACCGCCGGTAATGTTGGTGGCAAAAAAGTAAAGATTGTCTGAGGTTTCCACATATCCCACAAACCATCCGTTCACATTCTGTCCATCCACCCGTCCGGTTCCGGTTTTGCCGTAAAAAGAGCCGCATTCTGATGAGGACAGGAAAAGAGAATCTTTCACAGACCGGATGTTTTCCGGGGCAAACCCAAAACGGTTGTGATAGAGCTTTGATAAAAGCTCTGTCTGCTCGACAGCGGAAATTTTCAGGGAGGACTCCAGCCAATAGGAGGAACCGCCGCTTGTGTTTTCGTTGCCATATCCGATTTTGTGAAGATACCAGTCTGCAGAAGCCATTCCAAGCCGTTGGTCGATTTCCTGGAAATACCAGGTAACAGAGCCGGACATGGCAGTTTGCAGTGTCTGGTCGGCATTCCAGGCTTCATACGGCCACCGTTCTCCATCCCAGGCCATTCGGGAGTGCTCAGGCGTGATGATGCCTTCTTCCAGAGCAAACAAAGCGTCATATATTTTGTAGGTAGAATCCGGTGAAAAGCGCAGGAGTGCATGCTCCGGGTTATGAATGTACCAGGCGTCCTGCTTTTCATCGTATAATACAAAGGTTCCGTCATAGGTTCCAAAGTATGCGGAAAGATCCGGAAAGACTGTCTGCCGGGAAGAAATATCCCACTGATAACGGTCAGACTCTGCCGCATAAGTTGACAGAATGGGAGCAAGGCAGGAAAGAAGCAGGGCAGTCAGGGCAAAAGCCGCCATTCCTTTCAGGCGCTTTTTCAGAGTCGGTTTTTGGTAGGCGGCAATGTTGAGGATACGCCGGTGAATCTGCTTTTTGCTTCCGCCGATCCCGGCGGTAAAAGGGCTGGGGGAACGGGAAAGGGTTTCTGCAAAGCGTATCAGCGTACTGCCATATTCGATGTAAGCGTCTGCATCCAGCATGTTCAGAACAGAGGTATCACAGGCCAGTTCGCGGTCATTGCGCATCTCTTTCAGTGCATACCAGATGAGAGGATGGAACCAGTAAAGTATCCGGGCAAGATTCATCAACGCATTGACAAGTGTATCTTTATGCCTGTAGTGCTGCAGTTCGTGAAGCAGCATATACCGCAGACCGGACTGATCGGAACCGGCGAGTAAAGGAAGCGGCAGATAGATACATGGCCTGAAGAGCCCGACGATAACAGGAGAGCTTAAAAATGCGGTAGTGTAAACGGGAAGGTTCCCGGTGATTCCCATTTCCTGCAGACAGAGCTGATAGACTTTGCAGACATTCTGATTCTGAAGGGGAAGGGACGACTGCCTGATCCTGTGCAGGCGGAAAGCTGATTTGACCAGAAACAGAATCATGACAAGCATGCCCAGGCTCCATATGCCAAACAGGACCCATCCGATGGAAGGAGAGGCTTTGCTGCTGACAGAAAGTGTAAAATCGTTCAGCCAGTGAGAGGCAGAGGCCAGACTCCGGCCGGAGCCGATGGATGTCCGGATTTTGCCGGCTGCTCTGAAGGAGCGTTTCAGACCATTGGACCAGAAAAAGAAACGGGAGGGATTCAGAAGCACCGGTTTCAAAGGAAGAAAAGGGACTGCCAACAGTCCCAGCAGGAGAAACCACAGATGATACTGCATCCGGCAGGAAAGACAGCTTTGAAACAGGCGTCTGGCCAACAGAAGAATCCCGACGATACCGCAAAGCCATATGTTGCACAGAAAAAAACGGATCATAAAATCAGTCATGGGAGTGGTCTCCTTTGGGGGAATGACTGGAAAGAAGAGAACGCAGGTGTTCTATTTCCGATTCCGACAGCCTGTCATTTTCGATATAGGAGGACAACATGGCGGTGATGTCCCCGTTAAAATAACGTTTCAGAAAAGAGCGGCTTTCCTGACCGATGTATTCGTCCTCTCTGACCAGCGGTGTATAGACAAATACCCTGCTTTCTTTTTCGTAAGACAGAACGCCTTTTGTTACCAGCCGTTTGATCAGAGTCTGTATTGTTTTCGGGCTCCAGGAAGTGGTGCGTAATAATTTCTCCGTGATCTCGTTGGTGCTGATGGGAGCGTATTTCCATACGATTTTCATGACTTCATATTCGGCTTCTGATATTTGCGGCAAAGCATTCATAATAAGCTCCTTACAGTTTATGACAATTTCATATAAATCCTACATACGTAATAATTATAGTATAAAAGGAAATTCCGGGGTTGTCAATCAGGACAGCGGCAGCAGGCTCTCACCCGATCAAAAGAAAAAAGCACATTACTTTGCAAAGCAATGTGCTTTCTGTTTTATCGCTGTGCCGCAGCCGGAGTATATTTAGCGGCTTATTGGCAAAGCTCAAATTTCTGAACCATTTTATTCAGGATTTCAGCCTGAGAGGCCAGTTCTTCCGAGGTGGCTGAGGTTTCCTGGGAAGCGGCGGAGTTATCCTGGATTCCATGAGATATTTCTTCGATTCCGGCCCGGAGCTGTTTCATGCTTTCTGCCTGTACCGCAGCATTTTCCGCAGTTCCCTGGATCATTTCATTGACATGGTCCACAGCGTTTACGGATTCTTTCAGAGAACTCATGGCGCCGGCAGCAATGGTATTTCCTTTGTTGATTTCTTCCATCGAAATTTCGATCAGCTCTTTTGTGGTATTGGCAGCTTTGGAGCTTTCCAGTGCCAGTTTGCCGATTTCATCCGCCACCACTGCAAAGCCTCTTCCGGCTTCTCCGGCCCGGGCTGCTTCTATGGAAGCGTTTAATGACAAAAGATTTGTCTGTGATGCAATTTCTTCGATGGTCTGTATGATGCCGACGACCTGCTGGGAAGTCTGGTGGATTTTGTTCATGGCCTCCATCATCTGTTTCATTTTTGTCTGATTCTGCTCGATCATTGCGGTGGCCTGGGCGGTGGCCTGGGCAGAAGCCTCTGCTTCCCGGCGGCTGTTTTCCACCTGATCGGCAACGCTGGTGGTGGTTGCGGCAAGCTGTGCGATGGATGCGGCCTGTTCTTCCGCACCTTCTGCCAGAATCTGGGAGGCGGTGGCAAGCTCGGCGGCCCCTACGGATACCCGTCCGGAACTGTCGTTGATTCCCAGCATCACCTGATTCATGGAATCGGAAATATTGAGGAGGGCGGTTTTGATTTTCTGGAATTCACCCACGTAATCATGTTTCAGATGGACACTGAGTCTGCCGTCTGCAATCTGTGCCAGTACTTCTGCGGTTTCATCTATGTATGCAATGTATTCCTTCAGACGGTTGACTGTTTTCTGGAATGATTCTCCCAATTCCCCTATTTCATCTTCGCTTGTGATCTGAATATTGACATCCAGATCGCCTGCGGCAAGCTGCTGCGCGGTGTGGTTCAGCTCCAGAATCGGTTTCACCAGGCTGGCAGCGCTTTTCCGGATGCTGATTGCGATCAGTATGATACCGATGGTAAAAATCAGGATCAGAGCAATGACCATTGCAGCCAGCATGGCATAATATTCTGACAGAGGCATGCTGCTCAGTACAACATAGCCGGTATCTCCCGCACGCTGGAGGGAGCCGTATTTGATAATACCGTCAGCTTTATATTTTAAAAAGGTATCTGTTTTCGAGGTGATGGCTTCTGCCACATTCGTGGAAATATTTACTTCTGCAATATTTTTCTGGATGATGTCACTCTGGGGATGATACAGGAAAGTGCCATTTTCCGACAACAGCAGCATATATCCGTTTTTGCCGATTTTGTATTCGCTCATAACCTGCGTCATATGATCCAGGGAGATATCCATACCCACGGCGCCGAGAACCTCGCCCGTAGCGTCATCAATGACCGGGCATGCGGCACTGAGAATCATTTTTCCGGTGGAAGAGTCCACATAAGGCTCTGTCAGGAGGACTTTCTTTGTTTCGATACAGCCATACCAGCCGCGGCCTGTAATATCCCAGCTTTCATCGCTTACAAAGCCGTCGGACTGCATTAAGGAACTGGTATCCAGATCAGAAATCCATGCCGCCATTACATTTTCGGTATCGGTATTTGCGATACCAATCAGATTTTCCATAACAGTGTCTATTTTTTCTGCCTGTCCCATAGTACTGCCGGGGGTTGTTTCCTGCAAAACGGACTTGATTTCCGGATTGACTGCCATTTCTTCCACGCTCTTGGTGTACTGTTCCAGAAATCCGGTCAGTTGATTGGCCGCCGCATTGGATTCCTGTATCAATTCCGTTTCTTTTGATGTAATGCTGAGCCAGCCTACCATAAAGATTGACACAGCGGCTATCAGCAGAAGGACAAAAATGACACTTCCTCCTATTTGCCATAGAATTTTATCGGCTATTTTTTTCTTTGGATGGGTTCTATTTATTGGCTGTTTCATGTTTATCCTCCTTGTATATAACTCTCTTTTTTATTGTATCGCTTTTGTGCAATTAATACAATAAAAACTTAGAACAAGGGAATGGAATTGACATAAAAATCTGACGCTCTTATAATGAATGAAAAATGGAAGGGTTGTCTTATCTGCGGACTGGCGGCAGCTTAATTTTATAGAAGGAAACAGAATGTTGATACAAAAAGATACAAGCTCTACTTTTGTGAATAATATGTCCCTGCCTGTGCACAGGTGGTTTCGGTATTCCGCAGGATTTTCAGCGGAATGTGCGGAACAGACAATAGACGATTACAGAACATCAAAGGCCGGATCGGAGATTACTGTGCTGGATCCTTTTGCAGGTTCGGGCACTACCTTATTGGTGTGTGATAAACTGGGGATCAGATCAGTAGGATATGAAGCACAGCCTTTTGCTGCCGGGTTGCAAAGACAAAGTTGCTGTGAGGGACAGATGTGGCTCAGTTTCGCAGAAGAGCCTGTGAAGTGTTGGAGACAGCAAAACAATGTGACAGAGAACTGTATACATACCCGGCACTGATCTACAAGAGTTATAACAAGAATAATCCGGAAAAGATTGATTATTTGAGAAAAGCATTAGAAGGAGTAAAAGTGGAGACTGCATATGATCTGACCTGGATGAATTTTGTTTCCATTTTGCGCAGTACCTCCTGCGCAGGTACTGCCACATGGCAATATGTATTGCCCAATAAGGGTAAAATGAAAGTAGCTGACACATTCAGTGCTTTTCAGCAGCAGACAGAACGCATGTGTGAAGATATGCTGTATATGCAGTCTTGCAGACCGTCTTCGAAAGCCAGTCTGTTATTGCATGATGCACGGAAAAAATCTGTGATCAGGGAGAACAGTATTGATTTGATTATTACTTCACCTCCCTATGCCAATAATTATGATTATGGAGACGCTACCAGGCTGGAGCTTTCTGTGTTGGGAGAAATCATTGGCTGGGGAGATTTGCAGAAAAAAGTACGAATGGGACTGGTACGTTCCTGTTCACAAATGGTATCCGGGGAGAGGAAACAGACATTTTCCTATTTGGAATCTCCATTGCGGCAGGATTCAGAGAGTACTGGTTTGAAAAGACAAGAGATCGAAACGTAAAATGGAAAAATCGCAAGCACTCAATTCCGTTAAAGGAAGGGCGTCTATGGGTCATGGTGTGTCAAATGAGTTTTCTACGGTAGAGGAAACCTGCCGTTATCTGGCAGAGAATGTTCCTTCGCTCACTTTTACAGACAAGGAGTTGTGTGAATACCATATAGTGATTCGTTATTCAAATGAGGACACTATGGAAGTGAGGTGCAAAGACCGGCAGACAGCGATTGCCACACTGAAAAGTTTGCCGATGTCTGAGTAAAGAGTGCCCAGTTAGAATTGAAATAAAACGGCAACCAAACAGACAGGGAGCGGATAAGAAATGTTAAATCGGGAAGATATGCTGGAGCTGACCAGGCGAATGACACTTTCCAGGACATCCATGACCCGGATAGCAGGATGCTATATGGATGAGGACGGAAAAATAGACGGTACGTTCAACACCAATTTTCTGAATCTTTCCCCGGGCGACAGGAAACACAACCTGTCCATAGCCAAAGCCATACCGTTTTCACGGACGAATGAACAGCTCCGGGAGTATGGATTTTCGCCGGACAGGAGGGGAGCCGGCAGTATGTGGCAGCTTTTAGCTGCCATTAAAAGCTGCGGGCTTAAAAATGATGCGCTGCTGGATACCTTTTATGAGCTGGTAAGAGAGCGGTATCAGGAGAGGAAGGCGTATGCTGTTTATGTGTTTCACGACCGGTACGATGTACCGGTAAAGGCAGCAGACCATATGCGCCAGGGAGAATCAGAGGAAGTATATGAATATCTGATCTGTGCCATATGTCCGCTGATTGGGGAATATGAACCGGGTATGCCGGAGTGCGGTTTTTTATTCCCTTCTTTTTCACAGCGAAGTACGGATCTGTATAAAGCGGCAGTGTTTTTTGCCGATGAGAAACGGCATATTGTCTGACTTTCAGAGAGCACTTTTTCACTGTCCCTGCATAGAATAGAGAAAAGGTATCTTGGAGGATCCCATATGGAAAAAAAGGGTGCTCCTCTGGAAAATCTCTGCAGTTTTCAGGGCGGAAAGCCTGCCATGACAGATCTGCCTTATCCGCCTGTCCGGGTAGAGGGGCAAAACCGGGCATACGCCAATCTGCTCAGTGTGGACTATTGCGGGTCTGTATCGGAGCTGTCTGCAATTACCCAGTATATTAACAATGAAAACCGGATCTCCCGCGGGAACTGTGCAGTGGCAAAGGTGATTCTGAATATTGCAATGGCAGAAATGATGCATCTGCAGAAGCTGGGAGAACTGATCTGTCTTTTAGGCGGAGATGTGGATTTCGTGGCAAAATACTGTGACAGAAAGAAATGTATGTGGACGCCCGGGTATCTGACGATTCCTCATGAGCTGAAGGAAATGCTGCTGGCCGATGTGGAAAGTGAGAAACAGGCGGTGGCCCAGTATGTGATGCATATTAAAATGATAGACGATGCCTGTGTGAATGCCGTAATACAGCGGATTATTCAGGATGAGGAATATCATATCATGCTGCTGCAGGCTCTTTTAAAAGAGCTTTGACAGACGGGAAACCGGTTTTGGAATCCATATTTAAAAAATTATAAAGAACTCCAGCAGCTTTTCTGTCAGAGAGTTTTCACCCAGGGAAACCGCTCCCCATTGAGGCACCATGCGGCTGAAGGCTTTTAAATTGCCGTTGGGCGTTCTGTGCCATGTCCGCATGTTAAAATCCTGCATGGAGTCATCTGCTGAGCCGGCCAGTTCCCTGGCCACATGATCGCAATTATTGGTATAGATCCGGTACAGCGGCAGTGTCTTATCCCGGCTCATCGCTTCCATTTCCTGTGCCAGCGCCGCTTTTTCTGCTTCCTGACCGGTCAGTGCCCACCTGCTGTACAGATCCTGAAAGCGTTCCTGTGTCCGGATATATACCTGTGCCTGTGCCAGAACTGCCTGACAATCCTCTGCGCTGACAGGACGGTACAGCGCCCAGTCATAATTGCCATTGAGCTGGTCTCCGTCCAGATGCAGATCTCCGGTCCGGAGAAAGGCAGTGACTTCCTCTGCGCTCATGGTACCTGTGCTCATTTTTCCCACACCTGCTTTTCCCAGCAGGCTTTCTCCCAGAGAACACTGCATACCGTTAAAGCTGAGTACAGTGCCGCAGCCGTTTTGGTCAGTCAGCAGCAGGATACTGTGTCCCAGCCCTTTCATACCGTCTGCATTGACGATATAATATAAGGTGCAGTCCTCTTCCGGGAGAGTGGTGTCATGTACAGATATCTGCATGGACAGGCACAGACACAAATAGAGAAAAAGGACAAAGAATAATACTGTTTTCAGTGGTTTTTGTGTTTTTCGCAGGCTTCTCATAGGATTTATGATATCAAATTTCCGGATGACATGGTATAATGTACCCATATCTTTGTAAAAAACCAATAGAATACGGGCTGGTTTTAAGAGAATTGGCACTGTTTTGCACAAAACGCTGCCTGGAATCCTGAAATCAGCCGGGAAAAAGGAGCAGGGATTATGGACAAAATCAAGGCGATTCAAAAACTGTGTGAAGAAAAGAAAATCCGGATGATTGATTTTAAAATGACGGATATTGACGGACGGTGGCGGCATATTACCATTCCGGTGGAACGGTTTGGTGAAAGTACGTTTACGTATGGCATCGGGTTTGACGGTTCCAATTACGGATATGCGCCCATCGAAAAGAGTGATATGGTATTTTTGCCGGATCCGGATACTGCTTATGTGGATCCTTTTGCCGAAACACCCACGCTGACCATGTGCGGTAATGTATGTACCATCGGAAAAGGAGAAAACAAACCTTTTGACCAGTATCCGAAAAATGTAAGTCTGAGAGCTGTGGAATATATGAAGGAACAGGGGATTGCGGACCGGATGGTAATCGGGCCGGAGTTTGAGTTTTATCTGTTTGACAGCGCCCGTTATGAGGTGACGCCTCAGCAGTGCGGATATCGGATTGATACCCGGCAGGCAGACTGGAACTGCAGCCTGGATGCACCGGGTAACAATGGTTATGAGGTGCCCTATAAAGGCGGTTATCATGTGGCGGCTCCCCAGGATGTGGGGTATGATCTGCGCAGCAGGATGTGTATGATGATGGAGGACTGGGGCATTCAGGTCAAATACCATCATCATGAGGTGGGCGGACCGGGCCAGATGGAAATTGAAGTGGAACTGGCGGATATGCCTGCTATGGCAGACAACACCATGATTATTAAGTATATTATTAAAAATATGGCGGCAAGAGAAGGACGGACGGCTACGTTTCTGCCGAAACCCATTTATCAGGAAGCAGGCAGCGGCATGCATGTACATATGCTGCTTCTCAAAGACGGCAAACCGTTGTTTTATGATGAAAACGGCTATTCGGGACTGAGCAGGACTGCCCATTATTTTATCGGCGGCCTGTTGAAACATATTGGATCGCTGTGTGCTTTTACCAATCCCTCTACCAATTCTTTCAAACGTCTGGTACCGGGTTATGAGGCGCCGGTGACCATCGGATATGCCACTTCTAACCGCAGTGCCGTTATCCGGATTCCGGCTTATGCCAAGTCTCCGGAAACAAAGCGTTTCGAGCTGCGCAACCCGGATGCCACAGCCAACCCTTATTATGCCTATGCCGCTATTTTGATGGCAGGGCTGGACGGCATTGCTCAGAAGATTGATCCGGCAGAAAACGGCTGGGGGCCTTACGACTTTAATCTGTATACCCTGTCAGAGGAGGAGCAGAAAAAGATCAAAGGACTGCCAAAGTCACTGGGAGAGGCATTGGATGCCCTGGAGGCTGACCACGCATATCTGACAAGGGGAGGCGTATTCCCGCAACGGCTGATTGATGTGTGGGTGGCGCGGAAACGGGCTGAGCTGAAAAAGCTGGAGCAGATTCCCAATCCGGCGGAGTTTAAGATGTATTATGATTTATAAGTGATATTCCTGGAAAAAATTTCCGGACAAGCGGTTAAGACTTTGTCTGCTGCTGCCGATAAAACCAATAAGGTTAGGTCTGCAGCAACGGACAAAGTCTGTTTTTTTGGATACCGGAGTTTCGGCTTCAGTTCGGGCAGGAGGATGAATATATGATAATCAGTCATAATCTGGCAGCAATGAATGCGCAGAGAGAATATCGGATTACCACAGACAAAAAAGCCAAACGTGCAGAACGGCTTTCGTCAGGTTTTAAAATTAACAGAGCGGCAGACGATGCGGCCGGACTCTGCATCTCTGAGAAAATGCGTCATCAGATCCGGGGATTGGATCAGGGACTGGACAATATTAAAGAGGGTGTGGGATACTGCCAGGTTGCGGACGGTGCATTGCACGAAGTGCATGATATGCTCCAGAGGATGAATGAATTGTCCATCCAGGCTGCCAATGGAACCAATTCGTCCACCGACCGGGAGGATATCGACCGTGAGATCCAGCATCTGAAAACAGAGATGGACCGTATCTGTGATACCACCAAATATAATGAGGAATATCTGTTTAAAGGCAAGGAGGAACCGGATACATACCATGCGGTGTATGACTTACGGTTTTCCGGATACGCGGATGATATCTACATTTATAATGAATCTTATGATGCTGATACGGGAGCCGCCACATATGGGGGGATCGCTTACCAGGGAAAGCGCTATGCCTGGTCCTCCATCAGTCCCGGTATGTATAATGCTGCCACGGGGATGTTCCAGCCGGGCAACTATACCTTAAAGACAGAGGACGGCACCTGCTTTAAGCTGGCCTGTGAGGCAGGCAGCAAACCGCCTCAGGTGACCAGGGAATTTGGGGCTAACGCAGGATATCAGGGGATCTGGATAAACGATGAGTTAATTACATGGGAACATGTAAAGACTGCGTCCGGCCGCCCGCTGACAAAAGATGATATTGCAAATGAGCCATATTATGTAAACTATCATGGATTTACGGTATCTTTCACGCCTGAGATGGGGGATGAGTTTTTTGATGTGGTACAAAAGGTTTCAGGTACCAGATGGAAAAATACCTACAGAGTACCCACAGAACAGGAAGCTCTGGCTGCAGATTTCGGCAATACCTATGTTGCTTTTGTGGACAATGATGAAGTAAAGGCTTTTATAGAGAAAAAGGCCGATTTCCCGTCAGGGGAATATACGGTCTGTGCAGGAGATGGTACCAATGGGACATTTGACGGAATCTGGCTGGAGAAAAACGGTACCGTGATTGCAGGCTCCCAGAAGTCCTGGGCTGATATGGGGATTGTGAACTGGGGCGATCAGAGCAAAGATATCTGGGAGGATAAGACTTACGAATATTCCTATGGGGTGAATGCAGACACAGAAATGCACTTTTCGTGGCAGATGCTCAATGAAACCAGTAAAGACTCTGTGATTGATGCGCTGCATGGTGTGAAGCTGACCGGGCTGCAGTCGGCAAGTGTTGACAATCATGCGGCACTGACGGTGGACAGCAATACCTATGCCAGTGTATTGAACGGAACGATTACAAGGGATTCTCTTTCGCTTACGCTGGAAGAGGAATATGGACTTGGCAGGGACTATACACAGGACAAAGATACTTTTGGAAGTGCGGGACTTGTGTTTGACGGAAAGCAGTTTACGGTGGGATACACCAATACGCTGGACGGCAATACAACGACAAAAAATTACAGGTATACAGAGGCGGACACCAACCAGCTGGTTGCCGGGATTCAAAAGAAGATTACAGACGGCATGAACGACTATCTGAAGGTAGTGGCAGCGCGTTACCGGGCAGGGGCTGCAAAGCCCAATGATACCAACTTAACCAGCCTGATTTCCCCGGGCAGTATCACCGGCGGCGGAGGAAGCACTTATTTTGAAAATGTGGTAACGCTTGACCCTTCTGATCCTGACCTGAAATCCACATTACATATGAACAGGGAAACCGCGTATGCAGGCGCTTCTATTGATTTTGGAGGGCTGGGGACCAATTTTCAACTGGCCGATCTGATCGGGATGGGATTTGATTCCACCTGTCAGACCTGCAGCAACCATTACAGCATTCAGTTTGTTACCAGAGAGATTATCGATCCCACCTGGCAGGAAACCGAGATCAACAGTAAAAAATATGGGTATTATTCTGAGCAGCAGGGACAAAACTATACTCTGTATATCAATATGGACTCAATGATTGCGAACAATGTGAGCGATGGTGTGGAATTTGCCAATACACTGTTGGGAATCATTGACGCGGCCGACTATGATTTTCATTACAGCCAATATGCTGCCTATGGGAATGATTCCAAGCTGTATGTGTTTGACGAACGGCCCAATTATGTGGAAAACGGTGTTTCCACAGCGACCCGTGCTTCGTTTTCCCCGTATGCATATGGACTGAATACGATGACAGAGCTTGATTTCACGCTCTTTGATGAAACCAATTCCGGCGAAGCGGTGAGTATGAAGTTTGAGTATGATTACGGCAGCCTGTTCAGTCCGGATAAGCTGAAAATAGATTATATCCAGAGTGCGGATGGTGAATATATTTATGATGCTGCTTCGGGCAAGTACGAAATATATGATCCGGCGAATCCGGCACATGCAGGTCTGGACAGGTATAAGATTCAGAATGTTTCGCTGGATACCCAGGGCAAGCCTCTGGAACAGTATCTGGACGAATATATACGGGACACGATTCTGGGGGATGTGGCAAAGGCTTCTCAGATAGACCTGGTCAGCGAATCTGCAAAATATCGTATTGCGGGGGATGCCAACGAAAACAAGGCTATGGTTACACTGGCCAATACACCACAGCAGATCATACCCCAGCGGAAGGGTGAAACTATTGTGGACGGCCTGCGGATCCAGTGCAGCGCCAATAGCAGGGACTATATCTATATTCCGAGACAGAAGCTGTCAGTGAACCGCATGGGATTGCGGAAACTGAATGTGAAAACGGAAGGGCAGGCGTATAAAGCCATTGCCATGCTGGATACAGCGCTGAAAAAAGTGAGCGATATCAGAAGTAAATTCGGTGCATACCAGAACCGTCTGGAACATACGGCTAATAATGTGGCGAATATTGCGGAAAATACCACGGCAGCAGAATCCAGAATCAGAGATACGGATGTTGCCAGGGAAATGGTGGCATTTTCCATATTGAATATTCTGTCACAGACGGGAGAAGCCATGATGAGCCAGGCCAATATGAGCAAACAGGGTGTGCTGGCTTTGCTGCAATGACAGGAGGGAACAGGATGGGATTTTTAACAGGTAAAACAGCAATTATCACCGGAGGAGGACGGGCAGTGCTGCAGAGCGGTTCCTGCGGGTCCATTGGATATGGCATAGCCACGGCCTATGCAAAGGAAGGGGCCAATCTGGTTCTGACCGGACGCAATATCAGGAAACTGGAAGAGGCAAAGGAAGAGCTGGAGCGGCTGTATCAGATTCGTGTGCTGTCCGTGGGAGCGGATGTAAAGGCAGGAGCCGACAATGAAGGTGTGGTGGATGAAGTGGTCCGCCAGACGCTGGAAGCCTTTGGGAGGATCGATGTGCTGATTAATGTGGCACAGGCTTCTGCATCCGGCGTTCCTTTGGCAGAGCATACCAGCGGGCAGTTTGATCTGGCCCTGTATTCCGGGTTATATGCCACCTTCTATTACATGAAAGCATGTTATCCGTATCTGGCAGAAACAAAAGGCGCCGTGATTAATTTTGCTTCCGGCGCCGGGCTGTTCGGGAATTTCGGACAGTGTGCCTATGCGGCTGCCAAGGAGGGGATACGGGGCCTGTCCAGAGTGGCGGCTACAGAGTGGGCCAAAGACGGTATCAATGTAAATGTGATCTGCCCTCTGGCGTGGACGGCCCAGTTGGAGAATTTTGAGCGGGAATATCCGGAAGCCTTTCAGGCCAATGTGAAGATGCCGCCGGCAGGACACTTCGGGGATGTGGAAGCAGAGATTGGACGGGTCTGTGTACAGCTTGCTTCTCCTGATTTCAAATATATGACCGGGGAAACGCTTACGCTGGAAGGCGGTATGGGACTGCGCCCCTGATGCCGCAATCCGTGCCTGTACGGAGTCTGCCATGCTGTCCGATGGTCCGAGGGGATTTGGGAAACGATTGCCATATGGATGAAAAGGTGTTACAATACAGTCTGTATCGGAGAAACGCAGGCAAAACAGCGAATCAAAGGAGAAAGATTTTATGGAGCATGTAACAGAGAGTATTATCAATATAGGCGTGAATGACAGGTCAGTGACTTTGTTTGAAGGCCAGTATGCTGTGCAGCATGGTATGGCATACAATTCTTATGTGATTCTGGATGAAAAAACAGCCGTAATGGATACTGTGGACGGACGGGTGACGGATAACTGGATGTCAGGGCTGGAACTGGCGCTGAATGGCCGGACCGTGGATTATCTGGTGGTACAGCATATGGAACCGGATCATTCCGGCAGTGTACAGGAGCTGGCGGATAGATTCCCTCAGATGAAAATTGTGGCCAGCGCTTCTGCATTTCAGATGATGAAACAGTTTTTTGAAATGGACCTGGAAGGCAGGATGCTGGTGGTAAAAGAAGGCGATACCCTGGAACTGGGTACCCATACCCTGCAGTTTTATACCGCGCCTATGGTACATTGGCCGGAGGTGATTGTAACCTACGAGAAAACAGAGCGGATCGTATTCAGTGCAGACGGTTTCGGAAAATTCGGTACAAGGGATGCGGCTGAGGACTGGACCTGTGAGGCCAGACGGTATTATATTAATATCTGTGGTAAATATGGGCCGCAGGTACAGGCGCTTCTGAAAAAACTTGCCACGCTGGATGTTTCTGTGATCTGTCCGCTGCATGGACCGGTATTGACGGAAAACCTGGCATATTATATCGGCAAGTATGATGTGTGGAGCCGTTACGAACCGGAAGATAAGGGGATATTGATTGCTTTTGCATCCGTATACGGACATACCAGAGAAGCGGCCATGAAACTGAAGGAGATTCTGGAGACAAAGAGCAGAGTGAAGGTGGAAGTCTGCGACCTTTGCCGGGAAGATCCGCATGAGGCGATTGAAAATGCTTTCCGGTATGACCGGATGGTACTGGCGGCAATTTCTTATGATGCCGGCGTATTCCCGGCAATGGACGATTTTCTGCGTCATCTGAAAGGAAAGAATTTTCAGAAAAGGACTGTGGCCCTTATTGAAAACGGTTCCTGGGGGCCTACAGCGGGTAAAGCAATGAAAGCATTGCTGGAAGAAATGAAAGAAATCACCATTCTGGACCCGATGATTACCATCAGGTCGGCAATCAAACCGGAAACGGTAACACAACTGGAAGAACTGGCGGATACTTTGCTGAAACACTGAGCTGGCAGCCGTCCGAAACGTAAATGCTTTATGACTTCTGTTTCGGACGGCTTTTTCTGCGTTCTGCTTACAGGGCAAAGTTGCAGATACCCAGAAGGATCAGCATAATGGCAGACAGCAGATCGGCGCAGCGGTTGGAAAGGCGCAGGTGGGAAGTATTGCCCAGATGATTGCCCGAACATAAAAGCACGGCGGAGGTCAGGAACGTAAGCAGGGCGGCCGGCAGCAATACGATGCCTGACATACTGGCGCCGATGCCGATGCCGATGTTGTTAAAAGAAAGCGCAGCGCCCACCAGCAGAGTTTCTTTTAACGAGAGGGTTATGTGAAGGCTTTCGGAATGCAGACTGTGCCGGGAAGCAGTCAGAGATTTATACAGATAATAAAGGCCCAGGCCAAATAAAATGATGCTGCCTGCATAGGCGGATGCGAAATCGGGCAGGAAGGAGAGCAGTCTGCGGCCCAGAAGCAGAGAAAGCAAAGTACCTGCAAAGGAGATCAGGCTGATCAGGAGATTTTGCAGAACAGTGACATGTATTTTCCGGATGCCATAGGACATACCCACCAGAAAGGCGTCAATATTTACGGAGAAGGCAAAAATCAGGGAAGAAACGAAAGACATGAATTCACTCCCGAAAAAGTTCATTTTTTGTCAATTTACTAACTATCATATTCAAAATTCGGGATGAGGTTCGACAGCGGCACATAGATGTTTATGGAGGTTTGACATATTATGAGTATGGAAGAGGATATGGAAAAAATAAAAGACCGGCAGTTTGTCCTGGGACAGGGAAAGCTGCTGCTGGGAGGGGTTGCCGGCGTTTTGCTCTATGCAATCGGTATGAATCTGTTTATTGTCCCGGTAGGGCTGTACAGCGGGGGACTGATGGGATTTTGCCAGTTGATCCGTACTGTACTGACCAGGTATCTTCACCTGTCTTTTGGCGGGCTGGATATTTCCGGTATTATTTATTATCTTTTAAATGTACCGCTTTTTATTACGGCAATCAAGAAAATAGGAAAAACCTTTTTTGTAAAAACGATGGTCTGTGTAACGGCAATGACGCTGTTTCTTTCGGTGATTCCCATTCCGTCCAGTCCGATTATGGGCGAGGATGTGCTGGCATCCTGTCTGATCGGCGGCATTATATGCGGGGCAGGCATCGGTATCCCGCTGCGGATGGGATGCTCCGGCGGCGGGATGGATATTCTGGGCCTGGCGCTGATTAAATGGAAAAAGGATTTCAGTGTGGGGAAACTGAATCTGATGGTAAATGCGGTGCTGTATGGTATCTGCCTGTTTTTGTTTGATGTACCGACTGTAATTTATTCTTTGATTTATGCTTCTGTCAATTCCACAGCAGTGGACCGGCTGCATTCTCAGAATATCAATGTGGAAGTAAAAGTGGTGACCAATGAACAGAATGAAGAAATGGAAGCGGAAATCATGCGGGAAATGGAGCGGGGACTGACTAAGTGGAACGCAAAAGGAGCCTATACAGAGGAAGGTAAGCAGATTCTTTATATCCTGCTGTCCAAGTATGAACTGGCACATCTGCGCTATATTATCCGAAAATATGACCCCCATGCATTCATTGTAGTGAATGAGGGGGTCCATATCGGCGGGAACTTCCTGAAAAAGCTGTAAAACCGGCAACAGGACTGACTGCCTGATCAAACCGAAAATACGGATTACGGATTTCTCCGCTCTACGGCCGCTTTGATAAAACCGCTGAACAGTGGATGAGGCCTGTTCGGGCGGGATTTCAGTTCCGGATGGGCCTGAGTGGCAATGAAAAACGGATGCTCCGGCAGTTCACACATTTCCACAATCCGTCCGTCGGGAGAGAGGCCGGACAGTTTCATTCCATGTTCTGTCAGCACCATACGGAAGTCATTATTGACTTCATAGCGATGTCTGTGACGTTCGTAAATAGTCTTTTCCTGATATAGCTGATATGCTCTGGAAGTTTCGTCCAGCACGCAGGGATAAGACCCCAGACGCAGCGTCCCGCCGATGTCCTCCACACCGTTCTGATCCGGCATCAGGTCGATGATGGGATGGGTGGTGGAGGGATTCAGCTCCACGCTGTGTGCGTCGGCATACCCGATTACATTCCTTGCAAATTCCACAATGGCAAGCTGCATACCAAGACAAAGGCCCAGATAGGGAACGGCATGCTCCCTGGCATAGGTGACAGCCCTGATCTTGCCTTCGATGCCTCTGTCGCCAAAACCGCCGGGTACCAGGATGCCGTCCGCATCAGCCAGAAGGCTGGCGGCATTTTCGTCGGTAACGGTTTCGGAATCGATCCATTTGATGTTGACAGTGGCTCTCTGAGAGATGCCGCCATGCTTCAGGGCCTCTACCACACTGATGTAAGCGTCATGAAGCTGAATGTATTTCCCCACAAGGGCAATGGTAACTTCACGGGTGGGAGAACGGAGGGCTTCCACCATTTCTTCCCAGTCGTCCAGATTGGGCTCAGGGCAGGGCAGGCCCAGACATTCACAGGCTACCTGCGCCAGATGCTCTTTTTCCATAGCCAGAGGCGCTTCGTACAGGTATTCCACATCCAGATTCTGCAGAACATGGTTATTGGGGACATTGCAGAACAGGGCGATTTTGTCCTTGATGCCCTGTCCCAGCGGATATTCGCTCCGGCATACGATAATATCAGGCTGGATACCCATTCCCTGCAGTTCCTTGACGCTGGCCTGGGTGGGTTTGGTTTTCATCTCCTGAGAGGCACGCAGATAGGGGATCAGAGTGACATGAAGCAGGATGGCATTGCTCCTGCCTACCTCATGCTGGAACTGCCGTATGGACTCCAGAAAGGGCTGGCTTTCGATGTCGCCCACGGTACCGCCTACTTCTATGATGGCAATGCGTGTTTCTTCGTCGGTAAAATTGCGGTAAAACCGGCTTTTGATTTCATTCGTAATATGAGGAATGACCTGCACAGTGCCGCCGCCGTAATCGCCCCGGCGTTCCTTCTGCAGGACGGACCAGTAAACCTTTCCGGTGGTTACATTGGAGTTTTTATCCAGGCTTTCGTCAATGAAACGTTCGTAATGCCCCAGGTCCAGATCGGTTTCTGCGCCGTCGTCGGTTACGAATACCTCGCCATGCTGAATGGGATTCATGGTGCCGGGGTCAATGTTGATGTAAGGGTCGAATTTCTGCATGGTTACTTTATAACCGCGGGCCTTTAAAAGCCGTCCGAGAGATGCGGCAGTGATGCCTTTTCCCAAACCGGACACGACACCGCCTGTTACAAATACGTATTTTACTGGCATTGTGATTTCCTCCTCAAATAATAATTGATTGTATCATGGGAAGGAGGAAAAAGCCACTGTTTTCCGGCAAAATTTCAGAAATGTTTTGCGGGAAAGCAGCGGTGGGGACAGATTTTCTTCATATTATTTAATGGATTTTTCATGGAATGGAACTTGATTTATGAAAGCACTGTCTCTATAATAAAAATGATGGTCTTTCAGAGAATTGAAAGACAGGAGGTATATATGGACAACGGAAATCTGAATCAATATGGAAACGGCGGCAATGGAAATAGAGGCGGGAATAACGGGAACGGCAACAGGAACGGCGGTCAGGGCGATCAGAACCCCAGGCGTCAGAGTCTGCTGCTTTTTCTGATTGCGGCACTGGTAACATTGCTTTGTATGAGTTATTTCATGAAGGTGATGAACAATGCTGCCAACAGAGAGATTCCTTACAATGAGTTTATTGAAATGGTGGAGAACGGTGAGGTGGAAAGCGTGGAGATCGGTCCCGACCAGATTACCATCAAACC
Source organism: uncultured Clostridia bacterium (assembly GCA_947385955.1). Classification (GTDB taxonomy): domain Bacteria; phylum Bacillota; class Clostridia; order Lachnospirales; family Lachnospiraceae; genus VSOB01. The sequence continues at coordinate 37,820 of CANDNA010000020.1, forward strand.
GGTCCAGCCCAAGCAGAAGGAGGGTGTCCTGTATCAGGCGCCCCAGATCACTTATTATACGGGCAAGGTAGAGGATGACGGTACGCTGACCCGGAGACTGCTGCGGTATCATGTGGAGGTGGCAGGAGACATTCCTGATAATTCCAGCCTGCTGCTTTCGATCCTGCTTACGTATGTGCTGCCCATTGCCCTGTGCTGGATTCTGCTCAGCTTTGTAATCCGCAAAATGTCAGGCAGCGGCGGGCCTATGGGAGTGGGCAAAAGCAATGCCAAAGTATATGTACAGAAAGAAACGGGAGTTACGTTTAAGGATGTGGCAGGAGAGGATGAAGCCAAAGAATCTTTGCAGGAGGTAGTGGATTTTTTACACAATCCGGGGCGCTATGTGAAGATTGGCGCCAAACTGCCCAAGGGCGCTTTGCTGGTGGGACCGCCCGGAACCGGTAAAACGCTGCTGGCCAAGGCAGTGGCAGGGGAGGCCCATGTGCCGTTTTTTTCATTGACCGGTTCTGACTTTATTGAGCTGTATGTGGGCGTGGGTGCTTCCCGTGTGCGTGACCTGTTTAAAGAAGCGAATAAAAATGCACCCTGTATTATTTTTATTGATGAAATTGATGCCATCGGACGCAGCCGGGATTCCAAATACGGCGGCGGCAATGAGGAGCGGGAACAGACATTAAATCAGCTTCTTTCCGAGATGGACGGTTTTGATACTTCCAAAGGGATCCTGATACTGGGCGCTACCAACAGACCGGAAATACTGGATAAGGCGCTGCTGCGTCCCGGCCGGTTTGACAGACGTATCATTGTGGACAAACCGGATTTAAAGGGCCGGGTGGAAATCCTGAAAGTACATGCCAAAGATGTGCTGATGGATGACAGCGTGGATCTGGATGCCATTGCCCTGGCTACCAGTGGTGCGGTAGGATCGGATCTGGCCAATATGATCAATGAGGCTGCCATCAATGCAGTAAAAGAAGGCAGAGAATATGTATGTCAGAAAGATCTGTTCAATGCGGTGGAGATCGTCCTGGTGGGAAAAGAAAAGAAAGACCGCATTATGAGTAAGGAAGAACGTAAGATTGTTTCTTATCATGAGGTGGGGCATGCACTGATCAGCGCACTTCAGAAAAATTCTGAACCGGTGCAGAAAATTACAATTGTGCCCAGGACAATGGGCGCTCTGGGCTATGTGATGCATGTGCCGGAAGAGGAAAAATATCTGAATACCCAGGCAGAGCTGCATGATATGCTGGTAGGTCTTTTGGGAGGCCGGGCGGCAGAGGAAATCGTGTTTGACACCGTGACCACTGGCGCAGCCAACGACATCGAAAAGGCAACCCATATTGCCAGAAGTATGGTGACCCAATACGGTATGAGCAAAAAGTTCGGACTGATGGGGCTTGAGTCGGTGGAGAGCCGTTACCTGGACGGGCGTACCGTGATGAACTGTGCCGATGCCACAGCCTCGGCAGTGGATGCGGAAGTGATGAAAATTCTGAAGGACGGATATAAAGAAGCCAAACGCCTGCTGAAGGACAACCGTAAGGTAATGGATGAACTGGCTGATTTCCTGATCCAGAAAGAAACCATAACCGGAAAAGAGTTTATGAAAATTTTCCGTAAAATAAAAGGCATACCGGAACCGGAAGAAGAATCTGACGAAAAGAAGGCAGAAAAAAAGAAAGAAAGATTTTCACTGCCTGCCATATCCGAAGAGAACCGCCCGGAAAAGGAACCTGCTGAGAATACGGAAAAGAAACCGCCCCTTCCCGGCGGCGGCCAGCGTATCATTGTCCGGGACGGAACCTACATGCCGGACAACCGCTTTCGCCAAACTCCGGAACCCCCTTCCGGAACCGATACAAAACCCGGAACCGGAGAAGGACTGTAATATGGACTGCTGTCAATAGGAACTGCTGCAGTAACTTCTGCAGCAGTTTTTCCGTTTCTCCAAATCCCGGAAAAGGAGGTCCGCCTGTGTTTCAAATAGAAGAAGAGCTGAAGAAACTCCCCAAATCTCCCGGCGTATATCTGATGCATGATGCGGCTGACACCATCCTGTATGTGGGTAAGGCCGTCAATCTTCATAACCGGGTCCGTTCCTATTTTCGGCCCAATATCGGAAGGGGCCCCCAGATTGATCAGATGGTGCGTCTGATTGATCATTTTGAATATATTGTTACGGATTCAGAGCTGGAAGCATTGGTGCTGGAAAACAATCTGATTAAAGAGTACAGTCCAAAATACAATACATTGCTAAAGGATGATAAGACGTATCCGTATATTAAGGTGACAATGGGGGAGGCATATCCCAGGGTCCTGTTTTCGCGGGAAATGAAAAAGGATAAATCCCGGTATTTTGGGCCGTATACCAGTGCGGCGTCTGTGAAGGATACCATTGAGCTGATCAATAAGCTGTATCGGCTCCGGACCTGCCGGAAAAAATTTCCCAGGGATTTTGGGGTGGAGCGTCCCTGCCTGAATTATCACATAGGACGCTGCATGGCGCCCTGTCAGGGCAATTTGTCGGAGGAAGCGTATGGACGTCAACTGGAACGGGCTCTGGATTTTCTGAATGGTAATTACCAGTCTATCCTGAAAGAACTGGAAGAAAAAATGACGGAAGCGTCAGAAAATATGGAGTTTGAAGAGGCGATTGGCTGGCGTGAGCTGATGCAGAGTGTACGCTCGGTTGCCCAGAAGCAGAAGATTACCGATACAGACGGAGAAGATAAAGATATTATCGCATTGGCGAAGGATGAAAACGATGCGGTGGTACAGGTGTTTTTTGTCCGGGGCGGCAAGCTGATCGGCAGAGAGCATTTTTATATGACACAGTTGTCGGATAATACAAAGGCGGGAATCCTGCAGAGTTTTGTCAAGCAGTTTTATGCGGGGACGCCGTTTATTCCCAGAGAGCTGATGCTGCAGGAAGAGATCGAAGAGTGGAAGATTATAGAGACCTGGCTGTCAGGGAGAAAGGGAAGCCGGGTACGGATCAGAGTACCCAAAATCGGCGCCAGAGAAAAGCTGGTGGAACTGGCAGCGCAGAACGCGGCTCTGGTTCTGAGCCAGGACCGGGAGCGGATCAGGAGAGAAGAAGGACGTACCATAGGGGCGGTAAAAGAAATCGGAGCGTTGCTTGGGCTGGAGCACCTCAGCCGGATGGAAGCCTTTGATATCTCCAATATCAGCGGGTTCGCCAATGTAGGCTCTATGGTAGTATTTGAAAAAGGCAAGGCAAAGCGCAGCGATTACCGGAAATTCAAAATCCGTTCCGTCAGCGGGCCAAACGACTATGCCTGTATGAAGGAAGTGCTGGAGAGGCGTTTCCTTCACGGTATGGAGGAGCGGACGGCGCGGAAAGAAAAAGAACTGGATCAGGACCTGGGCAGCTTTACCAGATTTCCCGACCTGCTGTTGATGGACGGCGGAAAAGGGCAGGTCAATATTGCGTTGGAGGTTTTACAGGAGCTGGGGCTTACCATACCGGTATGCGGTATGGTAAAAGATGACAGCCACCGGACAAGGGGACTGTATTATAATAATGAAGAAATTCCCATTGACCACAGCTCAGAGGGGTTTAAGCTCATTACCAGAATCCAGGATGAGGCCCATCGGTTTGCCGTCACGTATCACCGCTCGCTGCGGAGTAAAAGCCAGGTGAAGAGTGTCCTGGATGAGATACCGGGGGTGGGAACTGCCAGAAGAAAGGCGCTGATGCGGCATTTCGGGTCTCTGGAAGAGATCCGCAATGCAGATGTGGACACCCTTAAGCAGATTCCGGAACTTGACAGGCGGTGCGCCGCTGAAATATACAACTTTTTCCATGAGAAAAATTGATAAGAATCCGGGTTTATGTTACACTAAAAAGTAGGCCGGATATGGTCTGAATACAATAAAAGATAGAGGGGCATGTGCATATGGCTGCTGTAAAATTATCAAGCGTGATAGAAAAGATGAAACTGGAAAATCTGACGCCGGAGATTGAACTGAAGGGAATCAAGATTATCCAGCCGGATATTAACCGGCCTGCCATTCAGATGACAGGATATTTCGAACATTTTGAAGCCACCCGTCTGCAGATCATCGGGTTTGTGGAATATACCTATATGCAGGGGATGAGCGATGAAAAAAAGACGGAGATTTATACCAGACTGCTTTCGTATGATATTCCTGCCATTATATTCTGCCGGGAATTGCAGCCGGATGAATATTTTAAGCAGCTGGCCATTGAAAACCATGTTCCCCTGCTTATGACCAAAAAAGCCACTTCTGTATTTATGGCAGAGACAATCCGCTGGCTGAATGTGCAGTTGGCTCCCTGCATTTCCGTACATGGTGTACTGGTGGACGTATACGGTGAGGGGGTGCTGATTACAGGAGAAAGCGGAATCGGTAAATCCGAGGCGGCGCTGGAGCTGATTAAAAGAGGACACCGTCTGGTGACAGACGATGTGGTGGAATTGCGGAAGGTCAGCGACGATACACTGGTGGGTTCCGCACCGGATATTACCAAGCATTTTATTGAACTGCGGGGTATCGGTATCGTGGATGTAAAGGCTTTGTTTGGTGTGTCCTCAGTGAAGGACACCCAGTCCATTGATCTGGTAATCAAACTGGAAGAATGGGATAAGGACAAAGAATATGACAGGCTGGGCCTTGAAGAAGAATATACGGAGTATCTCGGGAATAAGATCGTATATCATAACATTCCGATCCGCCCGGGCCGGAATCTGGCGCTGATCTGTGAGTCGGCCGCTATCAATCACCGCCAGAAGAAGATGGGATATAATGCTGCGCAGGAACTTTATGCCAGAGTCCAGAACTCTCTGGCAAAGAAACGGGAAGAAGCAGAGGAATAAAACAATACAGGAATGAGGGAGGCGACATATGAAGAAATATTGTTTTGGCGTAGACGTAGGAGGTACTACCGTAAAAATCGGTCTGTTTGACCGGGAAGGAAACATACTGGAAAAATGGGAGATACCTACCAGGATAGAAGGAAACGGAGAAAAAATTCTGCCGGATATTGCAGAGGCCCTGGAGAAAAAGATGGAAGAAAAGGGACTGCAGAAAGAGGATATGGCAGGCGTGGGGATCGGTGCGCCCGGACCCATTGATAAGGATGGTACGGTATATGAGGCGGTGAATCTGGGATGGGGTGTGTTCAGCATTCGCGATACGCTTCAGGAGCTTTGTGGCATGCCGGTACGGGCAGGCAATGACGCCAATGTGGCTGCACTGGGTGAGATGTGGAAAGGCGGCGGACAGGGGTATCAGAATCTGGTGCTGGTAACACTGGGAACCGGTGTGGGCGGCGGGATCCTCGTGAATGGAGAGATTCTGAACGGAGCCACAGGGGCAGGCGGTGAGATTGGACACATTCATATCCAGGACGAAGAAGAGGATGCCTGCGGCTGCGGCAATCATGGCTGCCTGGAGCAGTATGCTTCCGCAACCGGAATTGTACGGCTGGCCAACCGGATTTTGAATACCACCGATGAGGATTCCGTTTTGCGGCAGGGAGAAGTTTCCGCCAAAACGGTATTTGATGCGGTAAAGGCAGGGGATCAGGTGGCAATACAGATTGCAGAGGCATTTGGCGATTATCTGGGCAAGGGACTGGCTGCCATTGCCGGTGTGGTCAATCCGGAGGCTTTTGTGATCGGCGGCGGTGTATCCAAAGCGGGGGATATCCTGTTTTCCTTTATTGAGAAAAATTACAGAAAGTATGTATTTCACGGCAGCCGGAATGCCAGATTTACGCTTGCTACCTTGGGCAATGATGCCGGAATCTGCGGAGCGGCCAAACTGATACTGGAATAAGAAACAAAAAAGCGGCATATGCTGAAAAAAATAACGCAGGTGAAAAAAAGTGAATCAGGCAATGAAAGACTACGCGGCATCTATTCTGCCGCCGGAAGATATTAAATTACGGGAACCGCTGCATAAGTATACCAGCTTCCGCACAGGCGGAGAGGCAGACTGTCTGCTGGTGGTGAATGATGCGGAGCAGCTTGGCAAGCTGCTCCGGTATATGACGATAACAGGAAACGAATATTTTTTGCTGGGCAACGGAACCAATCTCCTGGTGAGTGACAGAGGATATGACGGTGCTGTCATAAAATTCGGGCCAGGGATGAGCCGTATCCATGTGGAAGGAGAACGGGTGTATGTACAGGCAGGCGCACTTCTTTCCCAGACAGCAAAGCGTGCTATGGAGGAAGGACTTACCGGTATGGAGTTCGCTTCCGGTATACCGGGAAGCGTAGGCGGCGGACTGGTGATGAACGCAGGTGCTTACGGTGGTGAGATGAGCCAGATCGTGGAAAGTGTGACGGTCATGAATGAGAACGGGGAAATCATGGAGCTGGACTGTGATACGATGGAATTTGGTTATCGGACCAGCGTGATCAAAAACCGTTCCTTTGTGGTACTGGAGGCGGCGCTTCGTCTGAAACATGGAGAGAAAGAAAGTATTCAGGCAAAAATGGAAGAATTTGCAGCAAAACGAAAAGCCAAACAGCCTCTGGAATATCCCAGTGCAGGCAGCATTTTCAAGCGTCCGGAAGGTAATTTTGCAGGAAAGCTGATTATGGACAGCGGTATGCGGGGGTATCGTGTGGGCGGCGCACAGGTGTCGGAAAAACACTGTGGGTTTATCATTAACACAGGAAGAGCCACTTCAGAGGACATTGCGGAGCTGATGGCAGAGATTCAGGACAGGGTAAAAGAACGGTTCCGGATCACGCTGGAACCGGAGATCGTCAGGCTGGGGCAGTTTTAACCCGGCCGGCAGGGGAGTGACGGCAGATGAGATTTGTGATCGTGACAGGAATGAGCGGGGGCGGAAAAAGGACGGCATTGAAAATGTTGGAAGATGCCGGCTTTTTCTGTGTGGACAACCTGCCGATTCCGCTTCTGGAAAAGTTTGTGGAACTGATTGCCATGCCCGGCAGAGAGATCAGCAAGGTGGCTCTGGGGCTGGATGTGCGGACCGATCAGTCATTTACGGATGTGGGCCGCTGCTTTGAAAATCTGGAAGCGAATGGATACAAATTTGAAATCCTCTTTATGGAAGCAAGCGATGCCGTTCTGATACGGCGGTATAAGGAAAGCCGGAGGATGCATCCTCTGGCTTCCTATGAAGGCGGAAGAGTGGAGGACGGCATCAAGCGGGAGCGCAAGGTGCTGGAGAGCATGAAGAAAAAGGCAGATTATGTAATTGATACTTCCAATCTGCTGACCAGGGTATTAAAGGAAGAGCTTGACCGCATTTTTGTAAAGAATGAAGAATATAATAGTCTCATGGTGACCATTATGTCCTTCGGATTTAAAAACGGGATTCCTTCGGATGCAGATCTGGTATTTGATGTCAGATTTCTGCCCAATCCGTTTTATATAGAAGAGTTGAAACGGCTGACGGGAAATGACAAAGCGGTACAGGACTATGTGATGAGCTTTCCGGAGGCAGAGGAGTTTATCGGAAAGCTGACGGACATGCTGCTGTTCCTGATTCCCAATTACGTAAAAGAGGGCAAATATCAGTTGATCGTGGGGATTGGCTGTACAGGAGGCAGGCACAGAAGTGTAACACTGGCCAATGAACTGTATCACAGGCTGAAGCATCAGGGCAATTACGGACTGACCATTCAGCACAGAGACACAGGGAATGGCTTATAGGAGTTTTGGTATGTCTTTTTCCGGTGAAGTAAAAGAGGAGCTGGCGGCGCAGCTCAGCGCTTCCAGACACTGCCAGATTGCAGAGCTGGCTGCAATGATCTGCTATGGCGGCAGAATGGAGCAGAAAGAGGATGGCAGAAGCCGGCTTTTGATTCAGACAGAAAATGAGAAGGTTATCAGAAAAGGCTTTACATTGCTTGAAAAATCATTTAATATATGTACTGGTGTCATGGGAAAGGGGCCTTATTCTTTAAGGATTGAAAAGGAAGAGCAGATGACCCGGCTGTTGCGGGCGCTGAAGCTGTCTGAGGGTTCCGGTCAGACAGAGGGGAGGATGGATACAGTCAATCCTCTTCTGATTAAAAATGCCTGCTGCAGACGCGCATATCTTCGAGGGGCTTTCCTCGTCACAGGCTCTATGAGCGATCCGGAGAAAAGCTATCATCTGGAATTTGTATGCATTACCTCACAGCAGGCGGTGCAGCTACAGGAAATCATCAGGGACTTTCACATAGAGGCCAGAATCGTTACCAGGAAAAATCATTTTATTGTATATATGAAAGAAGGAGCGGGGATCGTTGATCTGCTGAATGTGATGGGCGCTCATATTTCGTTGATGAATCTGGAAAATCTGCGCATTGTAAAAGAAATGCGCAATTCCATTAACCGGAGAGTCAACTGTGAGACAGCCAATATCACCAAGACGGTCAATGCCGCTTCCAAACAGATTGCGGATATTCTGCTGATTCAGGAGACAATGGGGCTGCAGAGGCTTCAGGACGGATTACGGGAGACAGCAGAAATACGGCTGGAGTATCCGGATGCAACATTGAAAGAGCTGGGGCAATACTTAAATCCGCCGGTGGGGAAATCCGGTGTAAACCATAGACTGCGGAAATTAAGTGAAATCGCGGAGGGAATCCGTGACCAGTAAGGAGGAGAAATTATGATTAAAAAATCTGTTAAGATCCATCTTTCGAATGGATTGGAAGCCCGGCCGGTTGCACTTCTGGTGCAGGTGGCCAGCCAGTTTGAAAGCACTGTGTATCTGGAAACCAGTGACAAACGGGTCAATGCCAAAAGCATCATGGGAATGATGAACCTGGGGCTTGACAACGGGGAAGAAGTTTCGGTCGTCTGCGAAGGGGTGGACGAAGAATCGGCAATGGTGGATGTGGAAAAGTTTTTACTTGGAGAGGCTTCATAAGGTAAATGACTGGAAAACTGCTTTTTATCTACAATCCCTTTGCAGGGAAGGGAAAGATACGCAATAAGCTGCCGGATATGATTGAGCTGTTTGCGGAAAATGGATACGAGGTTACGGTATATCCCACCAGGCAATCGGGAGATGCGGTACAGGCGGCAGAAGAAAAAGGCAGCAGCTATGACTTGATTGTGTGCAGCGGCGGTGACGGGACACTGGATGAGGTGGTTACCGGTGTGATGCGATGTGAAACAAAAGTCCCTGTCGGTTATATTCCGGCGGGAAGTACCAATGATTTTGGCGCCAGTCTGGGACTGCCGAAAAATATGATGGAAGCGGCGTGGATTGCTGTACATGGAAAGCGTTTTCCCTGTGATATCGGCGCTTTTAACAAAGATACATTTGTCTATATTGCGGCATTTGGTATCTTTACGGATGTTTCCTATGAAACACCCCAAAGCTATAAAAACATATTAGGCCATATGGCATATATTCTGGAAGGTATGAAACGCCTACCCAGTCTGCGTACTTATCATATCAAAGCGGTTTATAATGGCCTGGAAACAGAAGACGAGTTTTTATTTGGCATGGTGACCAATTCTTCTTCGGTAGGCGGTTTTAAAAAGATTACCGGCAGGTATGTGGAATTGAATGATGGTCTGTTTGAGGTGACATTGATCCGCAAACCCAAAAGCCCTCTGGAACTGAATCAGATTATGACGGCACTGGTGACAGAGAGCATGGATACGGACTGTATTATCTATGACAAAACAGACAGGATTCTGTTTGAATCGGAGGAATCCATCGCCTGGACGCTGGACGGAGAGTTTGGCGGAGAACATAACAGAGCCGATATTGTAATCAGGCCCGAAGCCATTGAGCTTTTGATACCTGATTCGGAAAGCTGAAAATTGAAAAAAGAAAGATGATAAAAAGAATCCCGCCGGGCCCGGATTATCAGTGGCTGCCTGGCAGGATTCTTTTTGATTCATGACAATAGAAAGTCCGCAGATGAATCAGCTTACTGCGTAAACGGACAAACCGATAAAAATAAGGATAGTCACCAGCGTATGCATGGACAATGTGGTAGAAATATAGATCCCCTCTGAATCCACATCCGCATACAACGGGATGATAAACGGCGCAGGAAGTGAGAAAAGCAAAATCATTGCCATAAACAGGTTTTTGTCAAATGGCAGTATGCGGAACATGACAAAAGCGGAAAGAATCAGCAATATGCTCATGACAAATATACGGAACAGAATTGTTTTGCATACAGGCAGAATCACTTCTTTTTGCAGGGAAAGTTCATATCCGACAATGATCAGAATCATACCGGACGTAGGCAGAGTGATCATTTCGATGGTTTCATGAAAGATCCCTCCGGCAAAAGAGCCGGCGATCCATTTGCCCAGCCCGCTGATGCCTACCAGGATACCAATGGCCACACCCTGAAACGCGGGATTTTTTATCATACCCAGAAGGATGCCTTTCAGATCCGTTTTCTGTCCGGCAGCATTTTTCAACAGAGTCAGATATATGGTGTATACAAAAATCACCTGCCCCAGATCTACAGTAGCCATATAGGAAATCTGATCACTGCCTGCCAGCAGGCCATACAGGGCATATCCCAGCATACCGACTTCAAAACCGGATAGGAGATAGGGCATCAGTCTGGAATCCGGAATAAACCGGTTCAGTACATGGCCTGCTCCAAGACCGAGACAGCAGCACGTAAAAATGACGGCAAAGCACAAAAGGCTTTTCAATGAATATTCAGTGGTATAAAAGGCCTGAAAGAGTACAACCGGCAGAGTGATATTGGAAATCACGCCTTTGATGCCGCCAAGTCCCTCTCTGGATACCAGTCCTTTGGTCCGGCACAGATATCCCAGGAAAATCATGACCACAACCGGAAGTACCATTTCCAGTACGGAGATGATTTGCTGCATAAGCCTAATCCACCTCTACTTTGTCTACTTCCTGGAACGGAGCGAGGGTGGAAATCATTTTGACGGCATTTTCGTAGCGGTTGACCACATAATGCACCTCTTTGGGTTCAATGTGGATCATCTGCCCCTTGGTCAGAGTGTGGACTGTGCCGTCTACCTCGATGTCTACTTTGCCTTCCAGGATATAAAAGTTTTCTTCCATAATGTTGTGATAATGGGCTTTGAAATCCTGGCCTGCCTGAAACTGTACAACAGCAAAGTTGGAGCGGGGGCCTTTCATCAGATATTTGGGGCCACTGTCACCGAAACGATATTCTTTGTCTTTTTCATCAATCATAAACATGTTATGTATCCTCCTTTTTATTTCTTTCTGCCTTATTGTCATAGGGAACGGGATTCAGGGCAGCCGAAGCTGCCCTGCCGCAGAGCGGGTCTCAGACGCCGGGTGCGGACCACATACTTTTTGTGAGATTCTGATTCACAAGGGCAAGCTGTGCGGCATAAACCTGACGCCAGTTGTCATAAAGCCCGGCGTACACTTTTGCGTTTTCTGCATCGGGATAGTAGGTTTTCTCTATCTTAACCACTTTCCGTACCGTTTCTTCCACATCTGTATAGAGTCCTACGCCTTTGCCGGCCAGGATGGCGGCGCCCAGTGCGGTAGCCTCTTTGACTTTCGGTACATGGACCGGGATATTCAATACATCCGATACAATCTGGCACCAGAGGGGGCTTTTGGAAGCGCCGGAAGCAAAAATGATTTCTTTTGGAAATTCTCCTGTTACGGAGGCTACCAGCTCGATGTTGCCTTTTGTGACCAGAGCAGAGTTTTCCATAATTGCCCGGTAGAATGTGTAACGGTTGTATTTTTCCGGTTCCAGTGCGAAATTCATAAAGGTGGGGGCAGCATGCTTCCAGGAAATATAATTCATGACATCGGAAAAAGCACACTGCATGCCATAGCAGCCAGCAGGGATTTTTTCTGCCTGTTCATTCATCAGATCATAGGCATCTCTGCCGGTTTCTTCCGCAAGCTGCTTTTCAAGCTGACAGAAGGAATCCCGGTACCAGCGCATGATCAGACCCGGATAGAAAGCCAGGGCTTCGTACTGCCAGAGATTGGGCAGAGCGTGGCAGTTTACACGGACACGGCAGTCGGCATCGGTTTTGGCAACGGGAGTATTGTACTCAAACTGCCAGAAACTTCCGCCAAACACGGCTCCCTGCCCCGGAGATACCAAGCCTACGCCAATGCAGCCAAGCTGAGCGTCACCGCCTCCGGCCACAACAGGGGTACCGGCAACGAGTCCTGTAAGGGCAGCGGCGCTTTCCGTGACAGAGGCTACGGCCGTGCCGCTTTCATAGACCACAGGGAAAATATCCGTTTTCAGGCCGCACTTCTCCATGATGGATTTATCCCAGTTCCGGGTGGCCAGATTGAAAATACCGGTGGTGGATCCGTTGCTGGGTTCGATAGACATAACACCGGTCAGCTTCAGGATCAGCCAGTCGTTGAACATACCCACATAAGCGGTTTTTTCATAAATTTCCGGCATTTTATTTTTGACCCAGAGGATACGGGGCAGAGCGCCCAGTGCATAGGTCTGACCGGATACCTGATAAATTTCTTTTTCCAGTTCAGGAGATTTCTGAATCAGTTCGACGACTTCGTCATCGGAGCGGGCATCCACATTGGCGCAGGCCCATAATTCATGATAATCTTTATCATAGAGTAAAATGCCTTCCCGCATGCAGGTCGTGGAAACGGCAGCAATCTCTGCGGCGTCGATTCCTGTTTCTGCGAGGACATCCCGGATGCAGCCGCTTGCCAGTTCCCAGTTATGTACCCAGTCAAAGTCCATAGAACCGGGAAAGCGGGGATCCTCCTTATGTTCCCACTCCTGCTGGGAAACCCCCAACTGATTTCCGTCCAGATCAAAAAGTACGGCACGTACACTGCCTGTTCCGGCATCCAATGCCATTAAATATTTTCCCATCCTGTTACCTCCTGTAAACGTAGTGGTTCAGTCCTGATACAACAGAGCTGCAGTACTCTCGTCTGTAATGAGAATATCCAGATAACCGCCTTTTAAAGCGGCTGTTATAGCAGAGACTTTATGTTTTCCGGCAGCTACGCCGATGACATTTTCAAGCTGGTTCAGTGTGTCAAGAGGCACGCTGACAAGCCGGGAGTCAATCTCCGTATCTACCAGATTGCCGTTCTTATCAATAAAATGACAGATCACATCCCCTGTGGCTCCCTTCATATTTAACAGAAGGAAATCATTGTGACTCAATATGGAAGATTTTAATATGGTTGCACTGTTGTCCATTGCGCCGATTCCTACTATGGTCATACTGGCCAGGCGTATCATACTGGAAACCTCTGATACGGAGCTCTCTTTCAGGATTGCTTCTGCCATTTCCCGGGAGGACATAATCAGCGGCGCGGGAATCAGATATAATTTGGCGTTGAAAATATTTGATTCCGAATTGGGCAGATAATATCCCACGCCCCCGGTCAGTGAAACAAAGGAAACGGAAGTTTCCAGATTCTTTGCCAGATATTCGATCGTCCGGGAGGAGGTGTCTCCATAACCGAAATTGATGTAACAATTATCCGTAATATGATTGGCAATATAAATAGAAGCCGCTTTGGCAATGGTATCGTTTACGCCGGAAGGGTCCGGATTGGTAGGCACCACATAACAGTCTTTCAGGTGGTAGGTTTCCATCAGCCGGGTTTCCAGAGCGTGACGCTTGTCAAAAGCAGAGGAAATACGGAACTGGACCACACCTGTCTGCCGTGCTTTTTCCAATAGCTTGATGACACGCATACGTGAAATGCCAAGCTGATTGGCAATGGCCTGCTGGGTGAGATTTTCCATATAATAGTACCAGGCAATTTTGATCATTAAATTTTCTTCGAAATCGGATGTGGCATCATACATAACCGGCATAGTCCTCTGTTGATCTGGTTTTGTGTGCAGTTCTGCGAAATGAAACAAAAGTTTCGAATCGAATCAAATGTATCTAGTTAACAGTATAACAATGGAGTATGAAAAAGTCAACGTGATTCTGAAAAAAAGAGGTGTCAATTTACATATTGGATAATTCAAAAAACCATATGGAAAATGTATTGGAAAAAGTATACAATAATGATTGGGGGTAAAGGAATATTTATACCAAAATAGGGTTTTGGGTATTGACAAATAGGGGTTTACCACGTATGATTGTTTTATGAAACAAAATATCTGCATTTAAACAAATGTTTTATCTGAAATGGGGGTAGAGAAATGCAGGCCGCTGGAACGCCAAAGGAAAAGAACATATTGCTGTCCATTCGGAATATACATAAATCATTTGGCCTCAATCAGGTGCTGAAAGGCATTCATATGGAACTGGAAGAGGGGGAGGTCCTCTCTCTGATCGGTGGGAACGGCGCCGGTAAAAGTACGCTGATGAAGATTATCATGGGAATTTACCAGCCGGACGAAGGCGATATCTATATGAAGGGAGAGCAGGTGCATCTGACCAAACCTTCTGTGGCGCTTGCCAATGGCATTTATATGGTGCCTCAGGAGCCTATGCTTTTTCCCAATATGACGGTGGAAGAAAACATATTGATCGGATTTGATGAGAAGCCGGCAGAACTGCGCAGGAGACTTTCCGAACGGATGGAAGAAGTGGGCTGGCAGATGGATCTGGGCCGTAAGGCAAGCAGTCTGTCTATTGCAGAACAGCAGCTGGTGGAAATTTTAAGAGGGCTTTTGCGGCAGGCACAGATTCTGATTCTGGATGAGCCTACCAGCGCACTTACATTTGATGAGGCGGAAAGCCTGTTTAAGTGTGTGAACGATCTGCGGGCAAGAGGGATCGGGATCATCTATATCACCCACAGGCTGACAGAAGTGTTTGAAATCTCCACCAGTGTGGCGATTATGAGAGACGGTGTGATCACGCTCAGCGGGCAGGTATCCGAATTTACCAAAGAAGCATTGGTAAAAGGGCTTTTGCCGGCAGACAGTGAGAAGGAAAAAGAAGGCCGGGAAGAAGAAAGCCATTCGATAGATTACAGCCAGGCTCCGGTTCTGGAGCTGAAAAACTTCAGCGGTTTCGGATTTAACGATATTTCACTGAAACTGTATCCGGGTGAGATTTTAGGCGTGGCCGGTGTGGTGGGAGCAGGACGTACCGAGCTTGCCACGACGATATTCGGCAGGGATAAAGTATTGGGCGGAAGCGTGATACTGGACGGAAAGGATATTACAGGACTTTCCACCAGAAAGGTGCTGGAGGCCGGACTGAACTATGTGCCGGAGGACAGACATCTGCATGGCCTGTTCAAGATTGCGGATGTGGCAGTCAATACCACCTCAGCGCTTCTTTCAGAGAAGGTCATGGGAAAATTCCTTCTGAACAGGAAAAAAGAAAAAGAAGTAACACAGAAATATATTGATGATTTCCGCATCAAGGTGACAGGGCAGTCGCAGTTGGCAGGCAGTCTTTCCGGCGGTAATCAGCAGAAGATTGTAATCGGAAGAAGTCTTTCCACTGCGCCCAGGGTTGTGATTCTGGATGAACCCACCCGTGGGATTGATGCAGGCGCCAGAGGGGATGTGTATGCCATCATCCACCAGCTCCGCAGACAGGGCGTATCCGTTCTTCTGATTTCTTCCGACATGGAAGAGATCGTGGAGCTGTCCGACAGAGTGGTATCCGTATTTCAGGGCCGGATCAACGGGGAGTTCCAAAAGGAAGAGATCAATCAGGATAATCTGATGGCGGCTGCGTTTGATGTAAAGACGAAGAAAGAGGTGGGTGCATGAATTACATAAAAAAGCTCACAAAAGCGCGGGAAACAAGCAGTCTGTTATTTCTGATCGTTTTGTTTGCCATTGTAGGATGTATCAATACGAATTTTCTGGCCCCGTCCAGCATAGCGGCCTGCTTTAATGACAGTGTGGTATTTACATTGCTGGCGGTGGGCATGGCGTTTGCCATTTTTATCGGAGAAATCGATGTTTCCGTAGGAGCCAATCTGGGGTTTACGGCTTCCGTTGTGGGTTCCCTGCTGCGTGATGGTCATAACTGGGTATTCTGTTTTGCCGTGGGGATTCTGATCGGGGCGGTAATCGGGCTGATCAATGGCTGGGGTGTGGCGGTACTGCATATTCCGTCGTTGATTTTTACGCTGGGCACCAACGGTGTGCTGCGGGGCCTGATTTATGTTTATACAGACGGGGCCTGGGTGGAAAACCTTCCGGCGGCTTTTACTGCATTTGCTTCCAAACCGCTGATCGGTGATCTGACCGTATTTTACACGGTGGCCATTGTATCGGTGATTCTGATCCATATTCTGTTGACCCGGACGAAAAAAGGCAAATATTTTATTGCAGTGGGTGACAATGTAAACGGTGCGGTTCTGGTGGGGATTCCCACTACCTGGACAAAAATTGCAGCCTATGTGCTGTGCGGGGTATTTGCCGCTCTTGCAAGTATTCTGTATGCATCCCGTATCGGGTTTATTACCGCGATTGCAGGAAACGGGTATGAGATGAAGGCAATTGCAGCCTGTGTAATCGGAGGCATCAGCCTTTCCGGCGGACTGGGAAGCGTAATCGGCGCTTCCATCGGCGCAGTCATTATGTCCAGCGTCAGCCGTATTCTGGTATTTATGGGATTTTCTTCTGATTATGATAATACCATTACCGGTGTTATGCTGATTACGATTGTAGTTCTGGATGCCCTGATGCAGAGGCATGCGGCAGAGCGGATCAGACGGGAACGCCTGAAAGCCAGGGCAGCCAGTTCGTCAGGGGATAAAGGAGGCGCACAGTCATGAATAAGATGAAACGGGCATTTTTAAACTGGGAGACATTTCTCCTGGGGATATTGATACTGGAGTTTGTGATATTCGGGGCCAAAAATTCCAAATTCCTGATGCCGAGGGTTTTGCTCGCCAGTGTCAATGATTTCATTGCCATCTGCTTTATTGCATTATTTGTCACCTTTGTCATGATTACCGGCGGAATTGATATACAGGCAGCATCCATTGTGGGTCTGACTTCCATTATCATCGGCGTGGGCTGGCAGGACGGCGGTATGAACATCTGGACGGCGGCAGTGCTTGCCATTGTTGCGGCGGCTGTCTGCGGTGCGCTTTCCGGCTTTTTCATCGCTTACTGCGGAGTACAGGCAATGGTGGTCACACTGGGCGGGAGCTTCCTGTATGCGGGGTTTGCGCTTCTGGTATCCAATATTTCCGCAACGGAAGCCTACCAGGGGATCAGCGGCTTTCCGGATGATTTTAAGATCATTTCCAAGTTTAAACTTTTTGACGTGATCCCCAGCCAGCTTCTGGCATTTGCCGTACTGATTGTGATTGCCTATATCCTGCTTCATAAGAGCAAATATGGGAGGAGCATCTTTCTGGTAGGGATCAATCAGGAAGCGGCGGAATATTCCGGTATCAATACCAGACTGGTGATTTTGAGTACGTATGTGTTATCCGCAGTCAGTGCAGCGCTGGCAGGTATTATGCTGACTTCCTATCTGGGAACGGCCAAGAGTGACCTGGGTGCCAATCTGACATTGAATATCATAACAGCAGTGGTGCTGGGCGGTACGCTCAGTACAGGCGGAAAAGGCAGTGTGATCGGGACGGCACTGGCCTCTCTGGTGATTGGCATCCTGCGTTTCGGGCTTCCGCTCTGTTTTAAGGTCAATACGCAGTATCTGGATATCCCGGTGGGGATTCTGCTGCTGGTGGTGGTAATCGGCCGTGCCATTGTATCCAGACCGGAAACGGCTGTTTTCTTCAAAAAACTGAAGAAAGAAAACTGACTTGGTTTATTCAAAGCATTGGCTTTTGAATATAGAAAAAAAGGAGGAAAAAGTAATGAAAATGAAAAAAGTTATGTCACTCGTACTTGCATTGGCTATGACTCTTTCTCTGACAGCATGCGGCGGAGAAGAGGCGGCAAGTGCTCCTGCAGCAGAGCCGGAAGCAGCAGCTCCTGCAGAATCAGAAGCTGCACCGGAAGAAGAGGCTGCTCCTGCAGAATCAGAAGCTGCACCCGCTGCAGAAGGCGCAGATGTATCCGGTAAGACAGTTGTATTTATTCCTAAGGTAACAGGTAATGCTTTCTTCGAAGCAGCCAATGACGGCGCACAGAAATATGCGGCTGACTGGGGCATCACTGTTGATTATCAGGGAAGCGCAACCGCAGGTGTTGCAGATCAGGTACAGGTAATTAACAATGCAGTGGCAAGCGGCGCAGATGCAATCTGCATTTCTACAGTAGATGCAGCAGGCGTTCGTGATGCATTGCTGGAAGCACAGGAAGCAGGGCTTGCTGTATGTACATGGGACTCTGATGCACAGTCTGATGCACGTGCGCTGATGGTATCCCAGGGTACTCCTGAGATTCTGGGCCAGATGCTGGTGGATATGTCTGTAGATGCTTTGAAAAAGCGCGGCGTTGATCCGGCAAAAGATGAAGTAAAATATGTATGGCACTACTCTCAGGCAACTGTAACCGACCAGAACTCCTGGCAGGTAGCAGGCGAAGCAATCATTGCAAAGGATTATCCGAACTGGACAAGAGTTGCAGACAACTACTATTCCAATCAGGATGCTGAGCAGGCAGTTTCCACAGGCGCTGCAATCCTGGATGCATATCCGGACATCGACCTGATCATCTGCAATGACTCCACAGCGCTTCCGGGACAGTTGAAGGCAGCACAGAATAAGGGGATTACAAAAGACGATATGACAATCACAGGCTTTGCAACACCTATGGCAATCAAAGAGTACTGTGATGCAGGCGTTCTGTATGAATGGGGTCTTTGGGACTGCGGTATCCAGGGCGCTCTTGGATGCTATCTGGCAGCTTACATGGCAGCAGGCAATGAAGTAAAAGTAGGCGATGTGATTTCCGTACCCGGAATCGGCGACTGCGAAGTTATGGCAAATGACTGCCTGACAGAAGGCGATACAACAGCAGATACCAACAACGGTGTGGTACTTCTTCCGGAGCGTGTTGTATTTGACGAAAGCAATGTAAACAATTACAACTTCTAAGAAAAAGCAATGCAGGATGATATGTGCAGGGAGCGGCAGCTTCCTGCACATGTACTGCTTTGGACAGAGAAGAAAAGCATGGGTTTGATTCACATAGAAAATAAGGAGGTTATATATAAATGGCAGATGTAGATGGATTGAAAGTAGCAAAAGATTATAAGGTTTCCGTACCTTTTGCAAATCAGGGGGATTTTCATGTAAAGGGAGCAAATAACCTGGATTGGGGTATGAAAAAACATCTTTCCAATATTTTCGATCCGGTAAGTGGCAATACGGTCATGTTTGCTTTTGACCACGGATATTTTATGGGTTCTACGGCAGGTCTGGAAAGACTGGATATTCTGATCCCTCAGCTGGTTCCCCATGTGGATGTGCTGATGGGAACAAGAGGAGCGCTCCGTACCTGTGTTCCGCCGCAGTGTCGCAAAGGTATCGCACTTCGGACGACTTCCGGTTCTTCTATGCTGAATGATGATCTTTCTCATGAAGTAGTGGCAGTGGATATTGAAGATGCGATCCGTATGAATGCTGACTGTATGGCAGTACAGACATTTATCGGTGCGGACGGGCAGCTTTCCAGCATCGACAATCTGTCCCGTACCATCAATGCGGGAATCCGTCACAGTATCCCGACTATGGGTGTGGTTGCAGTAGGCAAACAGATGGAGCGGACCGATCGTTTCTTCAAGCTGGCAACCAGAATACTGGCTGAGCTGGGGGCCAATATTATCAAGACCTATAATTGCGAAAACTTTGAAGAAGTCGTAGCGGCATGCCCGGTTCCCATCGTAGTGGCCGGCGGAAAGAAACTTCCGGAGCAGGATGCGCTGACTCTTGCCTATGAAGTAATCAGCAAAGGCGCAAGAGGCGTCGATATGGGACGTAATATTTTCCAGAGCCAGGATCCGGTTGCTATGGCACAGGCAGTGAATATGGTGGTTCATAAAGGCGCTACGGATAAAGAAGCCTATGAATTTTTCCAGGATACAAAGAAGAACTGAGAAGGTTTTATATATGGATGGAACAGAAAGGGCCGACAGAGAAATGTTGGCTCTTTTTTCATAAGAAACGGGAATAAAGGTTTGATTTTCTGGAAAGGAATGGTATACTGGAACTATCAGTAAAAGAAATTACGGAGGGTATGATCGGATGAAGAAATGGGTGTATTTATTTACAGAAGGAAATGCAACGATGCGGAATCTTCTGGGTGGAAAAGGCGCCAATCTGGCAGAGATGACCAATCTGGGGCTGCCTGTACCGCAGGGCTTTACCATTACGACGGAAGCCTGCACACAGTATTATGATGACAACAGACAGATCAATGATGAGATCATGGGTCAGATTATGGAACATATCTCCAAGATGGAGGATATTACCGGGAAAAAATTTGGCGATAAAGAAAACCCGCTGCTCGTATCGGTACGTTCCGGTGCAAGGGCTTCCATGCCGGGCATGATGGATACCATCCTGAACCTGGGCCTGAATGAAGAAGTGGTGGAAGTGCTTGCGGCAAAATCCGGGAATCCCCGCTGGGCATGGGACTGCTACAGAAGATTTATCCAGATGTATTCGGATGTGGTAATGGAAGTGGGGAAGAAATATTTCGAAGAACTCATTGACAAAATGAAATCCGAAAAAGGCATTACACTGGATGTGGATCTGACAGCAGAAGATCTGAAGGAGCTGGCAAATCAGTTCAAGGCAGAATATAAAGAAAAAATTGGTGAAGATTTCCCGTCGGATCCGAAAGAACAGCTTCTGGGCGCCATCAAGGCCGTATTCCGTTCCTGGGACAACCCCCGTGCCAATGTATACCGCCGGGACAATGACATTCCCTATTCCTGGGGTACCGCTGTCAATGTACAGATGATGGCATTCGGTAATATGGGAGAAACCTCCGGAACCGGTGTGGCATTTACCCGTAATCCGGCTACCGGTGAAAAGAAGCTGATGGGTGAATTTTTGATGAATGCCCAGGGCGAAGATGTGGTGGCAGGTGTACGTACGCCTCAGCCCATTGCACAGTTGGCGGATACCATGCCGGAAGTATATGAGCAGTTTATCGGTATCTGCAATAAGCTGGAAGATCATTACAGAGATATGCAGGATATGGAATTTACCATTGAGGACAAGCATCTGTATATGCTTCAGACAAGAAGCGGCAAGAGAACCGCAAAAGCTGCCCTGAAGATTGCCTGCGATCTGGTGGATGAGGGCATGATTTCCGAGGAAAAAGCAGTTTCCATGATAGATCCCAGAAACCTGGATTCTCTGCTGCATCCTCAGTTTGATGCAGATGCCCTGAAAGCAGCTACCCCGATTGCCAAGGCTCTTGCAGCGGCGCCGGGCGCGGCATGCGGGAAAGTGGTATTTTCCGCAGAAGATGCAAAGGCATGGGCGGCAAGAGGCGAAAAGGTAGTGCTGGTACGTCTGGAAACTTCTCCCGAGGACATCGAAGGTATGAAGGCAGCACAGGGTATCCTGACTGTCAGAGGCGGCATGACCAGCCATGCGGCAGTGGTTGCCAGAGGTATGGGAGCCTGCTGTGTATCCGGCTGCTCTGCAATCAATATGGATGAAGCCAATAAGAAGTTTACCCTGGCAGGAAAAGAATATCATGAAGGGGATATGCTCTCCTTTGACGGTACCACCGGCAATATTTATGACGGCGCTATCAAAACAGTGGATGCTACCATCGCCGGCGAATTTGGCAGGATTATGTCCTGGGCTGATAAATACAGAACATTAAAGGTAAGAACCAATGCAGACACACCGACAGATGCCAAAAAGGCCAGAGAGCTGGGAGCGGAGGGCATCGGCCTGTGCAGGACAGAGCATATGTTCTTTGAAGGTGACCGGATTGACGCATTCCGCGAGATGATCTGCTCTGATACACTGGAAGAAAGAGAAGAGGCACTTGCCAAAATCCTTCCGCTGCAGAGAGGCGACTTTGAGAAATTGTATGAAGCAATGGAAGGAAATCCTGTTACCATCAGATTCCTGGATCCGCCGCTGCATGAATTTGTACCGGCAGAGGAAGCTGACATAAAGAGGCTGGCTGATGCAAAGGGTAAGTCTGTGGAAGAAATCAAGGCGATGATCGATTCTCTGCATGAAATCAACCCTATGCTGGGACACAGAGGATGCCGTCTTGCAGTTACCTATCCGGAAATCGCAAAGATGCAGACGAAAGCAGTGATCCGTGCAGCGATCAATGTGAAGAAGGCACATCCAGAATGGAATCTGGTGCCGGAAATCATGATTCCGCTGATCGGTGACAGCAAAGAATTTAAATTTGTAAAGAAGGTTGTGACAGAAACTGCCGATGCGGAAATCGCAGCAGCAGGTACAGAGCTGAAGTATGAAGTGGGTACGATGATCGAGATTCCGAGAGCGGCTCTTACCGCAGATGAGATTGCAGAGGATGCAGCATTCTTCTGCTTCGGAACCAACGATCTGACGCAGATGACCTATGGTTTCTCACGTGATGATGCCGGAAAATTCCTGGAATCCTACTATGATGCCAAGATTTTTGAGAATGATCCGTTTGCAAAGCTGGATCAGTCCGGCGTGGGCAAGCTGATGGAAATGGCAATTTCCAAAGGCAAGGAAGCAAATGGTTCCCTCCACTGCGGTATCTGCGGCGAGCATGGCGGAGATCCCACTTCCGTGGAATTCTGCCACCAGATCGGACTGGATTATGTATCCTGCAGCCCGTTCCGTGTACCGATTGCACGGCTGGCAGCGGCTCAGGCGGCGATTAACAGCAAGTGATGCACTGGATGAAGTGTTTTTGTAGAACAAGTTTTTCCTTCCTGCAGAAGATAATTTTTGCTGATGGGGTAACAAAAAGTCAATAGGAATGAACCAAATCGAGGACCTTGAGGGAGATTGTACCTTCAGGGTCCTCTTCTTTCCCTTCCGTCCCCTCTCCGGTTTGGAGCGGATAACTTTTTTCAAATTCAGCGTTTTGCACAATCATCTGTCATACTTTTCCCACCCCGTAAAAAATAATAATTGGTAGAACTTAATTTGTGCGACGGTGTGGGGTGTGGATTGTTAAAGGGAGAATTTTGTGCTAAAATAGTTATAAAGGGAGTGGGATACTATGAACAGGAAATTGAAGGTGTATTTGGACACATCTGTTATAAGTTATCTGCAACAGAAAGATACGCCAGAGCGAATGAAAGATACATTAGCTCTTTGGACGCAGTTTGAAGCTGGAAAGTATGATATTTGTTTGTCGCAGGTGACGCTTGATGAAGTGGGTGAATGTCGAGAACCTAAAAGAACAGTATTGTATGGATATTTGAGCAGAATTTCATATATAAAGTTGGAAATTACAGATGAAGTTCTTAAAGTTGCAAATCAGATTATAGATATGGGTATACTGACAAAGAAAAGCATTGATGATTGTCAACATATAGCAACTGCTGTTGTGCACGGGTGTGACTGCATCATATCATGGAATTTTAAGCACATCGTAAATATAAGGACTATTAAGGGTATCAGGGCAATCACACACCTTGAAAGCTATAAGGATATTGATATTATGAATCCGTCTGTATTATTGGGAGGTGGGGAATAATGGCATATACATTGGAAATCAGCCCGGATTTTACAGTTGAGGATATCCACAAGATTCGAGAGCGTAATTATGAAGTGACAAAGCATATGACAACGGAGGAGAAGCTACTTTATTATAACACACCAAGGACAGATGCGGAAAAGCAGATAGAAATGTTGAGGGCAATGCGCAATTAAGTCCGTCTATATTATTAGAAAGTGAGGGATGATTATAGAAAAACCTGTTTTGAGTCCAAATTTTACCATTGAAGATATTCATAAGTTGCGAGAATACAATTATGAAATAACAAAGCATATGACAGACGAGGAACGAATGGATTACTATAATAAGTGAGGAAGAGAAGTTTAGAGAAAATGAAAGCCTTATAATTATTTCAGTACCACAGAGTAAATGAGCGATATACGGTGTCTCATAGACTGCCATATACCGCCCAAGCGGTGATTAATAATTGATGACATAGAAATTTGGGTACTCGCAGGCGAAAGTATTGAAGAATGGCTTAATACAATAGAAAGCAAGCTTTCTATTGTCATGAATCAAGGATTTTTAGGCTTGGTGGGGTTCATCACGGTGGGTGGTGGACCCCAATTTTTTGGTTTTTGGATGCCGCTGATAGGATGGCGATAGGGGATAAAATCGTACTATCAGGCAAAAGTATACTTTCACGCAAAAGTCTGGGGGTTCCGTGATAGTATAAAACGGAAAGGTAAAAAGGAGTAGGATATTGACGGTTTTGGCTGAAAGGTATATTAGATTGATGGAAAAAGCTGTCGGAAAACGGGGTATATGAGTTTCCGTGATAGTATGGGGTTTTGCCTGTTTGTTTGCTGTGGATATTAATGGAAAATTGCCGATTTCTTCAATAAATACCTGAAATAGAGAATATACAACTATATAATCATTGGGTCTATTTGACCACTATTATTCTTAAAGCCAATACAAAATCATTCAATATAGATATTTGCTATTCAACTGCTTTTGATTTATATTTAAAAGCAGAGAACAAGCGGCTCTATAAGAATGGATAAGTGTTGGTTTTAGGATTTTTTATTAGTGTACATTATGAGCAGAAATAAGTGGATAAATAGTGCGTTCAGAGTGATTAATAGACTACCAAAAGAAAACCAAAGCCAAGGAGGAAACGCACATGAGGACACAGAGATTTGGGATTGAGATTGAAATGACGGGCATCACAAGGGAAAAGGCAGCGGAGACCATTGCCGCATACTTCGGGACGGAGAGCTTTTACCTCGGCACTTACTACAAGACCTACGGGGCAAAGGACAGGCAGGGGCGGACATGGAAAGCCACCTACGATTCCAGCATCATCGCACAGAAAAAGAGCGGCGGGCGCACGGTCAATGTCTGTGTCGGCAAAGTAAATATACTTTGCCCGGACGGTAGAAAACTGAACATTAATGGGGAAGAAAAGATACAGGGCGGTTTGTGGCGGCAGTATTTCCAAAACCAAAACTGCCTGCGGCTTGTTTTAGAAATCCCTAACCCAACGGACTATATGAACATTGTTTCATATTATGCAGGAGATTGTTGATCTGTTTGTAAATATTTCATAATAAAGGGGGCTGGACGGTTTATTTGCCAGCTCCGTCTTTTTGAAAGGAGTTAAACATTTAGACCGCAGAACTGGCATTAAAGGAAGCGTCAGAATCCAATCCGGGGTATGGACAGACCATTCCCGGTATGTAGCCGGAGCCTGTAAAAATATTGCGTTACGCTGTAAAGATTTATCTTCTGAACAGGCGTATCTTTTCGGACTGTTACATGATATTGGACGTTATGCCGGAGTGAGTTCGGAAAGACATCTGATAGACGGCTATCGTTACTGTATGGAGCGTGGGTGGGAAAAAGCTGCACAGATATGTATATCCCACGCATTTATGATACAGGATATTGATACTTCTATCGGAGAGTTTGATGTCAGTAATGAGGATTACCTGTTTATGAAAAAGTTTCTCGAGGAGGCGCTATATGATGATTATGACCGTTTAGTGCAGCTATGCAATGCATTGGCGATGCCTATGGGGTTTTGTCTTTTGGAAAAGAGATTTGTGGACGTGACAATACGGTACGGCGTTCACCCGGCGACAATAGACAGGTGGAAAAAGATTTTAGAGATTAAAGAACTGTTTG
>CANDNA010000021.1 GCA_947385955.1 uncultured Clostridia bacterium
GAGAAGGTTGTGGAATGATTTCAATGTTCGGTTTTGAGGGTATGGAGGGAAGAAGTATCTGTGTATGAGAGCGTCATAAAAAGACGTTCTTTTTTTATGTGCAGGGAAGAGCCATCTCCGACAGCCCGGGCATGAAAAAAGTATGGAAATATTGTCTATTGGATATATATTTTTTGAAAAATATATGCTATAATAAAGACGCGCATTGTTGTGCAGATGAATCAGCAGCCTGATGGTTGGCGACATCATAAATCGGGGTGTTATACGTGGAGAGGTGAAGGGCATGGATACAAAAATATTGTTGGAAAATGGAACAAATGAGCTGGAAGTATTGGAGTTTACACTGGACGGGAATTTATACGGGATCAATGTTGCAAAGATACGTGAAATTATCAATTATCAGGAGGTAACACCGGTACCGAATGCACATCCCAGTATTGAAGGAATTTTTATGCCGCGTGACAAAATGATAACGGCGATTGATTTAAAGAACTGTCTGCAGAGAGGGCAGTCCAAGCCAGGCGGATTATTTATTGTAACGAATTTCAATAAGCTGGACATTGCGTTCCATGTCGATTCTGTAATCGGAATACATAGAGTATCATGGAAAGATATTATTAAGCCGGGTGCTACCGTATCAACGCCTGAAGATGGAGTCTCCACAGGAATTATCAAATTTAATAATAAACTGATTATTATACTTGATTTTGAAAAGATCGTGACAGACATCAATCCTGAGACCGGATTGAAAGTTACCGATATAGAAGCTCTGGGAGAACGGAAGCGGAATGATGTGCCGATTTTGATTGCAGAGGATTCTGCCCTGCTGAATAAGCTGATTGTGGACTCTCTCAGAAAAGCGGGATATCACAATCTGATTCGTACCGAAAATGGCCAGCAGGCATGGGATGTAATCAAAGAGTGCAGGGAAGAAGGCACTCTGGAGGAGCATGTGAAGTGTGTGATTACGGATATTGAGATGCCTCTGATGGATGGTCACAGATTGACAAAACTGATTAAAGACCATGAGGATACCAGTAATATTCCGGTGATTATTTTCTCATCCCTTGTTAACGAAGAGATGAGAAAGAAGGGGGAAGCATTGGGAGCAGATGCACAGCTTTCCAAACCGGAGATCGGAAATCTGGTAAAAGTGATTGACGGACTGGTGAAATAGACAGACGGTTTAAGCCGGGAGAATTCCCGGCTTATTTTTAAGATATAAAGAAATGCAAAGGCTTTTGGCGGAGAGATGGAAGATGCAGAAAAAAATAACCTTATTGTTGGAAAAAATGGAACATGCCGATCTTATATTAATCGGTATCGGTGAGACATTCGCTTCTGAGAAATCTCTGGAATATGTGGAAGCAGCATATCGGAATCTGGCAAAAATGCTGGAAGGAAAAAATTATTTTGTGATCACCACCTGTACAGACCGGAAAATTGAAAGTGTGGGACTGAAAAAGGAGCGTGTGGTATGTCCCTTGCTGGAAGAAAGTGATCAGGAAACGGTCTGGGACATTTATCTGAAATGGCTGCAGGGGACACTGCATAAAAAGCTATTGGTACTGGAACTGGGGGTCGGGCTGCGTTACCCGGATCTGATTCGTTTTCCTTTTGAAAAGACTGTATTTTATAATCAAAGGGCGGAGCTGATCCGGATACATGATAAATTGTTTCAGCTTCCGGTGGAGTTGAAAGGCAGAGGAATATCTGTTGAGGAAAATGCAGCCCGGCTGTTTGCCTGTGCTGAAAACTGAGAAAAGTATTTGAATGAAAATCAGAATGTGATATACTTGGCGTAGAAAGTGTAAATGGAGCGGAGGAAGTCCATGAGTTCAAATGAGGATTATCTGGATAGCTTATTGCGGTCAGTGAGCGGAGAAGGCGCTTCCGGCGGTGAAATGCCGGAGAGGCAGGCCGATGGCCGGAATAAAGAAAGTGATGTTACTAAGGGAACGGGTTCCAATGGGCCGGAAGCCGCATCTATGGCGGATTTGCCGGAAGAGGATGGCCTGGATTTGGAGGAACTGGAATTTCCGGAACTGGCCAGGCTTTTTGACGAGGAGTCGGATGAGGCAGAACCGGAAGAAACTCAGCCGATAGAGGAGCCGATATCTTTGTCCGAACCGGAAATGCCGGCAGAGCCGGAACCGGAAGAGATACCGGAGGGGCCGGAGGATTTGGCGGTTTTGCCGGAAACAGACACGGAGTCAGGGGAAACGATCCTTCTGTCGGATACAGAGACAGAAGAACCGGCGCTTTTGCCGGAAACAGAATCAGGGGAGTCAGATATGTCCGGGGAGCCGGATTCACTTTTGTCTGCAGACGGTATGGAAGAAGAGATGCTACTTTCGGATTTGGAAGCGGGAGTGGATGGCGCAGGGCTTTTGGCGGATGTGGATCTGGGTGAAGAGGGTATGCCGGATCTGGATATAGCAGATTTGGAAGCACTGATGGCGCCGGAGGAAGCCGGAGATGGGGACGGCCCGGGAGCATTGCCGGAATCGTCAGGGATCATGGGTTTGATGGATCCTATTGATGAGGACAGTGAGCTGGCAGAAATCAGTGAAATGTTGAGTATGTCGGATGGCGGCCAGGCTCTGGATGATGACGATGACGATATGAAGAGCCTGATGGAAAGTTTTTCGGGCAGCGGAGCGGAACCGGAAGAAAACACAGTTGCTGCAGAGCCGGAAGAAATACCGGATGAGGCGGCCGAAGAACGAAAGGGACTGTTCGGTAGAAAGAAGAAAAGGGATAAAAAAGAAAAAAAGCAGAAGGATTCTCCGGAGACAGGTGCGGCTGAAAAAAGTCCGGGACTGTTTAAAAAGCTGTTTGCGTTCTTCCTGGACGAGGAGGAATTTGATGAGACTGATGATGAAAAGGGACAGTTGGATCTTTCACAGGAAAATATTGCAATTTTAGAGGGGCTGGATAAAGACAGCGAAAAGCCTAAAAAGAAAATCAAGAAGCCGAAAGAGAAAAAACCAAAGGAAAAGAAACCCAAACAAAAGAAGCCCAAGGAGAAAAAACCCAAAAAGGAAAAGAAACCCAAGCCGAAAAAGGAGAAAAAGCCGAAGGAGCCAAAAGAACCGGAAAAGCCGTTGAAGCCTATCGGGAAGAAAAAGATTATCACCACTGTATTCCTGGCACTGACAGTATTTGGGATGATTATGCTGTTTACTTCTTATATTCCCGGCATCATAGAACGTCAGGAAGCAGAGAAAGCCTTTCAAAGCGGGGATTATCAGAAAACTTATGATCTTCTGGTGACAAAAAAAGTAAAGGGAAAGGATGAGAAAATATTGCGTGGCGCTACGCTTTGCCTGCAAATGGAACGCAAGCTGGAGTCCTATGAAAACTTTGGAAAACTGGAAGGAATGGAAATAGAACGGCTCCATGCGCTGATCAGTGGTGTGGACAAATACCGGAAGATACGGGAAGAGGCAGAGCAATATGGGGTCGGAGAACCCGTCATGAACAGCTATCTGGATATTCTGGGGATTCTTCAGTCGGAGTATGGCATTTCCGAAGAAACGGCACAGGAGCTTGCTCTGATTATGGACAGTGTGACCTATACCAAAGAACTGAAGCGGGCATTGGGTCAGGAAGTCATTGATTTTCCGCCAAGAGACAGTGAGACAGAACCACCGGTAACAGAAGAGCCGGATTTGCCTGTAGAGAATGTGGTTTTGCCGGAGGCAGAGGATCAGGGCGAAGTGCCGGAAACAGAAGCGAATGAATGGAATGATCTGGAGGATGGGATTTTGACAGAGCAGGAATCTGAAGAAGGCACAGGTGAAGGAATGGAGCCGGATGGGACGGCAGCGGACGGTTTACAGAATGTGGATGAGATGACAGGGGAGTAAGCCAATGGTAGCGATTATCGACTATGATGCGGGCAATATCAGAAGCGTGGAAAAGGCATTGCGGTTTCTTGGGGAAGAAACCTGTATTACAAGAGACAGACATATGATCCGGAAGGCGGATCGGGTGATTCTGCCAGGTGTGGGCGCTTTTGGAGAAGCTATGAAAAAGCTGCATAGTTATGATCTGGTGACGGTGATACAGGAAGTGGCAGACAGCGGGAAACCGTTTCTCGGAATCTGTCTGGGCCTGCAGCTTTTATTCGAATCCAGTGAAGAAAGTAAGGGTGAGAAGGGGCTTGGTATTCTGCCGGGCCGGATTGTCCGTTTCCCGGAATCATCAGAGTGTAAGGTTCCTCATGTGGGCTGGAATTCTCTGCAGTTTCCGCAGCCGGGCCGACTGTTTCGGGGGATTGAGGAAGGGGCCTATGTCTATTTTGTGCATTCCTATTATCTCCAGGCACAGCAGGAAGAGATTGTGAAGGCAACGACACAATATGGAGTCCGGGTACACGCTGCTGTGGAAAAGGACAATATTTTTGCCTGTCAGTTTCATCCGGAAAAAAGCTCAGAAGCAGGTCTTACGATTCTGAAAAATTTTATGGCTGTTTAAACGGGAGGAAACAGGATGCATACGAAAAGAATCATCCCCTGTCTGGATGTGAACGGCGGAAGAGTAGTAAAGGGCGTTAACTTTGTGAATCTCAGAGATGCCGGGGATCCGGTGGAAATTGCCGGGGCATATGATAAAGCAGGGGCGGATGAGCTGGTCTTTCTGGACATTACGGCTTCCAGTGATGCCAGGGATACCGTTGTTGATATGGTACGCAGAGTGGCGGAAAAGGTGTTTATTCCGTTTACCGTAGGCGGAGGGATCCGTACGGTAGAGGATTTTAAGACTATTTTGCGGGAAGGCGCGGATAAAATTTCGATTAATTCGGCAGCCATCAACAGGCCGGAGCTGATCTGTGAGGCAGCGGACCGGTTTGGCAGTCAATGTGTGGTGGTGGCAATAGATGCCAGAAAGCGGGCCGACGGCTTGGGATGGAATGTTTATCAAAACGGAGGAAGAATTGATACCGGACTGGACGCCCTTGACTGGGCGGTCAGAGTAAATGAGCTGGGAGCCGGAGAAATATTGCTGACCAGTATGGATTGTGATGGTACCAAAGCCGGATATGATCTGGAATTAACCAAAGCTGTGGCAGAGCGGGTGTCCATACCGGTGATCGCTTCCGGCGGTGCAGGAAACAGGGAGCATTTTTACGATGCCCTGACCACTGGCGGAGCGGATGCGGCGCTGGCTGCTTCTCTGTTTCATTATAAAGAACTGGAGATTATGGATGTAAAGAACTATTTGAACAGCAGACAAGTTTCTGTGAGATTGTAGAGACAGGAGACAAAAGAGATGGCACCGATTTCAAATGACTGGCTAGAACCTTTAAAAGGAGAGTTTTCCAAACCGTATTACAGGAAGCTGCATGAGAAGGTATTGGAGGAATACAATACCAGAAAGATTTTTCCGGCAGCGGATGATATTTTCAATGCGTTTCATTTGACGCCTCTGCATGAGGTAAAGGTGGTGATACTGGGGCAGGATCCTTATCATGGAGATGGACAGGCACACGGTCTGTGCTTTTCCGTCCGTCCGGAGGTGGATATTCCCCCATCTCTTGTCAATATTTATCAGGAGCTGCACGATGATCTGGGATGTGATATTCCGGATAACGGATATCTGGTTAAATGGGCAAAACAAGGGGTATTGATGCTCAATACAGTGCTGACAGTACGTGCTCACGCTGCCAATTCCCACAGGGGCATTGGCTGGGAAGAATTTACGGATGCGGCGATCCGTGCTGTGGATACCCAGGACAGGCCTGTTGTTTTTATTCTCTGGGGGAAACCTGCTCAGATGAAAAAGAAAATGCTGCACAATCCAAAGCATTTGATTCTGGAAGCGCCTCATCCAAGCCCTTTGTCTGCATACAGGGGATTTTTCGGAAGCAAACCTTTCAGTAAGACCAATGCATTTCTGAAGGAAAACGGACTGGAAGAGATTGACTGGCAGATAGAAAATGTGAAACAATAAAAGAGTGTTCTCTTTTCAAAAAAAGATTTGCAAAATAGGACAGAATATGATATTATAATATCTGTTCTGAGCAGGAGTGGCGGAATGGCAGACGCATCAGACTCAAAATCTGACGTAGGTGACTATGTGTGGGTTCAAGTCCCATCTCCTGCATTTTTTATTTAGAGCCGTAAATTCAAGGTTTTCCAGGAAAATCGAGGATTTACGGCTTTTTGTTGCCGTGATTTTGCAATCTATGTGAGTGCTGATTCTATTGTATTTATCGATAGGGATTGCAAAGGCTGATTGCAGCCCGTCCCTAAAGTTACTATAATGAGGGAAATACAGAGTAGGAGAGGGGCGAGTAATCATGGGGGTGACTATACCATCATGGCTGAATTTCGAAGCTGAAAAAGCAGGAGTGAATTTTTCAGCAGTATTGACAGCAGCGCTCAAAAGCGAGTTAAAAATTCAAAGCAGACAGAAGAATAGCCTGCAAATAAAAAGTCAAGGCTAAATGAAAGAACAGTGAAAATTTTTGCGGAAATCCTCTCTTGTTTTCCCGATATCTGCGGGCTATAATGTTATTATTCTGATGGAAGAATCAGGAAGAGACAAAGACCAGAAAGGAAGCAGAAACTATGAAAATTGCGGTCACATATGAAAACGGTACTATATTTCAGCATTTTGGACATGCAGAGCAGTTTAAAGTGTACGATACGGAAGAAGGAAAGATTGTAAATACACAGGTGGTAAATACAGAGGGAAGTGGTCATGGTGCTTTGGCCGGACTGCTTTCTGATCTGCAGGTGGAAACATTGATCTGCGGAGGGATTGGTGCAGGGGCGCAGACTGCATTGGCGGAAGCCGGGATACAGCTTTACGGGGGTGTTTCCGGCAGTGCGGATGAAGCGGTGAACGCACTGTTGGAAGGAACACTGAGCTATCAGCCGGATGTCCGTTGCGATCATCATGATCATGGGGATCATGGAGAAGGACATCAGTGCGGCGCCGAAAAGCATGGCTGCGGAGGGAGAGGAGGCGCTTGTCAGTGAATGAGGCCGGAAACTGTTCCCATAATTGTAAGGAATGCGGAAGCGACTGCGGAGAACGCAGGGAACCGCAAAGCCTGCTTGAAAAACCCAATGCAAAGTCCCATATAAAACGGGTAATCGGGGTTGTAAGTGGGAAAGGTGGTGTGGGAAAGTCACTGGTAACTTCTCTGTTGGCTTCTTCTATGCAGAAAAAGGGATATCATTGTGCGATTCTGGACGGGGATATTACCGGGCCGTCTATTCCGCGTATCTTTGGGATCAGCCGGAGAGCGGCCGGCAGTGAGGCAGGCATATTGCCTGTAAAGACACAGAACGGAATTTCGGTGATGTCGGTTAATCTGCTTCTGGAACAGGATACCGATCCGGTGATATGGCGCGGGCCATTGATTGCAGGGATGGTAAAGCAATTCTGGTCAGAGGTATGCTGGGGTGAAGTGGACTATATGTTTGTGGATATGCCTCCGGGAACCGGGGATGTCCCTTTGACGGTTTTTCAGTCTCTTCCGGTGGATGGTATTGTCGTGGTGACTTCTCCGCAGGAATTGGTGGGAATGATTGTAGGCAAAGCAGTAAAAATGGCGGAAATGCTCCATATTCCGGTGTTGGGAATCGTAGAGAATATGGCTTATTTTGAATGTCCCTCCTGCCATGACAGGCATTTCATATTCGGAAACAGCCATATCGAAGCACTGGCGGCTCAGTATGGCATTGGTAAAACTGTGCAGATCCCCATAGATCCGATGCTGGCTTTGGCCTGTGACCAGGGAAGCATTGCAGAGTTTGATGCGTCCTGGCTGCCGGTGCTGACAGACATCGGTATGATAAAGGAGGATGGGAATATTGAGTCAAGGTGAAAGGATGCCAGAACCGGAAGAAATAGTCCTTGCTTCATCTGTCCATGCCATCCGGGATGAAGTTTATGGAGACGGGGACAGCAGATATCATATTTCCTTTTGCGTGAATGATGCTTTTAAAGAGGCCAGATCCCATGCAGGAGAAGTGGAAATGCTGAGTACCTATGCACCTTTGGAGGACTACGGGAGAGAAGGTACAGTTCCGTATCTGGCAGTCCAGTCTGACGATGTCGTCTATTGTGCTGTGGAAGAATTTAAAGAAAACGGCACATTTACAGGAGCAACAGAACTGACACCTCTTTCCGGGAAATTTTATTTTAAAGCCAGGATGGAATATTATGAAGATATGATGTATTTTTATGGAATGGATCGTTGCGACGGCTTCTGGGAGAATGCCGGCCTTTGCATGGTTTACCCGAAAGCATATGCAGGTACAGAAAATGAAATAAAATGTATGCATGTACTTGATGAAGCAGCAGGAAGCTATTGTGAAGAAAAAAGATAGTGTGTCAGGAAAAATGCCTGCCCCTTTTTACAGAAATGCAGTAAATAAATCAGGTATCCCTGAAAACACCACGTGTGCATGGACAAAGGCAGACCGGACTCACATACCCCGGAAGCCGTCCATGTAAGCATCAGAAGTTGGCAGATGCAATGTGGGCAATCGGTCTTGGCTGCCGCCCGAAACAAAAACCAGGTTACATTGGATGAATACTGTTAAATCAAAAGGCGCAGCAGGGAGGTGTGAAAGATGCGGAGATTATCCGTCAAAAAAATCGGGCTTCTGCTTTTGGCCTGCCTGCTGCCTTTCTCTCTTACGGGCTGCGACTTTCGTGTTATGTCCAGACGGGAAGTGGAAGAATATCTGGAGAAAAGGTATCACCAGGAGTTTGAGGTGCTTTCATCTGCGTCTGTGACCGAGGACTATTATGAGGATGTATGGCGGGCCGGGCTTTATGTGGTATCCCCCAAAAATGACCCTGAAACGCAATTTTTTGTATTCAACACTGTTGAGGGAGAGAGTTTTGGGGCGCCGGGTTTTTCCAACAGATTAACAGACACCTATTCTCTTGATATTTTCGGCAAAGCATTTGAAATGCGGGCGGCTGATACAGAGGTGGAATATTCGTTCGATTACTTTTATCCCGTCAGGTCATCATCCGTCTACTATTCTGATTTGTATGTGAACATCGAACCGGTTTCTTCGGAAAATCTGGAGACAGTGTGTGAGGCATTGTCCCAGGCCTACGCAGATACATTTGAGAAAGTTCAGGTTATACCCTCCGGGGTGTCTGTTATGCTCACATACAGGGAGTCTGCATGGCCAGACGATAAATCATGTTTCATAAGGATTGGTTGTTATGAATTATCGACAAAGGTTGATACAAGCCCCGAAGCTATCGAAGAATATATTTTGAATGAGGTGAACCGGTATGAATCTGCCCATGTTCCTGCAAAATGATTGCAAAACAGACGAATCAACACCGTAACATTTTCTGATTGCAAAGCGAGAAGATCATAATGGGATACATATTTTCTGTAGAAGAAGCCACTCAAAAATTTTTTATAAAACTTTCTGAAGCAACAGGCTGGAAGTATTTGAAAAGCAGGCAGTGTATGAAAAAGACGGTTAAAGATTTGGTTTTTGAAATAGATTTTTTCTTATCAAAATGGAATCTTTCACATCAAAGGGTTGAAGTAAGCGCCGAGTTTAGGCTGTGGTGCAAAAGCTATGGGAAGTTGCCTGTAAACAATGTGATTGCAATGATGCCATTTTGTACGTCTGACGGCGAAGCCTGGTATGACATTTCTACCGGGGAAAAACTTCTCTCTGCTTTTGATGAGTTAAATCGCAGGATACAGCAGTCGGCAGGCAGCTTGTGTGTACAATTTGAACAGGATTATCTCGGGGCAGTGGAAAGCCTGTTTCGGGATCATTTTGATGAATATCATGTATATTTGGATTTTATCGCAGATAAGCTCGGTATGTCATCTGCCATACGGGAAAAGGCCCGGGAAATATATGACAGCCTTTCCGATGATATGCGGCGGCAGGTATTGGCATATCAAAACGGAGCAAGAAACAGTTCTTGGATGCTCAACAGAAGCAATTTGAAATATATTGTCGATCACAATCTGATAAACTGATTTTCGGGCGGCTTTCTGTCTGTTGCAAAATGCCCTATGTGGATGGTCGCGGGAACTGATGTGAAGATTGTGAGCCAGAACCCGGGACATATTTTTACCACTTTATACTGAGTGCATACAATACAAACAAATGTTTGTAAAGAAAAATACTTGACACCTGTATACAGATACGTTATGATAGAGCAGGTGTCCGGGGAGAACAGGAGAAGGATATGGAAAAAATCGTAGAACAGGGAATTTTATATGATTTTTACGGAGAACTTCTGACCGGGCATCAGAGACAGATTTATGAGGACGCTGTTTATCATGATCTGTCCCTGAGTGAAATTGCTGAGGCGAACGGCATCAGCAGGCAGGGTGTACATGATCTTTTGAAACGATGTGACAGGACATTGGCCGAATATGAAAATAAGCTCCATCTGGTAGAGAAATTTTCCTGTATCAAACAGAAGGTAGAGGAAATTGAGAAGCTCACCGGCCAGGACGGAAAATTTACAGGGCCGGAGGATGGCGGATGGGCGCTGCGGCAGGCAGGCAGGCTGGCACGGGAAATCTTAGAGGAATTGTAGATGGCATTTGAGAGCTTAACGGATAAATTGCAGAATGTATTTAAAAAGCTGCGGAGTAAGGGACGTTTAACCGAAGAGGATGTCAAAGCAGCTCTGAAAGAAGTCAGGATGGCACTGCTGGAAGCCGATGTAAATTTCAGAGTGGTCAAGCAGTTTGTCAAATCTGTGGAAGAACGTGCCATTGGCGCGGATGTGATGAATGGCCTGAACCCGGGACAGATGGTGATTAAGATTGTCAATGAAGAAATGATTGCTCTGATGGGTTCCGAAACGACAGAAATACAGCTCCAGCCGGGAAAAGCCGTTACCGTGATTATGATGTGCGGCCTGCAGGGCGCCGGTAAGACCACTACTACGGCTAAAATAGCAGGAAAGCTGAAGAAAAAAGGAAAAAAGCCTTTGCTGGTAGCCTGTGATATTTACAGACCGGCGGCGATCAAACAGCTTCAGGTCAATGGAGAAAAGCAGGAAGTGGATGTATTTTCCATGGGAGAGAATCAGAGACCTGTGGACATTGCAAAAGCGTCGCTGGAACATGCGGCAAAATTCGGTCACAATGTAGTGATATTGGATACGGCCGGTCGGCTGCATATTGATGAAGAGATGATGGAAGAGCTGCAGGAAATTAAGGCCAATGTGGAGGTTCATCAGTCCCTTCTTGTAGTGGATGCCATGACCGGACAGGATGCCGTGAATGTGGCAAAGGATTTCAATGATAAAGTAGGGATAGACGGTGTGATCCTGTCCAAAATGGACGGTGATTCCAGAGGCGGTGCAGCACTTTCTGTCAAAGCTGTTACCGGAAAACCGATTTTATATGTGGGTATGGGTGAGAAGCTGTCAGATTTGGAACAGTTTTATCCGGACCGGATGGCAGGACGTATCCTGGGAATGGGGGATGTGCTTTCCCTGATTGAAAAGGCACAGAGTACCATCGATATAGATGGGGACAAAGAGAAAGAAATGGCTTCCCGTTTCAAAAAGGGAAAGTTTGATTTTGAAGATTACCTGGAGAGTATGTCCCAGATGAAAAAAATGGGCGGTATTTCCAGTCTGTTGTCCATGATGCCTGGTATGGGTGGTGGAAAGCTGGGAGATGTGGAATCGCTGGTGGATGAGGGGCAGTTGGCCCGTATGGAAGCCATCGTGTTGTCCATGACAAAAGAAGAGAGAAAAGATCCCAAACTGTTGAATCCCAGCCGTAAGCATCGGATTGCAAAGGGTGCGGGAGTGGACATCAGCGTGGTCAATCGTTTTGTGAAGCAGTTTGAGCAGTCCCAGAAGATGATGAAGCAGCTTCCGGGTATGATGGGTGGTTTTGGTAGCAAAAAGGGAAAATTCAAATTCCCTTTTTAGATACAAATACAAGCAGTAAGGGAATATCCCTTTCAATGATGAAATGATTTCGG
Organism: uncultured Clostridia bacterium; assembly: GCA_947385955.1. GTDB lineage: Bacteria > Bacillota > Clostridia > Lachnospirales > Lachnospiraceae > VSOB01. The sequence goes on from CANDNA010000021.1 coordinate 11,973, forward strand.
AGGTGAAAGAACATGGCAGTAAAAATCAGATTAAAAAGAATGGGACAGAAGAAGGCTCCTTTTTATAGAATCGTCGTTGCAGATTCCCGTTCTCCCAGAGATGGAAGATTCATTGAGGAAATCGGAACCCTGGATCCGATGACAGAGCCCAGTACATTTAAGGTAAATGAAGAGCTGGCCAGAAAATGGCTTGCAAACGGAGCACAGCCCACGGAAGCAGTTAGCAGGATTTTTAAGAAAGCAGGGATTGAGAAATAAAGGCTTGTGAGCATTCTGCACCTGATGCAGACGGGCTTCCGGAGGTTGAGTATGAAAGAATTGGTTGAAGTAATTGCAAAGGCGCTTGTGGACCATCCGGATGAAGTTGTTGTAACACAAAAAGAAAACGGTAAAAATATTACTGTGGAACTTCATGTGGCAGCATCTGATATGGGTAAGGTGATTGGCAAACAAGGCAGAATTGCAAAGGCAATCCGCTCTGTTGTAAAAGCAGCATCATCAAAAGACAATAAGAAAGTGGATGTAGAGATCATCTGACAGACAGGGGCGATTCGCAGGGAGTCGCCCCTGTCCTGCTTTCGGAAGAATATGTCTGTGGATAAGGAGAGAGAAATGGAAAAACTGTTAAAGGTGGGGGCGATCACTTCCACACATGGAATACGGGGGGAAGTAAAGGTGTTTCCCATGACGGATGATGCGGGGCGTTTCCGGAATTGCAGGGAACTGATCGTGGATACAGGATGGGAGAAAAAAGTTCTGGAAGTGGAAACCGTTAAGTTTTTCAAACAGTTTGTGATACTGAAGTTTAAAGGATATGATACGATCAACGATATAGAAGGGTTCAAAGGCAGGGAGCTGTATGTAACAAGAGAAAATGCAGTGCCTCTGGAAAAAGATGAGTATTTTATCGCGGATCTGATCGGATTGTCCGTGTGGGATGAAAACCGGGAAAAAATAGGTGTTCTGCAGGATGTGATTGAAACAGGGGCAAACGACGTATACAGTGTACTGACACAGGAGGGCGGAGAAATTCTGATTCCGGCGATCAGGGACTGTATTCTGGATGTGGATTTGGAAGGCGGCCGGATGTCTGTTCATATTCTGCCGGGACTGTTGGACTGAAGTAGTGGGAGAGTAAGGATGAAATTTCATATTCTGACCCTGTTTCCCGAAATGACAGATACCTGTCTGCATGCAAGCATACTGGGAAGAGCGGCCCGGAGCGGCTGTGTTTCTTTTCATACGGTGAACATCAGGGACTATACCACCAATAAGCATAAAAAAGTGGATGATTATACTTATGGAGGCGGTGCAGGTATGCTGATGCAGGCACAGCCTGTTTATGATGCCTGGAATTCTGTACAAAGTGGGAGTGAAGCCAGAATCCGTACGATCTATGTGACGCCTCAGGGACGTACCTTTACCCAGGAACTTGCGCAGGAGCTTTCACGGGAAGCGGAACTGATTTTTCTTTGCGGACATTATGAAGGCATTGATGAGCGGGTGTTGGAAGAAGTGGCGACAGATTTTGTCTCTGTCGGAGATTATGTACTGACCGGAGGAGAACTGCCGGCACTGGTGATGGTGGATGCCATAGCCAGACTGGTACCCGGCGTGCTGCACAATGAAAATTCTGCGGAAACCGAGAGTTTTCAGAATGGCCTGTTGGAATATCCTCAATATTCCCGTCCGCCCGTCTGGCATGACAAAGAGGTACCGGAGGTACTTTTATCCGGCAATCATAAAAAAATCGCCCAGTGGAGACTGGAGCAGTCCATCAGACGGACACAACAGAGAAGGCCTGATCTTTACGAACAGTATATGAAAAAAAACTTGCAATCCTGAAAAAGATATGATACATTATTAATGTTGCGAAGGTGAGATGGTCCTCTGTTGCAAAGTGCATTAAGAACGTCTGATGATACAAGGAGGCACACATGAACGATATTATTAAAAGCATTGAAGAAGAACAGCTTAAGCCCGAAATTCAGGAGTTTTGCGTGGGCGATACCGTTAAGGTATATGGTAAGATCAAGGAAGGCAACCGGGAAAGAGTACAGGTTTTTGAAGGTACCGTGCTGAAACGCCAGGGCGGAAGCAGCAGAGAGACATTTACAGTCAGGAAAACTTCCAATGGCGTAGGCGTGGAAAAGACATGGCCCCTGCATTCACCCAATGTAGAGAAAATCGAAGTGGTAAGAAGAGGTAAGGTAAGACGTGCAAAACTGTTCTACCTGAGAAAGCGCACCGGTAAGAAGGCAAAGGTAAAAGAACTGGTAAAATAAGGAAACAAGAACAGGGCAGCTGCACAAGTAGTTGCCCTATGTTTTTTTCAGGCAGGCAATGAGCCGTGCGAATCCTACAGATGACAATGCGGCTGCTTGCAGACGGAATTGGCAGATGTAGGATTCATAGGGCGAAGCCCGTGAGCGAAGGAGCGAAAGCTCCTGAGCGGAGCACGGCGGAGTGGATGCGAACACAGAGCAATGCGGCTGCTTGCAGACGGAATTGGCAGATGTAGGATTCATAGGGCGAAGCCCGTGAGCGAAGGAGCGAAAGCTCCTGAGCGGAGCACGGCGGAGTGGATGCGAACACAGAGCAATGCGGCTGCTTGCAGACGGAATTGGCAGATGTAGGATTCATAGGGCGAAGTACGATACAACCACCTGTGAGGTAATAAATGAGCAAAAGACAGGGACTGAGTTTTTATCATAAAAAAAAGAAAATAAGCAGTACAGCCATCAGGGAAATTGCGGAATGGTTTTTTCTTGTGTTTACGGCTGTTTTGATTGCGGCAGTTCTTGTATTTTCTGTGGGAATGCGGACAAGTGTGATCGGCGTTTCTATGGAACCGGGGCTGTATAACGGACAGGAAATTCTGATCAATCACTTTCTGTACAAGATCGTTTCTCCCAAGCGTGGGGATGTGATTGTGTTTTTGCCCAATGGCAACCAGAATACACACTATTATGTGAAGCGTGTGGTGGGCCTGCCCGGAGAAACGGTGCAGATCAAGGATGAACGGCTGTATATCAACGGGGTTCTGGCAGAAGAGGACGAGGTGTATGATAAGATGGCGGACGCAGGGATTGCGGAGAATGAAATCCTGTTGGGTATAGATGAGTATTTTGTACTGGGTGACAACCGGAATAACAGCGAGGACAGTCGTTCCGGCAATATCGGGCCGGTGAAGCGTGAAAATATAACCGGAAAAGCCTGGTTTCATATGGCGTCTTCCGGAAGCGGTATGGGCTTTATCAAATAAAGGAGGGACAACGATATGAATTATCAATGGTATCCCGGTCATATGACAAAAGCCAAACGTATGATGCAGGAAAACCTGATGCTGATTGATCTGATGATAGAGCTGGTGGATGCCAGAATCCCTCTGAGCAGCAGGAATCCGGATATTGATGAGCTGGGCAGGAATAAATCCAGACTGATCCTGTTGAATAAATCGGATCTGGCGGATGCCTCTGTAAACAGAGAATGGATGGAATATTTTAAAGAACAGGGGATTCATGCTGTGGAAGTAAATTCCAGATCCGGGGCAGGCGTTAAGTCGATCCAGGGAGTGGTACGGGAAGCCTGCAGAGATAAGATAGAGCGTGACAGGAAAAGGGGGATCCTGAACCGTCCCATCCGTGCGATGGTGGCGGGGATTCCCAATGTGGGAAAGTCCACCTTTATCAATACGTTTGCAGGCAAGGCATGTACCAAAACGGGGAATAAGCCGGGGGTGACAAAGGGGAAGCAGTGGATCCGTCTGCATAAGAGCCTGGAACTGCTGGATACGCCCGGGATTCTCTGGCCTAAATTTGAGGATCAGCAGGCAGGGATGCGTCTGGCCTGGATTGGTTCCATGAATGATGAAATCCTGCAGATTGAGGAATTGGCCCTGGAACTGATCGGATATCTGCGGACCGCTTATGGAGGTATATTAAACAGTCGTTTTGGAATAGAAGAAAACGGAGAGAATTTTGAGATTTTGACGGAAATCTGCATCAGGCGCAGATGCTTTCTGAAGGGAGAAGAGCCGGACTTGCGGAAGGCATCTTCCATGCTGCTGGAGGAATTCAGGAGCGGAAAGCTGGGGAGAATCAGTCTGGAAAGACCATAGCAGGGGGCATAGGGATGAAAAAGATTATCAGGGAACTGTTGGATACGAGCCTGTATTTGCTGATTGTGCTGGCACTGACTTATCTTGTGATTACTTTTGTGGGACAGCGGACAGAGGTAAGCGGAAGCTCAATGGAAACCACACTCAGCAATGAGGACAATCTGATCGTAGATAAGATTACGTATCGGTTTCATGATCCGCAGCGGTTTGATATAATTGTATTTCCATTTCAGTATGAGGAGGATACCTACTATATCAAACGAATTATTGGGATGCCCGGGGAAACGGTGCAGATTGACGGAGAAGGTAATATTTATATCAATGATGAATTGCTGGAGGAGTCTTATGGCAGGGAGGTAATGGAATCTCCCGGACGGGCTTTTGAAAAAATCACACTGGCGGAGGATGAATATTTTGTGCTGGGGGATAACCGGAACCACAGTTCTGACAGCAGGGATCCCAGCGTGGGAAATATCAGGAGACAGAACATTATCGGACGGGCCTGGATCAGGATCTGGCCTTTGCGTAAGTTCGGTGTCTTACGGCATCAGTAAAGGACTATGGTAATGGAAAAAACAATCAGAGAGATACAGAAGGAAATGCAGGCAGCCACAATGGAAGAGCTGCCTGCTTTTATAAAAATGTATGAAACGGACGGGCGTGCAGGAGTAAGGGCTCTGGCTGATAAAGCGGAAAAACGGCTGGCGGCCTACGAAAAAGAATGCATGCGGATACAAAAGATGCAGGTCTATGAAAACCGGTATGCCGCCTGCCATTTTATCTGCGGGGTGGATGAGGCAGGCCGGGGACCGCTGGCAGGTCCGGTGGTGGCAGGGGCCGTGATTCTTCCCAGGAACTGTCAGATTCTGTATCTGAATGATTCCAAGCAGCTTACGGCTAAAAAAAGAGAAGAATTGTACGATATAATAAGAGAGAAGGCTGTTTGTATTGGGGTGGGAATCATTGGACCTGAGAGGATTGATGAGATCAATATACTTCAGGCAACCTATGAGGCGATGCGTCAGGCATTGGCGGAACTTTCCGTAAAACCGAATATCCTGCTGAATGATGCGGTGACGATTCCAAAGGTGGGGATTTCGCAGGTCCCCATCATCAAAGGGGATGCCAAAAGTGTTTCCATTGCGGCAGCCAGTATCATAGCCAAAGTGACCAGAGACAAAATTATGACAGAGTATGACGGGCAGTATCCGGGCTATGGATTTGCTTCCAACAAAGGCTACGGCTCCGGGGAACACATTGCGGCGCTGAAATCTCTGGGACCAAGCCCGATACACAGACGGAGTTTTATCAAAAATTTTATGGAATCATAAGTGAGTAAACAGGAGAAGCTATGGCGTTTCATTTAGCAGGACTTTTTCACAGCAGTACACCGGACCCGGTTGCAGCCTCTTCTTCCGGGGCGAGAACGGAATATGCAGGGCGGAGCGCAGGAGACAGTCAGGCACGGGGACTGGTACCGGGCCAGACAGTCAGCGGGGAAGTGGTTGACCGCAAAGGTGATGAGATACAGATCCGGATTGCAAAGGATACGGTAATTCATGCAAGAATGGAGAAAGAGATTCAGACGAGTACGGGACAGAATGTGACGTTTCAGATTCGTTCCAATGCTTCCGGCATGATCGCGCTACGGCCTTTGTTTCATAATATGGCACAGGAAAATACGGCCCTGCGGGCTCTTTCTCAGGCCGGGATCCAGGCCAACGGGAAAAGTATGCAGATGGTATTCTCCATGATGCAGGAAGGCATGTCCATTGACAAAGGTTCCCTGCAGGAAATGTACAGACAGGTAGTGGATATGCCGGAGGCGGATATTCCTTCGATTGTGCAGATGAACCGGCTGCAGATCCCGGTGACGCCGGAAAATTTGCAGCAGTTTACGGCGTATAAAAATTACGAGCATCAACTGATTTCTTCTTTTGCCCAGGTGGCAGAGGAGATTCCGCAGGCTGTTGCGGAGTTGTTTGCATCCGGAGATGGGCAGGAGGGTGTGGCCCTGATGAACAGACTGCTGTCCATATTCGGTGAGGGTGGGGAAGCCGCTACGGATATGACAGAAGTGTCAGAAATGATGCAGGCAACGGACGGGACAAAGGAAGCGCAGGCCGGGCAGAGTCAGACAGAGGCCGGAGGCCGTGTGGTGATTGCCGAAGAGGCCCAGGGTGCTGTTTCGGATGTGATAGCAGAAGCGCTGACAGCGCCGGAAGAAGGGGAAACGGCAGTGCAGGCAGGACGTCAGGAGGCGGCGGATACAAAGATCGGGGAGAGCGGACAGATCCCGGAGGAGGACCGGGCTTCTCTGGCAGAGCTTTTGAAACAGGCCGGAGGCAGTCCGGAGATGGCAAAAGCGCTGCTGGAAGGCCGGATGGGGCAGGAAGAACTGTATCGGGCCGTGCAGGAGCTGGGGCATCAGGCGCAGGGCAGACGGGCACAGGAAGCGGTCAAAGAGCTGTTTGTCTCCAAAGGCTTTCAGAAAGTGCTGCAGAACCGGATGACAAATCAGTGGATGCTTACCACTCCGGAAGCGGTGGAAAAGAAGGAAGTGGAAAAGCTGTATGAGCGGTTAAGGGAGCAGACCAGACAGCTTGCACAGGCGCTGTCAGGTACCAAAGCGGATTCTCCTCTGTATAAAAGCGTACAGAACATCCGGGAGAATGTGGATTTTATGAACCAGTTGAACCAGATGTATGCATATGTACAGCTTCCGCTGAAGTTCAGAGGGGAAAATGCCCATGGAGATTTGTATGTTTATACCAACAAAAAGAATCTGGCCCAAAAAGACGGCAATGTAAGTGCATTTCTGCATCTGGATATGGAACATTTGGGAATGGTGGATGTCTATGTGGCTATGGAGCAGGGCAAGATCAATACCAATTTTTATCTGGCAGATGAAGAAAGTCTGGATTTGCTGGAGCAGAATATAGACAGTCTGACACGGAGACTGACAGAGAAGGGATATCGGGCGGATGCAAAACTGATGTTGAGAGAAGAGGCCGGTAATGTGATGGAGGAAATGATCCAATCAGATAAGAACATCAGTATGATCAGTGAATTGTCTTTTGATGTAAGGGCATAAGGAGAGGGATATGGGCGGTAAACAGGAAAAACCCAAACAGGCCATTGCGCTTTCCTACGATCCGAGTGACAACGCACCCCGGGTGGTGGCGAGCGGACGAGGGGCGCTGGCGGAACGTATCATTGAAAAGGCGCAGGAAACCAATGTGCCGGTACATGAGGACAGTAAGCTGGCAGATACATTGTCCCGGCTGGAAATCGGTGATGCCATACCACCGGAACTGTATGAGGCAGTGGCGGAAATACTGGTATTTGTAGATGCTATGGATAAGATCAGAGCCAAGATGAAGAAATAGCGCGGGGCAGCAAAGGATTGGGAGCCGGATTGAAAGAAACAGAAAACAGACGCAGCCTGGGCAGACGGGGAGAAGAAGAAGCCGCCCGTTATCTGGCCGGACAGGGCATGAAGATTCTGGAACGGAATTTTGTAAGCAGGCAGGGTGAAATTGACATAATAGGATACCACAGGGACTGTCTGGTCTTTGTGGAGGTCAAGTACAGAAGAAGCGAACGAACAGGGACACCGGAAAGTGCCGTTACACTGCAGAAAACAAGAAAAATATACAGAGCAGCGGATTACTACCGGTATCTTCATCATTATGGGGAGGATGAAGCCTTCCGCTATGATGTGGTGGCAATCAGCAGGGAAGAAATCAGATGGTATCAGAATGCTTTTGAGCACAGATACCGGTAAGGCAGACAGGAGGTCAGAATGCAGATGCGGATCAACAGGAAAGCAGTGGAAACAGAAGACAGGGTGCAGATCAGTCAAAGCGGTGAGCTGGTTTATCTGAGATTTCCGGCACTGTCGGAAACCGGTATTGCAGAACATCTGTTCAGTACCCGACTGGGAGGAGTCAGTGAAGGGTATCTGGGCAGTATGAATCTGAGCTATACGAGAGGGGACAAAAAAGAAAATGTGGATGAAAATTTCCGGCGGATTGCTGACATACTGGGGAAAGACGTGGCGGATTTTGTATGCACCGATCAGACACACACAGCCAATGTAAGACGGATCACTTGGGCAGACAGAGGAAAGGGTATTGTCAGAGAGCGGGATTATCAGGATGTGGATGGGATGATCACCAACGAGCCGGGCATTGTGTTGTCGGCTTTTTTTGCGGATTGTGTTCCTTTGTTTTTTGTGGATCCGGTCAGAAAGGCCATTGGACTGTCCCACTCGGGCTGGAAGGGGACTGTGGGAAAAATAGGGAAAGTGACTGTGGAAGCTATGGGAAAGCAGTTTGGAAGCAGGCCGGAGGATCTGGTGGCTGCCATCGGCCCGTCTATTTGCGGAGACTGTTATGAAGTGGGAGAAGATGTGGCAGAACAGTTCCGGACAGCTTTTACAGAAAGCGGGAAAACAGGTGAAGAGAACGGACGGCCTTTGCTGAAAAAGAAAGGGGGCGGCAAATATCTGCTGGATCTGTGGGAAGCCAACAGGCGGGTATTTCGGGAGGCAGGAATCCTTTCGGAGCATATCAGCATGACAGACCTGTGCACCTGCTGCAATCCGGAGTTTCTGTTTTCGCATCGGGCTTCTCAGGGGAAAAGAGGTAATCTGGGAGCTTTTCTGATGCTGAAAGAATCAGTAATTTAAGAAAATTTTAAGCAAAATAGGAATATGGTCTTAATGAGCATTTGATACGATAGGTATGGAATCGGAAATAACAGAACAACGGAGAGCGGATATGGCAAATATTTTGGTATGTGATGATGACAGGGCGATTGTGGATGCAATTGAGATTTATCTGGTGCAGGAGGGCTACCAGGTGTACAAGGCTTATGACGGTGTGGAAGCCATCAGGATACTGGACGGGGAGGAAATCCATTTATTGATTATGGATGTGATGATGCCCAGACTGGATGGCATTCATGCCGTTTTGCAGATTCGGGAAAAATACAGCATTCCTATCATCATGCTTTCGGCGAAATCAGAAGATGCGGATAAGATTCTGGGCCTGAATATCGGTGCAGACGATTATGTGACCAAACCTTTCAATCCGCTGGAGCTGACAGCACGAGTCAAGTCTCAGCTCCGCAGGTATACAAAGCTGGGCAGTATCGGTACCGGGGAAGATGCGGAGCAGGTATACCGGTCCGGAGGGCTGGTTATGAATGATGCCACAAAAGAAGTGACAGTGGACGATGAGCCGGTCAAACTTACGCCGATTGAATACAATATTCTGCTTTTGCTTGTAAAAAATCAGGGCAAGGTATTTTCCATCAGCCAGATTTATGAAAATATCTGGAACGAAGAAGCCATTGGGGCGGACAATACGGTTGCGGTGCATATCCGGCACATCCGGGAAAAAATCGAGATCAATCCCAAAGAACCCCGCTATCTGAAGGTGGTATGGGGTGTGGGCTACAAGGTGGACAAGCAATGATACAGCCTTGTGCTTACGGGATACGGAAAGGGAGGAATGGCTATGAAAATAAGCAAATATGGTAAAAGCGTCAGATTTGCGGTTGCGGCTGCGGAAGTGATGCTTGCCACTTTCTGTGTGGTCTGTATTGGAATTGTGTCCTGCAATGCTGTGATCAGTGTGCCGAATCGTACCAATACGATGCATGTAAATTATTATATCAGCCCGTTTTCCAAAACAGCAGCTTTTGAAGATTCGGATGTATTCAATGATATGGTATATGACAGTATGAATGATATTGTCCGTTACTGTGTGATCCGCGGGCAGTTGGAAACGGATGGGAAGTTTGATGAAGATAAGGAAATTGATATTGAACAGTTTGCCAGACATTTTGAAGAAGTACCGGTCACGGAAACCAGCATCTGTTATCGGCTGGGAGATCTGATTCAGTGGGGACAGTCAGAATCGCCGGTAACGCTGAAGGAATATTCCTATGAGGAAGTGGAACAGATGATTGCACAGGCCCACGAAGACGAGGGATTTGTGGGGGAGGCGGATGGAAGAATCATCTGGTCTTATACAGATCTGGAAACAGGGGCCATACTGGAAGAAGAGATTACCGTACAGGAAACAGAAAAGTCAGGTGATGCTGCAGCCGCCTATGAGGCAGCGGAAGAGGGGCGGTTTGTGTCTCTGCCGGTGGAACGATATCTGCCGGTAGACGGCAAATCCATACTTGCCCATGTGGGCAGTGTGGAGGAGCTGGAAGAAATGGTGTTTTATCTGGGGGAAACGGTGCATATGCTGCAGGACAATTATAAATCCTACAGAAAGTACCGGGATTACTTTGACAAGTCAGAAACCAACTTTTATTACTATGTATTCAAAGAAGATGGTGCGGATACGGAAGTTTATACCAATGCACAGGAATTGATGAGCGTGAAGGGTAAGGAAGCAGCACAGTTGCAGTTCGCATCTATGGGACGCTATCTCAGTTTTCAGCCTGCGGATTTTACTTATGAAACCAATACATCTATCCGGGAAGAACAGGTGCGGAATATCTGGAACGGTTATCGATACGCATATCCGGATGATACTTCCATCTATATCGGGATTGATACCGCCTTTTCAAAGGCAGATATGTTTCAGAGCGCAGAAGAAAGTTATCGTATGGCGGCTCCGGGCTATCTTTTTATTCTGCTCAGTATTTTCTGTGGGATCGGCACTCTTGTTTTGTTCGGCATTATGACTCGTATGGCAGGAAAAAAACAGGGGACAGAGGGGATTACACTGCTCTGGTTTGACAGGTGGCATACGGAAATTGCCGGGACGGCTGCCATAGGGATAACGGGAGCGCTGTTCTGTATGACAGGAGTAGTGGTCAGTGAATTGTATTGGGGCAGTGGTGACAGGGAGCGTATGCTGGTGGCACTGATTCTGGGAACGGCGCTGACTGTCAGTAGTTTTCTGTTTTTCTGGCTCAGTCTTGTCAGAAGGATAAAATCAGGGACATTCTGGAAAAATTTTCTGATTTACCGTATTTTTCTGAAATGCAAACATATGATTCTGGCTATCTATGATGACAGCAGAATCGTGGTGCGTGTATGGGTGCCTTATCTTTTGTTTGTGGGAGCCAATGCAGTACTGATCGGAGCAGGGGGTGTATATCTGGCCTTTTTTCTGGATATTCCGGTAGGTATTTTTCTGTACAGGAGTAATAAAATACGCAAGCGGATTCTGGAAGGGATCGGAAACATACGGGACGGAAATCTGGACTATCAGATCAATACGGAACGGATGCACGGTGATAACCGGATTCTGGCAGAGGCGGTCAACGGTATCGGGAACGGCATCCGCCAGGCAGTGGAAACAAGCGTAAAAGACGAACGGATGAAGGCCGATCTGATTACCAATGTGTCTCATGACATTAAGACTCCTCTGACATCTATTATCAATTATGTGGATCTGATCAAGCGGGAGCCGGTAGAAAATGAAAAAATCAAACGATATCTGGAGGTACTTGACAGCAAATCCCAGAGACTGAAACAGCTTACGGAAGATCTGGTGGAAGTATCCAAAATTTCTTCCGGTAATATTGTACTCCAGTGTGAAAATCTGAATCTGGTGGAATTGATGAATCAGACCATTGGGGAGTTTTCCGAAAGATTTGAGGAAAAGGGACTGCAGGTGATTGCCAGCATGGAGGAACGGCCCCTGTTGATCTATGCGGATTCCAGGCGTATCTGGCGGGTGATGGAGAATCTTTTCAACAATGTCTGCAAATATGCGATGGAACATACCAGAGTGTATGTGGAATTAAAAGCGCTGCAGGAAGAAAAAGGGTCGGACCGGGTATGGCTTTCGGTTAAGAATATTTCCGAACAGCCTCTGCGGATCGGGGTGGAAGACTTAACGGAACGTTTTATCCGGGGAGATGTGGCCCGCTCCACCGAAGGGAGCGGACTGGGGCTGTCCATTGCCAAAAATCTGACAGAACTGCAAAAGGGACGGTTTGAAATTATATCGGACGGAGATTTATTTAAGGTTGTGATTACCTTTCCACTTGTGGTATCCTGAAAAGAAAAGGGGTGCGTTACATGGGAAAAAAAGTAGTGATAGCAGGTCATATCTGTGTGGACATGACTCCGTCCATACCCGGTGAGAAGGTGTCCAGCCTGCATGAGATCATAGCGCCGGGCAAGCTGATTACGGCGGGAGATATTACGATCAGTACGGGAGGGGCAGTGGCCAATACGGGTCTTGCCATGAAAATACTGGGTGCAGATGCCACATTGATGGGAAAGATCGGAAAGGACGAGTTTGGAGAGATGGTGTGCCGGGTGCTCCGGCAGTACGGCTGTGAGGACAGTATGATTGTCTCTGAAGAGGCAGGCACTTCGTATTCCATTATTCTGGCTATTCCTGGTATTGACCGTATCGTGTTCCACAATCCGGGGGCCAATGATATTTTCTGCCTGGAAGATCTGGATCTGGATCGGATCCGGGAGGCAGAGCTGTTTCATTTCGGCTATCCGCCGATTATGAAATCCATGTATGAGGCAGGCGGGGCAGAGTTGGTACGGATGTTCCGGATGGTTTCCGAAATGGGTGTGCTGATTTCGCTGGATATGGCTATGGTACAGGAACAGACAGAAGCGGGCCGTGCAGACTGGCCGAAGATCATACAGACAGTACTGCCTTATACAGATTTTTTTGTACCCAGTGTGGAAGAGCTGCTCATGATGCTGGATCGGGAAAAATATCACAGGATACTGGAAAAAAGCGGCGGCAGGGATATTACGGAAGTCATTTCACTGGAAGAGGATGTAAAGCCCCTGGCACAGCGCTGTATAGATATGGGGGCAGGCTGTGTTTTGATTAAATGCGGCGCCCCTGGCCTGTACTATCGGACAGCGGGAGAAGAATTTGCCGGGATGTTATCGGACCGGACCGGACATGACCGCAGCGACTGGGCGGGGCAGGAAGGCTTTGAGAGCAGTTATGTGCCTGGCAGGATACGCTCTGCCATCGGAGCGGGAGATACGACCATAGGCGCATTTCTGACAGCCATGCTGGACGGATATCCTCTGAAACGGTGTCTGCAGCTTGCTGTTGCCACCGGCGCTTCCTGCGTGGAGACATACGATGCCCTCAGCGGGCTGAAGAGCTTTGGGGAACTGGAAGTGCGGATTGACAGCGGCTGGGAAAAGAACCGGCGGTGATCTTTCAAGAACAAAGAACGGGGCAGGAAGGGTCCATCTGCCCCTGTGCATATAGAAAAACAGAGTATGCATCCTTTCAGGATGCATACTCTGTTTTTGTCTGGCTCACTGTTATCAGTATGGGAAAAAAACTGTTACAGGGAAATTTCTTCCCGCAAATTGTATTTTCTGAGAATGGTCTGTATTTTTTCCGTGGGGGTCATAACATTGTTGAGTGAGCTGTCATGATTGGAAAAATCTATGATAGAGGCCAGAAACTTACTCATGTCTGCTTCCAGGAAATAGGGTTTGTTCCGGATTTCCGGCGGCAGATAGCAGAGATTGGTAATAACGGCTCTGTCAAAATAACAATGTTCATATGCGTAATCAAATTTTTTCAGCCCGTTTGTGAACAGGCCAAAGGTGGTACAGAGAAAGACCCGTTTGGCGTTCATCTGTTTTAACTGTTTGGCGGTTTCCAGAATACTGTCACCGGAAGCAATCATATCGTCGATAACAAACACATCCTTACCGTCGATCCGGTCTCCCAGAAATTCATGGGCAACGATAGGGTTTTTACCGCCGATAATGGTGGAATAGTCCCGGCGCTTATAAAACATACCGGTGTCAATGCCGAGAACCCCGGAAAAATAGACGGCACGGGTCAGTCCGCCCTCATCCGGGCTGATTACCACCGTATGTTCTTTGTCAATCATCAGATCCGGTACATTCCTAAGGAGGGCACGCAGAAACTGATAATGAGATGTAAAATTGTCAAAACCGGCCAGTGGGACTGCGTTCTGGACACGGGGATCATGGGCATCAAAAGTAACGATGTTGGAAACACCCATTGCATACAGCTCTTCCAGTGCAATGGCACAGTCCAGGGATTCCCGGCCGGCCCGTTTATGCTGCCTGCCTTCATACAGAAAGGGCATAATCACATTAATGCGGTGGGCTTTTCCTGCTGCAGCGGCGATCACCCGTTTCAGATCCTGATAGTGGTCATCCGGGGACATATGGTTGGTATAGCCGTTTACCTGGTAAGTCATACTGTGATTGCATACATCCACCAGGATATAGAGATCCTTTCCCCGGACACTTTCATAAAAGATTCCCTTTCCCTCTCCGGAACCGAAGCGGGGGCATTCCATGCTGCACAGATAGCTGCTTTCTGTATAGCCGTGAAAGGCAGGATCGTTTTTCAGGGAATGGTGTATGTTTTGGCGGTATTCCACAAGATAATCGTTGACCCTGCGGCCCAGAGCCTCCGCAGACTGCATGGCAACCAGCTTCAGTGGAGCCACGGGAAGAGCTGACTCCAGTTCTTTGACGTTCGGCATAACGACCTCCAAAAAGTGACATAATTCAAAAAGTGTTCCCATAATTTTTATAACATTATGTTAGTGACACGTCAAGGAAATTCTAGTAAAATGGAAAATATAGGGTAGCTGGAAAGGAATTATCGGCATGAAGAAAAAAGGACATGAGATCAAAGCCGTTTTGGAGGGAAGTATCGCTCAGGAAATGGAAATGGAGCCGGGAGATGTGCTGCTGGCAATCAACGGGCAGGAAATCACAGATATATTTGATTACCAGTACGCTGTTATGGATGAGCAGATCGAAGTTTTGATCCAAAAGCCCTCAGGGGAGGAATGGCTGTTGGAAATTGACAAAGACTATGAGGAAGATCTGGGTGTGGAATTTGCCAATGGTCTGATGGACGAATATCGCTCCTGTCATAACAAATGTATTTTCTGCTTTATAGACCAGATGCCGAAAGGGATGCGGGAAACGCTGTATTTTAAAGACGATGATTCCAGGCTTTCCTTTCTGCAGGGCAATTATGTAACGCTGACCAATATGTCGGAGCATGATATCGACAGAATCATCCGTTATCGTCTTTCTCCGATCAATATATCGTTTCAGACTACCAATCCAGAGCTGCGCTGTAAGATGCTGCACAACCGGTTTGCCGGAGATGCGCTCGCCTGGGTGGACAGGCTGTATGAGGGCGGCATCGGGATGAACGGCCAGATCGTGCTGTGTAAGGGGATCAATGACGGGGCGGAGCTGGAGCGGAGCATCCGGGATCTGACAAAGTATATTCCGGTGCTGGAAAGTGTGTCGGTGGTTCCGGTGGGACTGTCCAGATACCGGGAGGGGCTGTATCCCCTGGAACCTTTTAACAGAGAAGATGCGCTTGCCGTACTGGATATGGTGCACACCTGGCAGGAGAGGCTGTATGCCCGGCACGGACTGCATTTTATCCATGCCAGTGATGAATGGTATATTCTGGCCGGACTGCCGCTGCCGGAAGAGCAGCGTTATGACGGATATCCCCAGTTGGAAAATGGTGTGGGTATGCTCAGACTGCAGGAGGAAGAGTTCCGGACGGCTTTGGAAGAATTAGAGGAACAAAAGAAGCAAAACCGGGCGGGACATCAGAAAGGCGGTGCGGATCTGAAAGAGGGACGGATGCGCAGCGTATCCGTTGCCACCGGGCTGTTGGCATATGCGCATATAAAGGATATGGCGGATCGGCTTATGAAGTGTTTTCCCCATCTGACCATCAGGGTCTATGCTGTGCGTAATGATTTTTTCGGAGAGCAGATTACAGTTTCCGGCCTTTTGACCGGCGGTGATATCATACGGCAGCTAAGCGGCAGGGAACTGGGCGAAGCATTGTTTCTGCCGCAGAATGTGCTGCGCAGCGGGGAAAGGGTTTTCCTGGACGATGTTACGCTGGACCAGCTTGGCGGCGCTTTACAAACCAGGGTAAATATTGTAAAATCAAGCGGACGCGATTTTGCGTGGAAGATGCTGGGACTGGAAGAATCCGGTAAGCTATAAGGAGAAGATATGGGTAACTCAAAAAGAAAGCCTGTTGTTGCAGTGGTGGGCAGGCCCAATGTGGGAAAATCCACATTGTTCAATGCGCTGGCTGGTGAGATGATTTCTATCGTAAAGGATACGCCGGGGATTACAAGAGACCGGATCTATGCGGATGTCACATGGCTGGATAAAACATTCACGCTGATTGATACGGGCGGTATCGAACCGGACAGCAGGGATGTGATTTTATCTCAGATGCGGGAACAGGCAATGATTGCTATGGATACGGCAGATGTGATCCTGTTCATGGTGGATGTGCGTCAGGGACTGCAGGATGCGGATTCCAAGGTGGCTGATCTGCTGCGGCGTTCACAAAAGCCGGTGATCCTGGTGGTAAATAAAACGGACGATTTTGGGAAACTGATGCCGGATGTATACGAATTTTATAATCTGGGGATCGGGGATCCGGTTCCGGTTTCGGCAGCGGGACGGCTGGGTATCGGAGAACTGCTGGACCGGGTGATTTCCTATTTCCCGGAAGATACCGGAGAAGAAGAGGAGGATAGCAGACCCAAAATCGCTATTGTGGGTAAGCCAAACGTGGGGAAATCTTCTATTATCAACAGGCTGATAGGGGAAAACCGGGTGATCGTATCCGAGGTTGCCGGTACGACCCGGGATGCTGTGGATACAGAGGTGGTCCGTAACGGCAGGGAATATGTGCTGATTGACACGGCCGGATTGCGCCGGAAGAATAAGATCAAAGAAGAACTGGAGCGGTATATGATTATCCGTACTGTGGGTGCGGTGGAGCGGGCGGATGTGGCAGTGCTTGTGATTGATGCCAGGGAAGGCGTGACCGAGCAGGATGCAAAAATCGCGGGAATTGCCCATGAGCGGGGCAAGGGTGTGATCATTGCGGTGAATAAGTGGGATGCCATTGAAAAAGATGACAAAACCATTTATAAGCATACCAACAGGATCCGGGAGGTACTTTCCTATATGCCCTATGCGGAAATGATATTTATTTCCGCTGTCACAGGGCAGAGGCTTGGCAAACTGTTTGATCTGATTGATATGGTCATTGAAAATCATGCGATGCGGGTGGCCACGGGGGTGCTCAATGAGATTATGGCAGAGGCTGTGGCGCTGCAGCAGCCGCCGTCGGATAAGGGCAGACGTCTGAAACTTTATTATATTACGCAGGTATCGGTTAAGCCGCCTACGTTTGTAATCTTTGTCAATGACAAAGAACTGATGCATTTTTCTTATACCAGATACATTGAAAATAAAATACGGGAAGCATTCGGATTCCGGGGAACACCTCTTCGGTTTATCGTCAGAGAAAGGAAGGATAACTAGATGGAACGAATGATTTGTCTGCTGATCGGTTATGCGCTGGGAAATTTTCAGACCGCTTATATCTACGGAAGGATGCATGGGGTGGATATACGGCAGATGGGAAGCGGCAATGCGGGAACTACCAATACCCTGCGGGTGTTTGGAGCCAAAGCCGGCCTGCTGGTTTTTGTGGGGGATGTCCTGAAATGTGCCATAGCCGTAGTACTGGCAAGGGTGCTGTTTGGCCAAAGCCGTCCGGATATTCAGTATCTTCTGATGCTGTATGCGGCAGCCGGCGCTATCCTGGGACATAATTTCCCCTGCTATCTGGGATTTCGGGGCGGGAAAGGAATCGCTGCTACGGCAGGATTGATTGCGGCGTTTCATCCCCTGTTTATTCCGGTGGGGATTGTATTGTTTTTTTCTGTGTTTATTACCACCCATTATGTGTCTCTGGGTTCGCTTCTGGTGTATGCCGGTTTTATGACACAGCTTGTGATTATGGGACAGATGGGAATGTTCGGGATGGAGCAGGCGGCTCTGCTGGAGCTTTATGCCGTAGGCGCTTTTCTGACGATTATGGCGTATGTGAAGCACAGGGCCAATATTATGCGTCTTATCAGAGGAGAAGAAAGAAAGACGTATCTTTCCAAAAAAAATCAGGTTTAAAAGGACAGGGAGGGCATGAATATGACATCAATTGGTGTAATCGGAGCAGGAAGCTGGGGAACCGCACTGGCGCTTTTGCTCTATCATAACGGACATAAGGTGACACTCTGGTCCGCGCTGGAGGACGAGGTGACACTGCTTCAGACGAAACGGGAAAATCCGGATAAGCTGCCCGGTGTAAAGCTGCCGGAGGATATGACAGTGACATCTGATCTGCAGGAGGCCGTTGAAGGGATGGATATGCTGGTTCTGGCAGTGCCTTCTCCCTTTGTGCGCAGTACGGCACAGCGGATGAAAACGCTGGTAAGCCAGGAACAGATCATTGTGAATGTGGCCAAAGGAATTGAAGAATCTTCCCTGATGACCCTGTCTCAGGTGATCCGGGAAGAAATCCCCCAGGCCAGAGTTGCAGTGATGTCAGGGCCTTCCCATGCGGAGGAAGTGGGAAAGGGGATTCCCACCACCATTGTAGTGGGCGCCAAAAGCAGAAAGACGGCGGAGTATGTACAGGGGATTTTTATGAGCGAGGTATTCCGTGTGTATACAAGCCCGGATGTACTGGGGATTGAACTGGGTGCAGCCCTGAAAAATGTGGTGGCGCTGGCAGCAGGGATTGCGGACGGACTGGGCTATGGAGACAATACCAAAGCGGCTCTGATTACGAGGGGGATCGCAGAGATTGCAAGGCTGGGTACGGCTATGGGAGGAAAGGTGGAAACCTTTGCCGGGCTTTCCGGTATCGGGGATCTGATTGTCACCTGCGCCAGCATGCATTCCAGAAACAGGCGGGCCGGTATCCTGATCGGAAAGGGCAGCAGTTATGAGGAAGCCATGCAGGAAGTAAAGATGGTGGTGGAAGGTGTCCACTGTGCCAGGGCGGCGCTTTTGCTGGCTGAGAAATATCATGTTGCACTGCCCATTATTGAGCAGGTGAATGAAGTGCTGTTTCATGGAAAGCGGGCGGATGAGGCGGTAAAGGATCTGATGCTGCGGGACAAAAAGATAGAAAATTCGGATATTCCCTGGGAATAAAAGGCAGCTTCCCGGCCGGGAACCAAAAGCGATAAAAGGAGAAGAGTATGGCGGAAAACAATTTTACGAGTACAAAAGAATATGTGGCTTCCCAGGAGCTGATGGCCAGTGTGAATGTGGCAATTGCCCTGCAGAAGCCTCTGCTGATCAAGGGAGAACCGGGAACCGGCAAAACGATGCTGGCGGAAGCGGTGGCCAAATCCCTGGGCAAGCGTCTGATTATCTGGAACATCAAATCCACCACCAAAGCCCAGGATGGTCTGTATGTATATGATACGATACAGCGTCTGTATGACGGACAGTTCGGGGAAGAAGGGGTGGATGATATTTCCCGTTATATCAAGCTGGGCAAGCTGGGAGAGGCTTTTGACAGTGAGGAACAGGTGGTACTGCTGATTGACGAGATCGACAAGGCCGATCTGGAGTTCCCGAACGATCTGCTCTGGGAGCTGGATCAGATGGAATTTTACATTCATGAAACGAAACGTACTGTCAGGGCAAAACAGAGGCCCATTGTGATTATCACCTCCAATGCGGAAAAAGAGCTGCCGGATGCATTTCTGCGCAGATGTATTTTCCACTATATTGCATTTCCGGATGCTGCGCTGATGGAAGAGATCGTAAAGGTACATTATCCAAAGATCGAAGAGTCGGTTCTGAAAAATGCGATGGAAGCATTTTATGATATCCGTTCCATGCGTGATATCCGCAAAAAACCCAGCACTTCTGAGCTGATCGACTGGGTGAATGCTCTGCAGATCAGCGGCATTTCGGCAGACAGGATCAGGGCGGAGCTTCCGTTTGTCGGCGTTGTTGTGAAAAAGGATGAGGATTTACAGACCGTGCTCCACCGGGCGGATTAAGCGAAAGAACGGGGGTTGTATGTTTCAGAAATTTTTTGACATATGCAAGGCAAAGGGGCTGAAGATCACGCTGAGTGAATGGCTGACTTTGCAGGAAGCTCTGGACAAGGGGCTGGCAGGCAGCTCTCTGACCGGGTTTTATTACCTTTCCCGGATGATTCTGGTAAAGAGTGAAGTGGAATTTGATAAATTCGATATGGCATTCGAAGAATGCTTTAAAGGTGTGGTGTCGGAAAATGCGCTGACCAGCCAGATGCTCCGCTGGCTCAACAAGGAAGAGATGAACGAACTGCTGCAGATCGAAGAGAAGCAGTGGCTGAACCAGTTGGAGGAGATCCGGGTGGATAAGGACGATGTGGAACAGAAGTTCAAAGACCGTTTGAAAGATCAGGACAGTGAGCACAACGGCGGGAGTTTCTGGATCGGGACGATGGGAAAGACCTCGTTTGGAAATACCGGAGGCAATATCGGCGGTGTGCGCGTGGGCGGCCAGACCGGTTATCAGTCTGCCTTTGCCGTGATCGGCGACCGGAAGTTCCGGGATTTTCGGGATGACAGAGTGCTGGATAACAGACAGTTTCAGCAGGCCCTGCGGCGTCTGCGCCAGTTTTCCACCCGCCTGGATATTCCCAAGACAGAGCTGGATATCAACGGCACCATTGACAAGACCTGCAACAATGGAGGATGCCTGCAGATTGTGATGGAGAAGCCCAGGAAAAATGCAGTGAAGCTGCTGCTTCTGATGGATTCCGGCGGCACTATGATTCCCTATACCAGACTGCTGAATGAGTTGTTTCAGTCGGTAAATAAGTCCAATCATTACAAAGATGTAAAAGTCTATTATTTTCATAACTGCATTTACAGCCATGTGTATAAGACCCCGGAATGTGAGAACGGTGACTGGATTGAGACAGAGTGGATGTTCCGCAATCTGGACAGTGATTATAAAGTGATTATTGTGGGAGATGCGGCGATGGCGCCGGAGGAGCTGTATTCCACCAGCGGCAATTACAGAGGGCCTAACGGCGGCCTGTCCGGTATGGACTGGCTTTTGCTGATGAAAAAGCACTATAAAAAGATTGTCTGGATGAATCCCAAGATGGCGCCGGGAAAAGCGCCCTGGAGAGAAGCGGAAACGGCAGTCAAGGAAATCTTTCCTATGTATAAGCTGACTGTGGATGGCCTGAACCGTGCCATGACCGTATTGATGACTCAGGCAAAGCGCTAGACTGCCCGGCATGGAGTAAAAGAATGCTCCGGATTCGGTCATAAATCAGATTCCCCTTTCATACATTACAGTAAGTATGGAAGGGGTCATTTTATGGATGCAAAACAGGAATATGATTTATACAACGATATAAAATTCCGGTGCGGCGGTGAGATATATCTCGGCGTGGTGGGACCTGTGCGGACCGGAAAGTCTACTTTTATCAAAAGATTTATGGATTTGATGGTACTGCCTTATATGACGGATGAACATGCCAGAACACGGGCGCAGGATGAACTGCCCCAGAGTTCCGGCGGCAGGACGATTACCACAACGGAGCCTAAGTTTATTCCCAAAGAAGCGGCCGGTGTGACTTTAAGCGGCGGCGTGGATGTGCGGGTGCGGTTGATTGACTGTGTGGGATATATGGTGGACGGCGCAGTGGGACACATGGAAGAAGATACGGAACGGATGGTGAAAACCCCCTGGTTTGAGAAGGAGATTCCGTTTACCCAGGCTGCGGAGATCGGGACCAGAAAGGTGATCAGCGAGCACTCCACCATAGGTATCGTAGTGACAACGGACGGCAGTTTCGGAGAGCTGCCCAGAGAAAATTACATAGAAGCAGAAGAAAGAACCGTCGGAGAGCTGAAAAAACTGAAAAAGCCCTTTGTTGTACTTTTGAATACGGAAAAGCCCTATTCGGCGGATGCAAAGAAACAGGCACAGGAGATGACAGAACAATATGGGGTTTCCGTGCTGCCGGTCAATTGCGAACAGTTAAAAGAAAGTGATATTTATCACATTCTGGAAAATGTATTATATGAGTTCCCGCTTTCCATGATCGAATTTTATCTGCCCAAGTGGGTGGAAATGCTGCCTGTCACCCATCCGCTGAAGGCAGATATCATAGAGCAGATCAGCAGTCTTGTAAAGGATATGAATACCATCCGGGATGCGATGGAACATCCCGTTGTTTTAAGCAGTGACTATGTAAAACGCTGCAAAATGGATGGTATCTGCATGGCAGATGGTACGGTCAAAGTGATACTGGAAGTGGAAGAAGCCTATTATTATCAGATGCTGAGTGATCTGATCGGAGAGGAAATCACCGGTGAGTACCATCTGATCTCTGTGATGAAAGAACTGGCACAGATGAAGAAGGAGTATGTGAAGGTGCTGCATGCCATTGAATCCGTCCGGGCCAGAGGGTATGGGGTAGTGACACCGGAACGGGAGGAAATCACCCTTGCCACGCCGGAGGTGATCCGCCACGGTAATAAATTTGGTGTGAAGATCAAAGCAGAAAGCCCTTCCATCCATATGATACGTGCCAATATCAAGACAGAAATTGCACCGATTGTGGGAACCCAGCAGCAGGCAGAGGATCTGATCCGTTATATATCGGATGCCGGCAGTACGGAGGACGGTATCTGGGAAACCAATATCTTTGGGAAAACGGTGGAACAGCTTGTCAATGACGGGATTTCGGGGAAAATTTCCATGATCGGAGATGAAAGCCAGGTGAAACTGCAGGAAACCATGCAGAAAATTGTCAATGACTCCAACGGCGGTATGGTCTGTATTATCATTTAGCAGATGTCTGGAAGAAAGAAAAACAGGACAGATAGGAAACATAACAGAAAAGGCTGCCACAACATTCCTGATCGTGGCAGCCTTATTTTGGCAGGGCAGAGTTTGGTTCCGTTTAGCTGTTTGTCATACAGTAATGGGTATAATAGGCAGCCAGGTCACTGCCAAAGACCGGCACCAGGTCGGGATTGGACGCCTGATAGGTCCATACATTGAAGTCCTCACATCCCTGTCTGCCTTCCTGCATGCCTGCAGTGAGAAAATGTTGGAAAAGCAGGGCAGCATCCGTTCCGTATACGGCAGCCACATCCGGATTGGCAGTCGCATAAAATGCCGCATCAAATACAAGGGTGTAATCAACGGCGGGAGCAGATGCCTCCACAGACGGCGTTTCAGGTACTTCAGGTATTACGGGAACAGCAGGCTGTGGCGGTAACTGGGGCTGTGATACAGGCTCGGATGGCACATCATAAGGGCAGATACCTCCCTCATGAAGATGGGCCGGATAGCCGTGATGATAATGGTAGGAACCCAGGCCGCTCTTGTTTTTATAGTCGTGATGGCCGCCATACGCATCTGTCCTTCCGGAATGGGCAGATACGGTAAGCGTGGTACCAGCGCCGGCGATGCAGGCAAGGGACAGAAACAGCGAAAGGCCGCAGGCTGCCATACGTTTTGTGATGTGTTTTATTTGTTTCATGGGTATTCCTCCTTTGTATTGTGAGTTTTATGATTTGCATAAACTGCCCAGATGCTGAAAAAAGCCCGGATAGGAAATAGTCACGCAGTCACTTGCCGGGATATGGGTTTCTCCTTTGGCGCCAAGCGCTGCCACTGCAAAGCTCATGGCGATCCTGTGGTCGTCATGGGTATCTATCACAGCCCCATGAAGGGGGCGGCCTCCGCGGATTACCATACCGTCCGGGGTGGCTTCAATATCGCAGCCCATTGCATGCAGATTGGTGACGATGCTGTCGATCCGGTTGGATTCTTTCACCTTCAGCTCGGCCGCATCCCGGATAACGGTGGTACCGTCGGCAAAGGCGGCCATAACAGCCAGGACCGGCAGTTCGTCAATCAGAGTCGGGATCAGGCTGCCGCCGATTTGGGCGCCGTGGAGGGCAGAGGAGCGGATGTGCAGATCGGCAGACGGCTCTCCGTTTCCGGAACGGAGATTTTCCAGAGTGATATCGGCTCCCATCGCTTCTGCCGCTTTCAGGATACCGTCTCTGGTGGGATTGATGCCCACATTCCGAATCAGGATGTCTGATCCGGGCAGGATGGAACCGGCGGCGATAAAGTAAGCGGCAGAAGAAATATCCCCGGGTACAGAAATCATCTGTCCGCTCAGAGAGGAGCCGGGCCTTAAAATAGCAGTGGTTCCTTCCGTATGGAGGTCGGCACCGAAGAGGCGGAGCATGAGCTCGGAATGGTTTCTGCTGAGACAGGGTTCCGTTACTTTTGTGATACCGTCGGCATACAGTCCGGCCAGCAGGATGGCAGATTTCACCTGGGCAGATGCTACCTGTGTGGTATAGTGGATACCACGCAGAGGAGAGCCCTGGATCAGCAGAGGGGCGCAGCCGTTATTCTTTTCGCTCCGGATATCGGCTCCCATCCGGGACAGCGGCTCTATAATCCGCTTCATGGGACGTTTTTGTATGGAAGCATCTCCGGTCAGGTGCGTGGTAAAATTCTGGGCAGAAAGGATTCCGGAGATCAGTCTGGCGGTGGTTCCGCTGTTGCCCACATCCAGTGTGGAGGAAGGCGGCTGCAGGCCGTGCAGGCCCCTTCCGTGTACGATCACACGGCCTGGCTCCGGTTTTGTGATATCCACACCCAGTTTACGGAAACAGTCTATCGTGGAAAGACAATCGGCGCCCTCCAGAAAATTGGTGATCTCAGAGGTCCCTTCTGCCAGAGAGGCGAACATAATGCTTCGATGGGAGATGGACTTGTCTCCCGGGACCGATACGGTCCCCTGCAGTTTGGATACTTGATGAAATTTCATACCGTTTTCCTTTCTATTTTGGTTCTCTGTATATTCCTGTTTGAATTATTTCTTTTCATGGATGCCGTATCCCTTACTCCGCAGGATGGAGATGGCGGAACGCATTCCCTCTTCTTCATAAAATTCAATGCGCAGTACACCCTCTTCCAGCTCCCGGTTATGGGCAATGCCTATGTTTTTAATATTGATACCGTTCAGAGCCAGAATGGTGGCGATCGATGCCAGTGCCCCCGGTTCGTCGGCGATGTCAATCTGGATGGAAAATACCTTTTTGATAGGGCCGCTGGAGGCTTCTATAAAGGAATCCCTGTAAATGCGGGCCCGGTCAAAAAAATCATAGATCTCTTCTGCATCGCTGGTCTGTATCTGCCCTCTGATATCCCTCAGGATGCCTATGTAACGTTCCAGGAGGGTCAGAATATTTTCCCGGTTGGACAGACAGATCTGCTGCCACATGTCAGAAGAGGAGGAGGCGATACGGGTGATGTCTTTGAAACCGCCTGCTGCAATCAGTTTCATAATGCCTTCTTCCGAATCAGAGTTTTTGACCAGATTGACAAGAGAGGCTGCTATGACATGGGGAAGATGGCTGACCGCTGCTGTCACATAGTCATGTATTTCGCTGGAGAGCACCAGAGGGATGGCCCCGATGGAAAGTACCAGTTCCTGATAGAAGAGGAGTTTTTCTTCTGGAACAGACCCTGTGGGAGTCAGGATATAGTAGGCATTTTCCAGAAGCTGCGATTTGGAATTGGCATAGCCGAAGCGTTCGCTGCCGGTCATGGGATGTCCGCCGATGAACAGATGTTCCAGTCCCAGTGCCGTAATCTGTTTATGGATACCTGTTTTGACACTTCCCACATCGGTCAGGATACAGTCTTTGGGAAGATGGGGCGCTAAGCGGCGCAGATTTTCGTCATTGCAGGATACCGGCGCACACAGGAACAGAATATCGCAGCGGGAAAAGGTATGATCCGGCTGCGTTGAGATCACATCCACGATCCCTTCTTCTCTGGCCATACGAAGGGTATCCTGGCTGGTGTCACAGGCATATATGGTAACTTGTTTCCATTTTTCTTTCAGTGCCCTGGCGATAGAGCCGCCGATCAGGCCCAGGCCGATAAAGCCGCAGGAAATTGCTTTCATGAGAATCCCTTTCTGGCATCATCATAATAAGCGATGAATGACCATCAACAATATAGCACGCTGAAGTGTGAACGTCAATGTAGCGGCAAACCGTTTTGTGCCGGAAGAGAAAAGCTGGTGATTCTGTGCAAAATTACTTGTAATTACCGGTGGAATTTAGTAGAATATTCACATGGGGAATGTGAAAGGATCAGTATTCCTGTAAATCTTGGCAGATACCCAAAACAGCATAAATGGAGGGAATTTAATATGAATGTTTACACAACTGACAAAATTCGCAACGTAGTATTACTGGGACACGGCGGTGCGGGAAAGACCTCTCTGGCAGAAGCAATGGCATATCTGGCAGGCCTTACTTCCAGAATGGGAAAGGTGACAGATGGCAATACCGTCAGCGATTTTGGAAAAGAAGAGCAGAAGCGGAAATTTTCCATCAGTACTTCTGTGATTCCGTTGGAATGGGAAGGCACCAAGATTAACATTTTAGATACGCCGGGATATTTTGACTTTGTGGGAGAAGTGGAAGAGGCAGTGAGCGCGGCAGACGCGGCTGTGATTGTGGTTTCCGGTAAGGCCGGCATGGAAGTGGGTACGGAAAAGGCATGGGAGTTGTGTGAAAAATATAAACTGCCCCGTATGGTGTTTGTAACGGATATGGATGTGGACAACGCCTCCTACAGACAGGTGGTGGAGGATATGACCGGCAAATATGGGAAAAAGATGGCGCCGTTCCATCTGCCGATCCGTGAAAATGAGAAATTTGTGGGATATATCAATGTCATCAGTGAGACGGGGCACAGATGGAAGGACAAAGAAGTGGTTGACTGTGAGATTCCGGATTACAGCAAAGCCAATCTGCAGGTATGCCGGGATACACTGGTGGAATCCGTTGCAGAAACCAGTGAAGAGTTTATGGACCGCTATTTTGCAGGAGAGACATTCTCCGAAGCTGAGATCCGTGCTGCAGTCCGCCTCAATGTGATGGATGGTACGATTGTGCCGATGTCAATGGGTTCCAATATACTCTGCCAGGGTGTATACACGCTGCTGGATGATATTGTAAAATATTTCCCCAGCCCGGAAAACAGGGAAATTGCTGGCGTGAATATGAAGAGTAATGAAGTATTCCAGGCGGATTATGATTTTTCCAAGGCAAAATCTGCCTATATCTTCAAAACGATTGTAGATCCTTTTATCGGCAAATACTCCCTGGTCAAGATCTGTTCAGGTGTATTCAAGTCGGATGATGTGATCTATAACCAGGATAAGGATACGGAAGAAAAAGTAGGCAAACTGTATGTGATGCAGGGCAATAAACCCATTGAAGTGTCAGAGCTCCATGCAGGCGATCTGGGGGCCATTGCCAAGCTGACTGCGGCAAGGACCGGGGATACCCTGTCCACCAAAGCAGCGCCGATCCGCTATGGCAAGACAGAGATTTCCGTGCCGTACACCTATATGCGTTATCATGCAAAGAACAAAGGAGACATTGATAAGATTTCCCAGTCTCTGCAGAAGATGATGCACGAAGATCTGACTCTGAAAGCCGTTAACGACAGCGAGAACAGACAGACGCTGCTTTATGGTATGGGAGATCAGCACCTGGATATCGTGGCAAGCCGGCTTTTGAATGAATATCGGGTGGAAATCGAACTTTCCAAGCCGAAGGTAGCGTTCCGTGAAACCATACGGAAGAAATCGGATGTGGAATATAAATATAAGAAACAGTCCGGCGGACATGGACAGTACGGCCATGTGAAGATGCGCTTTGAAAGCTCCGGCAATCTGGAGGAGAGCTTTGAGTTCTCCCAGGAAGTAGTAGGCGGCGCCGTTCCCAAAAATTACTTCCCCGCAGTGGAAAAGGGATTGCAGGAATCGGTGCTCAGAGGACCGCTGGCAGCTTATCCTGTGGTGGGTGTAAAGGCTGTTTTATATGACGGTTCCTATCATCCGGTGGATTCCTCCGAGATGGCTTTCAAGATGGCCACCATTCAGGCATTTAAAAAGGGATTTATGGAGGCGCAGCCTATTTTACTTGAGCCCATCGCTTCCCTGAAGGTCACGGTTCCGGATCAGTACACCGGTGATATTATGGGTGACCTGAACAAACGCAGAGGCCGGGTGCTGGGGATGAACCCTACGGCAGGCGGCAAGCAGATAATAGAAGCGGACATTCCTATGACAGGTCTGTTTGGCTATTGTACGGACCTGCGTTCCATGACAGGAGGCCGGGGTGTATATTCCTACGAATTTGCACGTTATGAGCAGGCGCCTTCTGATGTACAGGAAAAAGAAGTGGCAGAAAGAGCAGCCAAAGTGGCAGAGAACGCAGATCTGTAATACCGGGAGCGAACGCGTAAAACAACAGAAAGTGCGCTGCGCGGACTTTCTGTTATCATGAATCAGATGTCCGGGGAAAAGAAGCAGAGGGACTTCTTTTCCCCGGCTTTCTGTTGTTCCCTGTTTTAAGAATTATTTTAGAAACAGATTCGGGAATATGTAGTATAATTTTCCACATACTAAATGACATAAGAGTAAGAAGGATGGCAGTGTATGAAAAAGATAACAAGGAACTTGATCTTCATGGCAGCAGGTATTTTGACAGCAGGGATTTTATACTATATTTATCTGCCGGCAGTCAATATCCATTCGGCAAACTTCTGGTTTTTTGTGATGGGTCTGCTGGTGGTCTGTATGCTGATTTACGGGGTGAAAAAGACCGGCCGGCAGTTCTGGCTGTCGGACGGGAGGCATCTGCGCCTGAATCTGGACTTTAAAGAGCTGAAGGGGCTGAAGTATATGGGGATTTTGCTGATTGCGGTATTTGCCATATATCTTCTGGGCAGTATTCTTTCTTCACCGATTGTCAATGCAGAAAAATATCAGCAGCTTCTGACGATAGAAGAGCGTAATTTTACGGATGATGTAAAGGAGGCGGATTATAATACGATACCGCTTCTGGACAAGGGGTCTGCGGCGCTTCTGGGAAACCGGAAGATGGGCAGTCTTGTGGATATGGTATCTCAGTTTGAAGTGAGCAATGACTATACACAGATCAATTATCAGGGGAAACCGGTACGGGTAACCCCCCTGTCCTATGCCAGTCCCATCAAATGGCTGACCAATCACAGAACGGGTATTCCGGCTTATATTCTGATTGACATGGCAACACAGGATACACAATGTGTGAAACTGCCGGAAGGGATCAGATATTCCAAATCCGAATATTTTAACCGGAATCTGTACCGGCATCTGCGGTTCCGCTACCCCACTTATATATTTGACGATCAGCTTTTCTTTGAGATTGATGAGGAAGGGACGCCTTATTGGGTATGTCCGGTGAAAAAGTTCAATATCGGCCTGTTCGGAGGGCAGACAGTGGGAAATGTGGTGCTCTGCAATGCGGTGACAGGAGAATGTGTGGACTATCCGGTGGAGGATGTGCCTCAGTGGGTGGATAAGGTATATTCTGCAGAGCTTCTGACCCGGCTGTATGACTATTCGGGTATTCTCAAACATGGCTTTTTTAACAGTGTACTGGGACAGCGTGACTGCCTCCAGTCTACCAACGGATACAATTATATTGCGCTGGAGGACGATGTATGGGTATATTCCGGAGTGACATCTGTCAGCGGGGATCAGTCCAATGTGGGTTTTGTGCTGATGAATCAACGTACGATGGAAACAAGGTTTTATAAAGTAGAAGGGGCTATTGAGGATTCAGCTATGTCGTCGGCAGAAGGACAGGTACAGAATCTGGGATATGTGGCCACGTTCCCGCTGCTTTTGAATATAGCGGACGAACCTACTTATTTTATGGCGCTTAAGGATGCTTCCGGCCTGGTGAAAAAATATGCTATGGTGAATGTACAAAAATATCAGTGGGTGGCTATTGGCGATACCATACAGGAATGTGAAAAAAGTTATAGTGAACTTTTGAATACAAACGGGATTGTCAGCCAGAATGCGGATCGGGTGAAATCCGTTTCGGGCAGGATAGAGGCCATTGCCCCGGTGGTGATTGAGGGAACCACACACTATTATGTATGTCTGACGGGGACAGAGGATATCTTTGATGTGGATCTGTCAGAGGAAGCGCTGCTGGGAATCATCCGTTATCGGGAAGGAGAGCAGATTACGCTGGGCTATATGGAAGGATACGGGCTTCACAGTGTGAAGGAGATCCGCTGAGCAGATCAGCAGGAAATGCTGGCAGGATTTACCTTTCGGGAATGGGCGGCTGCGGTTGACAAAATCTGATAAACTACGTAAACTAAAATCAGGAATTGTCTGGAAAGGAGAGATTGCATGGGGAAAACTGGGAGAAAAATAGTGGCAATGGCATTGGCTCTTGCCGTATGCCTGACAGGCTTTTTACCGATGACTGTAAAGGCTAAGGTACCGGAGGTGAGACATACACCGGACTGGACCAAATCTTCTGAAGTGTGGCAGGTAAATGAAGGGGTTACGGCTTATATTAAGGACGGGGTACTGTATTTTGAGGGGAATGGTGTGATTCCCGACTATACCAATGATAATCTGGCAGAGCGTCCGTGGCATACTTCTATTTTCGGTACAGTTGTGGTAGGGGCAGGTATTACGGATATCGGGACGAGAGCTTTTGCAGAGTTTAAAAATTTACGGTATTTCTTTATTCCGAGTACCACCTTTATTTCCAACAGTACGGTATTTCACAAAATTGACAGCAAACCGGTCATCCGTATCCAGGGGAGCGAAGAAGCCACCAGGATGATCGGAAATAAGATACCATATACCAGTCTTGACAGTTGGGCTGCTGTTGCCCAGAGTACCTCTTATAATACACTCTATGTAGTGGACGATGGCGCTGTGAAGGCCGCTTTCCGGCAGAAAACGTATCCCAATATTGAGCGGGTATACAGTGCGGACAATCCGGATATTGATCAGCCCACCAAGCTGAGAGAGAATGACGGAGAACAGCTTCAGCCCTTTACTTCACCGCTGCGGTTTGCACCGGGATATGAGATGACAGGGAGAGCAGTCACCTCCAGAATCATCAAACCGGGTGTGGAGTATCTGAATGTGATTGCCTGGTATCTGAACAATACGTATCCTGATTATACCTATGGGCAGACCTATTCCAACATGGTAACAATGGGCGATCAGGTGTATGAGGAGTTTGACGGGATGAAGCAGTATCAGCTTCAGATTCCGGCAGGGATGCAGAGTCCGGGCAGAGAATTTAAGGTGATCCAGATCGTAAACGGACAGCCCACGGTGCTGGAAGATCTGGACAGTTCTGATACGACTGTTACCTTTGCCACCAGCCGGGGCAGTTTCCATTACAGTATTATTTACAGATAAAATCAGTAAAACGCAGCAAAAAAGCAGTCGAAAGATCATGAATAAAAAGAAGACAGCATATGCTCTGGCCGCCGGTCATTGTGTATGCTGTTTGTTTTGTTGTTTCCCTGCTTTGCCGGAGAATCCGGCAAAGCAGGGAAGATATACTTGACAATCCTTTTAGGGAAAATTAAAATGAGAGAAGCTAGGAGGAATGGAAAATGGCAATACCTTACAATCACAGAGAAATAGAAGAAAAATGGAGAAAGGAATGGGAAGCGCATCCGGTTAACATAGATGACGGAAAGAAACCGAAATACTATTGTCTGGACATGTTCCCTTATCCTTCCGGAAAAGGGCTGCATGTGGGACATTGGAGAGGGTATGTGATTTCCGATGTCTGGAGCCGTTACAAGATGCTGAACGGGGGACACTATATTATTCATCCGATGGGATGGGATGCATTCGGGCTTCCGGCAGAGAATTTTGCCATTAAGATGGGAGTGCATCCGGCAAAGTCCACGGCAGAGAATATTGCGAATATCAAATCGCAGATCAATCAGATTGCAGCTTTGTATGACTGGGATATGGAAGTCAATACCACGGATCCGGAATTTTACAGATGGACCCAGTGGATTTTTGTAAAGATGTTTCAGGAAGGTCTTGCCTATGAAAAAGAGATGCCGATCAACTGGTGTCCTTCCTGTAAGACCGGCCTTGCCAATGAAGAGGTGGTGAACGGCAAGTGTGAACGCTGCAATTCGGATGTGACCAAAAAGAATCTGAAGCAGTGGATGCTGAAAATCACGAAATATGCCGACCGGCTGCTGGCGGATCTGGACAAACTGGACTGGCCGGAAAAAGTAAAGAAAATGCAGGCGGACTGGATCGGCAAATCCTACGGTGCGGAAGTGGATTTCCCGGTAGAGGGAAAAGAGGAGAAAATTACAGTATATACCACCAGGCCGGATACGCTGTATGGAGCTACCTTTATGGTATTGGCGCCGGAGCATGCGATGGCGGCCGCTCTGTCAGTGCCGGAGACAAAGGATGCGGTGGAGCGGTATATCTACGAGGCTTCCCTGAAATCCAATGTGGACAGACTGCAGGACAAGGAAAAAACAGGCGTGTTTACCGGCAGCTATGCCATCAATCCGTTAAACGGCGCCAGAGTACCCATCTGGCTGTCGGATTATGTACTGGCTGACTATGGTACAGGGGCCATTATGTGTGTGCCTGCCCATGATGACAGAGATTTTGAGTTTGCAAAGAAATTTCAGATCCCTATTGTACAGGTGATTGCCAAAGACGGAAAAGAAATCGAGAATATGACAGAGGCGTATACGGAAGCCAGCGGGGTGATGATCAATTCCGGAGAATGGAACGGGATGGAAAGCGCCGTTTTGAAAAAAGAAGCGCCTGTGATGATAGAAAAGCGGGGACTTGGCAGAAAAACGGTAAATTACAAGCTGCGTGACTGGGTATTTTCCAGACAGCGTTACTGGGGTGAGCCGATTCCCATTATACATTGTCCCAAATGCGGCTGTGTACCGGTGCCTGAGGAAGAACTGCCTCTGCTGCTTCCGGAAGTGGAATCTTATCAGCCTACAGGTACGGGAGAGTCACCGCTGGCCGCGATCGAAGAATGGGTCAATACCACATGCCCTGTCTGTGGCGAACCGGCCAGACGGGAAACCAATACCATGCCCCAGTGGGCAGGCTCTTCCTGGTATTTCCTGCGTTATGTGGACAATAAAAATGACAAAGAGCTGGTAAGCAGAGAAAAAGCGGACAAATATCTGCCGGTGGATATGTACATCGGTGGTGTGGAGCATGCGGTACTGCATCTTCTCTATTCCAGATTTTATACGAAATTTCTCCACGATATCGGTGTCATAGATTTTGACGAACCTTTTGTAAAACTGTTCAATCAGGGGATGATCACCGGTAAGAACGGCGTCAAGATGGCAAAATCCAAAGGGAATGTGGTATCTCCCGATGATCTGGTGCGGGATTACGGCTGTGACTCCCTGCGGATTTATGAGCTGTTTGTAGGTCCTCCGGAACTGGATTCCGAGTGGGATGACAGGGGGATTGACGGGGTATACCGTTTCCTGACAAGGCTGTGGAAGCTGGTGCTGGATCATAAAGATACACAGACAAAGGCATCTAAGGAAATGCTGAAAGTCCGGAACCGGATGATTCACGACATTACCCAGCGTCTGGAGAATTTCAGTTTAAATACGGTGATTTCCGGCTTTATGGAATATAACAATAAAATGATCGAGATGGCCAGAACAGAGGGCATTGACCGGGAAACATTAAAGACGGTTGTGGTGCTGCTGGCGCCGTTTGCACCGCACATCAGTGAGGAGCTTTGGAGAGCGCTGGGAGAAGAAACTTCCGTATTCCATGCCACATGGCCTGAAGCAGACAAAGAAGCTATGGCAGATACGGAAAAGGAAGTGGCTGTGCAGATCAACGGAAAAACAAGAGCGGTTATCAGAATACCGGCTGACAGTACCAGAGAAGAAGCCATTGCCGCAGGCAAAGAGGCTTTGGGGAACAGGCTGAGCGGCAATGTGGTCAAAGAGGTTTATGTGCCGGGAAGAATCATCAATATTGTGATGAAGTAGAGATATGGGAGAGGGGAGCAATGAGGAATGGCAAAGAGGTTATTTTACTGGTGGAAGGCAATGCGGATGTCCTGAATGCCGAGAAGGCTTTGCTGGAAGAAAACCATTATGAGATCATAACAGCCGAGGATGGTAAGGCGGCTCTGGATTATGTAAAAGACGATCCCTATGATATTGATCTGGTGCTCTCTGCACTGGATATTCCGGTGATCAGTGGGCTGGAAATGCTGAAACTTCTGAAGCTGTCGCAGCGTATGAAAGATGTTCCTGTGGTGATTATCATGCCGATGGAACGGGAGGAAGAACAGACAGAGGTTATGGACAATGGAGCGGAGGATATTATTCTGTATCCTTTTGACAGCAGGGTAGTCGTAAACCGGGTCCATAATATACTGGTATCCAGAAAACATCCGGGCTGCGTGAATATGATGGAAGAACTTGCTGCCAGGGAGCTGAACCAGTGCATTGACAGCCTGGGTATCTGCAAATGCAGGCAATGCAGGAAAGATGTGCTTACACTGGCTCTGAACCGTTTAAAGCCCCGCTATGTTTCCTCCGAGAAAGGTAAGCTCTTGTCGGCGCTGGATCAGATGTCCTATGACCATATGCCGGAATTGCTCCGGGCGTTGACGGAAGGTGCAGAGATTGTAAAAAAGAATCCAAGACATTTATGATGATACCAACGTAAAAAAAGCAGAAAAGGGGACTTTTCTGCTTTTTCTAGCTTTTCTGACGCATGAGTCTGGCGATTTTATCCATGCGGGCGATTTCCTCTTCGGTGCTGTGCTTTTTGACAACTGAGATAATCAGATCCATTTCTTCTTTGGAAAAGGAGATCGAATTGTCCTTTCCACGTTTGGAAAGTGTCATAAGAAAGGGCAGCAGTTCTTTCGGTGAAAGTTTATTCCCTTCAAACACCATCATCTGCAGAAAATCAAGTTTGGCCCTGTCGATGCCTGTCAGGGCGGGATCTTTCATCCATTCGGGTTCATTCATGGCTCATTCCTCCTTTTAACAGTTCCATGATTGCCTGCTGTTCCGGGCCCAGCATAGACAACAGCGTGTCGATATCCGGCATTTGCATGCCTTTTCCATCAGGATGGCCGTCCTCCGGGGCGGAGTCCGACATGGCCTGCACCATTTCCATCATTTCCATCATGCTCCGAAGGTTTTCCATTGAGGCCATAAGCTGTTCAAACTGCTGCAGCTTTTTTTTCTGAGCTTCAGTGCAATAGGGCATCAGGGCAGGCAGGACGTTCCGGATATCCTGTTCCTGCTGCTGCGTGTTGCCCAACAGACAGTGGGAATGGGTTTCAAAATAGGAAATGGTATATTGCAGTTCCTGATATTTTATATAAATGGCAAGATATTTCTGCATGGAACGGTCAAAACATGGCAGGAGAGTTTTCATAATCTGTATCTGATTTGTGGTGAACAGCATA
The DNA here is from genome assembly GCA_947385955.1 of uncultured Clostridia bacterium. GTDB lineage: Bacteria > Bacillota > Clostridia > Lachnospirales > Lachnospiraceae > VSOB01. Next base: position 47,353 of record CANDNA010000021.1, read on the forward strand.
TCGAACGCCGCTACATTGTCCTGCTCTTTTTCGTCCATAGGAATATCTCTCCATTGTTATTATTCATGACAATAGAAAGTTCGCACAGCGTGCTTTCTATTGTTAAGACTTATGCCGCAGGGGCAGAAGATATGCGGAAAAAAGGGGCAGCGGATGCCGCCCCTTTCCATGTTTGACAGGAAACAGTTCCGGCTTTCCTGCATCGGACTATAACTGTCCATAGGATCCAGAACGGCTCTTTTTGAAGAATTGATCAGACAGATCAGCAGCAGCAGAGCAGAATCAGGATCCAGAGAATGTTGCTGTTACATCCGCATCCGCACCCACATCCGTCATTGTTTCCGCCGCCGCAGATATTGAAGCTGCCGCATCCGCAGTTCATGCCACCGCCGAAGCCGCCGTTGCCGCACAGGCAGAATAAAATGATGATCCAAAGGAAGTTGCCGCATCCGCCGCAGTCATTGGAAGGAGCATTGTTGCATCCACAGGAAGTAGCTGTTAAGTCGCTCATAAAAGCCTCCAAAAGTTTATTTATGGTTTATACTATGTGCAGGGGCTTGCCTTGTTTCTGGAAAAAAAGAAAAAATTTCCCTATCGTGCAAAAGTACTAATTGTTGACAAAGGGCTTGCATTTCTCACAAGATATTGTAAAATATAGAATATATGGAATAAAGGATACTGGAAAATAATGTGCAGGAGGAGATGCGCAGATTGGCGAAAAAAAGTTTGAAAAAGCTGGCCGCCGAGTATCATCTGGAAGAATACGATGAAGAGATGCAGAAAGCCATCCTTCTTCAGCTTAAGCGAAGGGCCGGAAGAAGGAAGCTGATCACACTGTTGTGTACAGTACTGGCCATAGGCAGCCTGGGATATTTTACCGGGTATTATTATCTGGCGGACCGGTCAGGGAATCAGTTTGAAGAGCTGTCGGAACTGAAAGACAAAGAGCCGGTAAACAGGAGACAGACTGCAAAGGCAGCAAAGGAAGAAGAGGTTCCGGAGATACTGGATGAATATAAAAATTTATATATTAAGAACAGAAGTATAATAGGATGGCTGAAAATTGACGATACAAATATAAACTATCCTGTGATGCAGTCAAAGGATTCGGAATATTACCTGACACACAACTTTAATCAGGAATATGACAGGAATGGTTCTATTTTTATGGATCCGGCCTGTGATGTGCTGAAGCCCAGCACCAATCTGATTCTTTACGGGCATCATATGCGGTCCGGCAATATGTTCGGAGATCTGGATAAGTATGAATCAAGGGAATATATGGAGGAACATGCCACAATTGAATTTGATACTCTGTATGAAAAGGGCACCTGGAAGGTTATGTATGTATTCCGGGATAAACTGCGTCAGGATACAGAGATTACCTTTAAGTATTATCAGTTCATTGAAGCCAATTCAGCAGAGGAGTTTGCGTCCAATATGAATGCAATGGCGCAGATGTCTTTTTATGATACGGGGGTAAAGGCATCTTACGGCGATCAGCTGCTGACATTGTCCACATGTGACAGCAGGGAAGAGGACGGCAGGTTTGTCGTAGTGGCAAAGCGTGTGGAGTAAGGGCATGTTTCAGAGGAGAGCGAATAAAATGGCAAAGACAGAAAAAAAGAAAAACAGAAAACTGCGCAGGCGGATACGTCGTACTACGGCAGTTGTTATGCTGATTACGTCGATTATTGTGGCGGCGATCCCGGTGCCTGAAAATGCAGCGGCTCCGCGGGCGGTGGAGAAAGATCCGGTTACCGGTGAGATTACCAAAGTGGTCAGAAATCCGGAAGAATATGCCTATGATTATAATATTGGCGCTGACGGTCAGGCAACGGCCAGTCCGTCAGGTGTGGCCATCGGTCAGTATACGGGTACCGATGGCAAGGTATTGGATACGACCAAGCCGGGAGATTATGTTCTGAATTCCGAACTGTTCCCTGGCTACAAGCTTGACAAGGTGGCTGATCCGGCTGATAAAGGCTATACAGTGCTGGAGGTTAACGGAGGCTGGTCATATCAGTGGCAGTTTGAGTATTATCCCAATGGCAGCGGCGCCAATAATATCACCATTTCCAAATACAATGCCACTTATCCTTCTGAGGAAGTCAATCTGCGGAGAAATATCCCTACGGCGTATGCCCAGTATGATGAAGACGATATTTTAGACTATAAAGATGATCTGAAGAACGGGCCCGATGTGGTTTTGCTGAATCCCACGGACGGAGATTATCAGTTTTTTGAAAAGTGGTTTAAGACAGAATATGACACTTATGTAAAAGAGTACAATGCTGCTGCGGCTGCAAATCCGCCTTCTTATCCCACCCATTCTTTCAGTATGAAAAATTTATCGGATGAAGCGGTATACGAGTATTTTTGCTGCCAGAATTCCACTCCGCCTGCTCTGACAGGAAACAGGTCCAGTCTGAAAGGATGTACGCTTGTCAGAGTGGAGTTCCCGAAAGATGACGGAAGCCCTTCTGACTGGAAATATATTCCCAGATGGATTCAGGAGGATAACCCTTATCCGGATACCGGTATCCAGAAGGACAGCAACGGCTTTATCTGTGGTAGTTTTGTGGCTCCTGTATATGCCATCGGCAATGGGGCGTTTACGGATGTAAAGAATGTTAAGACTATTTATCTGCCGGAATCCCTTAAGTTTATCGGAGATAAGGCATTTGTAGGCTGTTCCAACATGCAGCGGTTTGAAGCCAACAACCTGGCTGCCGTTGGGAATGCGGCATTCAAAGGATGTTCCGCACTGGATACTTTTGTGGTGCAGAACCCGATGGAGCGGATTGGTGCGGAAGCGTTTTACAGGACCGGCCTGCAGGAATTTAATATCACTTCCAGTATTTCCCTGATTGGTCCGGGCGCATTTGCCGAGTGCCAGAATCTTTCCAAACTGAGCTTTTCTCCTGGCGTACATACCAGTGCCTGCGAGATTGGGAAATATGCTTTTTATAATTGTACCGGGTTAAAAGAGATATCCTGGGGAAATAACAGCAGCAATGTAAAGAGTCTGGGGTATGCTGCCTTTGCCATGCAGGCAGGCGGGGATTCCCTGCAGGAGTTCCAGTTCCCCGAGATTGCCAGCGGAGATGATCTGGGTGATTATTGCCTTGCCGGACGCAGCAATCTGAAAAAGGTGACAATGCCTTCGGAGCGGTTTGGCAGAAATGCGGATGTGAAACTTCCCAGCGGTCTGTTTATGGATTGTTTCAGTCTGGAGCAGGTGGTTTTCCCGGATGACGGTTCTTATTCCTGCGGAAGGATTACTTTTGAAGAGGATTTGTTTTATGAAGTGTCCAATCCCGACTTTTATGTCAGGGGGCCGGAACTGAAAAATGCAGGCAATATCCGTTCGGAAGCGGATCCCCGTATGTCAACGTGGAGTGCGATATCCATTGCTCATGAAGGGAAAACCGGCATTCCTTATGTATATAACAGGAACGGTACAGATTATTTTGAAATCTGTCAGGACAATATGATTATGCTGATTGACGGAAACGGAAAACTTTCGTCCTGTTCGTTCCATCCCAGTATCAGAGAAAATCCGGATAAAAAGAAGAATCTGGCCGGAAATCTGACCATTCCCGCTGAAGTTGCAGGAACACCGGTAAGAGTGGTGGCGAAAGACAGCTTTGGCGACGGGAATGAACCGAATGATATTAAGAAATATATTAAGAGCCTGACGTTCCCGGATGACGGAGAACTGACTACGATTGAGGACGGGGTATTCGAAGGCTGTCCCAAGCTGGAGAAAGTCGTAATCGGCAATACGATGAAAGACATCGGAGCCAATGCATTTGCCAACTGCGGTACTGATATTGATGCGCCCAGCAGTGTGGTACTGGAAGTGGTATTCCATTCTCCCAAAGGAGGCGACTATGCCTCATTTAAGATTGGCCAGGATGCCTTTACCACAGGCGGAGAGCCGATGATTTTCAGCGGTGATATTGTAAAAGGGTATGCACCCTTTGAGCATGCCATGAATCCGTCCACAAAGATCACTGAGGATGGGCTTCGTGTCTGCTATAAATCGTTAAGTCCGCAGAATCTTATCGTAATGCAGAACAATGCGGAAAACGGAATCGGAGCAACCAATGCACCCACACTGGTGGCATATCCTCACTATGAAGATGTGGATACGGACAATGCAGACTATATTGCCTCCATTGAGAAAGCATTTTATGACCAGTACGGAGTTGACCGGTATGATGAGGAGCGGAAAAAGTATAATGATGCCATAGCAGCAGGCCAGTCAAAGGAGGATCTGGAAAAGGAAGGCATCTATGGTCCCTGGATTGTGGCAGAGTATGATGCGGACGGCAATAAGATAAAACCCGGATACTTTGATGATTATCCGTACAGTCTTCTGGATTCCTATGAAAATAACGGCAATCCGGAATATATGAGGCCGTGGAAACAGATTACGGCTCCCGGTATTGAAATTGTGGAAGCCACTTTGAAAATTGATATTCCGGAAGGAATTACATCGATTGATGCGGCAGATTATTTTGACAATACGCTGTACAACGGTATGTGCATTTCCAGTTATACGTGCCTGCAGAATGCAAGAAACAAATATATGAAGGTGGATGACGGCACGGAAGAAAATGTGGTCAAGGGTCTGTTCAGCGGATGGCTGGAAGAGCCGGAACTGGATGATACAAAGCAGCAGTTTAAAAAGGGGAATGACTATATCCAGAGTGTAACCATGCACAGTGTGGCTTATCTGCCGGATTATGCATTTGATAACTGCGAAAATCTGGAGTCCGTTTCACTGGGAGCGGGGATGAAGGATATCGGTACGGCGCCTTTCAGAGGATGTACCAAGCTGACCGGTGTAGGCGGCAATGAGAAGTTTATCGGAGAAAACGGCATTGTATATTCTGTCAATGCAGACGGCAAATACATCATTGAAGAGTGTCTGCCGGCAAGAGGTTCTCTGGTGGGTTCTCCGGCAGTCAATACGGAAAACGACCCGCTGCTTGCCAAAGTGGGATATCTTAAGGAAGGGGCGTTTGAGGACTGTGATGAAATTTCAGAGGTGGATCTGTCAGGAACGGACGGTGTGGATACGATTCCCCAGAAAACATTCCGGGATTGTGAACATCTGACCAGCGTCATCCTGCCTGAATCGGTACATTCCATTCAGGATGAGGCATTTGCCAATATTGATCGTGCTACTGTGGAGATCAGAGGCCGTGAAGTGGACATCGCTACCAATGCTTTTGAACATTTGCCCACGGTTACGATTTATACGCACAGGGACAGTGCCGCCGCGAGATATGCGGATTATCATCAGATCAATCTGAAACTGATGGAGGAGACCCATAAGGTCACTTTTGTGGACTATGACGGGACTGTGCTGGGAATAGAGTTTGTGGATGACGGGAAAGATGCGGTCCCGCCGCAGAATCCGGAGAGGAACGGATACCGTTTTACCGGCTGGAGCGGAAGCTATCAGAGTGTGTATGAGGATCGGACCATAATCGCACAGTATATACCAAATACAGGAGATCCGGCAGATCCCAATAACCCGAATAATAAACCTGGCGGCGACGGCAGCGGCGGGAATGGGAACAACGGAAATAACAGCAACAATAACAACAGCAATAACAGCAACAACAGTTCCAGCAGCAGTGATGATGATGACGATGACGACGATGATGATGACGACGATGACGATGATGAGATCCATACCGTAACAGTCATCAACGGAATGGGAAGCGGACGCTACAGAGAGGGCCGTACCGTAACCATTACGGCCAATCCGGCTCCGGAGGGACAGAGTTTTCATTACTGGACAACAGAATCCGAGAATGTGGTTCTGGCCAATGCACAGAATTCCACCACTACCTTTACGATGCCTGATAACCGGGTGACGGTAACTGCCAATTACAAAGAGGGTACCGGCGGCAGCGGCACCACATACAGTACGACAGCGCCTGTTGTCAGCACTGGCGGCGGCAATGGCTCCGGAGGCGGCAGCGGTTCGGGAGATGGCAGCGGTACCGGCACAGACGGTACCGGTGATGGCACCACTACGGTATCTGATGGATTGCCTGGCGGCAATACCAGAGTGGTGATTTCCAAACCTGGTATTTCCAATACCGGTGTGGCATCTGCGACAGTAGAAGGTTCAGACGACGACTTTGTGGTGATGATTACACAGAGTGATATAGCAGAGCAGGAGGTACAGAACGCATTGCTGAAGGAATTTGGAAGTCTGGACAATATTGTCTATACGGCAATGGACATTTCCCTGTATGATTCTACGGGAACAGTGCCGATATCGGATGTATCAGGACTCCGGGTGAATATTACCATGCCGCTTCCTGATGCACAGATCAGTTATGGCGGCAACAACAGGGCTGCAGGCGTTGTGGACGGCAGTCTGGATAAGCTGGATGCAAGATATAATACCATTAACGGTGTAGACTGTATTACCTTTACAGCAACACACTTTTCGCCCTATACAATCTATGTGGATACGGCAAACCTGACAGCGTCAACGGATATGTCTCCGCAGACAGGTGATCCGATTCACCCGAAATGGTTTCTGGCATTGGGGCTTGCCTGCCTCTCTGTACTCCTGTTTATGAAACGGGATGAAAAGCCAAGAGCCAAAGCAAAAGCAGCAGTATAATGATTCATGACAATAGAAAGTCCGCGCAGCGCACTTTCTATTGTTTTATGAACAATCCAGAAGAACCCCGCCAGTGATAATGAAGGCAGGGTTCTTTTAGCTTGCTGTAAGACGGGAAGATATGTTATTTTTCAGAAGTAAATTCTTCCACAAGCCGTTTTACATCATCCAGACAGGCACCACATACAGTGCCGGCTCCGGTTGCTTCCTGTACTTCTTCCAGTGTGGTTGCCCCGCCGTCAACAGCTTCCTTGATCATACCGTTGGTCACACTCATACAACTGCATACAATTTTATTTAAATCCATATTGCACCATCCTTTCTGCGCTTTATTATTTACGGACAGGGAAAATTTATGCAAATATTTTCTGACATTTTCCGACAAAATCAATCCATAAGCAACAAAACAGGGCGTTTTGCATAGGATAATAAAAAAGCCGGGAGATTATTTTGTTACGAGTAAGAAAACAGGTATATTGCAGCGACAGATATACCGGAAAAGGAATCACAGTAGCGATTCTGGATACCGGAATTTCCCGGCATCCGGATTTCGGCAGCCGCATCCTGGGGTTTACGGATTTTGTCAATGGCAGGGTGGGGCTGTATGATGATGATACGCATGGGACCCATGTGTATGTCAGAAAACACAAGATTGAGAAATGTGAAATGGGGACAAGTCTGGTATGTATCAGGCTTGTTTTACATTGTAACATGATGAGATAAGAGAAGCAATGAGAAAGCTGAAAACAGAGGTCATTCACAATCTGATAGCGGCCCATCCAACCAGTGCGGAGGTGGATTTTATCGTATGGCTTTCCAGATACCAGAATGACGCAGGGATGGTCAGAGGAGTCTACTATAAATCCGTCTGTAAAGACCTGCAGATAGCGCCCCAGAGCTTCTACAACGTGATCAGAAGCCTGGAGGAAAAAGAAATCATAAAGGTAAGCAAGGACAATGCTTACTTTGGCGATTGGGATATCGAGATCATGGGGAATGATTTTTCAAAGGCATCCCTGCGCCCGGGGAAGGCGGCAGAAAATTACCTGGATATGGGGAAGGATGTATTCTATGATCCGGATTTCTTTGCCCTGAAGGCAAACGAAAAGCTGATGACAATGCTTTATATGATCTATGGCAGCGCTGGCAGCGGCCGTTACCATATCGGGACTCAGAACTTTTTTGAAAAGTATACGGGCCTTTTCCGGGTAAAAAAGCGTGCCCTGCAGAACTATCTGAACAGGATCCGGAAATTCTTTTCCATTGGCGTGAAGGACAGACAGTTCTGGATCAGGCCCCTGCAGAAAAGCCAGGGCAGAGAGAGCGGCCATACAGACAGATCAGAACGGGCAAAGCAGATCGCGGGAAGCCTCTGCAGAAGATTCCGCCTGGAAAATCCCGTACAGGCCCTTTCGGCCATCCGGGAACTGGTAGAGCAATATACTTATAATATCAGTGCAGATTTGGAACCGGTCTTTATGGAAAGCATCAAAGACCTGCTGAGCAGGAGGAACGGCTCTGCAAACCCGCGCAGATGGAAAAGGAGGGAGATCAACAAAAAATTCCTGCACAAAATCTTTCTGGAGCACCTTCCGAAAGAAGCGCTTTCACAGGGAATGATATCGCCTGTCTGACCGGCTTTTTATAACCTGTCACCAGCCGCCAGGCTGCTGACCTGCGCGCACATCAGTGCGCTTCCTTATGATAACCTGTCACCAGCCGTGAGGCTGCTGACCTGCGCGCACATCAGTGCGCTTCCTTATCATACCATAAATTTGATATTTTCAGATCAGAAGAACACAGAGCCTGGCAGCTCTGTTTTTTTATTGTCATGAAATTGCAGGAGCCGGTTTCACTGTGGATAAAAATGAGCTTTGTTCTAATTTTACAACATAAAAGAGAAGAGGCAGATTCCAGTTTTGCAACACAGAAAAAGAAAGCATTCCAGATTTACAGCAAAGTCAGCAAAATAATTCTAAAAACAGGACAGAAAACAGGGGACAGCATTCCAAAATCATGCATGTATGAAACGTAAGAAAACACAGGAATTATGGGAGTTTCAGATCAAAAACGGAGGGGAGCATATTTTCTCTCCTATATTGGTTTTATAAATTGCCATCCTGGCAATATACTTCAGCTGCGCAGGGCGCTTTGAAAGCAAGTTTCACCTGTTACAAAGACAATCTTTCTTGTCCCCGGATATTTTTTCCCCTATAATATGTTTAGATAATGGATAAGGAGAGATGGGGGAGATTATACGGGAGGAAACAAAAAGACCGGAAAGTAGAAGCAAGTTTTACAGTACCTGTATGGAAGCGATAGTGGGAGGCGACTATGTGGAAGTGGATAAAAAAACAGGGAACTAAAATCATAAATAAATTGTTTTTTACAAATATAGGCGGGGATTATGTCGGCCGGGATAAGATTGTACATGAGCATTACGAATATAAAGAGAAGGTGTTTGAAAACCTTACCCCGATGGCCGATGCAAAACCGGTCTGGTACTTTACAGGTCGGGAAACGGAACTTGACAGCCTGCGTAAGGGGATTGGCCAGGGTGAGAAAGCGGTGCTTGTCAGCGGGATGGGAGGGATCGGCAAGACACAGATCTGCAGGACCCTGTACCAGGAATATCTGACCGGGAAAGGGAAGGGGCTGTTCAGCCACATCGGGTATTTTACCTATGATACAGATTTAGGGACGACACTTGTAAACGGGATGGGGATCCATATTTCTTCAGATGAGGAGGAGAACCGGGAGGCGGCATGGGGAAAACTGTATGACGTATCCAGGACAGGCCGTCTTTTGCTGTTTGTGGATAACTTTAACAACTCCCTCCAGGCTGATCCGGATATGGAACGGCTATGCAGGCTGCAGGGGGCGCTGGTGGTCAGCTCCAGGAGAAAATCCCTGGGGGATTTTCTGAAACCTTATCCAATCGGCTTTTTGTCGATGGAGGAATGCCGGAAAATCTATGAAAAGATACAGAAAGAGGGCGGGAGAATCGTCCATGAGGAAGAAACAGGGAGCCTTTGTTATATCATTGAAAAGCTGGCCGGGTTCCATACGATTACGGTTGAGTTCCTTTCTTTCCTGGCCAGGACAAAGCACTGGGATGCTGACAGGCTGAGGCAGGAGCTGGAGCAGAAAGGATTCCGCCTGCAGTTCCATAAAGATGGAGAGAAGGCAAAAAATATCCAGGAATCTTATGAAGCATTGTATGATTTGTCGGAGCTGTCAGAAGGGGAGAAGAATATCCTGGAGGCATTTTCTGTATTCCCGTATCTGCCCTTAGATTTTGAAACACTGAACCGGTGGCTTTTGAAGGATGCCGGGGCCGGTGAAGAGGATGATATCATTGAGGGCCTGTATCAGAAGGGGTGGCTGCAGTTCTTTGGGGAGCAGGACAGTTATGCGATGCACCCGGTGTTTGCAAAGTTTATTTATGATAAGTGTAAGCCTGCGGCAGAGGGGCATATGGGGATGATAGAGGCATGTGAGGATGATATCAGGATACCGAAGGATGGATATGTGTTGGAATGTCAGAAATATCTGCCATTTGCAATGGAATTGATGAATAAGATAAAGATAGACGAAGGGGAGGTATGGAGAGGGTTTTCAGGGCATATAGCGAAGTCGCTTAGTTATGCAGGAATGTATAAAAGTGCCGAGAGGATTTATGAAGAAATCAAAAGGAACTGTGAGGGAGAGTTGGGGGAGAGGCATCCGGATACGGAGGGCAGTTATAATAATCTGGCCTATGTATATGTCCGACAGGGAAAGTATAGGGAAGCGGAAGAATTATTCAGGAAGGCGCTGAAGATAAGAGAAGAAATAGTGAGAGAGAGACATCCGGGTACAGCGAGCAGTTATGATAATCAGGCATCTTTATATGCCATCCAGGGAAAATATAAGAAAGCGGAAGAATTATACAGGAAAGCACTGGAGATAAGAAAAGAAATAGTGGGAGAGAGACATCCGGATACAGCGAGCAGTTATAATAATCTGGCATCTTTATATGCCAGCCAGGAAAAATATAAGGAAGCGGAAGAATTATACAGGAAAGCACTGAAGATAAGAGAAGAAATGCAGGGGGAGAGGCATCCGGATACGGAGGGCAGTTATAATAATCTGGCCTATGTATATGCCATCCAGGGGAAGTATAAGGAAGCGGAAGAATTATACAGGAAGGCGCTGAAGATAAGTGGAGAAATACTGGGGGAGAGACATCTGTCTACTGCGGACAGTTATGATAATCTAGCCTATGTATATGATAGCCAAGGAAAGTATAAGGAAGCGGAAGAATTATATAGAAAGGCACTGAAAATAAGAGAAGAAATGCAGGGGGGGGAGGCATCCGGATACAGCGTTTAGTTATCATAATCTGGCCTATGTATATGCCAGCCAGGGAAGGTATAAGGAAGCGGAAGAATTATATACCAAAGCATTAAAAATAAGTGAAGATATGTTAGGAAAAAACCATCCAACTACCGCAATTTTCACTAAGAATCTGGCATCTTTGTATCAAAGGCAGGGAAGGCATGAGGAAGCGGAAAAATTACTTCAGAGAATCCCGGAGATTTAACAAAGGAAACAGGCGTACAAGAGAATAATAGGTAGGTCAGAAGCCTTGCTTTTCCAATGTTTCTGGAAAATCAAGGCTTCTTTAATATGTATTGAAACCTGTGCTGAGTGGCCAGTATGGAATAGAAGATCCGCTTTTTGTTTTATGATAACCTGTCTTTCTGCAATATGCTATAATGCCCCTCCTTTCTTCTTGGTAACATTGACAGCAGGTTTTTAGCATTGGTTTTGCATAACAACAGAAGCAGGTTACAGATCAGAAAAGCGAGCCTGCAGGATGCGGATTTTTTACACTCAAAGTGTATCCTGAAACAGTTTTTCGTGCAAAGTATTGTATTTTTGTGCAGATAATATATGATATGAGCACTGACAAGAAGGGAGATGGTTGTATGGCTGGTTCTACTACGAATATCAGTATCCGTATGGATTCGGATTTGAAAACACAGGCCGATGCTTTGTTTTGGGAACTTGGCATGAGCTTATCCACAGCATTTAATATCTTTGTTCGTCAATCCCTCCGGGAGGGGAGGATTCCTTTTGACATTTCTTTGAATCAACCCAACAGGGAAACCATTGCGGCTATGCTAGAAGTGGAAAGGATTGCAAAAGATCCGTCTGTGAAGGGATATACAGATTTGGATGAATTATTTGCAGATTTAAAGTCATGAGAAAAACAAAAAGAAATCCGTCGTCTGAGAAACGAAAACGAATTTTTGAAGAGGCAAGCGTTTTTTTGCTGACAGCTGTCAACCACCTATAGAAGGCAGAGAATGATGTTCCTTGCCATAAAAACTGATCAAGGGGGAAATTTTTTTCTATTGCCGGATGTTAAACGTGACACGGCAGGCATTTTTTTGTATAATTAAAGTGTGGCAGGAGCAGGCTATATCGTATCTTGTACCACAGATTTTTAGAAATCGAGGTGTTAAAGTGCAGGATGATGCAAAACAGATAGAGGAAGTCATGGCAAAGCGTACCGCTAAAAACAGCGTATTCCTTGACCTTTTTCAAAACAAGAGTTATCTGCTAAAGCTGTATAA
>CANDNA010000022.1 GCA_947385955.1 uncultured Clostridia bacterium
CCTTCCAGGGACTTAACAGGATCAGGGCAGCCGCCAGGTTTTCCGCAATGGGCGCTTTGGCCGTCATTTTCCGATACCCTCTCTTATGAAGGGATTCTCCTGTGGTATCCAGCCCTATCGTCACACAGTCCTTCATCAGAAAGACCCGCAGGGGAAAAGAAGCGCCGTCTTCTTCAAACCATCTGACATGGTAGATGTCCCGCAGCCGTTCTACCATCGCTTTTTTCATAACGGACTGGATGTCCGATGGGCTGAACAGAGCACTCTTTACGCTGGCTGCCTTTGCCACCCAGAATTTTCCGTCTTTTGGTATATAGTCCTCCCAGGGCAGCGCTTTGGTTCCCTGAAACAGCTCTTCAAACGTCCTGGCCGAAAAGCTGCCCACTTTCAGCAAAACTCTTTCTCCCGTTCTCAGACAGATATTGGCGCGTACACAGGCCTCCTCATCCCCGTAAAATGTAACACGGCCGTCCTCTACAGAAGCAATCTCATATCCCAGATCTGTAATTTCTTTTTTCAGCGGTGCCTCCAGCCCGAAATGGCAGGGCACGATCCATTCAAATTTTCTCATACGTTTATATTACTGGTGGTATATGGGGAGTGTCAAATGATTTTTAAAAAAAGATATGTACCCCGGCACTGCCGGGTCCAGAACTAGAAGTTTTTCTTCTGGTTGTTGTTCTGATTGTTGTTTTTCTGGCTGCTGCCTGTACTGTTGCCTGTGCTGTTAGAGCTGTTGCTGGACTTATCCTGAGACTGATTTGTGCTGTTCTGAAAGTTCTGATTCTGGTTGTTGTTCTGGTTGTAATCGTTTTTAGACATTTTACATTCCTCCTGATTCAAATTGGTTACGGTGTTAGTATGTCATAAATCCACAAAGTTATACCAAAGATCAGAGGAAAAATCTGCCAGTTCCAGGAGTTTAAAAAAATAGGAAAAAAGTATCATTTTCTGCTTGCATTTTTCTGGAAGATGAGATATAATAGCCTCAACAGATAAAGAAACACTCCAATTTCTTTATCTGCAACCCTTATATATTAATTATTTATACTCCCCTCAAAACAGCTCATCGGTTCCCCTGATGGGCTGTTTTCCTTATTTCACAAAGCAGTCAATGCCTGCGCCGGAAATACCGTACCAGATAATAAATCACCGCCGCCGGAATGGCAAAGGGGAGTACGGTCACAATCACCAGTCCTACAATCTTTATGATAAAAATAAAGAGCAAAAGCAAAACCAGCAGGAGCAGCCAGGCAGGCAGGCGGAAAATCCGACCGAACAGATTGCCTCCGGATGCCGGTTCTTTGCCTTCCCCTTCGTCCGCATAGACTCTGTCACTCTCTCCTGTGGTATCAATAATGGTCTTTGCCAGCAGCCGGGGATCTCCCAGTCCGCTCAGCACCTCTTCTTCACTGCGTCCTTTTTTGATTTCCGCATCAATATAATGTTCATAATACGCCACATTCTCATTGACAACTCTGTGGTTCACTCTGCCGGAAAGCGCCTTGCGCAGACTTTCCGTAAATTCAAATCTGGTCATCTTCTGGCTCCTTATAAATACTTATCCATTCCAAATCCGTCCGACAATCTCTTTTTAAAGTGCGCCGGATCCCGTTTCATATCCAGCATAGCCTGAAATGCACGCAGTACCATCGCTTCTTTATTGCAGCTCTCTGTATTTTTTCCCGAATCTGCGATCAGATTATAAATGTCCATTTCAAATACAAACAGATCAATCAGTGTATAGCCTTCCACGGAAACAGTGCCCTGGAAACAATGATGCTCCAGATAATATACCATCTCTTCCATCAACGCCTCATCTCCAAGCAGGCCGCTCCAGAGCGTATTCCCCCACTCTGCACTCTCTCCTGCTGCCTGACAAAGCGTCTGCAGCGCCTCATACACTTTAATCTTCCTTGCATCATATAAAATATTCGCCATCTTTGCCCTGCTCCTTTTCAAAACGGCTTTCATCGTATTTTTTCATTGTATCACATTTTCCCAGAATATACCATCAGATTCCGGGCTTTCGAAGCCTCTTTGGTATCACTGCTCAGATTCCGGGAAATACTGTTCTTATCTTCCTGAAATTCATCCCGCATGGCGTAGTAAACATATTTACTATTTTCCTTTCTGCGGGATGATCTATGCTATGTTAGAAACTGACAGGTGATGGAAAATGGGTTACAGGCTCAGAATACGGGATTTACGTGAGGATCATGACAAAACACAACAAAATATCGCTGACATCTTGGGAACCTCACAGACCATGTATGCCCGCTATGAGCGGGGAGCCAGTGAACTCCCGATCCGTCACCTTATCCGTCTGGCAGAATATTATAATGTCAGCATGGAATATATCGTTGGCCTGACCGACGATAAAACACCATTGCACAGATGTGACAAACCCCGATAAGCACAGGTTATCGGGGTTTGTATGCTCCCAGCAGATTGTTCCATAAAATCTTCAGCAATTCCAGATTTCCCCTGAAAAAACTGATTTTGGTAGGTGTTTTTCCGGTCCTGGGATAGGCTCTGGTAACCGGGATCTCACAGGCCCGGTATCCAAGCTGCGTGGCCCGTACCGACAGGTACGCCAAAAGCTCATACGTCATAAAAATATCCCGCAGCGGTTTTACACGCCGGTCCCTCAGATAGGAGGCGGAATATCCCCGGAATGCATTGGTGGTATCCGTAAAGTGCTGCCCGGCAGTCAGTGAAATCACCGGCGCATGCAGCAGCCTGACGGATAACAGTCTCAGCCAGGGAGTATGAACCGCCCGTCCTCCCTTTACAAAGCGGGAACCCTGCACCAGCCCATAGCCCTCCTGCAGCTTTTTGATAAACGCCGGCACATCCTCAATGCTGTCTTTGTTATTTCCGTCTATGGTGATGATACCCTGATAGCCCCGTTTCAATGCCCACCAGATTCCCATACGAAGCTGTGCCCCCTGTTTCCCCTGACCCAGCTTTACCAGCAGTGTATTCACCTGCAGGCTTTTCAGCAGCATATCATCCGTACTGCCATCGGAGGAACCACCGTCACAGATCACAATATCCGCATATTCCGATATCCGGCTGCGCATGGCGCGCTCCAGTTCTTTTCTGATTCTCTTCCCTTCATTGATAACAGGAATCAGCACCACATAATTTTTCTTTTTGGGCGCATATTCTGTACAGACAAAGGAAGGTACGCCTTCCTGTTTTTCATAGATCATCCAAAGCACTCCTTTATATATGCCATTGCCTCTTCCAGGCTTCCAAGGCTCTTTTGTTTCCCCATTTCAATCGAAACAAATCCCTGATACCCCTCTGCCTTCAGCAGCTCTGCCAGCTCTCTGTGCAGTCCCCGGGGCCTGACAGGCGCAAGCCCCGGTTCACTGATATGTACATGGCGGATCAGATGCACCCGGCCGGACAGAAGCCCGGTCTCCTCTCCGTTTTCCAGCATAGTCCCCACGTCCAGATTCAGGAGAAATCCCGGAGACGCCACCCGTTCAATCAGGGAAAAGGCAGACCGGGTATCATTGATATAATTGGTGTGGTAAATCGGAGGATTGGCCTCCATTCCTATCACCGTTCCATGTGCCCTGGCATATTCCCCCAGCGCTCTGAAAAATCCCACTGCCGCCCCATCCTCAGCGCCTTCCGGAAGGCTGCGATTAGCAGGACAGCCAAACACCAGATTTTTACAGTCCATACTTTCGGCAAAGTCTATGGCCTTTCTGGTATAGGAGCGCAGGATATCCCGCTCTTTCTCACTTCCGAATATCCGCTCCTTCCTTCCATACCAGATAGACTGCATGGAAGGAATCAAAAAACCGTAAGTTTCCTCCAGTTCCTGCCGCCATGCTCTGCTGCGCACCGTATCTCCATACGGATCTTCCGGAAAGATTCTGGTGGGCGCGATCTCCAGCCCTGTAAAACCATACTGCTTCATCAACGCATACGCCGATGCGTCCTCTTCTGCCGTCCAGGCAATATTGGAAACGGACAATTTCATTCCTTACACCTCATTTTTTCTTTTTTCCTGTCCTGACCGGATTGCCCACGTCAGTTCCCTGATGACCAGGTAAAGGCAAATCTGTACAAAGCCAAAATACCAGAGTACATAGTTCATATGGGTATGCATATGAGAATGGGATTTTGCCAGGACAAACCAGGAAACGGAAGCCGCAAAGCTCAATCCATAAAAGGCCCAGTCCCTGATAAGCTCCGGACGGGATATTCCTTCCTGCCCCGCTTTGCTGCGGCGCAATAACAATACCCCCGGCAGAAAAGCCAGTACCGGAAACAAGTATCCGTCCACTCCTGTCAGGATCTGGGTATCAAAGTGGAAATACGTGACAAATACCTGCCATACAGACGCCTGCAGGGACTCCCACTCCTCCGGCCCGAACTCTGACAGTCTGCCTCCTATCGTTCTGTGCAGCACATCCTCCCGCCAGATCGAAGAAAACCCGGCTGCCAGATCGCCTTCTCCCCGCAGCATGGCATGAAGCGAAATAGCCACTGCGAATCCGGCCAACGCGCCCGCTCCCAGCAGCGCCGCCAGCCCCAAAAGCCGCCTGCTCCGTTCCCGGTCCTTTTGTACAAATGCCGACACCAGTTCTGCACAGGGAAACAAAACCATTCCCACCATAATCGTGGAAAGATATTCATAGCCGCACAGACTCTTTGCCAGAATCAGCAAAAACGCGGTAATGCCGCTTATGATACCACTGCCCCGTCTGTCCAGGAACTGCAGCCCCAGCAATCCCGCCAGCATGGGCAGAAACCAGAGAAATTCCACCCAGTACAGATTCCGGGCAAAATTCACGATCCACGGAGACAACAGAAAAGTCCCGTAAAAGCACCCTGCCAGCAAAAACCCATACCGTCTGGAGATCAGCACTACAATTGCCATAAAAACAGCCGCCGCCAGTACGCTGCAGAGAAGCTGCAGCCCTTCCACAGACTCTTCATAGTCCAAAAGCCGGGCCAGATGCCGGAACACAATGCCCTGCAGGCCATACTGAGACCGATATGCCTCCACATACCCCGGCTGAAACAAAACACCGTTTTCTCCTGCAAACCGGGCCAGGGAAAGAGAGCCGCATCTGGCGCCGGACAATATCTCATCCGAAGAAAGCCGCAGAATCAGCCAGATGCCATCCTGTTCCGTCCCGGTTATGGAAAAACTCTCCCCGCCGGCAAACGTGATCCGGCCGCCCTCCCTGCAGACCTTACGGGTATAGGGATTGTCCTCCACGGCAACCGCCGCTTCCGTCAGGGAATATCCGTTCTGATAGGCATCGTCATTGCGGCAGTTGATATCCGGATTGTCAATCCATATATTTTCCTTGAGTTCCCCCGATACATCCATATACCGCCCAAGCCCATAGGCAGGAAGCGTTACCTGGTTCTGCTGCGCCACAATCATACCGGTCACATAAGTCTCGCTGCCCTCTTCAAAATGGGCAAATGCTGTCCGCTCCCGGTAAACCTTTGACGGACTGGTATTGACATCTGCCCGTCCAAAGGAATTGAACATAAAATTCCAGGTCAGGACCAGCCCCATACCCCACAGGGTCAGAACCTTTCTCTGTCTGTGAGACTTTGGATGCCGGATGCAGTCCAGCGCCGCCGCGCACAGCAGCAAAATCCCTGCCGACAGCAGTGCCTTTTCTGCAAAACAAAAGTCAGGTTCCCCGTAAACATAGCCGATCAAAAGATCCCCCTCTATGTTTTCACCGGTCAGATAAACCGGAGCGGCCACCAGAAGATAAGGCACCGTTTCACAGCCCTGTTCCCGGATCTCCAGCGTATACCGCTCCCCTTCCTTTAAAGAAGCGTCCACATACACCGGACACCGGGTACTCGGAACGACTTTTTCCACATTTACTTTTGTTTCGCTGATTACCTTCCCTGCCGCATCCGAAACGGAAAAGACCAGAAAACCACTGTTCTCTTCCGGCAGATTGATCATCACAATCTCAAACCCTCTGAAATGCTTCTGTCTTGGGGAAAATATCTGGACAAACGGCTTATCCGCCAGCTCCGTATACTGTCTCAGTTCTCCCGCTTCCTCATACGCTGTCATATCACAGTAAAATCCATGAGAAAAAGCATCCAGCGGACCGATCAGCAAAAGCAGCATACCTCCGGCCAGAATCATGGCGACGCTGGCCGCCCATTGTTCTTTTCTTCTCATTTTCCGTTATCCTCAGTAAATTTCCTGATGGCTTCCATTACCTCACCCTTGCCGCAGAGATACCCCCCTGCACCGCCATACAGCCTGTCATGAACCGTTCTGTAATCATATCTGACCGGCGCTCCTGCCAACTCATTGACAAACGCTTTTCCCGTCAGATATGTATACAGCTCTCCTGCTCCCACCGGCTCTGTGGCCGGGTGCAGAAGCCTTAGTCCGTTGGCAAGCGCAGTCCGGATATCTTCCCACAGCCGGTCAAGGGGATAAAACTGGTAAATACTCCGGCTGTCCGTAAAATGCAGCGCCGTAAACCCCAGCGCCTGAAAACGCTCCCGCAGCAGCTTCCTCTCTGCCTCCTCCAGCGCTCTGCACCGGTAAAAGCCATTGTCCTGCAATACATAAAAATCTTTCAGCGCCGCTTCCTTCCCGGCCAGCTCTCCAAACCGCTCCGCCGGCAGCATGGAAGGGATCACATGCATATAATCAAAGATAAAATTCTTTTTGATCCCCTTTCCGAACAGGCCCGGCAGACGCACAATCAGCGCATCCGGATACATCTGACGTACCATGCATTCCAGTCGGTATCGGTTCAGGCCATAGGCATGCAGCCCCGTACAGTCCACCCGGCTTGTTTCATCCACGCCCACAGGTACCAGGAACACATCCACCGTGGAAATCAGCACCACCTTCCCGGGGGCAATTTTACGAATATTTTCCGCCGCTTCCCTGATCTGTTCCAGATCCTGCTCCGGCGCGTGGTTCGCCAGATATTTTTCTGCTTTCAGCCCCGCATAGACCAGCAGATCCGGAGCCAGGCCATAGGCCCCGGCAATATCTGTGGAATGAAACCCCAGATCCATCTCTCCCTTTTCATAAATATTGCTGCCTACAAATCCGGTGCAGCCTACCAGTATATTCATAACCTTTCTCCTATTTTGTCAGTTTTTCAATGCTTTCAAAGCTGTACCGTTTTCGTTTAAAAACCAGATTGACAAGTATCTGAAGATACTTGACTATAATGGTCAATACGGCGAACAGGCCAAAGAAAGCAAACGACAGAAACAATATGGTAGTCGTCCAGCCTTCCACCGGCTTCTGTGTCAGATAAATCACCAGAGAATAGCCCAGCATAAACAATGCTGTCAGCATCATCATTCCGGTCATCAGCATGGAAAATCCATATCCGGCCTCTGTAAACAGAATCAGCGAATCCACCGCCAGCCTTCCTCTGTACCGTCTTTCCTTCCTGTCAGCCGCCTTCTGCACATCCTGCACCCTGTAACGAAGATTCCATGTTTTCAGCCCGCAGCTTGCATAGACTGCTTTTCTGTAGGGAACCGATTGGTTCATACTGCTGACCCGGTTGATGACCCGCCTGCTCAGTATCCGGAAGCTCTCCGTGTCCATCTGCTGATAAAAGGAGCCGGAACATCTTTGAAACAAGAGATAAAACAAACGGGATGTCAGCCTCTGTCTCCCCTGTGGAGAAGCGCTGACAATATCATAGCCCTCCAGGCTTTTCCGATAGATCTTCATGATCTCTTCCGGCGCAAAGTCCAGTACAGTCCCGTCAAATTCCAGCACAAAATCACCGATGGAAAGATCCACACCTGCATTCATTGCCGTTTCCAGACCGTGAAAATAACTCATGTTCAAAACGGAAATACTGGTATGACACGCCTCTTTGCTTACGTCCCGGATCACATCCACGCTGCGATCCTCCGAATGGTCATTGACACAGATGATTTCTGCTTTTTCAAAATTTTCTTCCAGAACGTGAAGGACTGTCTTTAAAAATGTTCCGATCCGCGTTTCCGCATTATGTACATAAATCACAGCCGATATAAAATTTTTTTCTTTAGTCTCCATCACTCAGTACCTCATCCAGGTCATACACCGTATTGATTTTTCCCGACAGCACACTGACAAAGGCAGGGGCTTTGGAATATTGCCGGATTACAGTAGGCCTGGAGTCATCCAGCTCCGAGCTGGTCAGAATCGGCTTCATGGAAAACAGGGAACTGTGGTAAGTAAAGCCGTACTCCTCTTTCAGATACTTTCCGGCCAGTGCCGCCATATACGGAAAAGCGCTTTCCGGCCGGGCCGGGCAGTCATTGCAATTGGCCAGAAAAGCCGGACTGCACCGGCCGCCGCTTCTTTCCTGACAGGAGAACCGGGGCGTAGACTCATAACTGGTGGAATGGGGCGTGAAGGTAACGGAAGTCAGAGAATGCAGGCCGGTTTTCCCAAAAGGCATAATGGAAAAGAACGGCCCGTCCATCACCGTAAAGCCATATTTTTTCAGGGTTTCATTCACTTCACAGAGTATAATCTCACACAGCTCATATTTGATGCCGAAGGGTTCATATCCCAGCAGAGCCAGAATCTGATTTACGGAAGCATACGTGGCATTCAGCAAAAATCCGCTCCGGAAACGTTCCCCGCTCTCCAGTGTCAGTTCATAGGCATCTGCCAGTTTTCCGATTTCCGCCACCCTGACAGCAAACCGCAGCTCCACATGGGGCAGCCCTGCTATCTGCTCCAGCAGATACTCCTTTAAAATCATGGCATCATAGGTATATTCTCTTGTCAGAAATGCACCGTCACACATACCCTCCCGGAAAAACTGTCCCGGATGCAGTTCTTCACAGAAAATACCCGCCGCCTTGCAGAAACTGCGAAACTGGGCTCCGTCCGCCCAGGAAAACTCCCGGGAAGTTGCATAGACTTTTCGAAATTCCCGATTGATACAAAAAGCATAATCCCGGTTAAACCGCTCAAAATACCCTGCCGATTTGACGGCCGTGGAAATGGATCTGGGATAATGATACCCCTGATGCACCCTGGCCTGGTTGATGTAGGTGGCACGGCCAAATGCCTCTGTTCCACACTCCAGGACCAGCACGCTCTGTCCCCGTTTTCCGCAGAACAGGGCTGCATACAGACCATACAGACCGGCCCCGATGATAATTCTGTCATAGCTTTTTGCTGTCTGTGTCATTCGGTTTCCTGTTCCTTTCCTTATACGCGGCAAAAGCCTCCGCAGATGGTTCACCGGTCTGCTGAGGCCCTTTTCCTGTATTTGTTTTATTCATCCACGCTGTAATTGGGGGCTTCCTTCGTAATATGGATATCGTGGGGGTGGCTTTCCTTCAATGCTGCTGCTGAGATCTTGACAAACCTGCCGTTCTCTTTCAGCTCTTCCACTGTGGAAGTGCCGCAGTATCCCATACCGGAACGCAGCCCGCCCATCAACTGGAATACAGTATCCTCTACGTTACCCTTATACGCCACACGGCCTTCTACGCCTTCCGGTACCAGCTTTCTGGCATCCGACTGGAAATAACGGTCTTTACTGCCGTTTTCCATCGCCGCAATGGAACCCATGCCCCGGTACACTTTATATTTCCTGCCCTGGAACAGTTCGAAAGTTCCCGGGCTTTCGTCACAGCCTGCAAAAATACTGCCCATCATGCAGACATTGCCTCCGGCGGCAATGGCCTTTGTCATATCACCGGAATATTTGATGCCTCCGTCTGCAATAATCGGAATCCCGTATTCTTTGGCCACCTGATAAGAATCCATAATCGCCGTCACCTGGGGTACACCGATGCCTGCCACCACACGGGTGGTACAGATGGAACCGGGTCCGATGCCTACCTTTACCGCATCCGCACCTGCTTCAATCAGTGCCTTTGTGCCTTCTCCTGTAGCTACATTGCCTGCAATCACCTGCAGATCCGGATAGGTTTCCCGGATCATACGCAGGCACCGGAGCACATTTTCCGAATGTCCGTGAGCACTGTCCAGTACGATGACATCCACCTTGGCATCCACCAGAGCGCTTACCCGGTCCAGTACATTGGCCGTGATCCCCACACCGGCGCCGCACAGCAGCCTGCCCTGTTCATCTTTGGCGGCCAGAGGGTATTTGATGGTCTTTTCGATGTCCTTAATGGTAATCAGGCCCTTCAGATTAAAGTCTCCATCCACGATGGGAAGTTTCTCTTTTCTGGCCCTGCCCAGTATCTTTTTCGCCTCTTCCAGCGTAATGCCTTCTCTGGCAGTGATCAGCCCTTCCGAGGTCATACATTCCTTAATGAGCCGTGTATAATCCGTTTCAAATTTCAGATCCCGGTTGGTAATGATGCCTACCAGCCGCTTTCCTTCCGTAATCGGCACACCGGAAATCCGGAATTTTCCCATCAGTGCATCCGCATCTGCCAGTGTATGTTCAGGGGTCAGAGAAAAAGGGTCTGTGATCACACCGTTTTCAGAGCGTTTTACCTTGTCCACTTCTTCTGCCTGTGCTTCAATCGACATATTCTTATGAATGATCCCGATGCCGCCCTGTCTCGCCATTGCGATTGCCATGCGATGCTCCGTAACCGTATCCATACCCGCACTCATCATCGGAATATTCAAACGGATCTTCTTTGTCAGCCATGTGGAGAGATCCACCTGATTCGGAATGACCTGTGAATAGCCCGGAACCAGTAATACATCATCAAACGTAATTCCTTCGCCAATTATCTGACCCATGTCTTATCCTCCTGTCATATGATATATTTTGAAAAGTTTATCAGACACATCACGCCTTGTCAATGCAAATCACAGAAAGTCAGTTCAGAAACAACTTCCCCGGCGCCGCGCCGTGAAGCGCCCCTGCCAGTCCGTCCTCCCAGTCCAGTATCACCTTCAGTTGTCCCTCGTAATAAAATACATAGGTCTTTTTTCCGGTCCTGCTGCTGTAATCCTTTACCCTGCAGTTTTTATTCCGGTAACCGTCCAGATGATAAGAATCCTCCGGCCCTCCGATCTCCATCTTGTCAACCTGATAGTCAGCCTCGGATTTTCTTCTGCTGCGGGCCATGATCCGGTCCACGGTCAGCTCCCGGCACACATAACTGTATTCAAATTCGATCCATTCCTGCAGATAGCAGAAATATGCGCCTGCACCGAACAGAAGCGCAGCCGCCAGAAAGAAAACTGTATATGGCATCATAATCAGTGAAAATACCGCAAAGATACCGCATACGATCTTCAGTATGGCCGCCGCCATGTTTCTCTTTCTCGCCACCAACACTTCCATAAATGTCTGATCCATCTTCCATCACCTTTCACCGTTTCTTTCTATGATAGTACAAAACGCAGGCAGATTCAACAACAGAAAGCATGCCGCAAAAACTTTCTGTTGTCATGCATCAAATTTTGCCTCTCCCGACAGCAGTTCTCTCAACATCCCGTTGATCAGCGCCGGATCTGCTTTTCCATGCATGGCTTTCATGGTCTGTCCTACCAGAAAACCGATGGCTTTTTCCTTCCCGCCCCGGTAATCCTCCACCGATTTGGGATTGTCTTTCAGCACCTGTTTCACTGCCCGGGTAAGTGCATCGGTGTCATGTGTCATCAAAAGTCCCTTTTCCTGTGCGTAGCGTGCCGGATCCACATCGGTATCAAACATGGCTTCAAACACCTCTTTTGCCGCTGCCCCGTTGATTTCCCGCCTGTTTGTCATGGCAATCAGTTCTGCCAGATTGGACGGTGTGATCCGGATGTCCTCCGGATCCAGCCCCCGTTCTTTTAACAGACGCATCGCTTCTCCCATCAGCCAGTTGGATACTTTTTTCGGCTCCCCGCAAAGAGCCGTGGTTTTTTCAAACAACTCCGCCATCTGCCGTGAACCGGTGAGTATCTCAATATCGTAATCGGGAATCTGGTATTCTTCCCGGTATCTGATTTTCTTTTCTGTCTGAAATTCGGGCAGAGCCGCCTTTCTTTCTGCCAGCCATGCTTCACTGATCCGGACAGGCGTCAGGTCCGGATCGGGAAAATACCGGTAATCCTGTGCATCCTCCTTGGACCGCATGGCATAGGAACAGCCTCTTTCATCGTCCCACCTTCTGGTTTCCTGTATCACTGCCTCTCCTGCCTCCAGCAGGTCAATCTGCCTTTCCCGCTCTCCTGCGATGGCTCTGGTGATCGCCCTGAAGGAATTCAGATTTTTCATTTCCGTCCGGGTGCCGTACGCCTCTCCCGCCTCCCGCACGGACAGATTCACATCCGCCCGCATGGAACCCTCCTGCAGTTTGCAGTCGGAAGCGCCCAGATACTGAATGATCAGCCGGAGCTTTTCCAGATAAGCGATGACTTCTTCCGCATTTCTCATATCCGGCTCTGAAACAATCTCAATCAGCGGCACGCCCGATCGGTTATAGTCCACCAGTGTGCAGCCCTCCCACTCATCATGGATCAGCTTACCTGCATCCTCCTCCATATGGATCTCATGGATGCCCACCTGCTTTGTCCCGTCCTTTGTTTCGATTTCCACAGAGCCGTTTCTGCAGATCGGCAGATAAAGCTGCGAAATCTGATAATTCTGCGGATTGTCCGGGTAAAAATAATTTTTCCTGTCAAATTTACAATATCTGGTGATTTCACAGCCGGTGGCCAGGCCTACCGAAACCGCATATTCCAGTACTTTTTCATTCAATACCGGAAGGGAGCCCGGCATGCCCGTGCAGACGGGACAGGTATGGGTATTGGGTTCCCCGCCAAAGGCAGTGGAACAGCCGCAGAATATCTTGGTCCTGGTAGCAAGCTCCACATGCACTTCCAGGCCGATCACCGTTTCATATTGTTTTTCTTTTCCCATTTATGCTTCCTCCCGGCATGCTGCAAACGCACCTCTTGCCTTTTCATACGCAAAAGCGGCCCGCAGCAGCTTCTTTTCTTCGAAACAGTTTCCGATCAACTGCATCCCCACAGGCAGCCCGGTATTATCCAGGCCGCAGGGTACTGTAATCCCCGGCAGTCCTGCCAGGTTGACAGCCACCGTATAAATATCTCCCAGATACATCTTAATGGGATCCTGAAGGCTTTCCCCCAAAAGCGGCGCCGTGGTGGGAGCCGCCGGCCCCAGTATCAGGTCAAAGGCAGAAAAAGCAGCGTCAAACGCCTGCCTGATCAGCGCCTTGACCCGCAGTGCCTTAAGATAATAGGCATCATAATAACCGGAGCTGAGTACAAAAGAACCCAGCATAATCCTTCTCTTTACCTCTTCTCCGAAACCTTCGGAACGGGTCTTTTTATACATTTTATGAAGCCCTTCCGTTTCCCCGCTGCGATATCCGTATTTGATTCCGTCGAACCGCTCCAGATTGGAGCTGGCCTCCGCCGATGCAATGGTATAATAAGCGGGAATGGCATACTGCACCAGATCCAGGTCAAATTCCTCCACTATAGCCCCTCTCTCCCGCAGTACCTCCGCCGCCGCAAGGACGCGTTCTCTTACAGCAGGCGCCAGCCCTTCTGCAAAATAAGCTCTGGGAATCCCAATCCGCAGCCCTGCTGTATCCCCGGTCAGCGCCGCAGTAAAATCCGTATCTTCACGCGCTATCGAAGTGGAGTCTTTGGCATCATGGGAGGAAATGACCTCCAGCATCGCGGCGCAGTCTGTGACATCCCGGCACAGCGGCCCGATCTGATCCAGAGAAGAACCATAGGCAATCAGCCCATAACGGGACACCGTGCCATAGGTGGGCTTCATCCCCACTATCCCGCAGAAAGACGCCGGCTGCCTGATAGAACCGCCTGTATCCGACCCCAGCGCCATAAAGCATTCCCCGGCCGCCACTGCCGCGGCAGAGCCGCCGGAAGAGCCGCCCGGCACATACGCTTCATTCCACGGATTCCTGGTAGGCCCGAACGCGGAAGTCTCTGTGGTGGAACCCATTGCAAATTCATCCATATTGGTTTTCCCGATGATAACAGCCCCGGCCTCCTCCAGTTTTACCACGGCTTCCGCCGTATAGGAAGGGACAAAATTTCCCAGGATACGGGAGGAGCAGGTGGTGCGCATACCTTTGGTACACAGATTGTCCTTAACGGCTACCGGGACCCCTGCCAGCGGCCCCGTCAACTCTCCCCGGTCAATTCTTTTCTGTACTTCTTCCGCTCTTTGAAATGCCGCCTCCCGGTCCACCGTCACATAACAGTTCAGGCTTTCTTCCCGTTTTCCGATCACTTCAAAAACCGCCTGCATGGCTTCCATTGCTGTTGTCTGTTTTTCTTTGATCGCCCTGCCAAGCTCTGCAGCCGTCAGATCCATTGGTTTCATATCTGTCCCTCCTACTCAAATGTACGCGGCACCACAAACATACCGTCCTTTTCCTCCGGTGCGTTGGCCAGCAGCGCATCCCGCATATCGCCGCCTGTCACCACATCCCTGCGCAGTACATTTTCCACCGAAAACACATGGGACATAGGCTCCACGCCCTCTGTATCCAGTTCATTCAACTGGTCAATATAATCCAGCATCCGGGCCATATCTTTCCGGGCCTGTTTTTTCTCTTCATCAGACAGCTCCAGCTTTGCCAGAATGCCCACATATTCGATTGTTTCTTCTGAAATGATATTTGCCATCCTTTTTCCCCCTCCGCTCTCAGTCTCTTACCCTGATATGGACTTCCCGAAGCTGCTGTTCCGTAACCTGTCCCGGTGCGCCGCACATCAAATCCTGTGCATTTCCGTTCATGGGAAATGCAATGACTTCTCTTATATTCTCTTCTCCACGCAGCAGCATAATCATACGGTCAATCCCGGGCGCCATACCTGCATGAGGCGGAGCCCCGAACTGGAATGCCTGATACAGCGCCCCGAATTTCTCCTGAAGTGTTTTCTCGTCATATCCGGCCAGCGCAAAGGCTTTTACCATAATATCGATATCATGGTTTCTTACCGCTCCGGAAGAAAGCTCCACGCCATTGCATACAATATCATACTGGTATGCCAGAACAGAAAGCGGATCCTGCTCTTCAAGGGCCTTCAGCCCGCCCTGGGGCATGGAGAAAGGATTGTGAGTAAACATAAGCTGTTTTGTCTCCGGATCCCGTTCATACATGGGAAAATCATTGACATAGCAGAAACGGAATGCATTCGTTTCTGTCAGTCCCAGCCTGCCGCCAAGCTCATTACGGATCTGTCCTGCATAATAATTGGCTCTCTCTTCCCGGTCCGCAATCAGGAAAAGCGTATCCCCCACAGACAGTCCTGCCAGATCAGCCAGCTCCTGCTTCAGCTCATTTGGGATAAACTTATCAATAGGCCCTTTATAGGACAGGTCTTTCTCCACTTCCAGATATCCCAGGCCGCCCATCCCCAGAGAAACGGCAAACGCCAGCAGTTTTTCATGAAATCCTTTGGACATATCCGCATGTACCCGGATGGCTCTGACACACTTCCCCAGAAAAGGCCGGAACGTGCATTTCTGGAAAAATTCCGTAACATCCATAATTCGCAGAGGGTTTCTCAGATCCGGCTTATCCGTGCCAAATTCCAGCATTGCCTGCCGGTAACTGAGAACCGGGAAGGGCGCCTGTGTCACAGCGGCTCCTTCCGGCGCAAACCGGTCAAACACTGCCGTCAGAATTTCCTCCCCTGCCCGGAACACATCTTCCTGGGTGGCAAAGCTCATCTCAAAATCCAACTGATAAAATTCTCCCGGAGAGCGGTCTGCCCTGGCATCCTCATCCCGGAAACAGGGGGCAATCTGGAAATATTTATCAAAACCCGACACCATCAAAAGCTGTTTATACTGCTGGGGCGCCTGTGGCAGTGCATAAAACCGGCCTTTGTATTTTCTGGACGGTACGATATAGTCCCTTGCCCCCTCCGGGGAAGAAGCGCATAAAATCGGGGTCTGGATTTCCAGAAATCCCATCTCTGTCATCTTTTCCCGCAGATAAGATATCACCTGGGAACGGAATACAATGGCATCCTTTACTTTTGCATTCCGCAGATCCAGATAGCGGTATTTCAGACGGACTTCCTCTCTTGTCTCTTTGGAAGTCATCACTTCAAACGGAAGCGGTTTGTATACTTTTCCCAGCACGGTAATCGCCCTGGCCTCCAGTTCCACTGTTCCTGTGGGAATCCTGGGGTTATAGGTTTCCTCATCCCGCTTCTCCAGAATGCCTGTGACAGAAATGCACATTTCTCTGGTAATGCCTTCTAACAGTGCAGTGTCCCGGAGCACGACCTGAAGCACCCCGTACATATCCCGCAGATCAAGAAAGGATACGCCGCCATGATCTCTGATGTTTTCTACCCAGCCGGCTGCTTTGACTTCTCTGCCGATATCGCTTTCCTGGATGTCCTGGATGGTTACGGTTCTGTAGATGTGTTCTGTTTTCATAATAGTCTCCTCTCTTTTCCGGGGCGCGGATGGATGAGGCGTCGGCTCTGGGCCGGTGTCTTCCTGCCGGCTTCGCCTCCCGCGTTCGCTCTGGGCCGATGGGGTCTTGCTGCCCGAAAAACGGCTTGCCGTTTTCCTCGCTTCCGCAGCCCCTTGCTCGGCTCTGGCCGGTGTCTCCCTGCCAGCTTCGCCTCCCGCGTTCGCTCTGGGCCGATGGGGTCTTGCTGCTCGAAAAACGGCTTGCCGTTTTCCTCGCTTCCGCGACGTTCGCCGGATGGAAATGCAGCCGCATTTCCGCCCGGCTCACTGTACGTGAAAAAGAATCCTGCTTTGCAGGATTCCCCGCCTGCGGCGGATCGCTTTAACGATATATTTCCTCTCCGCCGCAGTGCGATCCCGCCCGGAGGGCTTTTTGTGATATAGGAAATCCGGAGGAATTTCCTATATCACAAAAAAAGTCCCGGAATACAGTGTTGTTGTATTCCGGGACGGGATTTTCTTTGACCCGCGGTACCACCCGCTTTGATAAGACGACATTTCTATCAAAATGTGGAACCGCCTTACCCTCTCTTGACACTTAACGCGTGCTACGTATGCCCCTACTGTATCGGTTCAGGGCATCTGCTCCGGAGTGTTCCCTTTGTTATTTCCCACAAGCGGCGCTCTCAGTCGGTGACGCTGCATTCCTGTCGTTTTCCGTAACAAGAGTCTCCTTCATCGCATTTTGCTTTGTCTGTTATACTAGCACAGGATTTTCGGAATTGCAAGATGCTATTTCAATTTCTTTCCCGATCTTTCGCAGTTCCACGCCGTACAGGGTGCGTATCATGATCTTTTCTTTGCGATGGAATATTACAAATCCGCGGGCAAAGCGTATTTTGTAATCCCTGTCCTCTCCTTTTTTCATCAGGTGGATCAGATTGACCTGTTTGTATTCTTTTTTCCGGAGGATGGCACATCTTCCGATTTTATGGTAGGTCCCGTTCTCATCTTTTTTGTAAACTTTCACATGCTCGAATATCAGGCAAAACAGGAGCCATACCAGCCCGCACAGTACCACTGCCATCCAGACGGAATAGAGTGCCGCTTTTTTCCAGTTGATATCCGGTTTCGCAGGGGATTTCCGTTCCAGGGTTTCCGGCATGGGCAATTCTTCACCCGGTTCCTGTTTTTCGGGAAGTTTTGTTTTCACAGCATGGGGGATCTTCTCTATTTCTGTTTCCACCGGTTCGGCAGGCTGTTCCAACAGCCGGATGATCTGCTGCTTCGTGTTTCCTTCTTCCGGATTCTGCCTGACAGGTTCCGGGACGGTTCCGATTTCCTCATAAGCGGGTGTCTCTGTGAGTATCCCGGCCGTTTCCGGTTCTCCGGCAGGGATTGCGATTGCGGGAAGTTGTATCTGCCCTCTGCCCCCGCTGTCTTTGCCCTTTTCTCCACTTTGGGTCTGCTCTGCCTTTTTTTCCGGCTCCCGGATGTCATACATAAATGTAAATGTCTCCTTTCTGATATTGCCCAAACGGTCTTTTACCCAGATCTGACTGGGGCCCTCCTTTTCGATCACCACAACAGGAGAACTGACAAAGGTAGTACCGTCTGTGGAAAAGGCTTCTTCTGCCAGTCCGCTTCCCTGCGTGCCGTCAGGCTGCAGATCCTCCGCTTCCAGGATGACCTGCATGCTTCCGCCGTACCATTTATCGGGTTTCCTGCAGGTTACTTTCGGTGGGGTACGGTCAATATTTTTTACATGGCAGCGAAGTTCTGTCACATTACCTGCCTGATCTCTGACTTTACACAGATAGGTTCCGTTTTCCGATATGGCCCGGGTATGATTCTCTTTCCAGAGTTCCGCAATGCTGTCTGTTTCATCGTCCCGCAGAGCAAACTTGCTTTCCTCCTGTTCGCTTTTTTCTTCCTGAGATTCCTCCTGCTGCTCCGGCTCTTCTGTTTCCCATCGGGCAGCGCCTGCGGTATCCAGCCTACCCCAGAGATATGGCCTGCTGTCCAATCCGGATTTGGTATATTGCTGTGTCGCCTCCGCATCGTCTCCTGTCACACGAAGTACCACGCCGGAGGCCGTCCACTGTGTGGTATCCGGTTCAAGCGATACTCTGGGAGGAAGTTTGTCAATATTGGAGATTTTTGCCGACTCTTCTGTCACCGTTCCGTAAATGTCCCGTATCCGGCAGGTATAAGCGCCATTCTGCGTGACAGTACGGGAAAACGTATCGGTCCAGACATCATTCCCGGCCTCATCCTTTTCCCAGGCAACACACAATTCCGGCAGCCCTTCTCCTTCGCTTTCCAGCTCCGCAGACAGTATCACATCCTGATTGACCGGCCCTGCCGGCTCTGCCCGCAGGACAAAGGATACGGCAGCCCTGCACAGCGTGACGGTCACTCTGCCGCTGCCTGCATTGACATTGCTTTCTGTCTGTAATGTCTTTTCCCGCTCCCACTGAATCTGAGCAGTATCCCAGAGCCCCGTACTGCCGCCGCCTGCGCTGGCCTCTGTTTTTTTACCGGGCCGTCCACAGGTACTCATAAGCGTATAACCACCGTCACCGCCCCGTGCCGACAGGATCCTGTTTCCACCGATTTCCACACTGCTGCTGCCGCCGCTGCCACCGGTTCCTGCCCATGCACAGTGGGCAGGGCCGCCATATTCATTTACGCAGCCTCCCCAGTGGTCCGTATATATGCCTGCCCGGCCGTCAGGATAACCGCCCGTACCCCCAAATCCGTCATACATATCGTTTGCCTGACCGTTGCCGCCCATGCCGCCGGCCCGGATTTGCAGACACATTCCCTTCTGCAAAAACACCTGTGATAAAATCCGGTCTCCCTTCGTTGGCGCATAGAGCTGTATGGCTTCCGCCCCCTGGCCGTACTGATTGCTCCGGCCTGCGCTGCCGTTTGCCGTACCGCCTCCGGCTCCCTCACATGCGATCTCATAAATCCCCGATACGGGAACCGTCCATTCCACTGTACCACCGGTATATTCATAGCGATTGACCTGTCCGGCTCCGGGAGCAGAATCAGAAATGCCCAGACTGCTTCTGACAAACGGCGAAGCAGACATAGCCGCCCGTACTGCCACAGGCAGAGAAACGTTCTCTGCCGTTTCGGCCATTTCTTCTCCCGTCTCTGCTTCCCTTTCCGTCTTTTCTTCCCCGACGTCCTCCGTTTCACTTTCTGTTTCCTCTTCCGCTTCGATCTCTGCTTCGCTTTCTGTTTCTTCTTCCTCTTCGGTCTCTGCTTCGCTTTCTGTTTCTTCCTCCGCTTCGATCTCTGCTTCGCTTTCTGTTTCTTCTTCCTCTTCGGCTTCTGCTTCGCTTTCTGTTTCTTCCTCCGCTTCGATCTCTGCTTCGCTTTCTGTTTCTTCTTCCTCTTCGGCCTCCGTTTCGCTTTCTGTTTCTTCTTCGGCCTCCGTTTCTTTTTCTGATGCCGCTTCCGGCTCTGTTTCATCTTTCGTATCTTCACTCTGCCTGGGTTCTTCAGCCTTTGTTTCTTCTAAAATCCTGGGTTTTATTTGCTCCGGCAGTTCTGTGACTGCAGCCGTTTCTTTTGCATAAGACATTTCCCCGAAAAAAGGGTGCAAAAAAGAAACTGCCAAAACAGCAGCGGACAAAAAAACTGCAATTCTGCCTTGATACTTCATAGAATCCTCCTGTTCTGATCATTTTGGATTTGCTGATTCAGTTTCTGATGGTCTCGTTTTTCCCGGGAAAATTGTGTGAATGAAAATGTGTGTGACAGGAAATAGTTTCCTGATAGAAAAAAAGAAAACAGACACCAGACTTTTCGTTATCTGGTGTCCTGATTATACAATAGCAGCATATGCCTGTAAATATAAAATTTTTAACCTGCTTTGGCCTATTCGCCGTTTTGCGTATCTCCGCCTGCATGAATCCATTTCAGATATGCATTGATAAACAGATCCAGCGCACCGTCCATCACCGCATCCACATTGGAGCTTTCTGCCGATGTCCTGTGATCTTTCACCATCGTATAGGGCTGCATCACATAAGACCGGATCTGATTTCCCCATCCGATTTCTTTGACTTCACCCCGGATGCCGGACAGCTTCTGAGCATTCTCCTCCTGTTTCAGCAGATACAGCTTGGCTTTCAGCATCTGCATGGCTTTGTCCTTGTTCATATGCTGGCTCCGTTCATTCTGGCACTGCACCACGATACCCGTGGGCAGGTGCGTGATACGGATCGCCGATGAAGTCTTGTTGATGTGCTGTCCGCCTGCGCCGCTGCTTCGATATGTATCGATACGCAGCTCATCGTCATTGATCTCAATGTCCAGATCTTCTTCGATATCAGGCATCACATCCAGGGAAACAAACGAGGTCTGCCGTTTTCCCTGCGCATTAAACGGAGAAATCCTGACCAGACGATGGACGCCTTTCTCGGATTTCAGATACCCATAGGCATTCTCGCCGTTGATCTGAAAGGTTACAGACTTGATCCCTGCTTCTTCTCCGTCCAGATAATCCAGCACTTCTATGCCGTAGCCCTTTTTCTCCGCCCACCTTGTATACATCCGGTAGAGCATACCGGCCCAGTCGCAGCTCTCTGTACCGCCTGCTCCCGCATTCAGCTTCAGAATGGCATTGTTTTTATCATATTCCCCGGACAGCAGTGTGCTGATACGGATCCCCTCAAATCTGGCAAGGAAACTGTCCAGCTCCTGTCTGGTTTCGGATACAAGCTCCGGGTCCTCCATTTCATACCCCATCTCAATCAGGGTTTCTATATCCTCATACTGAGAGGACAGGGCATCGCAGACTTCCACAATATCTTTTAAATGTTTCAGTTCTTTCATTTTCTGATTGGAGTAGTCGGGATCGTCCCAGAAACCGGGCGCCTCCATTTCCCGCTCCAACTCTTCGATTCGCTTTCCCTTGTCAGCCAGGTTAAAGTGAATCCCTCACTTCCGCTAATGGCGTTTCATATGCCTGTAATTCTGATTTCATCTGATCCAGTTCTACCAATTAACGTCACCTACTTTCTGCCGCAGCACTGTTTATATTTTTTCCCGCTTCCGCAGGGACATGGATCATTGGGATATACCTTTGCCGTTTCCCGCTTCACCGGCCCCTTCTGTACGGAATCGTCTTTATTGGTTCCTGTTACCTTCGCAACCTGCTCTCTTTCCACCTTCTGTTCTACCCGGACATGGAACAGCAGCTTCACCGTATCCTCCCGGATACTGTCTGTCATACTGTCAAACATTTCATAACCGCTCAGCTTATATTCCACCAGCGGATCTCTCTGTCCATAGGCCTGCAGACCAATTCCCTGACGAAGCTGGTCCATATCATCAATATGATCCATCCAGCGTCTGTCGATCACCTTTAACAGGACGACCCGCTCCAGCTCACGGATGGCTTCCGTTTCCGGAAACTCGGCTTCTTTGCTTTCATACAGCTTTACGGCTTCTTCCTTAAGCTGATGTTTTAAGCTGTTTTTCTTCAGCTTTTCAATACGGCCCCTGTTGATTACCCGCAGAGGGATCACCGGAAGGAGCAGCGTATTTAACTCTGTCATATCCCAGTCATCCGGGTCCGTATCGTCCCCGATACACAGATCCACCGTGTTTTCCACAATATCCGTAATCATCTTATAGATCACATCCCGCATGCTTTCACCGTTCAGTACACGATGACGCTCTGCATAGATGATCTCCCTCTGCTCGTTCATAACCTGGTCATATTCCAGCAGATTTTTACGGATACCGAAGTTATTGCTCTCAATCTTTTTCTGCGCTGTCTCTATGGCGCTGGTCAGTGTCTTGTGTTCGATCTCCTGATTCTCAGGAATGCCCAGCGCATTGAACATCTTAATCAGACGTTCCGAACCAAACAGCCGCATCAGATCATCCTCCAGGGAAATATAAAATTTGGACTCGCCCGGATCCCCCTGACGTCCGCTCCGGCCCCGGAGCTGATTGTCAATACGCCTGGACTCATGACGTTCGGTGCCGATGATCTTCAGGCCGCCGGCCGCCCTGGATTCCTCATCCAGCTTGATATCCGTACCACGGCCCGCCATATTGGTGGCAATGGTAACTGCACCGTGGATTCCCGCATCCGCAACGATCTCCGCCTCCAGCTCGTGGAACTTGGCGTTCAGCACTTTATGCTCTATCCCTTCTTTTTTCAGCAGACGGCTCAGTTCTTCCGATGCCTCAATGGTAATCGTACCTACCAGCACCGGCTGTCCGGCAGCATGCGCTTCCTTAACCGCCTCCACAATGGCATGCAGCTTTTCTTTTCTCGTTTTGTAAACCGCATCCTGCTGATCCACACGCTGTATCGGCTTATTGGTGGGAATCTCAATGACATCCATGCCATAAATATCCCGGAACTCTTTTTCTTCGGTCAGCGCCGTACCGGTCATACCGCTCTTTTTTTCGAATTTATTAAAAAAGTTCTGGAAAGTAATCGTTGCCAGAGTCTTGCTTTCCCGTTTTACTTTCACATGCTCTTTTGCTTCAATGGCCTGATGCAGACCGTCCGAATACCGTCTGCCCGGCATAATACGCCCGGTAAATTCATCTACGATCAGAACCTGATCATCCTTTACCACATAGTCCTGATCCCGGAACATCAGATTATGGGCACGCAGCGCCAGTATGATATTATGCTGAATTTCCAGATTGTCCGGATCGGCCAGATTTTCTATACTGAAAAACTTTTCTACTTTGGAAACACCTTCCGCCGTCAGATTAACCACCTTGTCTTTTTCATTGACAATGAAGTCCCCGCTTTCCTCCTGTTCGATTCCCATAATGGCATCAATCTTGGAAAGGTCCTCCACATCTGCTCCCCGGGTCATCTGTCTTGCCAGAATATCGCAGGCTTCGTAGAGCTTTGTGGACTTACCGCTCTGGCCCGAAATAATCAGCGGTGTACGCGCTTCGTCAATCAGAACAGAGTCTACCTCGTCTATGATGGCATAATGCAGCTCCCGCAGCACCAACTGTTCTTTGTAAATGACCATATTGTCACGCAGATAGTCAAAGCCCAGTTCATTGTTGGTCACATAGGTAATGTCGCATCCATAGGCTTCCCGGCGCTCTTCCGGCTTCATGGAATTCAGCACCACACCCACTTTCAGGCCCAGAAATTCATGAACCTGTCCCATCCACTCCGCATCGCGCTTTGCCAGATAGTCATTGACCGTAACGACATGTACGCCTCTTCCGCTCAATGCATTCAAATAGGCGGGAAGGGTGGATACCAGCGTCTTACCTTCACCGGTTTTCATCTCTGCGATACGCCCCTGATGCAGAATAATGCCGCCGATCAACTGTACCTGGAAATGCTCCATGTTCAGGACACGTCTTGCCGCTTCCCGGACAGCCGCATAGGCTTCCGGAAGCAAATCGTCCAGTGTGGCGCCCTCACCCAGGCGCTTTTTAAACTCCTGCGTCTTTCCCCGCAGTTCCTCATCGGTAAGGGCCTGCATTTTGGGCCGCAGGGCCTCAATTTCCTCCACCAGCGGCATGATCCGCTTCAGCTCACGCGCACTGTGCGTTCCAAATATTTTCTGTACTATATTCATACTGGTCCGGCTCCTGTTATTTTCCTTTCCTTACATTCCGTTCCAAAACCTCCGCCTGCAAAAGCCGGACAATGCTCACACTGTCCGTCCACCGCTTTGCTGACCTGCTATATTCTAACAGATTTGTTTGAATAATTCAACCTTTTGCACCTCTTTCACCGGATAAACAAATGGTTCTTTTGTTTTATCTGTACAATATATCTTTTCAAATTCTCTGGGTATTTATAAGAATGCGGCTGTGAATTTATATGCCACGGCCTTTGTATGATGAGAAATCCTTTCCATTTTCAGGAAAATCAGAATTGCTTTATATCTACATTCATTAAACTCTATTTTTCTGTCTGTACACTGAAAACTTAAATCTATTTACTCTCTTGCGTCATCGGCATTATCGTTTTTGCGATTTCTTCTTGTGCTTTTAATGGCCGTTGCCGCAATGGAAGCAACCCCTGTACTGCCCAGTACAGCGCCTGAGATCACCCCTGCACTTTGTGGATATACAATTGCCATCACAATTGCTGCGACAACACATCCGGCTCCCAGCGTAAATCCCGACATCACACCTAACAAACTATCCCTTGCCTCGGCTTCTATCATCTTCCTTTCCATCGTCTGCCTGTGCTCGGACTGTTTTTCAGCCATAGTTAAGATTCTGTCTGCAGCACCTGGTAATATTTTTTCATATCCACTGATTATATTGGGAGGAGGAATCGGTCCTCTGAACTCATACTCCGCTATGACTTGTGCAACAACCTCCCGAACCTCTTTATCATTCAGTCTGGTCAATTCATCTTCCTGTTCCCCTGTAGTTGCTGCATGCTCTTTGGATTGCATTTCCAACATTTTCCCAATCACTCCTTAATGAGAAATAATCTTTTCTGTTTCCATTAGAAATATCAGGCCATTCTTTTACTCCGCTGATATCCAGTGCTCTCATAAATCCATTTCTGAAATTTCTTTTTATTCTATGCTTCATCAGATCACTCTCCTGATTAACAATATATTCTGCAAACATATAGGTACAGTCTCATAACTGTACTTAATACTATGTCACATTCTCCAGAAGATATTGCATAAAATCGCTTTAAATTGTATTATTTGTTATATTAGACCCATTTTAACATGGTTTCTGTTAAAAAACAACATTCTGCCATCCCGAATACTGACATTATGACTGCCTTCCGAAATACTTTTCATTCCCCGTATTTCTCCCCATCCGAAGGAACTGCGGCTTGACCTTTCCCGGCATAAGTGTTATTATTTTAACGAATATTTCTTCCTATTAATTATGGCTGTGTATCGCTGTATTTTATACTGAACATTTCATATTCAGCTTATAGGGGAACAAAAAATTAAATTTTATAAGAGGTGTGACAAATGAGCAAAACGTTTGACGAATTGGTATCTAAGGTATCGGCATTCGAAATGAAAAAAGTATCTGTTGCAGTTGCTCAGGATTCTGCTGTTCTGGAAGCAGTCAGAGCTGCAAAAGACCGTAAAATTGCTGATGCAATCCTGGTAGGGGACAAGGACAAGATTGAAGCGGTTGCAGCGGAAATCAAAGTGGATATCTCCGATTTCGAAATCATGGATGTCAAAGACGACATCGAAGCCTCCCTGGCTGCCGTAAAACTGGTGCATGACGGAGTGGCTGATATGTACATGAAGGGACTGATCAGTACAAAGGATTTCTTAAAGAGTGTACTGAACAAAGAAGTGGGCCTGCGTACCGGCAGCGCACTGTCTCATGTATGCGTATTTGATGTCAAAGGCATTGATCATCTTTTGTTCTTAACGGATGTTGCTTTTATCCCCTATCCCACTCTGGAAGATAAAGTTAACATCATCAACAATACCCTGCAGATTACCAAAGCATGCGGTATCGAAAATCCCAAGGTGGCGCCTCTTGCCGCAGTAGAAGTGGTAAATCCCAAAATGCCGGTTACGGTGGAAGCCGCAGAACTGACACAGATGAACAAAGACGGCAAAATCACCGGATGCATTATTGACGGCCCCCTTTCCCTTGATCTGGCAATCGATGCAGAAGCCGCAAAACACAAAGGAGCTACAGACCGTGCGATCCAGGGAGATGCCGATGTCCTTTTATTCCCGGATATCCATGCAGGCAATCTGGTATACAAGGCAATGGTACATACAGCGGATCTGGTAAACGGCAATCTGCTTACCGGTACCAAGGCTCCCGTAATCCTGACTTCCCGTTCCGATACCTTCGAAGTCAAGGTGAACTCACTGGCACTTGGCGCTGTTGTGGCAGAATATATGAAAAACAACCGGTAAACAATTTTTGTATATCATGCAGACGATGCAGAAATGAGGTAAAAATATGGCAATCAAGAGTTTAATTATCAATCCGGGGTCCACTTCCACCAAAATCGGTGTGTTTGAGGACGAAACCCTGTTATTTGAAGAAACCCTCCGTCACTCCACAGAAGAGATTGCACGCTATGCATCCATCGTGGATCAGAAGGATTTCCGCAAAGATATTATAGTCAGCCTGTTAAAAGAAAAGAACTTTGACATCCAGTCCCTGCAGGTGGTTGTGGGACGGGGCGGTATGTTAAAGCCGATTTCCGGCGGCACTTACCCGGTTACCGATGCACTCCTGGCAGATCTGAAAGCCGGTGTGCAGGGGCAGCACGCTTCCAATCTGGGAGGCATCCTTGCCCGTGAAATCGCAGATTCCATCGGAGTACCTTCCTATATCGTAGATCCGGTAGTGGTAGATGAACTGATGCCCGAGGCACGTTATTCCGGCGTACCGGAACTGCCCAGAGTCAGCATTTTCCATGCGCTGAACCAAAAGGCTGTGGCAAAACGCTATGCCAAAGAAACAGGCAAAGCCTATGATTCACTGAATCTGATTGTGGTTCATATGGGCGGCGGCGTTTCCGTAGGCGCCCATAAGTGCGGCCGGGTCATTGATGTCTTTAACGCTCTGGACGGCGACGGCGCATTCTCCCCGGAACGGGCAGGCGGTGTACCCAGCGGCTCCCTGATCAAGATGTGCTTCTCCGGAGATTACACACAGGCAGAGGTATACAAAAAAGTAGTCGGGAACGGCGGCTTCAATGCTTATCTGGGAACCAATGATATGCGCGATGTGGATAAGATGGCTGACGAAGGGGACGAAAAGGCCGTACTGATCCGTGACGCCTTTATTCTCCAGGTGGCAAAGGACATGGGTTCCATGGCCTGCGTACTGGAAGGTAAAGTGGATCAGATCATTATTACCGGCGGTATCGCCTATGACAAATATGTTGTGGATGCCCTGAAGCAGAAAGCCGGCTGGATTGCTCCCACGACCGTATATCCCGGCGAAGATGAACTGCTGGCGCTGGCACAGGGTGCGCTTCGTGTGATGAACGGCGAAGAAAAGGCAATGACCTACTGATACGGACAGATTCAGAACTGTAACCATAAAATTCCACCGGGCAGTTATCCATGAAAGATAACTGCCCGGTTTATTTTATTCCAAATTCGTGAAGTCACCCGCCTGTCATCTGCCCGTCACCAGACGTCCGTCTTTCATCTGCAAAACATGATCCGCCGCTTTGGCCACTTCCGGATTGTGGGTAATCACGATCACCAGGTAGCCTTCCTGATGGGCCAGCTCCTTTAAGATTTTCACAATATGCGCTTCATTTTCCGAATCCAGATTGCCCGTCGGTTCATCTGCCAGCAATATTTTCCCCTCGGCAGCCAGTGCTCTGGCGATGGCCACTCTCTGCTGCTCTCCTCCGCTCATCATTTTGGGGAACTGCTTTCTGATCTTATCCGGCAGCCCCACACGGGTCAGCATCCTGCAGGCACGTTCTGCCGCCTCTCCTGACCTGATCCCCTTCATTTCCATCGGAAACATAACATTTTCCTGAGCCGTCAGCAACGGGAACAGATGAAAGGACTGATACACCACCGATGCAATATCCCGCCGGTATCTGTCTCTGGACAGCGTTTTCAGACTCTTTCCCTCTACCAGAATATCCCCGCTGACAGGCAGATCCAGCCCTGCCATCAAAGACAGCAGGGTACTCTTCCCGCTGCCGGATTCTCCTACAACGGCATACATCCGGGCCTGTTCAAAAGAACAGGACACATGCTTCACCGCTTCTATTGTCTGGTACTTTGTCTGATAAGAATAACTCACATCTTCCAGTCTCAGTAGTTCCATAATACCTCCCGCCCCTCAATCCTGTCTGCACAGCGCCGCCATTACACTTCGTCTGCCCATATGCCAGATGGAAACCACCGTGCCTGACAGATAGCAGGACAGAAATATGACTGCCGCCCATCCTGCTGCCTGCGGCTGCGTTTCCATACCGGCCAGTGCAAGGATGCTTCCCAGGATACAGGCACAGAGCTGGATCATAGCCGTTTCCAGAAACATCACACCAAAGCACTGCCCTTTTCCCAGCCCCAATGAACGCATCACCGCATACTCTCCCCGCCTGCTCTGGATCAGCAGATAGGCTGTAATATAGCCGATCACCGCCACAATGGCAAGCACCAGCGGCAGTCCCGCCTGCATCAGTTCCAGACTTTCCTGCAGACGCTCGGAAACCTGGATAAACATGCTGTCCCTGACTGTAAGCGCATTGCCGTCATACCGGTACTCTGCCGTAGCCGCCACAGGCAATAATCCTGCCTCTTTCATATCCTGTTTGAATGCATCCAGCTGAAAGGGATCTTTCACCGCAAAAGATGCCGAATCCGCCGTAAATGGCAGTCCCGCTTCCCGAAATTCCTTCCGCACCGTCTGAAAAGGAAGCAGTACAGAAGGAACAGGCATACTCCCCAGGTACTCCGCCATATCCATACAGCCTGTGATCTGATATTCCTGAATCGTCAGTGGTTCAAAGAAAATTTCATGATAGTCCCCATACCGATAATAAAATATGGTCAGCGTCACCACATCCCCTACCTGCAGTCCGTTGTCCTCAAGTACCATCTGATCTACCACGCATTCCCTTCTGTCAGAACCAAAAAAATCCCGGTCTGCCCCATCCATCCAGGCAATTTCCTCTTCTTTCAGCCCCCTGATACCCTGGACAGAGTTGGTTCCTGCTGCAAACTGATTCAGTTTCCCCTCATAATCATCCATAGTAAATGTACCAAAGCCCAGATAAAGCTGCACAGTAAATACGGCATCTTTTACATAAGGACAATTCTGAATCCTTTCCACTGTTTTCTCCGGAATGGCCAGTCCCGCGTCCAGACTCCCGTTCAGATTGCTGACCGTGGCAGTGACAGGCACAGCCCCGGGCAGATCCCGGAGCTGCCGCTGCATACTGTCCATATATCCTGTGTAAATATTCAAAAGGAGCACCACTGCCAGCCCCACCAGCATACTCAATATGGCTTTATACCGCTGGCGCACCGCATTTCTGCTCCCTGTATGCACATAAAAATACAGCATAATATCCCTCTGAATCCTGCACAACGAAAAAAGGATGGCAGGCCACACCACCCTCTTTCGTTTGCCGGTTTGATCAATGCAATTTGTAAATATTCATATAATCATTGGCCGGAACACTTCCGCAGCCTGCACATCCCTTGCAATATACCTGTGCCTTACTGTTTGTGCCTTTGTTTTTCTTGACCAGCTTTTTCTTCATACCAGCACCTCCTTTAAATCTGTATTTTGCTCTCATACATTGCTTCGGCCGCAGCAGATATATAAGTTTGGCAAGCAAATTTTATTCCTGTTCCGACAGGCAGTTGATAATATCCTCTGTCAGACTGTCACAGCTTTTCCCATCGGTGACATCCAGCAGATGCGGATCGTTTTCTTCTTTTATTTTCCTTCTGATAAAGTCCCGGTCCAGTGTGAGAAATTCCCGCTCTTTCTCAGATACCAGATCTATCGTATCCTGTGTTATGGCTGCCAGATGATAAGCGCCGGGAACGATCTGGTATTTGTTTTTGATGTCCATGCCGATTTCCTGCACCCTTTTATGCAGATCGGGCTGCCAGGGCAGGCACAGTACCAGATAATCCACGGGCAGCGCTTCTAATATCTCATACTGCAGCATACCGTATCCATTGTGATTGTATCGGTTAAAGGGCAACGCCCCGCCGGGTATCCCCGCGATAATCAGTTCCGGTTCTTCCCGTTTCTCCAGCGCAGCAATCCGGTGATTGTACCGGATGATCTTTTCTGTTTCTCCGATTCCGGGCTGTAACATAAAATCCGGAAACGAATACATACCCAGCATCTCCGTACCCATGCCGGAGCTTACGGACAACACCCGATAGCCCCGCTTCTGAAATGCCTGCCGCAGCGCAAGCTGCACTTCCAGTTTTTCCGTATTTTCTTCCAGTCCCATCACAGCCACCACCGGTGTATGGATGTCCATGCAATAGGTAACCGCCCTGCCAGAGGGATCCGGTATCTCTGTATCCACCGGCAGGATGCGCAAAGTCTCCGGAATCATCCGGACAGCGTTTTCATACGCTTCCGGATCTCTTTTCCTGGTATAGATGATCTGTTTCCCTCCGGCGATTGCCTGCCGCAAACGCCTTTCCAGAAGCGCAGGCGGCAGCTTCAAAGTCCCGTCCTCCACAAACCAGACCCCGTCACAACGTTTCAATACGGTTTCATACTCTGTTTCTACTATGTACTTTTTGGCTCCGGATACCACTGTATCATTTCCCAGCCCCCATCCCTTTGGGGAAACCAGTCCTGCCAGTTTCCAGTCCGTCAGCATATCCTGATGCCGTACCACAGCTTCCACGCCTCTGTGATACGGATATATCATAAGCTGTTCCATAGCGCCTCCGTCTGTTTCTTATCTATCCAAAATCATACCCCAGATCCCGAAGGGTACAATAATCCAGCAAATCATTTTCCACCGACTCTCTCATAAACGCACAGGAGCGTTGAATATACGGCGCAGATATGGTTTCCCCGTCGTCCGCTCTTGC
Organism: uncultured Clostridia bacterium; assembly: GCA_947385955.1. Classification (GTDB taxonomy): domain Bacteria; phylum Bacillota; class Clostridia; order Lachnospirales; family Lachnospiraceae; genus VSOB01. The sequence goes on from CANDNA010000022.1 coordinate 30,908, forward strand.
GATGCAGATATTACAATATCTGTATGCCCAGCAGTCTCTGCACATTTCCCGGGTATACCGTTCCAGATTTAAAAGATTTCCGGCTTTTTCCAGATCAATGCCGCTTTCCAGATCCCCCAGTCTGGACGCTTTTGAAGATTCGCTTACCTGCTCACAGGGATAGAAAAATCCGTCTGCACTCAAAAAGAGTTTTCTCACGCCCGGCAGGCAGGGGCCTCCCCTGTGCCCTCTTTCTGACAGGCATTCCTGCCGTCCCACCCGGCTCATTTCCGCAATCCGTTTGATCTGCCCTGCATAGTTCTGCAGCATCCTGAACCGGTGATCCTCCTCACAGCCTTCCAGCATGGCAAGATAATGACCTGCGATCCCATATTCATATTCCGCCGGAAAGACTTCCCCATATACAGATCTGGTCTTACTGTACATATCGCTGATGATGTTGCAGAGAAGCCGGTTTTCCCGGAACAGTTCTTCACCGGTCATATACTGTTCCACTTCGGCAAAGCTGTTCTGCGGATCCAGCACCGTATTGAACCGAATATTGCTGCGGTAAAACTCCGGATACTGTTCCTGTATCTTTCTGATATTCTGTATCACAGTCTGATGGGAACCATTCCCGCTGCCGGCAAACTTTCTGTGTCTGTCATGGATTGCTTCCGGGCCGTCCAGACTGATCAGTATGCTGAAATGATTTTCCACCAGAAAAGGGAGTTTTTCCCCGGTCAGCAGCGTTCCATTGGTGGTAAAATGAAAATCGACCTGCCTTCCTTCCGCTTCCCGCTTCATATCATTCACACAGTCCTGTATCAGATCAAATGCAAGTAACGGCTCTCCCCCGTAAAAGCTGATCCCGATCCGCCCTGAATCTCTGGAATGGGCAAGCAGATATTCCATTCCCTTTTTTGCCATTTCAAAGGACATCCTCCGGTCTGAATGGGTCCGGTTATGATAGGCGCCGGAGTAAACACAATATTCACAGCGCAGGTTACAGGACTGGGTCACCTGTAACACCAGATGAGACATTTTATATTTCAGATAATATTCCAGCAGTTCCGTCAGGGGATGCTCCACGATACGGGTCCGGTTTTCTTTCAGATACCCCTCTTCCCTGAGCCTGTGCAGAGATTCCCTTCCGCTCTCATCCAGCGGCTTTCCCGCTCTGAAATACTCATACAGCTCATCAGAAATACGTAAAACCTCATTGGTATTCACATCATATAAGTACTTGTGCCGGGAGGTTTCCATCAAATGGATAAACGGCCCTTCCTCTCCTGTCTGTTTTCGATACGCTTTTTCCTCATTGTTTCCCATACCATATACCATCTCCGGCCTGCCGCGGGCAGGCCGCCCTGTATTCCTTATTCATCACTGCCAAGCAATTCCAGCGGTTCGTATCCCATGCTCTTTCCCATCTCCAGCAGGGCTGCTGCCCCTGCCAGCAGGAACATGCCGCCCCCGCACACCAGAGAGACACAGGCGCTTTCCCCGCAGGACAATGCCCCTTCTATTTCCGGTTCTTCTTTTTCCGTATTTCCAAGACGGTCATCGCTGTAAGTTCGGTCATATCTGGCAATCTGCATCATCCGTTCCGATGCCCTGTCTGTTATGAAGATACTTCCGATGCTTCCTGCCAGGCTTCCCAGCAGGGCGATCAGTAAGATGCCTGACAAAAGGGACACCGTGCATTCCCACTTTGTCATACCAAGAGAACGTTCTATGGCAATCCGCTTTTTCTGTCTGGCAATCAGCATATGGCAGAAATACAAAAGAAGAAACAATGCCGCCATCACTCCGGCTGTCAACAGCCCCACCGCTGTCCGTTTCATAGTCTCCAGCCCGCTTTCCAGTCTGGAATATCCTTTGTCATAAAATACAATTTCCACATTGGAAATTCCTTTTTGATTCCAGGCTTCCATAAAATCTCCGATGCTCCCGTTGGGTATCTGGAACGAAGTCGTATATCCCTTCATCGGCCCCCAGCACATAATATTCTCTTCATCACCGGCTCCGATGGAGCCTGCAGGCACTATAATTTCATTGTCATGCAGAGTATATCCCGGATCCTGAAATGCGCCCGGCATCAGATCATATATCCCGCAGATCGTGTAATCACATTCCCAGAATGTGGGATACGCTTTTCCGTCCGCCCGCAAAAGCCCGATCTCCATACTGATATTATCATGCCATTCCATCAGTTCATTTTCCATGCCGATACTGGCCGAATCCGCATAATTGGCCGAACGCAGCGGCAAATGTATCGTATCCCCCACTGTCAGGCCATTCCTGACGGCAAACCGGCGGGAAATCAGGCAGACCGGTGTTCCCTGGTCATATTCCTCCTGTGTAAATTCCCTTCCTTCTATGATGCAGGCATCTCCCTGATAAAACGGCATCATCAGATACAGATCTCCGGTAGGCGTAACCGGCACAGACCAGCAGGACATTTCCCTGGCTTTGGCAAGCTCCATCCAGCGCTTTCCGTCCTCTGACTGCCAGAAGCCTTCCGTAATCTCCTGTATCCATATATTTTCCCCACCGCTTACAAGCGGCGTGCCGTCTTTTTGGGTCTGTGTTGTAAAAAGCCCTCCGGCAGGCAGATGCTCATAACGGGTTTCTTCTATCGTCCAGCCATGCCACAGCCACTGCTCCAGGCTCATCACATAGGTTTTATCCGCATAGAGCATTTCCGGATTCTTATGGAAATGATCACAGTAATAAAACTGTGGCGCGTTAAAACTGTAATAGCTGAACAAAACCTTTTTTAACTCCATCTTAACCGGACCGGAAGGGATACAGTCCTCCAGCGGCGAAGCTTCTAAAATCACTGCATTGGACCATCCGGCATTGTCATCCAGTATCTGAAGGTCAGGCACATATGCCGCATAGTAGGGACGGCGCTCCGGCCCGCTGAGATACTCCACCCCCTCCAGTTCCAGATCTGAAAGCGTCCGCCAGCTCTCATACACCTGTCTGTTTTCATATACATAGGTTTCCTTTTCCGCATCCCAGACTGCCTTTTTTTCCACGCCGTCCGGCTTTTGCTCCACAGTGCCTATCGTCCGGAACAGCCCTTCCATCTGCTCTGTATTCTTCATACTGATAAACAGCAGATTCCCTCCCACAGAAACCAGCAGAACACAGGCTGAAAAAAGAATCAGAAACAAAAATGTCCTGACCTTTGTCCGCCATAGCTGTCTCAGACTGTTTCGCACTGTCACATTTCTCCACCCCGGTTTCTCCCTTTTTTTCATCATACCAAAGGATTTTTGGTTTTTCCATAACCCCTGTACGAAATGACAATTTTCCGTTTGTATGGTCAGGGCAGAGAAAATAAACTGTCATTTTAAAACAGGGGCAGCAGAAAAATGTCAGGTTTCGGTACGGAAACTGTCACAAAAATCTCTTCTTTTTTGACATTGTTCTGCTATAATACATTACGTGGACAAAGCAATGCGAACATCCTGTCATTATCAATGAAAAGGAGGGATTGCCGTTATGCGTATTGTAATCTGTGACGATGATACGGCAATTACAATGCAGTTAACCGGGTACCTGCAGGAATATTTTCAGGAGCATGGTTTAAAGATGCCCCAAATCCAGACCTTTCACAGCGGAGAAGAACTGCTCTGCGATTCCGACAGCCAGGACATTGTCTTTCTGGATGTGAAAATGCAGGGAGTCAGCGGAATCCGCACCGGCGAACTGGTCAAACGCAGAAACCCGGACAGCATTATTTTTATCATTACTTCCTATCTGGAATATCTGGATGATGCCATGCGTTTCCATGTGTTCCGTTACCTGACCAAGCCGCTGGACAGGCAGCGCCTGTTCCGCAATCTGAAAGACGCCCTGGCTCTGTATACTTCCTCCTATGCCAGGATTCCCATTGAAACCAGGCAGGGTGTGTTTTCTGTCCCTGCCTCTGATATCGTCTGTGTACAGACCCTGGACCGGAAGGTCTGCATCCATACGGTTTCGACAGCCTATGAGTCTGTTTATAACATACAGCGTTGTGAACAGCTTCTGCATCAAAGCTGTTTCTTCCGTACCCACAGAAGCTACATTGTCAACCTGGAATATGTGACAGATTTCAATCACTTTCTGATTCACCTCAGTCTGCCGCCCTTTGAAGCCTACCTCGCACGCAGGAAATACAGTGCATTTCATGACGCGTACCTGTTATTTCTTGAGAGCAGAACCTGAACAACGGAGAAACGACAAATGGCAGCCAGTATATTTTATTGTATAATTTATCTGACAGAAGCAAGTATTTTCAGGTATTACTGCAAAAAAATGTTTGTTTCCAGACTTTCTGCATGGGCAGAAAATGCAGTATTTGCCCTGGCTTACGGATTGCTCTTCTTTTTTTCTTTTTTACAATGGATCCGGCCGGATACTCTGGCCCTTTTATCCGTTAATTTCCTGCTGTTATTCTGTCTCTATGACATCCGGCCTGCCCGCGCCGCTTTTCATGCCGCCATTGCCACAATGATCATGGGGCTTTGCGAGCTGTCCGTCATGGGGGTCTTTTTCCGACTGGTACGGGTAAATTTTTGCTTTTCCTTACGGAAATTTACCGTCCTGGGGGCGGACAGTCATATACTGCTGATACTGTCCGGCAATCTGGTGATCTGGCTTCTTTATCTTCATATGCAGAATAAAAACGAAGTCTTTGTGCAGATGCAGCACAGGCTGCAGAAAGAAAAAGTCTGTGCCAGCTATTACCGGATGCTGTTGGAGCAAAAGGAGAATCAGGGCATCCTGCTCCATGACATCAAAGGGCATCTCCAGTCCATTGCCATTCTCAACGAACACAAAGAGCCGGATAAAGTCACTGCCTACATTGAAAGACTGCTGCAGGGCTTTGCACTGCAGGATTCTGTACAAATCTGCGGCAATGAGCTTTTAAATGCCATCCTATGCGGCTGCAGGCAGCGATGCCGGGAACATGGGATCACCTTCCAGACCGATGTCCGCAGCGGCGCCGCGGATTTTCTGGAAGAGGACGAACTGACTTCCCTGTTCTGCAATCTGCTGGACAATGCCTTTGCCGCCGCCTGCGGACAGACAAATGCTTACATCCGTTTAAATATAACCCTCAGACCGGGTACAGCCCTTGCCGTTATCACCCTGATCAACTCCTGTCAGGCAGACCCTTTTACTCCTCAGGGCCGCCTCATTTCTCATAAACCAGAAAGCCACAGGCATGGCTTCGGGCTGAAAAGCATCCGCCGGATCGTTAAGAAATACCGGGGCCATATGCAGATCTATTACTGTGACAGGGATCACAGCTTTCATACTGTCATCACCATGCAGGCAGAGATTGAAAAATTCCCCGCAGAATGATAAAATAACACAGACATATTTCTACATAAGTCCGCCGGGAATATGGCAGCAGCCGATTCCCACAGACACAGATATCGGGGGTTTTTTATGAAAGCAAAAACAGGAATCGGAATTGCCGCCGCCATACTGTCGGCGGTGTTGGCAGGCTGTGCAGGTCCGGAAAATGATCTCAGGGAGACAGGGAGCACAGCACAAAGCAGCGGAGCGTTGTCCCTGGAAGAACAACTGGCGGCAGATTCAGGAGAAGTGAAACTGCTGGTCTGGGGCGCCGAAGAAGATCAGGCACTGCTGGAACAGATCATTGACGGATTTTCAAAAGAGTATCAAGGCCGGGCCGAATTTCAGATTACCCTGGCAGTGCAGAGTGAATCCGGATGTAAGGATACCCTGATGGGGGATCTGGAAGCAGGTGCAGATGTATTTGCCTTTGCCGACGACCAGTTAAACACTCTGGTGGCAGCCGGAGCGCTGGAACCCATCCCACATCCCGACCGGATCCGCTCTGCCAGCCTGGAAGGCGCTGTGGAAGCCGCCTCTGTGGACGGTACATTGTATGCCTATCCCCTGACCGCAGACAATGGCTATTTTCTATATTATAACAGACAATACATAACCGAGTCGGACGCCTCATCTCTGGACAGCATCCTGGAGGCAGCAGCCGCTCATCACAAAAAATTTGCGATGGACTGGTCCTCAGGCTGGTATGTCTATTCCTTTTTCGGCAATACCGGGCTGGAAGTGGGGCTGAATGAAGATGGCATTACCAATTACTGTACCTGGAATCAGACCGGAAGCGCTGCCAGCGGCACAGAGGTGGCGCAGGCCATGCTGGAAATAGCGGCAAGTCCCGGCTTTTTAAACACAGACGACGGAGGGTTTCTGCGCGGTGTCCAAAACGGCTCTGTCATTGCCGGTGTCAGCGGCGTCTGGAACGCCGTTGCAGTGGAAGAAGCCTGGGGAAATCAGTATGCGGCAGCCAAACTGCCCACCTATACCTGTGGGAACAAACAGATTCAGATGGCTTCTTTTTCAGGCTATAAACTGATCGGCGTCAACGCTTATTCAGAGCATCCTGCCTGGTCCGCCCTTCTTGCAGAATGGATCAGCAATGAATCCAACCAGCAGCTTCGCTTTACGCTGCGGGGCCAGGGGCCTTCCAACATCAAAGCCTCTCAGTCTGCAGCCGTACAGGATTCCCCGGCTATTGCCGCCCTCCTTGCCCAGTCGGAATATTCCTGTCTGCAGAGGATTGGCGGTAATTACTGGGATCCGGTGTCGGAATTTGCAGGCACGCTGGCCGACGGCAACCCGGACCAGATCGGGCTGCAGGAGCTGCTTGACACAATGACAGAAGGAATTACCGCCCCGTAAACGCACCGCCTGAAAGGACACCGAAATGAAGAAAAATCACAGCATAAGTTTAAAATACAGTTTGATTCTGCCCATCGTTCTGCTGGGTATTGTCGCTCTGATTTCCAATATTCTGGCCGTTGCCAATATCAGAAATGTAAACGCCAATGCATCGAACATTGCCGACAACTATATGAACGGTCAGACCCGGCTGGCTGAAATCCGCCAGTCCACTATGGATCTCCACAAAATGGCCCTCTCCCATATTGTTGCCACAGATTACCGTACGATGATCACTCTGGTCACTCAGATCAAGGAAGAAGAAGCCAGACTGGACCAGATGCTTGCAGAGTATCAGGATTATGTGACGCCTGAGGATATGGCCACCTATGAAACACTGCTGTCCGATTATGACAGCTTCAAACATGCACTGGTATTTCTTGTATGCGCCAGCGCAGCAAGCAAAACCCAGGACGCCTATGCCTTTGCCAACGGAGATGTGGCCGCCTGCGGAGAAGCGATGGAGCAGGACATCAATGCACTGCATATTTCCATCCATGAGCAGACTGCCCGGGCCAGATCACAGCTTTCCTCTGTTTATATTGGTTCTATGCTGATTGGAGCCGCTTCCACCCTGATCTGTATCCTCCTGGTACTGACTGCTGTTTCTGTGATTCTGAGACATGTGGTAAAGCCGCTGAAAAATATCATCAATGCGATTCAGAAAAGTTCCGGCCGCATTGACAATCTGGTGGGAGAAGTCCTGAAACGTACCCGGACTTCCAGTGAAAGCGCCCTGGATCTGTCGGCTCTGGCCCAGGAACTGACTGCCGCCATGCAGGGTGTGACAGAGCATGCCTCCCACATCAACAACAGCACTGCTGACATTCAGGAAGATGTCAATGACATGACCGGTGAATGCGGCGCCATCACCGCCTATTCCACCGCCATGCGCACACGGGCCGACCGGATGGAGCATTCTGCCCGGCTCAGCATGGAAACCACCGGCAATAAGACGGCAGAAATCCTGAGCACTCTGGAAGAAGCCATCCGTCAGAGCAAAAGTGTGGACCGGATCAACAGCCTGACTGATGATATCCTGGGTATCTCCGACCAGACTACCCTGATCGCCTTAAACGCCTCTCTGGAAGCTGCAAGAGCCGGGGCTGCCGGCAAAGGATTTTCGGTTGTGGCCAATGAAGTACGCCAGCTGGCCGATTCCAGCCGGGAAACTGCAAACCGGATCCAGGAAATCAATGAGGTCGTTATCGGCGCCGTATACAACCTTTCCGAACATGCCCAGAATATGGTAAATTACATAAATGAAACCATTCTGACCAAATTTCAGACATTTGTGGAGGCAGGTATGCAGTACAAGCAGGATGCTGTCTACATCGAACAGGCAATGGATGAATTTAATCAAAAAACCGTCCGGCTGCAAAATTCCATGACAGAGATTGCCAATGACATCGGTATGATTACCCATGCCATTGACAACAGCGCTTCCGGCATTGCGGGCGTGGCTCACAGTACTCAGAGCCTGGTAGCTGATATGGAGGATATTACCGGCCGTATGGATACCAACCAGGAAATTGTAAATCAGCTCAAACAGGAAACAACTGCTTTTGACAATCTGTAAAAAGTGTACAGAAAGCGCCCCATACACCCTTTTCAGGATGTATGGGGCGCTTTCTGTACAGCCTCTTTCAGTGCTTCCCGTTTCTGTATCCCGGTTTTTTCAAAAATATGGGAAATATGCTTTTTGACCGTAGTCTCCGAAATCACCAGTTCCTGGGCAATCTCCCGATTGGAGCGGCCGTTTATGACCAGCAGTGCAATTTCTGCTTCCCGGTTTGTCAGCCCGGCAGCCATGCATTCCTGCATCGTAATCTCCGCCTCCGGCTTTTCGGCTGTTTTTTCGGATGTTTCCTGCCCCTCCTCCTGATCCGCTCTTTCCAGGATCATTCTGATACAGAAAGCATACAGCATAGGACGGAAGCACATTGCCAGATCCGGCAAAAGCCCTTCATATTCTCCGGCATCGGACAGTCTGATAAATACCAGCAAAAACACCTGAATCAGTCCTGCATCAATGGATTTACTGCCAAAAACGGAGAAAAATTCTTCTTTTTCCATTCCCCTCCGGCAAAAAGGCAGTGTCAGCAAAAAGGTGCCGGCAAGCAGCGATAAAAAGCTCCTTACATCCAAAAGCTGTCTGATTTCAAATGCTGTCACAAAAGAAAGCAACAGCAAATACAGAAGCAGATACACGATTGTCTGCCCTCTTCTCTTCATATACCGCCGCTCCTCATTCCTCTGTCACTTCTCTCAGCCGTACCCGCAGTTTTGCCTCCAGAGGCAGTAGCACCAGCGCTATGGCCAGCGCATAGAGCGGTGTCAGCAGCGCCACCGCCAGCATAGGTCCCAACAGCAGCGGATCATCCATATTAGCCAGAATCAGGACAACGGAAAAAAGGAAACTGAATGCGCCGCCTGCCAGAGATACCCTTCTCGCCAGGCACACCGCCTCAATGGCGCGGGAAATCTCCCCGGCAGACACCCCGCCTTCCCTTTCCCGTCTGCTTCTGACTGCCAGACGCAGCGCATTGTTAAAGTCTTTCAGAAGCCCTGCACTGAACAGCAGAGTCACATCAAATAATAAGATCGTCAGTGCACTGGGGAAATCCAGAAAATAAATCAGCCCGCTCCCGCCTGCGGTGGTAAACAGCAGAAACCAGGAAACCAGTACCACTCCCAACACAGAAAAAAAATACATTTGCATACCTCCATTTCATTGTATCGCTGCCCTGTTGTTACTTCACCTCCATTATAGTAACAGACACCCTGCTTCGCCATACTCCTTCGGAAGTATTTCCGGTAGTATCTTTTTCATTCCCATGCATCATCCGGCCCGCCGAACATAATCCGGCAGATCCTCTTTCCGGCTCCGGTCCGGAAAATGCTGTGATACGTATGCTGTATTGTTTCCCTGTCACAGCCATCTTCAAACAGATTCACCAGAAAGTCTGCCTCCAGCAAAATCTGATGGTCCCGCTCTTTTACATCTGTATAAGTGTGATGGTGTCCCACCAGCCAGGATACCCGTTCTGTAACATCCCTGTCATATCCCAATGCTGTCAGCAGCTTCTCTGCTTCCGGCATTCCTTCCTGTTCCTGTAACTTTCCGCTGCAGCTCCCATACCGTTCCTCTGCCGGCCTGATACCGATATCATGTACGATCGCCGCCGTTTCCAGAATGAACTGCTCCCCGGCGCTCAGCCCCTCTTCCTCTCCGATCAGTCTGGCAAACTGGTATACCTTCAACATATGCTGTATCCTTTTCGGATCGCCCCCATCATGGGCAAACATAGCCTGCAGCAACCTGTTCTGTTTCATTTCTTTCCCTTTCTGCACATTATCAGCCAAATCCCCAGAACCAGCAGGAAAACAATACCTGCCGCTCCTATCCCAAAGGAATATAAGTCTCCCACTTTTCCGGCCAGAAAAACAGAGGTAGGTCCGTCCGCACCTCCGATCACGGAAACGGATACGGCGCATTTTCTGTTCCATTTTAAAGCTCTATAAATCACGGCGCCCACAAGCCCTGCGGCAACGATCAGAAACAATGCAGCCGCACCATGACCGGAGGGCATCTTCTGCCTGTTTTTTTCTGATTTCATCCCCTCTTCTCCTTTCACTCCGTGGTTTCCACACTGACTTCACCTGCCAGTACCCGCTTATAATCCTCATAGTTTTTCTCCAGAAGGGCCGGCGTATCCAGTTCATAGGGGCACTTGCTCCTGCACTGATTGCAATGCAGGCAGTTTTCGATCTGTTTCATCTTTTCCTGTACTTCCGGAGTCAACTGGAGCTGTGACGGTGAACGGCGCAGAAGCAGTGACATTCTGGCGCAATTGTTGATCTCGATACCGGCAGGACAGGGCATACAATACCCGCAGCCCCGACAGAACTCTCCGCTCAGTTCCTTCCGGTCCCGCTCAATCAGACTGCTGATTTCTTCTGTCATAGCCGGAGGATTCTCAATATAGGAAATAAATTCATCCAGCTCCTGTTCCCGCTGCACACCCCAGATGGGCAGTACGTTGTCATACCGGGCCAGAAAGGCATAAGCCGCTGCCGAATCGGTAATCAGCCCGCCGGACAGGGCCTTCATCGCAATAAAGCCCATATGATTTTCTTTGCAGGCATCCACAAGAGAACGTTCTTTTTCTCCGCTCAGATAACAGAACGGAAACTGCAGTGTTTCATACAGACCGGAAGCAATCGCCTCCTTCGCTACCGACAGACGGTGATTGGTAATGCCGATATGCCTTACCATCCCTTTCTCCTTTGCTTCCAGCATGGCCTCATACAGACCGCTGCCATCTCCCGGCACCGGACAAAAAGCCGGGTTATGAAACTGGTACAGATCCACATACTCTGTCCGCAGATTGTGAAGGGAGGTTCCCAGATCCTTCCAAAAGCCCTCTGCCGTCACTGCACCGGTCTTGGTGGCAAGATATACCTTTTCCCGCATCCCTGCAAAGGCTTCTCCCACCTTTTCCTCGCTGTCCGTATAAAATCTGGCCGTATCAAAAAAAGTGATGCCTGCATCATATGCCTTACGGAGCAGCCGCACCGCGGCTGCTGTGGAAATACGCTGAATCGGCAGCGCCCCGAAACCGTTTTTGTTCACCGTAATACCGGTCCTTCCAAGTGTTACTGTTTCCATCCTTATCCCTCCTGTGCGATGATAAGCTCCGCCGTTTTAACCTACCGGCAGGCTGTAATTTTCAATATCCAGATATCTGCCGAATTTCATCCCCACTTCCCGGATGGTTCCGCAATATGTAAAACCAAATTTTTCATGCAGACAGGTACTGGCCTCGTTCCCGGCAGTAATGACAGAAACCACCAGATGAGTCCGCTCATCCCTGCGGGCCTCTTCCAGAATCCGTTCCATCAATGCTGCGGCAGCGCCCTGCCTTCTGTATTCCTTTCCAATATAAACAGAAAGCTCCACCGTACTGCAATAGGCTTCTTTCTCCCGATAGGGTGAAAGACTGGCATAACCTGCAATTTTTCCCGGACGCAGCCCTGTTCCCTGCTCACTGTCATCCTCCCTTTCCACCACATACAGAGGATGATTTTCCTTATTGTGCATAACGAACCACTGCTGCCATTCTTCAAAAGTCCTGGGCCGCAGATCCAGTGTGGCAATCCCATGCAGCACTTCCTCATTATAGATATCCAGCAATGCCCGGATATCTTCCTCCCGCGCTTTTCTGACTCGCATACCCATCCTTTCCGGCAGACCATTCTGCCGCTCTTTTCGTATTTTCCTGCTATCTTCCCTGCCTTTTCATGCCCTCTTTCATAATGGGGCTGATTTTCTTATAAATCAGCAGGGTAATCACCGATACCAGACCGCCCTTTAACAGATTCAGCGGCGCCACCGCCAGAATCACAAGGCTGGTCACACTGTGGATCGACGGGTTGATCTCCGTCCCCATCGCGATGATCTCCTCCATAGGCATATGAAACATCTGTGCAAATTTGGGCAGAAGATAAACGGCATTGAAAGCCGTCCCGAACACAGTCATACAAAGCGTACCCGCCAGCATGGCAATGATGGCATTCTTCCGTGTTTTATGTAAGAGATACACCGCAGATGCAGGCAGAAGATAACTGCATCCGATCACAAAATTGGCCAGCTCTCCCACAAATGCCGTTGTACTGGGCTTGAACAGAATCTTTAAAATCACCTTGCAAAATTCGATCAATACGCCCGCCACCGGCCCGAAAGCAAATGTTCCTACCAGCGCCGGCAGCTCGCTGAGATCCAGACCATAAAAAGGCGGTGCAAAAGGCACCGGCATTTCCAACACCATCAGCACTGCCGCGATTGCTGCAAACATACCGCAGACCGCCACCTTTCTGGTATTTAAAATCCGTTCCCGGCTCCCCTTCCTTTTCCCGGATGCCTTTTCCATCAGATATGAAATCAGTACCAATATCACTACAATCACAATAAACTGTAACAGAAACACTGCATTATCCATAACAGACTGCAGCAACGTCTTTTCCATGCTGTATTCTCCTTCTTTACTGTTTTGTTTTCCTTTTTCACTTGCAAAGCCGCGCTTTCGCGCTCCTTTGTCCGCTTCCACCGGACCTTTGCCCGTTAATGCCGCAGGAAAAACAAATGTCTGCTTTGCAGCCGCTTGTTTTTCCTTTGCGGCTATTATATCATGTCTGCCTGTCTGCAACAACCAGTTTCCCCATGTGTCCCAAAGCGGCTCCTCTCTCAACGCCCCGGATGCATTTTCCTGTATCTCAGCGGAGACAGGCCATAATATTTCCGAAATGTTTCGCAGTAATAGCTGGTTCCGCCAAATCCATATTCACAGGCAATCTCCGTAATACAGGTATCCGAATCCAGTAAGGCAGTAAGGCTTTTTCGAAGGCGGAGTTTGGTAAGATAGGAAATGGGGGTATCACACAAATATTTTTTAAACAGCAGGGAGCATTTACTCTTACAGCAGGCCCCTGCAGATGCAATCTCTTCCAGTGTCATATGCTTTTTAAAATGCTCTTCCACATACACGAGCATATGCCGCAGAGAAGTGAGTTCTGCGGATTCCTGTTTCCTGCCCGGCCGCGCTGCAGGAAGGTTCTGATACAGTCTCTTCATGATTGCAAAAAAGGCTTCTGTCACTTCAAAATATGACACTCCTGTCATGTCCGTGCCGTCCTCTCCGTTTTCGCAAAAATCATAAATTCGATCCAGCCTTTCCAGAATCTCAGTCTGCCAGCCCTCACGACCCAGCGTCACATACGGGCAGGAGGGGTTTTCTGTAATATGCTCCACATAATTCTGGTAAAACCATTCATTTCCCCCAAGCAGCTCCGGCGACAGTATAATGCAGAGAAACTCGCATTCCTCCCGGATCCTGGAAAATCCGTGGTGCAGTTGTCTGCTGTTGACCACAATGCCGCTCTGTTCTGACAATTCAATCAGTTCCCCGTTCACATGATAACTCATCTTTCCTTTTTTAACAGAAATGAACTCCAGGTCCGTATGCCAGTGGCTGATGGCAGCATAGTCCGGATAGCAGGACAATCTCTCATATCGGGCATAGGCAGGAAACAGCGGATTGTGATAAGCAACCGTTTCCGAGGAGTCCGGATGAAACGAGGAACAGTATTTTTTATGTTCGTTCATATGTTTCTTCCTTTAAAAGAATATTGTTATATAATTATAAGCTATTTTGAAAGAATTTCAAGGAAATATCTGTTATTGTTATCCTATGAAACCCCAAAGGAGGAGTGTTATGAAAAAAAGAGAAACCCTGAAAGGGGAAATCATCCGGCTGACACTGCCCATCGCATTTCAGCAGTTTATGCTTGCACTTGTGGCAGCAACGGATGCGGTTATGCTGGGGCGGCTCCATCAGGACGCTATGGCAGCGGTCTCACTGGCCACCCAGGTCACATTTGTATTCAACCTGTTTATGACTGCATTTCTCATCGGCGAAAACATGTTTGTGGCACAATATTATGGCAGACGGGATATGGACAATATTTCAAACGTATTTCATCTGGTTCTTTCCGTTTCCTGCATGGCGGCAGTCCTGTTCTCGCTATCCACAGTTCTGTTCCCGGAACTGCTGATGAAATTTCTGACCAACGAACCAGAACTGATCACGCTGGGCAGTGAATATCTGAAAGTAATCGGTATTTCCTATCTGTTTTCTGCCATCGCTCAGGTGTCTATGGCAGTGATGAAAAACTGCGGTGCAGTAACAGTCAGCACAATCATCAGTACCATCACTGTCTTGTTAAATATCCTGCTCAATGCTATATTTATTTTCGGATGGTTCAAAATACCTGCCATGAAGATTCAGGGAGCGGCATGGGCCACTGTGGCGGCAACCGCCGTACAGACGCTATGGAGTATTTTCTATATGATAAAACATATGGACTGGCTGAAAATCCGGCTGTCTGTCCCAAATCAGGAACTGGTCAGACGATTCTTTCGTAAGACGGTCCCGGTTCTTGCCAATGAACTGATCTGGAGCGGAGGTTTTACGATGTATTCCGTGATCATGGGACATCTGGGAAGCGATGCGGTGGCCGCCAACGGCATTGCCAACATTTCCAAAAATCTGATCGTATGCCTGTGTCTTGGTCTGGGAAATGCCGGAAGCATCCTGGTGGGAAACCGGCTGGGTGCAGACCGCTTTGAAGAGGCAAAGCAGGCCGGCAGTGTCCTGACAAAAGTATCTGCCATATGCGGCGCACTGTCCGGCCTTTTCCTGCTGGCGCTGTCTCCACTGGTGATCCGCATGGTAAATCTGACACCAACGGCAAAAGACTGTCTGCAGGGAATGTTTCTGATCTGCTCCTGTTATCTGACCGGTAAATCCATCAACAGTATGACGATAGGCGGTATCTTCCCGGCCGGAGGAGATGCAAAATTCGGACTGCTCTGCGACATTGTGACACTGTGGTGCATTACCATCCCCGTCGGATGTCTGTGCGCTTTTGTCTGGAAGCTGCCGGTACTTACCGTCTACTTCATCCTGAATCTGGATGAACTTATAAAACTGCCGGCGGTCTACCGGCATTACAAAGCCTATGGATGGCTGAAAAATCTTACAATCGGAGGAATACAACATGAGTAATATGAAAGAAAAAATGCATACCGGAGAACTTTATCTGCCGGGGGATGAAGCCATTATAAAAGAACAGGTAGTCTATCAGGATAAACTGTGTGAATACAATCTGACAAAACCGTCAGAATCGGAAAAAAGAGCCGCCATGTTAAAAGAGATGCTGGGAGACTGCGGGGAAGGCGTATATATTGAAGCGCCCTTTTATGCCAATTTCGGCGGACATCACTGCCATTTCGGAACTATGGTCTACGCAAACTATCATCTGACCTGTGTGGACGATACCCATATCTATGTGGGAGACTATACCATGTTCGGGCCCAATGTAACCATTGCCACTGCCGGCCATCCCATTCTGCCCGGCCTGCGACAGCAGGGCTACCAGTATAACATGCCGGTTCACATCGGCAAAAACTGCTGGATCGGTGCGGGCGCCATCATTATGCCGGGCGTTACCATCGGAGATCATACCGTAATCGGCGCAGGGAGCATTGTCACAAAGGATATCCCTGCAAATGTGGTGGCAGTGGGAAATCCCTGCCGGGTACTGCGTGAAATCAGCGGTCACGATGACGCTTATTACTTTAAAGACCGGAAAATCCCTGATACTCTCCTGCAGCAGTAAAAAATACAGGGGCACAGTCAGCCGTTGCTGTGCCCCATTTTACTTATATCCTGCAGTCCGCTTTTTATTGTTTTTTTCCGTTCTTTTCCGCTTTGATCTTCATTGTCAGCCCGATCCGCTTTTTCGGCACATCCACCGAAAGCACCTGTACTTCCACAATATCCCCCACCCGGACTGCCTCCAGCGGGTGTTTGATAAAACGGTCCGTAATCTGAGAAATATGAACCAGTCCGTCCTGATGGACTCCGATGTCCACAAATACACCAAAGTCAATTACATTGCGGACGGTCCCTTTCAGGATCATGCCCGGTTTCAGATCCTTCATATCCAAAACGTCACTTCTCAGAATCGGAGCAGGCATATCATCCCTGGGATCCCTGGCAGGCTTTTCCAACTCCTTCAGGATATCCGTCAGGGTCAGTTCTCCGATCCCCAGTTCGGCTGCCAGCTTCTTTTTATCTCCCGCACGACGCTCCAGATCCCCCATACGATTGTGATCTCCGGATGTACCGGCGCTCTTTTTCTCTTCCCGGCCGCTCTCCGGTGTAACGCCTCCCATAGCCGCTGCCAGGGCCTTTCCCATAGCGGTGCTGGTGTTGCGGATGACAAACTGGTTTTTTTTCGGCCTTTTCTCCGTTTCCTTCTTTGCGGGTCTGGCTTTGCCTTTTTCCGCAGCCGCTTTTTTCTGTGCCTCTCTCACATCCGCCATCGTAAGCCCCAGTTTGTCCAGCAGCTTTTCTGCCGCCTCATAGGATTCCGGATGGACGCTTGTGGCATCCAATGGATTGTCCCCGCCCAAAATCCGCAAAAATCCTGCACACTGCTCAAAGGCCTTCGGCCCCAGCTTGGCCACCTTCAAAAGCTGCCTGCGGTTGGTAAATCTTCCGTTTGTTTCCCGATACTCCACAATATTCCTGGCAATGGTTTTGGAAATGCCCGATATGTAGGACAGTAAGGGAGCCGATGCCGTATTCAAGTCCACGCCAACCCGGTTCACACAGTCCTCCACCACGCCGCCCAGAGCTTCTCCCAGCTTTTTCTGGTTCATGTCATGCTGATACTGCCCCACGCCAATGGACTTGGGATCAATTTTCACCAGTTCCGCCAGAGGGTCCTGCAGACGCCTTGCTATGGAAGCGGCGCTTCTCTGTCCCACATCAAATTCAGGGAACTCTTCCGTTGCCAGCTTGCTGGCCGAATATACAGAAGCCCCGGCTTCATTGACAATCACATACTGAACCGGCCTCTCCAGCTCCTTTAACAGTTCCACAATCACCTGTTCCGACTCACGGGAAGCCGTTCCGTTTCCGACGGAAATCAAATCCACCTGATATCTGGCAATCAGCTTTTTCAGCTCTGTCTTGGCCTGCTCCACCTTATTCTGGGGTGCAGTAGGATAAATCACCTTCGTATCCAGGACTTTTCCCGTAGCATCCACCACTGCCAGTTTACAGCCGGTACGAAATGCAGGGTCCCATCCCAACACTGTCTTTCCCGCAATCGGAGGCTGCAAAAGAAGCTGTTCCAGATTTTTACCAAATACTGTAATGGCTCCATCCTCCGCCTTTTCTGTCAGCTCATTGCGGATATCCCGTTCAATGGCCGGCGCAATCAGACGGTCATAACTGTCGGCGATGGTTTCCTTCAGAACAGGTCCGGTCACTGCATTTTCTTTCGTAATCACCTGCTTTTCCAGAAACCGGAGAATCCGCTCCACCGGCGCCTCCACCTTTACATTCAGAAACTTCTCATTCTCGCCCCGGTTCAGCGCCAGTACCCGGTGGCCTGCGGCTCCACTCACCGGCTCCTCATATGCATAGTACATTTCATAAACGCTTTCCGCCTTTTCGTCCCTGGCGGTACTGGTCAGTTTTCCTTCCTCAAATGTCACCTTACGGATATAAGCCCGGTACTGTGCATCATCAGAAATACTTTCGGCAATAATATCTTCTGCGCCCTGTAATGCCTCCTCCGGGGTCTTTACCCCTTTTTCCTCATCCACGTAAGCCGCAGCGGCCTCCAGCACAGGCCCGGTCAGAGTCTGTTCCAAAAGCAGCTCTGCCAGCGGCAAAAGTCCTTTTTCTTTCGCCACGCTGGCCCTGGTCTTTCGCTTGGGACGATACGGGCGATACAGATCCTCTACCGCCACCAGGGTTTCCGCTGCCGCAATTTTTTCCCGCAGCTCATCCGTCAGTTTTCCCTGTTCCTCAATGCTGCCCAGTACCTGTGTTTTTTTCTCTTCCAGATTCCTCAGATAAGAAAGTCTCTCATGAAGGCTGCGCAATACCTCATCATTCAGAGCGCCGGTGGCCTCCTTCCGGTATCTGGAAATAAAAGGAATCGTATTTCCCTCATCAATCAGGGAAACCGCTGCTTCCACCTGCCACTTCTCTACCTTCAGTTCCTCTTTCAGTTTTCCTATAATATCCATAACGATAACTCCTTTACATACTTTCCCATTATACTGGAAAGCGGTGGAGAATTGCAAGCAAAAGCCGCCGCAGATTTTCATTTGAAATATTCCGCAGGAAGTGTTACTATATCTGTAGATTGTAATATCATTTACTTATCAACCAAGGGAGTATACAGATGGATTTCCAAAATAACCCTCAAAGCCAGGCTCCGGACCAACTGCCGGATCAGACCGGTCAGACCGGGAATACACCTGCCGGCAATGCCCCTGAGAATACACAGAACAGCATCCCCGGCAGTTTTCAGAATAACCTCCAAAACAGCATGAACGGATATTTCCCAAACGGCTTCCCCGGACAGCATCCTGCCAATCTGCCCATATATGTGCAGCCTGCAGGACAGACAGATAATATGATGGCAAAAGCTGCTATGATTACGGGTATTATCAGTGCAGTGTCTCTTGTTTTTATATTGCTGTTTCCTTTTACCCCTTTTGTACTGGGCAGTGTCAGCATCGTACTGGCCATGCTTTCCAGAGGCAGCGGCAAACGGCTTTCCTCTCATGCAAAGACTGGGCTGATCACTTCCGCCTGCAGTATCGGCGCCGTTTTTCTGGTGATTATCCTGATCTCCGTCCTGCTGTTTACATCAGAAACATTTATCGAAGAATTTAACCGGACTTACGAAGATTATTATGGTGAGTCCTTTGATGATTTTTATGAATATTATAATTGACCACAGGTATCAGTGCAACGTTTTGAATGAGGTGATTTTATGACAATCAACGGAATCGGAAACAATCAGGCTGCAACAGGCCCGGCAATGAACGCCGGCGCGTCCCAGGCCAAATCCCCCGGACGTAAATCTTCTCCTGCAGAATGCGAAACCTGTAAAAACCGGAAATACCAGGACGGCTCCGATGAAATGGTTTCTTTTAAATCCGCAGCCCATATTTCCCCCAACGCATCCGGCAGCCGGGTCAGAGCCCATGAGCAGGAGCATGTAAACAACGCCTTTAAAAAGGCATCCATGAAAAACGGAAAGGTCATTTCCGCTTCTGTGTCTATCCGGACCAATGTCTGCCCGGAATGCGGCCGCACGTATGTTTCCGGCGGGGAAACCAATACGCAGATCAAATATTTTAACGAAGAGAATCCCTATCAGAAAGGGAAAAAAACAGCGGATTCCGCTGTCTATTCCGGCATGCATGTCAATATTGCCGGCTAAAAGTAAGAAATGGAGACCGGCTTTATGAACAACAAATTATCCATCGCACAGTTGAAATCAATTTCCAGAGGGCAGCTTCTGGGAAAATACGGTATTGCCATCGGCGCCACCGTTTCTGCCAATGTGATTATCATGATAGCTTCGATGCTCTGTTCTTTCCTGACCGATCAGAGCACACTGGCAGGCCAGGGAATTGCCTTTCTGATTACCTTTATTCTGGATCTTCTGTCCGGTATTTTTATATTGGGGCTGACCCGCTTTTTTCTGCATCTTGCCTGTGATCGTCCTTATCGTATCACAGATATTTTTTATGGCTTTCGTTCCCATACCGACAAAGCGCTTGCTGTCCGTTTCTTTGTTCTGACAATGCAGCTCCTTGTCCTGTCTCCCTGTCTTTTGTGTGCTATATTTTACAGAATCAAAGAAACTTCCACACTGTTTCTGTTAACCTGTATTACAATGGTAATCGGTGGTATTCTTTACACGTATATCAGCCTGCTGTATTCACAGGCATATTATATTATGCTGGATTTTCCCGGTTACTCCACAAGACAGATTATGTCAACAAGCAGGCGCGTTATGAAAGGAAGCAAGGCACGGTTTTTCTATATGGAAATCACCCTGCTCCCCTATTATCTGCTGGGCCTGCTTTCCTGCGGGATTGCTTTCTTCTGGGTGGCGCCCTATGTGCAAATGATCTGCACAAACTTTTATCTGGATCTGATGCACAGAGAATACACAGTATAAAAAAAGAAGGAGTCCAAACTATGTCCGGTATTTTTGACGAAGGCAGAATGTTGCAGATTTTGGGGGATTGTACTCCGGAAGGAGAGACACTTTATGCAGGTATACACGGTATCACGCTGCAAATCAACCAGAAAAAAACATCCAGATTCGATGTATACATCGGCATTACCAGCCATTATCTGATTGTTGCCGAATGTGAAGAGCGTAACTATTTAAATGCGTTTTATCATATTCCCGATCTGAGAAAAACCGTAGCGGAAGATATCGGTACCTGTTTCCCATTGACCGAAATCCGGGCATGCAGTATCAAAAACGCCATCATGGGCGCTGTCAACTGTCTGATTACATTAAAAAACGGCAGCTTTCTCAAACTCCAACTGCCAAAACGGGGCGGGCTCGGAAACGGCATGCCGCATCATGCACAGTACCGGGACAGAATTATAGAAACGCTGGCCGGCTTACCCTGTGATCATTAGTCCAAAACTGTGATCCGGTTCAGGCAGTCTGAAAACAGATGCCTGAACCAAAACCATCTATCCACTCTGCAGCAAATCAGCAGCCGGATAAATTCCGGATTCTGTCAATTGCCTCCACTGTATTTTCATAGCTTCCAAACGCTGTCAGGCGGAAATAGCCTTCCCCGCTGGGTCCGAAACCGGAACCGGGAGTTCCCACCACATTGGCCTGCTCCAACAGATAATCAAAAAATTCCCAGCTTGTCATATTCCCCGGCGTTTTCAGCCAGATATAGGGTGCATTCACACCGCCGGAAACTGTATATCCTGCCGCTTTCAGCCCTTCCAGAATATAGTTTGCATTGTTCATATAGTAAGCAACCTGTTTTTGTAACTGAGCTTTACCTTCTTCGGAATACACTGCTTCTCCGGCCCGCTGTACGATATAGGGCGCACCATTATACTTGGTACCGTGGCGTCTTGCCCACAGCCCATGCAGAGCCACATCTCCCACCTTCAGATCCTTCGGCACGACCGTATATCCCAGACGCACTCCGGTAAAACCGGCATTTTTGGAAAATGAATGCAGTTCAATGGCACAGGTCCTTGCTCCCTGGCATTCATAAATGCTGTGAGGGACACCCTCCTGAGAGATATATGCCTCATAGGCCGCATCATAAATAATGACAGCACCCACCCGGTTGGCATAGTCCACCCATTCCTGCAGGCGGCTCCTGGTAATGGTGGAACCGGTGGGATTGTTGGGGAAACACAGATAGATCAGGTCAGGTGTCTTGCCGGGCAGCTCCGGTGCAAAATCTGTTTCCGCTGTACAGGGCATATAGATGACATCACTCCAGGTTTCTGTTTCCGCCTGATAAGTGCCTGTCCTGCCTGCCATCACATTGGTATCCACATATACCGGATACACCGGATCACATACGGCGATCTTATTGTCTGTACTGAAAATTTCCTGGATATTGCCGGAATCACATTTGGCGCCGTCCGATACAAAGATCTCATCTGCCCCAATGTCACATCCTCTTGCCCGATAATCATTTTCCGCAATGGCATTGCGCAGAAATTCATATCCCAAATCCGGCGCATATCCTCTGAAAGTAGCGGCATCCGCCATCTCATCCACCGCACTGTGCAGGGCGGAAATGATAGCCGGCGCCAACGGCTGTGTCACATCTCCGATTCCCAGACGGATTATCTTTTTATCCGGATTCGCCGCTGCAAAAGCATTGACCTTTTTCCCAATGGTGGAAAACAGATAGCTGCCGGGCAGCTTCAAATAATTATCATTTACTTTAGCCATAATAATCTCCTCTCACCAAATCTCCTTCTGCCTGACCGTATGTGCTCTTGTCAATCGAAGGTATCTTTTATGAACCAGTGTATCATCTTTAAATTCCGGCGTCAATTTCTCCTTCGAACACGGTCACTGCAGGACCGGTCATATAAATATGTCCGGTGGATTCCTCCCATTCAATCAAAATAGCCCCTCCCGGCACCTGTACGGTTACCGTTCTGTCTGTCAGGCCATTCAGGACACAGGCCGTTACCGCAGCACAGCATCCCGTACCGCAGGCAAGTGTCTCGCCTGCCCCCCGTTCCCAGACGCGCATCTCTATCGTTTTCCGGTCTATTACACGGACAAATTCTGTGTTGATCCGTTTGGGAAATCTCTCATGCTGTTCAAAATAAGGCCCTGTCTCTTCCAGCGGCAAGTCCTTCACATTTTCCGCAAATACAACAGCATGGGGATTGCCCATCGAAACACAGGTCATCCGCCAGGTTTTTCCCTGCACCAGGATTTCTTCGTCGATTACCTGCTCTCCTGCAGCCAGCACGGGAATCTTCCGGGCCGTCAGCTCCGGCTGCCCCATATCCACTCTGGCAGACACAACGATGCCCCCTTCTGTCTGGAGCAGGATATGCTTCACCTCTCCGGCACTGATAATATCCAACGCTGTCTTGTCCGTCAAACCCTTATCATACACAAACTTCGCCACACAGCGAATGCCGTTTCCACACATTTCTCCCCGGCTTCCGTCTGCATTGAACATTTCCATCTCAAAATCGGCTTCTCCGGATGGATTGATAAAAATAACGCCGTCTCCGCCGATTCCGAAATGCCGGTCACTCAGTTTCCTTACCAGCTCCGGTTTTTTCTCCTGCGGCACATGCTCGTTCCTGCCGTCGACATAGATATAGTCATTGCCGCAGCCGTGCATTTTTGTAAATTTCATTACTATCCCTTCCGTTCTTACATTTAACTTTATATGATATCTTTACTATACCTCACCGCCGGCTTTTGCAAAAGAGTAAAAAATGCCGGTTTCCATGCAGATCCTGCCGGGCTTACCGCATCATGGACAATATCATCTCCGCCGTTTCCGTCATATTGGTGCCGGTATCCATACTGGATTTCTGTATGTACCGATGCGCCTCTTCTTCCGTCATATGGTTCCGTTCCATCAAAAGTTCTTTGGCTTCCCGGATCAGCGCCTGCTCCCCGCCGCTCCTCTTTTTGGGTATGGTTTTTCGTTTCCGACGCCGCCTTTCTATGGTCTGGACCATCATATCCACTGTATCAATCAGCTCATGGACTTTTAATGGCATGGCAACAGACAGGCAGCCGCTTCCCGCACATTCTTCCAGTACATGCTCCGATGCCATCAAAAGCAGTTCAAACCCTTCCGGAAGATTGTCTGCAAGTTCCGAATACATCATATCCGGCAGGCGGACACCGCACAGGACAATGCCCTCATGCAGCCCGTCTGCATGGCTGACTGCCTGCGCCCCGGTAGAACAGACCGCTGTTACCGAATGTCCGCTGCGTACCAGCACACTTTTCAGTTTTCTGGCATCTTCGATTTTGGGAAACGCTATGATTATGCCTGTCAACGGGTCCACCTCCCTTTTCGCCTTATCTTGCGGCGGATTTTTTCTTCTGATTTAATACCGGTTCAGATACTGCTCCAGCTCCCACGCACTGACCTGGGCTTTATAGGCATTCCACTCCTGTATTTTCAATTTCCTGTATTTCTCACAGGCATATTCTCCCAGGGCCTCTCTGACCAGTAAATCCCGTTCCATCTCATGTATGGCCTCGATCAAAGTACCAGGTATTTCTTCCGTCTGCGCTTCCCCGCATTTCCCATCAGCGATTTTGTCCGCTCTCTCATCCATGCACTCAGGCGGCATGATCTGATGCTTCATCCCATCCAGCCCGGCCCGCAGGCAAAGGGCCAGCGCCAGATAAGGATTGGCTGCTGAATCCGGAGAACGCAGTTCGATCCGCTTTCCTTTTCCCTTGCCCTGGCGAATCCGGATCACCGGGCTGGTATGCCAGGTCCCCCATCCGATGTGCACCGGCGCTTCATAGCCGGACACAAGCCTTTTATAAGAATTGACAATCGGATTGGTTACTGCTGTCATTCCTTTCGCATGTTTCAGCAGACCGCCGATAAAATAAAGAGCTTCCCTGCTCAGACCGCAGATACCGCTTTCCTCCTCAAAGATATTCTTTCCGTCCCGCAGAAGCGACATATGAAGATGCATACCGGAACCGTCCACACCGTATTTGGGCTTGGGCATAAAGGTGGCATGCAGACCATGCCGTTTTGCCAGTGTCTTAACCGCCAGTTTAAAAGTCATAATATTGTCGGCTGTCCGCAGCGCCTCATCATATCGGAAATCAATCTCATGCTGTGCCGGAGCCGATTCATGATGAGAGGCTTCGATTTCAAATCCCATCTCCTCCAGCGTCAGCACAATATCCCGTCTGGCGTTTTCCCCCAGATCCAGCGGACTCATATCAAAATACCCCGCCTGTTCATGCGTCAGTGTGGTAGGCAGCCCGTTTTCATCACAATGGAACAGGAAAAATTCACATTCCGGCCCCACTTCAAACCAGAGTCCCTGCTGCTTTGCTTCTGCCAGCGCCTGTTTCAGAATATACCGGGGGTCTGCCGGAAAAGGCGTACCGTCAGCATAGTGCAGATCACAGATCAGCCTTGCCACCTTCCCCTGCTGAGGCCTCCAGGGAAAAATCGCAAAAGTATTATAATCCGGATGCAGGTACAGATCTGCTTCCCCCGCATTCGCCAGCCCTTCCACGGCAGACGCATCAAAAGAACACTGATTGTCAAGCGCTTTCTCCAACTGGCTTACCGTCACCGCCACATTTTTAAAATTTCCCAGGATATCCGTAAACTGCAGCCGGATAAACTCCACATCCTCATCCCGTACCATCCTGATAATATCTTCCCGCGTATAATTGTTCATATGCTTTTCCTTTCTCTTCCTGATTGCATATTATCTGTTTTATCATAACCCGTTTTCATGACACAGATTCCTGTTCTGCATGGTTCTGTATCAACAGGAAAGCGATCTGCTTTACAACAGCAAGAGCTTCCTGTGAAATAAAAAAGACATCCCTACCTTATGTAAGAACGTCTTTGTCCTATGTGATATCATAACAGGAGGTTCCTGATTTTGTCAATACTGGCTACTGCCCAAAACAAACCATATTTCCGTCTCCCGCATACCTTCCCGCCGGACTCGTCACTACCTCGTCAGGTGTCCAGGCATCGCTCACGGGCTTCGCCCTATACAAATCCCCGGATGAAAATCAGGCTGCCGGCCCGCTCGCCTCCACTCCGCCGTGCTCCGCTCAGGAGCCTCCGCTCCTTGCACAGCATACCTTCCCACCGGACTCGTCACTACCTCGTCAGGTGTCCAGGCATCGCTCACGGGCTTCGCCCT